>NZ_VWPL01000043.1 GCF_008630065.1 Blastochloris sulfoviridis
AAGCGAAAAGTCGCCGCCTGGGACGACGACTTCCTCGCAAGCCTCCTGGCAGCGTGATTTTTCACCCGATTGCCCTGAGAATCCCCCCGAACACAATTTTTTCATGGCCAGAAAAAATGCCGGTTCGCGTCAGGGCGAACATGGCAAGAGCATTCTCCGCAAAACCGAGTGCTGATTTTACGAAAGAAGCTACGAAAAGCCAAAAACTTAGAGCATTCTCAGCAAGAGTGGATGCCGGCTTTGCGATAGAAAATGCAAAATTACCAATGCCAGGAGCGTCCGATCTGATGCGGTCATAAGGTTTCCGGCCGATCCGTCTTCGCGCCGCAGTCCGATCGCCGAAAATCCCGTTTTCGAACAGGGGGCGGCGAGTCCGTGCCCGGGATCGCGAAGGGATCATCCGGAGACCGGACAGCGCCCTGGAATATCCGCCGTATCATGCGGAACGGCGGATACTTCAATTTGCTTGTGCCGGCGGCCGCGGCCCCCACGTGCGGATGCCCGCACCCACCGGCGCTGCCCGCGGGCGGCGCGCTCCGCCGCACTTTGAAACGCCCTTGATCGCAGCGACACGGCGGGTCTCGCCTCCCGCCGGCCGGGACGGCGGCTTCGCACCCCTGGCCACAACCTCAGTGGCGGCAGATCGCCTGGTCCACCGCCTTGCGCACCTGGTCGACGCGGTAGGGCTTGTCGAGCCGCGGCAGCCGGGCGATGTCGGCGCCCGGCAGGTCGACATGGCCGGACGACAGCACGATCCCGACCCCCGGCCAGCGGCTGCGGATGACGCGCGCAAGCTCGCTGCCGGTCATGCCAGGCATGGTGTGGTCGGTGACGACGACGTCGAAATTCTCGTGCGTCAGCCGGTCGATCGCCTCCTGCGCCGAGCTGGCCTCGATCACCGCGTGGCCCTCCCCTTCCAGCAGGTCGACCAGGCCGAGCGACACCAGCGGCTCGTCATCGACCACCAGGATGCGCAGCGGCCCGTCGGGCACGAGCGACCGCGCGGCCGCCGGCGCCTCCGCCAGCTCCTCGCCGAAGGCTTCCTTCACCTTGGCGGCAAGCTGCGTGACGGTGAACGGCTTGCTGATCAGCCGCATCTGCGGATCGAGCACGCCATTGTGGACGATGGCGTTGCGGGTATAGCCGGTCATGAACATCACCCGCAGCTCGGGATACTGGGCGAGCGCGAGGTCCGCCAGGTCGCGGCCGTTCATCTCCGGCATCACCACGTCCGACAGCAGCAGCCCGACCTCCGGATGGGTCCGCAGCAGCTCCAGCGCCTGCCGGCCGCTGGAGGCTTCGACCACCCGGTAGCCGAGGTCGCGCAGCGCGCCGCAGACGAAGTGGCGCACGCCGTCCTCGTCCTCCACCACCAGGATGGCGGCGGAATTGGCGGCGGCCGGCGCCGGCACCCGGTCGTGGTGGATCTCGCCCAACGCCTCATGGCCGTAGCGCCGCGGCAGATAGAGCTTCACTGCCGTGCCGCTGCCGGTCTCGCTGTAGATTTTGACATGGCCGCCGGACTGCTTGACGAAGCCATAGACTTGCGACAGCCCGAGCCCGGTGCCCTGCCCGGCCGGCTTGGTGGTGAAGAACGGCTCGAACGCCTTGGCGATCACCTCCGGCGTCATGCCGGTGCCGGTGTCGGTGATCGACACCAGGACGTACTGTCCGGGCATGACGTCCGGGTTCTGCTCGGTATAGGAATCGTCGAGATGGGCGTTGCCGGTCTCGACGGTCAGCCGCCCGCCGTGGGGCATGGCATCCCGGGCATTGACCGCGAGATTGACGATCGCGCTCTCGAGCTGGTTGGCGTCGACATAGGCCGGCCACAACCCGCCGGCCAGCACCGTCTCGATGCGCACGGTCTCGCCCAGCGTGCTGCGCAGCAGTTCCGAGACGTTTTGGACCAAATGGTTGACGTCGACCGTCTTGGGGTCGAGCGGCTGCCGGCGGGCATAGGCGAGAAGGCGCTGCGTCAGGCTGGCGGCCCGCGTCATGCCGTCCAGCGCCGATTCCACGAGGTCGCGGCTGCGCGGGTCGCCGTTCGGCAGGCGGCGCTTCAGAATGTCCAGGCTGCCGATAGCGATCTGCAGCAGATTGTTGAAATCATGGGCGATCCCGCCGGTGAGCTGGCCGATCGCCTCCATCTTCTGGGAATGGCGGAGCTGCTCTTCGATCTCGGCGCGGTGCAGCGTCTCGGCCGCGAGACGGGCGAGCGCATCGGCTTCGCGGCGGGTGCGCCGCATCGCCACCAGCGCCAGCACGCCGAGACCGAGCGTCGCCGGCACGCCGTAGATCATGTGCGTCGCCAGCGACGCGCGCCAGTTCGCCAGGATGCGGGCACGGTCGACCCCGACGGTGAGATAGACCGACTCGCCGGGCAGGCGGCGATAGGCCATCAGCCGCTCCACGCCGTCGACATCCGAAACCGTCTCGTAGTTGCCGGCATCGGGGGTCTTGACCACCGCCCGCATCAGCCCGCTGGTCGGGCTGAGCCGCAGCTTCATGTCCTCGCGCGGCGGATAGCGGGCAAGGATGGACCCGTCGGCCCGGATGAGACCGACCGCGTCGAAGCCCGAGCGCGCCGCCTGCTGGTAGAAATTCTCGAAATAGTCCGGCCGGATCGACACTGCGATCACGCCCGCGAACCGCCCGGCGCGGTCGCGCCGCTTGGTGAGCTGGAAGAAGCGGACGCCGGGATTGGCCCGGCCCTGCAGGATCTCGCTGATATAGGTGGCGCCCGGGCCGATGCGGCCGTCGCGGTGGACGGTGAAATACGCGCGATCCGACAGGTCCAGATTGCGCGGGGCGGGCACGAAATTGCTGCTCAGCAGCGGGTGGCCGGTCTCGTCCAGCACCCAGATCGCGCCGACCTGCGGCAGGCGCTCGATCAGCAGCTTCAGCTTGGCGTTCAACGGCTCCTGCTGGGCGATGATGCTCTCGTCGCCCAGCTGATCGAGCATCGCATTGACCTGGCCGGCGGCCAGTTCGTGCGTCTCGAACACCTTGACGGCGTGCTCGTGCACGACGTCAAGGAACCGCTGCAGCCGCTCGCTGGCGTCTGCGAACTGGTTGCGATAGGAGACGGCTGCCGCGCCGGTAAACACCAGCAGCGGGACAAGGATGATCGCGGCCAGCAGCGCCCACAGCGTGCGCCCTGCCGGGCGTCCTGACCTGCTCCCCAGATTGGAAGCCACCACCCTCACCGAATCGCGTGTCTGCGGGCCCCCCGGCCCATACCGCTCTGATACCAGAAGCGGCCCGCTTGGTACAGAAACACGCCAGCCGGCCGGCTGGCCTCAACGGCGCTCCGGCCAGCCAAGCTGCAGATCACGCGTCCGGATTTGCCGAAAATCCCGTTGTTGCACAAGGACGTTGGCAGAGCGGCGGCGGCGATCCCGGCTCCATCCTCAGAAACCCGGATCAGCTCAGGAGCGGGCTCCAGGCCGGGTCGGAGGCGTAGCTCGGGGTGGGCACCCGCTGCTCGTTCTGGCCGGTGAGGTCGACGGTGTGGAGCGAGGGGCCGCCCGCGCCGCCGGGGTCGCGCCAGAACATGATCACCCGGCCGTTGGGGGCCCAGGTCGGGCCCTCATTGTGGTAGCCGGCCGTGAGGATGCGCTCGCCCGAGCCGTCCGGGCGCATCACGCCGATGGCGAACTGGCCGCCGCCCTGCTTGGTGAAGGCGATCAGGTCGCCGCGCGGCGACCACACCGGCGTGGTGTAGCTGCCGTCGCCGAACGACAGCCGGTGTTGGCCGGAGCCGTCCGCGCCCATGAGATAGAGCTGCGCCGAGCCGCCGCGGTCGGAGGCGAACACGATCTGGCGGCCGTCCGGCGAATAGCACGGCGCCACGTCGATGGCGCCGGAATTGGACAGGCGGAAGATCTGCTTGGAGCGCAGATCCATCACGTGGATCGAGGTCACCCCGCCCTGCTCGGCCGAGAACACCACGCGCTGGCCGTCCGGCGAGAAGCGCGGGCTGAGCGTCATGCCGGGGAAGTTGCCCACCGCCTCGCGCTGGCCGGTCTCGATGTTCATCAGGTACACCCGCCAGGCGCCGCGGTTCAGCGCCATATAGGTGATGTCCTGGCTGTTGGGCGAGAAGCGCGGGGTGATGACGTCCTCGTCGCCGCGGCTGAGATAGCGCACATTGGCGCCGTCCTGGTCCATCACCGCCAGCCGCTTGACCCGGCGTTCCTTGCGCCCCGATTCGTCGACGAAGACGATGCGGGTGTCGAAATAGCCCTTCTCGCCGGTCAGCCGCTCATAGATGGCGTCGGAGATGATGTGGGCGACGCGCCGCCAGTTCTCGGGCGTGGTGTAGTACTGCTGGCCGGTGAGCTGGGCGCCGCCGAACACGTCCCACAGCCGGAACTCTGCGCGCAGGCGGCCGTCCGGCTGGCGGGTCATGCGGCCGGTGACCAGCGCCTGGGCGTTGATCACCCGCCAGTCGGGATAGCGCGGCTGCTGGTCGAAATTGGTGATGCGCTCGATGAACGCCTGCGGCGAGATCGGCGCGAACAGGCCGCTCCGCTTGAGATTGGCGGTGATCACCTGGGTGACGTTGCGGGCGACCTCGGCATCGGCGCCATTGGCGCCGACGAAATCGGGCAGCGCGATCGGCAGCGGCTGCACCACGCCCTGGGTGATGTCGAGCTTGAGCACCGCGCCGGCCGGCCGCGGCAGACCGAGAACGGTCGCGCCGGCAGCCCCGGCGAGGAGGAGATCGCGTCGTGTCGGAAGGAAAGCGGGCATCTGGGTCTCGGGCGAAGGGCGGGGTCAGCCCCGGAACATGTCGCGCGGATCGAAGGTGACCTCGACGTCGCGCCACGCCTCGTACTTGGCGACGGGCAAAGTGTAGGGCGCGCAACGGCGGATGGCCCGCATCGCGCTCTCCGCCGCCACCTGGAAATAGGCGCCGCCGCCGTGATCGACCAGCATCGGCTGGCCGGCGAGCGAGCCGTCCTGGTTGAGGGCGATCCGGACGCGGACGATGAGGTCGCGCGCCTCGGCGGCGCCCACCTGCGGATTCCAGCAGCGCTGGATCTGGGCGCGCAGCGCATCGATCTCGGTCTGCGACAATTGCTGCGCCTGTCCGGTGACCGAGCCGAGCGAGGCGGTGTGCGACACCTCCGCGCCGCTGGCGGCGGCGCGCTGCGGCGCGCGCTTGTCGAGCAGCGCGGCGATCTTGCTGGTGTCGAACTTGGAGTTCGGGTCGGGCGGGGTCTGGGCCACCGGCGGCGGCTGCTTGGGCCGGTCCACCGGCTTGGGCGGCGGCTTGACCTCGGCCTTCTTCTCCGGCTCCGCCTTCTTTTCGGGCTTTTCGGTCTTGGCGATCAGCTTCTCCAGCGCCTCGGCGTCCGGCTTGATCTCCGGCTTGGCCTCGGCCTTCTTCGGCGCCGGCTCGGGCTTCGGCTCCGGCTTGGCTTCGGCCTTCTTCGGTTCCGGCTCGGGCGGGCGCTCGACCTTCGGCGGCAGCGGCGGCGGGGTCGCCGAGTCGATGGTCTTGTCGGCGATCTTCTTGGCTTCGGTGTCGGGCGGCTTCACCTCGCCGGTCTTCTCGGCGACGTGCTTGGGCTTTTCCGCCTTGGGCGCGGTCTTCTGGCCGCGGGTAAGCTGGGAGAACTCCGACATCGACATGATGTCGACCGGCATCGACTCCGTCGGCGCGACCACCATCGGCCGGGCGTCGAAGGTGACGAGCCCGATGCCGAAGACCATCGCGTGCAGCGAGGCCGAGGCGGCGAAGCTCCGATCCGGGCGCATCAGCCCCCCTGCTCCACTTCGGTGACCAGCGCCACGCGCCGGAAGCCGGCGGTCGACAGCCGGCCCATGACCTTCATCACCGTGCCGTAATCGACCGCCTTGTCGCCGCGCACGAACACCCGCTCGTCCTGGCCGCCGCCGCGCGCCTGGGCGATGGCCTGCAGCTTCGGCACCAGCTCGTCGATCTTGATCTCGCTGTTCATCAGGAACACCTGGCCCTTGGTGTTGACCGAGATGGTCACCGGCTCGGTGTTCTGCTCGATGCCCTTGGCCTGGGTCTGCGGCAGGTCGATCGGCACGCCGACGGTGAGCAGCGGCGCCGACACCATGAAGATGATGAGCAGCACCAGCATCACGTCGACGAACGGCGTGACGTTGATCTCGCTCATCACGGCGCGCCCGCCCCGCCGGCGGCGGCGCCGGCCGGTCTTGTCGCCCGAGGATGCGGTGGCAGCGCCCATCGCCATGACCCTTGCGCCTAGCCGTTCTCGTCGATCTGGCGCGACAGGATCGCCGAGAACTCGTCGGCGAAGCCTTCCAGCCGCGCGGCCTGCTTGTTCACTTCGGAGGTGAACTTATTGTAGAAAATCGTCGCCGGTATGGCAGCGATCAGCCCCATGGCGGTGGCGAACAGCGCCTCCGCGATGCCCGGCGCCACCACGGCGAGCGAGGTATTCTTGGAGGCGGCAATCGACTGGAAGCTGGTCATGATGCCCCACACCGTGCCGAACAGGCCGATGAACGGGCCGGCCGAGCCAACCGTGGCCAGCACCAGCAGCTTCGATTCGAGCCGCTCGACCTCGCGCGAGATCGACACGTCCATCACCCGATCGATGCGCTGCTGCAGGCCGGCGAACGAGCGGGCGCCGCCCTCGAAGGTGCGCTTCCACTCGCGCATCGCCGCGACGAACAGCGCCGCCATCGAATCGGCCGGGCGCGCCGACAGCGTGCGGTAGAGCTCCTCCAGCGACTGGCCGGACCAGAACGCCTGCTCGAACTGGTCGCTGGCGGCGCGGGTGCGCCGGAACAGCAGCCATTTGTCGATGGCGATCGCCCACACCCAGATCGAGGCGCAGATCAGCCCGATCATCACGCTCTTGACGACCCAGTGCGCCTGCAGGAACAGGGTCAGGAGCGACATGTCGACGGAAGGGGTAATCTCGGCGGGGGTCATCGGCACTGCTTTCGGTCGTCCGTCTCCGGCATCGCTCGGCGCCACGTTCGGACAGGATGGCAGCCGGCGCCGTCAGCGACGATGTTCGGGCCAAGGCGCCTGCGATGGCGCCTGCGACGACGGCCGGCCAAACTCGTCTTGTCGTGTTCGTCTTACAAGGCTCGTCTTGCTGGCGAATATGGCTGAACAAGGGCGCAGCCCGCCCCGTCCTCGGCTTCAGATGATCCTCAGCCGATTAACGTCCGGTTAACGATGATGCAAAGTCGTGCGCCGGGACCGTCCGCAGTGTGTCGGGCGGAATAGCGAAGCGTATTCCGCCGCGCACGCCGCCGGCACCCTCCCCGGCGCAATACGCTTCGCTATTGCGCCCTACGGCGCTTGGCCGCGACGAGACGGTCTTGATGACTGTCTCAGCCCTGTCGTCCCGGACGGCGCGAAGCGCCGAGCCGGGACCGTCCGCGAGATAGAAATACCCCTTCCTGAAAACGGTCCCGGCTCGCGCGGCTACGCCGCTTGGCCGGGACGACGACCCCGAGGGGGAACGCAAAGCCGCCGGCACCTTGCGGCACCGGCGGCTCGTAGTCCCTTCGGCGGTCGAGACCGTCACGCGCCCGCCGGGTGCTCCGGCTCGGCGACGCGGCGGCGTTCGGCCATGAACTGGTCGAACTCGGCCTTGTCCTTGGCTTGGCGCAGCCGCTCCAGGAAGTCGCGGAACCCGCGCTCCTCCTCCTCCAGGCGCTTCAGCGTCTCGGCCCGGTACTCGTCGAACGCCCGGTTGCCGCTCGACCCGCCGCCAGCGGGATCGCGACGTCCGCCCCACCAGGACCCGCCGCCGCCCGCGCCGCGGCCGTCCATGCGCGAGCGCATGCGGTCCATCTTCTCCTGCATCCGCGACATCTTGCGCTCGTAGCGCGAGGAATCATTCCAGCAGTCCATGCGTCCGCTCCAGATCGAATAGATCAACACGGCCAGCCCGATCGGCCACCACAGGATGAAGGCGATCACGATCAGCGCGATCCGTCCCGGATGGAGCCGCCCGGCCCGCCACCGGTCTTCGCCTTCGTAAGGGCCATCCCAGTATTGAGCGCGTGCAGCGTCGCTCATCGTGACCTCCGTCAATGTTAATTACATTTACATGATGGGAAGCGGGGCTTCGGTTGTCAAGAGCCCTCCAGGCGTATCGTCTCAAGAAGCCGCGTCTGCAGACGATGCGTTCCGGCCGCGCTCAACCCGCGGCGCCGCCCGGCGGCAGGCCGAGGCCTCGCAGATAGACCAGCAGGCCGGCCTCCAGCAGATCCTCGGGCGCCATCGGCAGCTTGCGCCGCGCCCTGTCGCCGCGGCCGAACAGCGAGGCGATGCCGTGCGACAGCGACCAGATGTGCAGCGCCATCATCGCCGCCGGCGGCCGGCCGGCCGGCGGCAGCGTGGCGGCCAGGGTCTCGGCCGCCTCGCGCAGGATGGCGAAGGTCTGCTCGCCGGCCTCTCGCAGCTCCGGCGAGCCGTCCGGCGGCACGCCGGCCTCGAACATCGCCGAATAATAGGCCGTCTCGGCGCGGGCGAACGCCAGATACGCCTTGCCCAGCCGCTCGAAGGCCGAGAACGGCTCTGGCCGCCCGCCGCTCCAGGCCGCCGCGAGCTGGCCGGCCAGGATGTCGAAGCCCCGCCGCGCCACGTCGGCGAGCAGCTCGTCGCGGTCGCGGAAATGCCGGTAGGGCGCGGCCGGGCTCACCCCGGCCCAGCGCGCGGCTTCCGCGAAGGTAAAGCCGGCCGGTCCCTTCTCGGCGATCAGCTCCAGGGCGGCGCGGACCAGCGCCTCCTTGAGGTTGCCGTGGTGATATGCGCGCGACCCGTCGCGGCCGCCGTCCTTGGACCAGCTCATGTAACGAGCTATTACATGAGCCGGGCGGCAGCGTCGACCATGCCGCGCGCCGCCGCCCTGTCATCCGGATTTCCGTCCCGCGTCGCGCGCGCGGCGAGGACGTCGGTCTCATGCCGTATGCGGTTCGGTCTCGTGGCGCGCGCCCGCAACCTCGGCCGGCGGACCGGCCTCCGGCTGCGCGGTCTCGACAGGGGCGGCCACCACCTCATCCACGGAGGCTTCGCGGCGATGCTCCTCGACCGCGGCGCCCGCCGGCAGCTGCAGCACGGTCGCCCGCTGTCCGGCGCACAGGTGCGTCACCAGCACCACCTGGCCGTCCGGAAACTCCAGCGCGTCGTGGTGGAGATAGGGGTTGTCCATGTTGATCTGGCGGAACCGCGCCAGATTGCTGCCGGCCGTCCGGTTGGCGAAGGCGCCGAACCCCGGCTCGAACTCCACGGGCTTGTCGAACCCGAGCTCGGTTCCCGGCAGCAGGCAGACGGCGACGTCCGGATCGCCCGCCGCGGCAAAGCCGCGGGTGATGGAGTTGATGAACGTCGTCGCTACCAGCGTCTCTCCGACCTTTGCCGGCCGGGACATCACATGATGAAGACTGTAGTCGCACATGCGAACATCCTTCCTGTGTTGACGATCGGCCGCGAAGGCCCTCCCCGCGGCGGGCGCAGCATTTGCGCCCGCCTGCCCGGTTTCGGCACGGCCGATCCGGGGCTGTCGATGGGGAACGTCGATGATGAGCAGGAATGTTCGGGGACGGGCCGAGGTTCCGGATTTCCGGGGGCCTGCGGCAACGTCGCGCGGTCAAGTCGTTCGACCTTGCCGCGCGACGCCGCCGGGCGCGATCAGATGAACATCGGCTGGCCGCTGTCGTCCGCCGGCTCGGCCAGCGCGCGGAACGCTTCGAGCGGCAGGCGCAGCGCGCTGGCGCCCGGCCCGCCGATGAGAGTCGCCGGCATCCGCACCACCGTCGCCCGCTGCCCCTCGCGGAGCTGGGTGAACATCACCACCCGGCCATTGGCGAATTCGAGGGCATCGTGGTGGATGCAGGGGATGTCGACGCTGACCTGCCGGATCCAGGCGACCTGCTCGCCCGCCGGAATGTCGGGGACGAGGCCGGCGGCCGGCTCGCAGACGACAGGCTCCGTGAAGCGGACCTCGGTGCCCGGCGGCAGGCACACCGCCACGTCCGGCGCACCGGCCGCGGCAAAGCCGCGCGCCTCGCTGCGGCCGAAGGTCGTCAGAATCACCTGGTCACCCGGCTCCACCCGCCGGAACTCGATCGTGTGACGACCCATCTCGCCCATGCGCCTGCTCCTCTGACCGCTGTCCTGTCCCGTGTCTCGCGCGGACCGCTTTTCCCGATCGGCCGTTGTGGGGACGCGCCCGCCGGTCCGTCCGTCGGCCCTGGTCACGCTGTTGATTAGGACAATGCCGCATGCGGCTGGAGGTTCCCCTGCGGGCTCAGCCCGAGGGGGCGGTATCGACGTCGGCGCCCATCGCCTTGCGCAAGCCGAGCGGAATGCGGGTCGCCCGCTCGCCGGCGACGAACGCGACCTTGATCTTGGCGGCGATCAGGATCTCCTCGCCGCGCCGCACGCTCTGCGCCAGCGTCAGCGAGGCGCCGCGCACCTCGGCCGGGTGGGTGTGGACTTCCAGAATATCGTCGATCTTCGCCGGCCGGCGGAAATCGAGGTCCATGTGGCGCACCACGAAGGCGAACCCCGCGCCGACCTCCGCCACCGCCTCCTCGAACAGCGCGCCCTGCTCGACGCCGAGCAGGCGCAGATAGTCCGAGCGGCCGCGCTCCATGTAGCGCAGGAAATTGGCGTGGTAGACGAAGCCGGAGAAGTCGGTGTCCTCGTAATAGACCCGCACCGCCAGCACGTGGCCGCCGGGCACGAGGCGCCCCGCCAGATCCGGCCAGACGCGATCCGGCCGGGCCTGATCCGGCCGGGCCTGTACCTGCGGGTGTGCGACAGTCCTGTGACCCTCACTCATCAATCCCTGATCCCCTGCAATCGTATTCAATTCATGCCCCGCTGCCGGCTCGGCCGCAAATCGAGCGTTGTTCGCAGGTCGAGACAGAAGGTCAGCTGGCGAGGTCCTGCGTGCCGACATGGTTTCAGCCGAAACCAAATCGCTTTCCCTGCGTAAACCATGCACTAAGCATTGCCTGCCATAGAGTGGCAATACTTTGCGAGGGGTTGGCGAGGGGTTGCCATGTTGTCCCGTTTCGGCCTGCGCACCCGCATTCTGGGTGCGATCGCGCTGTTCCTTGTTCCGCTCGGCTACGTCACCTGGTCGCTGTTGGCCCTCCAGCTCGACGAGATCCGCCTCGCCGAGGACGAGCGGGTCGGCAACCGCTATCTGACGGCCATCGCCGATGTCCACGGCGCGCTGGCCGATCGAGTCCGCAACTGGGATTACGGCCTGCCCTCGGAGGCCGACCTGGCGGCGGCGGCGGTGCAACTGCGCCAGGCCGAAGGGGCGTTCGGCACCAGCTACGGCACGGCCGCCGAGGCCGGGCACGCGGCGGGCCTGCTCGACGCGCTGGCCACCGCCAAGCGGCTCGACCGCGGCAAGGCCCAGTCCGCAATCGACTCGCTCGCCAAGCTCCGCCAGATGGTGCTCGACCGGTCCGGGCTGATCCTCGATCCCAGGCTCGACACCTATCACATGATGGATCTGGCCGGTCAGGTCCTGCCGGCGATGGCGGATTCGATCCGCACGCTCGGCAATCGCGGGCGGCGCTTCTCGGCCGCCAATGCCGGCGATGAATCGCGCACCGAGCTGATGGTGGCCGGCGGCGCCTTCGACTTCACCCGCCGCCGGCTCGACAATACGCTCGAGCGCGTGCTGGAGAACGTCGGCCACCCCGAGGTTCACGCCCGCGTCGAGCAGGCGCGCAGCCAGCTCCTGCCGGCGATCGACCGGCTCAGCGACGCCATCCGCCGCACCGCACTGGGCGACCCGGTCGGCAGCTTCGCCCTGAAGGATCTCGAGGTCGCCGCGGCGACCGCGCTCACCGCCTTCAACGCCAAAGCCGGCGCCGATCTCGACACCCTGCTCGCCGGCCGCATCGACGCCAACCGCACCAAGAGCCTCTCGGTGCTGCTGATCGCCGCCGTCTCGTTCATTCTTGCCGCGGCGGCGATCTACGCGCTGCTCTCGCACAGCGTATTCCGGCCGCTCGACCGCATGACGCGGGCGCTGACCCGTCTCGCCGAAGGCGACGTGGCGGTGGAGGTCGACACCGCCGATGGCGGCGAGGTCGGCCGCATGGCCGTGGCGCTGCGCACGCTGCGCGCCTCGCTGGAGGAACGCCAGCGCCTGGAGGCCGAGCGCGCCGCGACGCGCGACGGCATCGAGCGCACCGAGGCGCGGCGCCAGACGCTGACCGAGGACTTCGACCGCACCAGCGGCGCGGTGATCGGCGCCGTCTCGGCCGCGGCCGCCGACCTGCACCGGGCGGCGCAGCAGGTGTGCCAGGAGATCGGGCTGGCCGGCGAGCGCTCGGCCTCGGTGGTGGAGGCGGCGAACCGCGCCGCCGCCGCCGTCGAGACCGCCCGCCAGACGAGCCAGGACCTCGATTCGGCCAGCGCCACCATCGCCGAGCATGCCGACACCGAGGCCAGATTCTCCGAGCGCGCGGTGGCGGCGGCCGAGCGGGTCGAGGCGGCGATCGAGCGGCTCGGCGGCATCGCCGGCAGCATCGACCAGGTGGTGACGGCGATTGCCGCCATCGCCAGCCAGACCAACCTGCTGGCGCTCAACGCCACCATCGAGGCGGCACGCGCCGGCGCCGCCGGTGCCGGCTTCGCGGTGGTCGCCTCCGAAGTCAAGGAACTGGCGCGCCAGACCTCGCAGGCCACCGACGAGGTGGGCGCCCAGATCAAGGCGGTGCAACGGGCGGTGGGCGAAGCCACCGGCCTGACCCGCGATCTCGGCGCCACCATCCGCGACCTCTACACCTCCTCGCTGACCATCCAGCAGGAGACCGCGCGCCAGATCGCGCTTGCCGCCCGCATCGTCGAGGCGATGGGCGCGGTCGAGACCGGCGCCTCGTCGGTGACGCGCGACATCGTCGACGTCCAGAGCGCGGTGGCAGCCACCGAATCCCTGGTCGGCAAGCTGACCGCGACCGCCGACACGCTGGATGCCGAATTCACCCGGCTGCGCCAGCGCACCGAGACCTTCCTCAACGGGGTGCGGACGGCCGACGCGGCGTGAACGGACCCCTCCGCAGGGCGGAAGGACCAGGGCGGAATGCGCTTCGCGCTTGCGCCCTACTCCCCCTCGTCCCGGAACAGCGTGAACTGCGGGGTGTCGCGCGTGGGCTCGGCGAGGCCGAGGTGGCGGAAGGCGTGGGGGGTGATCAGCCGGCCGCGCGGCGTGCGCTGCACGAAGCCCTGCTGGATCAGGAACGGCTCGATGATGTCCTCGATGGCATCGCGCGGCTCCGACAAGGCCGCGGCGATGGTCTCGATCCCCACCGGGCCGCCGCCATAATTGAGGGCGATCACCGACAGATAGCGCCGGTCCATGGCATCGAGCCCGGCAGCGTCGACCTCCAGCGCCGTCAGCGCCCGGTCGGCCACCTTGCGGTCGATCGCCGGGCTGTCGTCGACCAAAGCGAAGTCGCGCACCCGTTTCAACAGCCGGCCGGCGATGCGCGGCGTGCCGCGGGCGCGCCGGGCGATCTCGTTGGCGCCTTCCGGCGTCATGCCGATGCCGAGCACGCGCGCGCCGCGGCTGACGATGAACTCCAGCTCCGCCACCGTGTAGAAGTTCAGCCGCACCGGGATGCCGAAGCGGTCGCGCAGCGGCGTCGTGAGCAGCCCGGCGCGGGTGGTGGCGCCGACCAGGGTGAACTTGGCGAGGTCGATGCGCACCGAGCGCGCCGCCGGCCCCTCGCCGATGATCAGGTCGAGCTGGAAATCCTCCATCGCCGGATAGAGGATCTCCTCCACCGCCGGGTTGAGGCGGTGGATCTCGTCGATGAACAGCACGTCGCGCTCTTCGAGATTGGTCAGCAGCGCCGCGAGGTCGCCGGCCTTGGCGATGACGGGACCGGAGGTGGCGCGGAAGCCGACGCCGAGCTCCTTGGCCACGATCTGCGCCAGCGTCGTCTTGCCGAGGCCGGGGGGCCCGACGAACAGCACATGGTCGAGCGCCTCGGCGCGCTGGCGGGCGGCGGCGATGAACACGCTCAAGTTCGCCCGCGCCTGCTCCTGGCCGACGAAATCGACGAGCCGCTGCGGCCGCAGCGTGGCGTCGGCATCGTCGTCGCGCTTGTCGGGCTGCACCAGGCGGCGGGGCGGCGTGGTCATGCGGCTCCTTGGAGATGGGCCCTCGGGGGGCGCCCTTTCGGGCACAGGGCGGCGCGGACGCCGACGCCGGTCCGATTCCCCCGCAAGGGGAATTTCCGCTTATACCCCGGGTGCACCGGGAGAACACCCATGCGGGCGCGCTCGTCGGATGGCGTCGAGATGGCGGCGGAGGAGGTCTCTCGCGACGTGCCGGCCCGAGCGGCGGCGTCAAGCGGAAACCCGGTCAGCCCAGCGTCAGCAGCACGATCTCCGGCGGCACGCCGAGCCGGACCGGCAGCATCGAAATCCCCAGGCCGCCGGACACCACGAGGTGGCGCCCCTCCTCCACCACGTGGCCATAGGCGAAGCGGTTGCGGTAGCCGGACGGCACCTGCGGCGAATAGCCGAACAGCCGCACCTGGCCGCCATGGGTATGGCCCGACACGGTGACCGACACGCGCTGCGGCACCTTGACGAACAGGTCCGGCTCGTGCGCGGCGAGGATCACCGGCGCGCCGTCGGGCACCCGGGCCAGCGTGCCGGGCAGGTCGTCATAGCCGCGGAAGCGGCGCCAGCCGATCGGCACCGCGATCATCGAGGCGGTGCCGATCAGGTGCACCGGCCCTTGCGGCGTCGCCAGCGCCACCACGCCGTTCTCCAAGAGCGGAATGCCGGTTTCGGCGAAGGCGGCGCGGAACGGCTCGACGCCGTGCCAGTAGTCGTGATTGCCGAGAATGCCGTAGACGCCGAGCGGCGCGGCGAGGCGGGCGAGCTGCGCGAAGGTCTCGGCCGGCTCGATGCGGCGGGTGAGGAAGAGGTGGTCGGCGCGGTAGTCGCCGAGCAGCAGGATGAGGTCCGGCTTGAGCGCGTTGGTGCGCGCCACGATCTCGGCCACCCGGCCGATCGGCATGAAGGGAGCGCCGGCGTGCAGGTCGGCGATCAGCGCCACCCGCATGGTCAGGCCATGCGGCCAGCGCGGCGGCGCGATGCGGTATTCGGTGACGTCGAGCCGCCACGCCGGCTCGATCCACATGCCATAGGCGGCGGTGGCGATGCTCGCGCCGAAGAGCCCCGCCACACCCTTCAGGACGGCGCGGCGCGAGACCCTGCTCATGCTGGAGAACTCTTGCTGCTGGACCTCATGCGGCCAGCAGGTTCTCGCGCTTCGCCCAGTCCAGCGTGCGGTCGAGCGTGCGGCCAAGCCGGTCGAACAGATCGTCGATCTCGTCGGGCGTGATGATCAGCGGCGGGCACACCGCCATCGAATCGCCGAGCGAGCGGATCAGCACGCCCTCCTCCTGGGCGAACGCCATCGCCTTCGGGCCGACTCCCTTCTTGGGATCGAAGGCGCGCTTGGTCGCCTTGTCGGCCACCATCTCGACCGCGCCAATCAGGCCCATCCCGCGCACCTCGCCGACCAGCGGGTGATCGGCGAACGCCTTGAGCCGCGCCTGGAACTGCGGCGCCTTGGCGGCCGCCTGCTCGAAGATCTTGTCGCGCTGGTAGATCTCCAGCACCTTCAGCGCCACCGCCGCGCCGACCGGGTGGCCGGAATAGGTGAAGCCGTGGCCGAAGGAGCCGATCTTGCGGCTCTCGTCCAGCAGCGCCTGGTGCATGATCTCGGGCACCATCACCGCGGCGATGGGGAAATAGGCCGAGGACAGCGCCTTGGCCACCGAGATGGCGTCGGGCAGATAGCCCAGCACCGGCGCGCCGAACGCCGCGCCAAGCCGGCCGAAGGCGCAGATCACCTCGTCGGCGATCATGTAGACGTCGTACTTGCGGCAGACGTCCATGATCTTCGGAAAATAGCTCTTGGGCGGCACGATCACCCCGCCCGCGCCCATGATCGGCTCGGCGATGAAGGCGGCGACCGTGTCCGGCCCCTCGCGCAGGATCAGCGTCTCCAGCTCGGCGGCCAGCCGCGTGGCGAAGTCGTCCTCGCTCTCGCCGGGCTCGGCGCCGCGGTAATAATAGGGGGCGGCGGTGTGGAAGATGCCAGCGATCGGCAGGTCGAAATCGGTGTGGTTGGCCGGCAGGCCGGTGAGCGAGCCCGAGGCGATGGTGACGCCGTGATAGGCGCGCTGGCGCGAGATGATCTTCTTCTTCTGCGGCCGGCCCAGCGCGTTGTTCATGTACCAGACCAGCTTGATCTGGGAATCGTTGGCCTCCGAGCCCGAGCCGGCGAAGAACACCTTGGAGATCGGCACCGGCGCCATCTCCTTCAGCTTTTCCGCAAGCTCGATCGCCGGGTCGTGGCTCTTGCCGCCGAACAGATGGGTGAAGGACAGCTTGCGCATCTGGCTGGCGGCGGCCTCGACCACCTCCTCGTTGCCGTAGCCGAGCGCCGTGCACCACAGCCCGGACAGGCCCTCGATATAGGGCTTGCCGTCGACGTCGTAGACATGGATGCCCTTGGCGCGCTCGATCACCAGAGGCCCGGTCTCGCGTAGCGCGGCGAGGTTGGTGTAGGGGTGGACCAGGGTCTCGACGTCGCGGGTCTGCAGGTTGGTGAGCATCAAGGTCTCCGGCGGCGGGGAAAACGCGAAGCGCACTTGTACCCGCGAGCCCCTGCGCCACCAAGCCCGCGGCCCTGCGCCAGCATCGCGGCTGGCGTGCGACGCGATGCGATCGCGCCGTGTCTGATGCCTGCGATCGCGAGCCCCTCACTCCGAGCCGGCGAAGCCGATCCGCTCGGGGGCGTCGGGCATGGCAGCGTCCGGCATGGCGGCGTCGGGCATCTCGTCGGCCGGCGTAGCGGCGGCGTCCTGGGTGGCGGACAGGCGGAGCTCGGATGCCGGCACCGGCGGGCGCGGCTTGACCGGGGCGAGCGGCGCGCGGGCGTTGGCGAGGCGGGGCGTGGGCTTCGTCGCCTCTTTCGGCGCACCGTTGGGCGCGCCCTGCGCCACCAGCGGCTCGTCCATCTTCCAACCGCACAGCTTGCGGCCATTGGCGCGCTCGGCGAGATCGACGTGGATGTGGTTCTCGTGGTAGCCGTCCGAGCCGGGGCCGAGCACGGTCATGAACCGCTCGCAGGCGCCGCGCTTCATCTCGGCCATCAGGGCCTTGGGCATGTCCGGGCTGTCGATGAAGCGCCAGCGGCCGTCCACGCTCTCGAAGCCGCGGATGTCGATGGCATTGGCGCGGCCGTGCTCGCTCATCATCGCGAAGGGGTTACGGTTGCGGCCGCGGCAGTCGTAGCTCGCGAAATTCTTCAGCGCCTTGAACGGCTGGCCGATGCGCGCCGCGCTCGGCGCCAGATCCTCGCGCACCCAGCGCGCCAGCCCCTCGGCCATGGCGCAGTTGAGCGTCGCCGCCGGCTCGATGGCGACGCGCGAGCCGTCGGCCAGCGTCACGGCGGCGAGATCCACCGCCTCGCCGGTGCCGCAGGCGCCGGCTCCCTTCACCGGCGCAATCGCCTTGGCTTCCGCATAGCCCAGCGCGAACACGTTGCGGCAGCGGCTGCCCGCCGCGACGTCCGCCACGCGGCCGCGCAAGGACACAGCCGGCGGCTCGCCGACCGAGGCCAAGGCGAGGCCCGCCTGCGGCAGCGCCGGGCGCGGCCGGGGAAGCGGTGCCGCTGTGGCAATGGCCGCGAGCGCGGTTTTGGGCGCCGGCTCCGGGACCGGCTCTCGGGACGGCTTGGCGGACGAGGCGGTCGCGACGGCCGGCGGGCCGGCGGCGATCGACCAGGGCGACAGCGCGTGCTGGGGCGGCAGCGGCAGCACGCCGGCCGGGGTGAGGCCGCCGGGCAGGCCGGTCTCCACCGGCAGGGTCGCGAACGCGAACACCGCCTTGTGCAAGGGCAATGGTGGCACGATCTCGATGTTGGGAGTGCCTTGGACGGCGGGTGCACCTTGCGCGGCGTCGCTTTTCGCCGCGCCTTGCGCGGCTGCGGACCCGGTTGCCCCCGCGGCGAGGGCCAACGCCAGAACAGTAACCTGACACACCTGCATCCGGCGCCTATAGCACGGCCATGATGGAGAGATCATGGCGAAACGCCGCAGGCCGCGCGGACCGCATGGCGCCGGATCGGGTCGACCGGGCGCCAGGGCGGGCTGGCCGCGGACGCCAGCCGCAATCTGACGGCGAAGGTGGGCGCCAGCAGCGGCCTACCGCCACGCATGATTGTCGAAAATAAATCCGCACGCAACGAATGCGCCTTCAAATACCGCTTACTTTATCCGCAAGTATTATGCCTTTTGTCGACTTGCCCCTCCCGCAACGCGCCGCGGTGAAGTAAATGCGTGGCAACGAAAACTGGCTGAAATGCCACCGCTTGACGGAGGGTAATTTGACGGACTCAACTAGAATTGCTTGCAACCGTCTGCGCTCCAAGGTGATGAGCGCCGACGACGCGGCCAGGTTCATCGATTCCGGCACGACGGTGGGCATGAGCGGCTTCACCGGCTCGGGCTACCCCAAGGCGGTGCCGGTGGCGCTGGCCAACCGCATCGATGCCGAGCACGATGCCGGCCGGCCATTCCGGGTGCGGGTGTGGACCGGCGCCTCCACCGGCCCCGAGCTCGACGGCGCGCTGGCCAAGGTCGACGCCATCGAGTTCCGCCTGCCGTACAATTCCGATCCCACCGTCCGCGACAAGATCAACCGCGGCCAGATGGAATATTTCGACATGCACCTGAGCCAAGTCGCGCCGGTGGCGTGGCAGGGCTTCCTCGGGCCGCTGGATACCGCGGTGGTCGAGATCACCGCGATCCGCGCCGACGGCTCGCTGGTGCCCTCGACCTCGGTCGGCAACAACAAGACGTGGCTGGAGCGGGCGAGCAAGGTGATCCTGGAGGTCAACTCCTGGCAGAACGCCGCGCTCGAAGGCATGCACGACATCTATTACGGCACGGCCCTGCCGCCCCACCGTTCGCCGGTCCCGCTCATCCGGCCCGACGGCCGCATCGGCCAGCCGACGCTGCGCGTCGACCCCGACAAGATCGTCGCCATCGTCGAGACCCACGCGCCCGACCGCAACCTGCCGTTCTCGCAGCCCGACGAGGTGGCCTATGCCATCGCCGGCCACATCATCGAGTTCCTGCGGCACGAGGTGAAGAAGGGCCGCCTGCCGCACGAGCTGCTGCCGCTGCAGTCGGGCGTCGGCAACATTCCCAACGCGGTGCTGAAGGGCCTGCTCGACGCGCCGTTCGAGAACATGACCTCCTACACCGAGGTGGTGCAGGACGGCATGCTCGACCTGCTGGAAACCGGCAAGCTGCGCATGGCCTCGGCCACCGCCTTCTCGCTCAGCCCCGAGGCGGCCGAGAAGCTCAACGCCGACCTGGAGCGCTTCCGCGACAAGATCATCCTGCGGCCGCAGGAGATCTCCAACCACCCCGAGGTGATCCGCCGCCTCGGCTGCATCGCCATGAACGGGCTGATCGAGGCCGACATCTATGGCAACGTCAACTCGACGCACGTCATGGGCTCGCGCATCCAGAACGGCATCGGCGGCTCCGGCGACTTCGCCCGCAACGCCTATGTGTCGATCTTCATGACGCCGTCGACCGCCAAGGGCGGCAAGATCTCGGCCATCGTGCCGCAGTGCAGCCACGTCGACCACATCAACCAGGACGTCCAGGTGATCGTCACCGAATACGGGCTGGCGGATCTGCGCGGCCTGTCGCCCAAGCAGCGCGCCGAGACGATCATCGCCAAGTGCGCGCACCCGGACTACCGCCCGGCGCTGGCCGACTATTTCAAGCGCGCCAAGGAGCACAGCTACGGCCAGCACGCACCGGCGCTGCTGACGGAATCGCTGTCCTGGCACCAGCGCTTCATCGAGACCGGCTCGATGAAGTGACGTGGTTTCCGGCCGATCAGGCCGGCTTCTTCCTTCCCTCTCCCCTTGCGGGAGAGGGTGGCGCGACCGAGCGAAGCGAGGTCGAGCCGGGTGAGGGGTACATGTGGCGTGTGCGGGAATTTACCCCTCACCCGCCTCGCGATCTTCAATCGCTCGGCACCCTCTCCCGCAAGGGGAGAGGGAAGAACCGGCACCGTCTCCCGCAACAGCCTGCGCCCGGGCGCAGGCAAGCGTGGCCTGGATGGAAGAGGAAAAGAGAGCGGCGGCCGGCCTCTTCTTCCACGCTGTTCGGCCGCAAACCTTATGGTGCGCTTCGGGGATCATCATACGGTCCCCCGGTACCAGTTCCGCCGGCGGCCGCCTCACCAGCGCGGTGATGGCGCCGTCCCCGACATCACCTCGTCGATCCGGCGCCGCGTGCCCGGCGTCGTCTCCTCCGGCAGGGCGTCGAGCGCGAACCAGCCGCAGGCGGCGATCTCGTGATTGGCGGCGGGCAGTGCCGGCTGGGCGTAGTGCTCGGCCACGAACAGCGCGACATGGTCGCGGGTCGAGGCCGTGGGGTTGTAGAACACGCCGTGCAGCCGCGGCGGGGCGGAAAGGCTGATATTGCCCTCCTCGACCAGCTCGCGGGCCAGCGCCTCAAGCATCGTCTCGCCGACCTCGACGCCGCCGCCGGGAAGCTGCCAGCCGGGCACATAGGTGTGGCGGATCAGGAAGATCCGGCGGCCGCCATCGAACACCAGTCCGCGCACCCCCAGCGTCATGCCGCGCTGGAACCGCCAGTAGGTGTGAAACATCCGGTGCACGATCCGACTGCGCAACGCCCCCGCTCCCTCGCTGGTTCAACGGCTCTGCAACCCTGCCGCGGGCCGGTATAGGCGAGGCGGCGGCGGAAGGCGACCTTCTCGTTGTGGCAAGTTGCGATACACGTCGCCCCGCCGCGGGGCTCTGTCCGCCGCGGCCGGTCCATCCTATAACCGGCGCGGCCGGCGGCGGGGTTCCGGATGGTGGAGAACCGGTCGCCGGGTGACCGCACCAAGCCCCTCCGGCCCGACGCGCCCAATTCGGAGTCGACGCTGTTCACCCTCGCCCATCTGTCGGACCCGCATCTCGGGCCCCTGCCGCCGGCCCGCCGCCGCGAACTGGCGGGCAAGCGCCTGCTCGGCTGGCTCAACTGGCAGCGCGGCCGCGCCCGGCGCCACACCGCCGACACGCTGCGGCTGATCGAGGCCGACATCGCCCGCCACCAGCCCGACCATGTCGCGGTGACCGGCGATCTGGTCAATCTCGCGCTGGCGGCCGAGTTCGCGCCGGCCGCCGCTTGGCTTGGCGGGCTCGGCCGGCCGGACGACGTCTCAGTGGTGCCCGGCAATCACGATGCCTATGTCGCCCGCACCGCCGGCCTCGCCCGGCTGCATTGGGGCGACCACATGACCGGCGATCGCGGCGAGGCCGGCTTTCCCTTCGTGCGGCGGCGCGGCGCCGTGGCGCTGGTCGGCGTGTCGAGCGCGGTGCCGAGCGCGCCGTTCCTGGCCACCGGCCGGCTCGGGCCGCAGCAGATCGAGGCGCTGGCCGAGGCGCTCGACGCGCTGGGCCGCGAGGGCGCCTGCCGCATTCTCCTGATCCACCACCCGCCGGTCGGCCGGTTCGATTTCCAGAAGCGGCTGATCGACGGGCAGGCGGTGCGGGCGGTGCTGGCGCGCACCGGCGCCGAGCTGGTGCTGCACGGCCACACCCATGTGCCGGCCCGCCACGCCGTCAGCGGGCCGCGCCGGCCGATCCCGGTGATCGGCGTGCCGTCGGCCTCGGCCGGGCCGGTCTCCGCGCACCCCGCCGGCTGGAACCGTTTCGTCATCACCGATGGCGGCGCGGCGGCGCAAGTGCCATGGCGGATCGAGCTGGAGCGGCGCGGCCTGCGCCATGGCGGCGCGGTCATCGAGACGCTGGAGCGCACGGTGCTGGCCGGCTGACCGCCCGCACGGAGGGGCGCAGGCGGTCCGATAAGATCCGCATGGCCGGGCCGAAGCCCGGCCACGCGGCGTCGGGGTGGCCTGCTCAAAACAGGGCGAAGTGCTCCGCCTTCAGCGCGCCCAGGTCGACATTGGCCAGCGTCAGCGAGGTGTCGGAGGCGGCGTGGTGGAAGACCGCGTCGCTGCCGACCTGCTCGGCCGCGGCCAGCAGCGACGCCAGATCCTGGAACACGACGTGCGACACCAGCACGATGTCGTGCTCCGGCCCACCGAGGACGAAGTCGGTGACCACGTCGTCGCCGCTCCACGCCATGAACACGAACGTGTCGCGGCCGCCGCTGCCGGTCAGGATGTCGTCGCCGGCGCCGCCGCTGAGGATGTCGTTGCCCTCATCGCCGGCCAGAACGTCATCGCCGCTGCCGCCGTCGATGGTGTCATCGCCATGGCCGCCCGAGACGTCGTCGCTGCCGGTGCCGGCGAGGATCAGGTCGTTGCCATTGCCGCCCGCGATCGTGTCGCTGCCGTCGCCGCCGTCGATCCTGTCGTCGCCGTCGCCGCCGTCGATGGTGTCGTTGCCGGTGCCGCCGCCGATGCGGTCATTGCCGGTGCCGCCGGTGACGGTGTCGTTGCCGTCGCCGGCCACGATCAGGTCGTTGCCGTCGCCGCCGTCGATGGTGTCGTTGCCGGCGGCGCCCTCGATCGCGTCGTCGCCGCTGCCACCATCGATCTGGTCATTGCCGGCGCCGCCGCTGATGCGGTCGTCGCCGGTGCCGCCGGTGGCGGTGTCGTTGCCGTCGCCGGCCACGATCAGGTCGTTGCCGTCGCCGCCGTCGATGGTGTCGTTGCCGGCGGCGCCTTCGAGCGCGTCGTCGCCGCTGCCACCATCGATCTCGTCATTGCCGGCGCCGCCGCTGATGCGGTCGTCGCCGGTGCCGCCGGTGACGGTGTCGTTGCCGTCGCCGGCCACGATCAGGTCGTTGCCGTCGCCACCGTCGATGGTGTCGTTGCCGGCGGCGCCTTCGAGCGCGTCGTTGCCAGCGCCGCCATCGATCGTATCGTTGCCGGTGCCGCCGCTGATGCGGTCGTCGCCGTTGCCGCCGCTGACGGTGTCGTTGCCGTCGCCGGCGAGGATCAGGTCGTCGCCATCGCTGAGTTCGATGGTGTCGTTGCCGGTGTTGCCCATGGGGAGCTCTATGATGATGGGGAAGGAAAGGGTTATTGGAGTTACCGAAGGAAGCAAAACATGTCCTGCCGGCATCGCGGTCAGAAGATTTGTCCAGTAGATTTCACGGCTGAGAAGCCCAGGAATCCTGGCTTCAGTGATGATTCCGCGAGATTCACTGGCTTCTAAGTCGTCCCGGTCTTCAATCGTCGTACTCACTGAACTGCCCCGCGCCTGCTGGATACTTCGCTCCCGCCCTGAGGTCCGGCCGATCCCGGATGCCCGTTCTGCGTGCGGGAGATTGCATCAATACATGCGTAATTTTATGCAATCGGGTGTCGCTTTTTTAACGAATGGATGACACGCCAAGCTTTCCGGCCGGAAGCCGCGGTCCGGACGGGCGATCTGCGTCAGAAATTCAGGTGTATTTGCCGGGGACCGCATAAAACGATTTCGTGGATCGCGTGTATAGTCAGGCGATCATCCCGCGAAATGGTTTCAGTTTACCGCAATCTCGTTGTTGTTGCCAGTCGAATGGCGATCATTTGCATCACCTCAATTCCGGATCGGCGCCAAAGAGCGCACGCACCCGCTCCGCGCCCGCTCTCCGAGCGGACCGCGACAAGACTACAACCGAGCAAAACCGCAGGGTGTCTTGCGGGCCAGCCACATCAAAAAAATGGTTCCAGCCGGGTGACGTGGCCCATTTTCCGGCCGGGCCGGGCCTCCGCCTTGCCGTAGAGGTGCAGCGCGGCGCCCGGTTCGGCCAGCAGCTCGGGCCAGCGCTCGGCCTCGGCGCCGATCAGATTGGTCATCACCACCCGGCCGAGCCGGCGGGGCGTTGCCAGCGGCAGGCCGCACACCGCGCGCACGTGCTGCTCGAACTGCGACACGGTGCAGCCGTCGAGCGTCCAGTGGCCGGAATTGTGCACCCGCGGCGCGATCTCGTTGACGACGAGGCGCGACCCCGCCGCCTGTGGCAGCACGAACAGCTCGACCGCAAACACGCCGACGAAGTCGAGCCCCGCGCCGATCGCAGCGGCGATCGCCATCGCCTCCCCGGCCACCGCCGCCGGCACGTCGGCGGGCACGGTGGAAGTGTGGAGGATGTGGTCGCGGTGGACGTTCTCGGTGAGGTCGAAGGGGCGCACCGTGCCGTCGGCGCCGCGCGCCGCCACCACCGAGGCTTCGCGCTCGAACGGCACGAAGGCCTCCAGGATCGAGGGCGCTTCGCCCACCGCGCGCCACGCCGCGTCGAGGTCGGTGCCTTCGCGGATCGCCGCCTGGCCCTTGCCGTCATAGCCGAGGCGGCGGGTCTTGAGGATCGCCGGGCGGCCGATGGCGCCGACCGCCGCCTCCAGGTCCGCGCGCGAGGAGACCTCGGCGAAATCGGCGGTGGCAAGGTCGAGCCCGCGCACGAAGCGCTTCTCGCTCAGCCGGTCCTGGGTGGTGGCGAGCGCGCGCGCGCCGGGCAGCACCGGCCGCAGCCGCTCCAGCAGCGCCACGGCGGCATCGGGGATGTTCTCGAACTCGTAGGTGACGACGTCGACCGATTCGGCGAAGCGGGCGAGCGCCGTTTCGTCGGCATAGTCGGCGCAGGTGGCGTGGCGCACCACCTCGAAGGCCGGGCTGTCCGCCCTGTCCGCATAGACGTGGCAGGGGATGCCGAGGCGGGCGGCGGCGAGCGCCAGCATGCGGCCGAGCTGGCCGCCGCCGAGGATCCCGAGCCGGACGCCGGGCGAGGCGCTGGGCGCAGGCTGGGGGAACATGACGGGTCCGCTCATGCGGGGGAGACGGGCTGCTCGGCCACGGCCGCGGTCTGCCGCGCCCGCCATGCCTCGAGCCGCCCGGCGATGGCCGCGTCGGACAGCGCCAGGATGGAGGCCGCCAGCAGCGCGGCGTTGATGGCGCCGGCCTTGCCGATGGCCAGCGTGCCGACCGGGATGCCGGCCGGCATCTGGACGATCGAGTGCAGGCTGTCCACCCCGCGCAGCGCGTGGCTCTCCATCGGCACGCCCAGCACCGGCAGCGGGGTGAGCGCGGCCGCCATGCCCGGCAGGTGGGCGGCACCGCCGGCGCCGGCGATGATCACCCGGAAGCCGTGATCCTTGGCGCCCTTGGCGAAGGCATAGAGCCGCTCGGGCGTGCGGTGGGCCGATACGATGCGGGCATCGAACGGCACTTCGAGCGCATCCAGCGTCTCGGCAGCGTGCCGCATGGTGTCCCAATCGGATTGGCTGC
The DNA here is from genome assembly GCF_008630065.1 of Blastochloris sulfoviridis. GTDB lineage: Bacteria > Pseudomonadota > Alphaproteobacteria > Rhizobiales > Xanthobacteraceae > Blastochloris > Blastochloris sulfoviridis. The sequence goes on from NZ_VWPL01000043.1 coordinate 25,311, forward strand.
CCATGATGATGGCAACGGGCGGCGCGGTCATGTCGGGTCTTTTTTTGGAGAATCCGGATCGGAAGAGCGGCAATTTATAGGTATCCGCGGCGTCGCGACAAGGCGACGAAATCATTTTGACAGGTTACACTCCTGTGGGACTGGGAGTGTGTCATGGATGGTAAAGGCGAACAGCGTCGGGAAATCACCATTCCGCGCCGGGATCCCGGCGTCCGCCGTGCGGTACCGGACCTGCCGGATGCCACCCAACTGCCCCTGCCGACCCGCACGATGCTGATGCAGCTCGTGGCCGAGGTCGAGCGGCTGGAGGCGGAACTGGCGGCGGCCCGCGCCGAATCCGACCAGCTCGCCGCCCGCGCCGAGGAGGATCCGCTGACCGGCCTCGCCAACCGCCGCGGCTTCGAGCGGGAGATGGTCCGCACGCTCTCCTACATCCAGCGCTACGGGGCGGCGGCAGCACTGCTCTATGTCGATCTCGACGGGTTCAAGGGCATCAATGACCGCCGCGGCCACGCGGCCGGCGACGCCGTGCTGCGCAGGGTGGCCGAGAGCCTCGCCCACCACGTGCGCGCCTCCGACCGGGCGGCGCGGCTGGGCGGCGACGAGTTCGCGCTGATCCTGTGGAACATTTCGCCCGAGGATGCCGAGCGCAAGGCCCGCGCCATCGAGACGATGATCATGGCCCTGCCGGACGCGGCGGGCGAGCTCGGCGCCTCGGTGGGCGTGACCATGCTGAGCGGCGACGACACGCCGGCCATCGCCGAGGCGCGGGCCGACCGGGCGATGTACATCCGCAAGGCCGCGCGTAGCGCCGAGCGGTGAGTGGCCATAAATTGTGTTGTCATCCCGGCCGAGCGCAGCGCCGAGCCGGGATCGTCTGCAGGAAAAGACACCTCTTCCGGAGAACGGTCCCGGGTTGGAACGGCGAAATGTGCTTTGATGGGTGCACCGGCTCGGGGTGGCCACCCCGAGCCGGTGCGGGCGGCACGCCGT
>NZ_VWPL01000044.1 GCF_008630065.1 Blastochloris sulfoviridis
CGACCTGTCGCGCTACCGAACCGGCCATGGCGCCAAGAACATGGCCGTCGTCCGCCGCTTCGCCCTCGGCCTCGTGCTCGACAGCGATCCCCGCCGCGTCACCAAGACCGGCGTGATGCAGGCGGCAGGCGACGAGCAGAGTTGATCAATCGGCGAGGCCGAGGAACACCAGCAGCGCGCGGTTCACACGCACCATATCCGCGTCGCTCAATTGACCAATACGCTCCCCGAGTTTCGATTTCGGAACGGTCGTCACCTTGTCGATCATGATGCGCGACGCCGCGCGAAGGCCGGTCGCACTCGTCGGTTCAATGTCGAGACGAAACAGGGGCAGATCCGTGGGATCGGTCGTCAGCGGGCAGATGGTGATCGAGTCGAGAACCTCGAAGGCCTCGCTCTGGACGATGACGACCGGACGAGGCTTGCCAGCGTAGTCGGAACCGCCCGCGACAGTCCAGACGTCACCGCGTTTCATCGGACGTGAACCAGGAGATCGAATCGATGAAGTCCTGATCGTCCTTCGCGTGAGGGCTGGCATTGGCCAGACGGCACTGGCGGCGCACCTCTTCGGCAAAGCCGGGCGCCCGCGTGTCGGGCACCCAGATCTGGATCGGACGCAGACCCTGTGCGCGCAGCTTTTCGCGGTGCGTCTTCACCTTGGCGCGCGTTGCAGCACGGTCCTGATCGGTTCTGCGAGCATTCGGCATGGATAATCTCCATTACATGTAACCTAGCGCAAACGCGCCGATCCGGCAAGGACATCCTCATGACGTACCATGTGAACTTGCCGCCGCTGATGCGGGCGGCGGACCTCATGCCGGCCACAATCGACCGCGACGAGCACACGATCGAGGTGGTGTGGTCGACCGGCGCCCGCGTGCGTCACCATCCGTTCTTCGGCGAGCCGTTCGACGAGGAGCTGGCGATGGAGCCCGGCAAGGTGCGGCTCGACCAGCTGAACAATGGTGCGCCCCTGCTCAAGGTGCACGACGCCTCGGCGCTCGACAGTGTGATCGGCTCGGTGGTGCCGGGCAGTGCCCGGATCGAGGGCGGCCGCGGGTCTGGCGCGGGTGCGGTTCTCCGATCGCGCGGATGCGCAGACCGTCTGGCGCGATATCGAGGCCGGGCACATCCGAGCGGTTTCGATCGGCTGTCAGGTGCACAAATACGAGGTGTGAGGTGTCCAAGCGGGACAGCGGGCCCGAACTGTGGCGCGCCATCGACTGGACCCCCTTCGAGATCTCGGCGGTGCCGATCGGCGCCGATGCCGCGGCCGGCTTCCGGTGGCAAGACCGTCTCATCCCCTGCGTCGTCCAGCGCGCCGACGCCCAGCCCATGGAGTCCAGTCCCGGAGCTATACGGGAATCTGGGTGATGACGGGGTGAGAGAGGCGGCGTATCGGGGCGGGTATCCGAAGGGATCAACCGGAAACCGTATGGGATCGAAGCCGCGGGATCGCATCATGATCCCGCGGTTTAGATTCGCGCTGGAAGCTTTTGTTCGGAATGGGTTTCCGGCAGTACGCGGCGGTGTGGCTGCTCCGGCCGGCCGCCGAGGCGTTTGAGCCGGTCCATGGTCTTTCGCGCTCCCGGTATCCACTGAGGTATCCACTTGTGCCGAACATGGGTTAAGGACGGCGCATGACAATCCACTTCATCGGCGCAGGGCCGGGCGCGCCGGACCTCATCACGGTGCGCGGGCGCGACCTCATCGCCCGCTGCCCGGTGTGCCTCTATGCCGGCTCGCTGGTGCCGAAGGCGCTGATCGCGCTGTGCCCGCCCGGCGCGCGCATCGTCGATACCGCGCCGCTCGACCTCGACGCCATTGAGGCCGAGTTCGCCGCCGCTTTTGCCGCCGGCCACGACGTCGCCCGGCTGCACTCCGGAGATCTGTCGGTTTGGAGCGCGATGGGCGAGCAGATCCGGCGCCTCGAAGCGCGCGGCATCCCCTACACGATCACCCCCGGCGTGCCGTCGTTTGCCGCCGCCGCCGCCGCGCTCGGCCGAGAACTGACCTTGCCGGAGGTGGCGCAGAGCGTGGTGCTGACCCGCACCTCCGGCCGCGCCTCGTCGATGCCCGACTCCGAACGGCTGGAAGCATTCGCGGCCACGCGCGCGACGCTGGCCGTGCACCTGTCGATCCACGTGCTGGCGGAGGTGGCGGCACGGCTGATCCCGTTCTACGGGCCGGACTGCCCGGCGGCGGTGGTCTACCGCGCGAGTTGGCCGGACGAGCGGGTGATCCGCGGCACGCTGGCAACGCTGCCCGGGCTGGTGGCGGCCAAGCCGATCGAGCGCACGGCGCTGATCCTGGTCGGCCCGGCACTGCAGGCCTCGGACTTCCGCGACAGCGCGCTCTACGATCCGGGTTACGATCGCCGCTTCCGCCGCGCCGCCGAAGAGGACTGAGCGGGCCATGCCGCCGTCCGCAGGCCCGCCCGGACTGGTGATCGCCGCACCGCGCTCCGGCTCCGGCAAGACCACGCTGACGCTCGGCCTGATCGCGGCGCTGCGCCGCCGCGGCCGCATCGTGCAGCCCTACAAATGCGGGCCGGACTATATCGACCCCGCCTTCCACACGGCTGCCGCCGGGCGGCCGGCCTTCAACCTCGATTCCTGGGCGATGCGACGCGGCCGGCTCGATCATCTGCTGCAGGCGGGGCAGGGCGCCGACATCGCCATCGCCGAGGGGGCGATGGGGCTGTTCGACGGCACGGCCGCGGGGGCCTGCGGCGACGGGTCGTCGGCCGATATCGCCGCATTGACCGGCTGGCCGGTGGTGCTGGTGCTCGACGTGTCGGGCCAGACCGCCACCGCCGCCGCCGTGGCGCTGGGCTGCGACCGCTTCCGGAGCGGCGTGCGGGTGGCCGGGGCGATCCTCAACCGGATTTCAAGCGATCGCCACCAAGCCCTTGTCGAAACAGGATTCGAACGCGCCGGCATTCCGGTGCTGGGGGCGCTGCGCTGCCGGCCGGCCATCGCGCTGCCCGAGCGCCACCTCGGTCTCGTCCAGGCCGAGGAGGATCCCGAGCTTGCCGCCCGGATTGCCGCGCTCGCCGACCTCGTCGAGCGCGAGGTCGATGTGGCCGCGGTCGAAGCGGTGGCGAAGCCCTGCGCCGTCGTCGGGCATATCGAGGGAAGCGACGGCCCGCCGCCCCCCGGACAGCGCATCGCCCTGGCGCGGGATGCCGCCTTCTCCTTCGTCTATCCCCATCTTCTTGCCGGGTGGCGGGCGGCCGGCGCCGAGATCGTGACGTTCTCGCCGCTGGCCGACGAAGCCCCCGATTCGTCCTGCGATGCCCTTTGGCTGCCGGGCGGCTATCCCGAGCTTCATGCCGGCAGGCTGGCCGCGGCGGCGCGGTTCAAGGCGGGCCTCGCCGCCTTTGCCGCCTCAAAGCCGGTCCATGGCGAGTGTGGCGGCTACATGGTGCTGGGGGCCGGGCTGGTCGATGCCGCGGGGAACCGCCACGCCATGACCGGGCTCCTGGGGCTTGAGACCTCGTTCGCCGCCCGCAAGCTGCATCTGGGCTACCGGGTCGCACGTCTTTTCCACCCCGTCCCGGGCCTCGTGGGGGTGTTGCGCGGCCACGAGTTCCATTATGCCAGCATCCTCGCCCAGCCGGATCCGCCGCTGGCCGAGGTGACCGACGCGTCAGGCCGCCCCGTCGCCGAGACCGGCGCGCGGCGCGGGCAGGTCACCGGAACGTTCTTTCACATGATCGACGCCGTTTAGGGCATGAGCCAGATTTCTTCCGATGGACGCGGCCGCATCGCGCTGGTCGGCGCCGGGCCGGGTGATCCGGACCTTCTGACGCTGCGGGCGCTGGAACGCATTCGCGAGGCCGACGTCATTCTCTATGACGACCTCGCGTCGGGCCCGGTGCTGGAGGCGGCGCGGCCGGACGCCGAGCTGATCCCGGTCGGCAAGCGCGCCGGCCGGCCGTCGCACAAGCAGGCCGACGTGACCAGGCAGATGATCGCCCACGCCGTGGCGGGCCGGCGGGTGGTGCGGCTGAAATCGGGCGACCCGACGCTGTTCGGCCGCGCCGACGAGGAGATCGCCGCCGCCCGCGACGCCGGCATCCCGCTGGAGATCGTGCCCGGCGTCACCAGCGCCACCGCGGCGGCGGCCCATGTCGGGGTGTCGCTGTCCAAGCGCATCGTCGCGCGGCGGGTGCAGATGGTCACCGGCCATGACGTCGATGCCCGCCTGCCGGACCTCGACATCGCCGCGCTCGCCGACCCCGAGGCCACGACCTGCGTCTTCATGGGCAAGGGCACGTTCGCCGAACTGGTGGAGAAGCTTCTCGCCCACGGCATGGCGGCGGATACGCCGGCCGTGGTGGTGGAGAGCTTAGGGACCCCGGCCATCGAGGTGATGCGCGGCTCGATTATCGAGATTGCCGGGCGGCTCGCGGCGGCGCCACCCTCGGGACCGTGCATGATTCTCTATGGCCGGGCATTGGCCGAGCCGGATGATAGTTCGCTCTCCGGCTGATCAGCTCGGACGAGCGATCGGCCGAGGGGCGCTTCACCCTCTCCCCTTGCGGGAGAGGGTGGCAAGGATGAGCGAAGCGAAATCCGAGCCGGGTGAGGGGGCTCTTCAAGCCGGCCTAGTTTTACCCCTCACCCGCCTCGCGATCTTCAGGATCGCTCGGCACCCTCTCCCGCAAGGGGAGAGGGAAGAAAGAGGGCCGCGCCATGATCATCCTCGACCCCGATGTGGTGGTAGCCGGCGGCGGTATCGCCGGGCTCTCGGCCGCCATCGCCGCCGGCCGGGCCGGGGCCTCAGTGCTGGTGGTCGAGGCCGCACCCAAGGCGCTGCGCGGCGGCAACGCCCGCCATGCCCGCAATCTGCGCCTGATGCATGCCGCGCCGACCGATCTGATGCCGGGCGCCTATGACGAGGCCGAGTTCCTGGCCGATCTGGGGCGCGTCACCGAAGGCGAGACCGACCGGGCGGTCGCGCTGCGGCTGATCCGGGCCAGCGCCGATATTCCCGATTGGCTCGCCGGCTGCGGCGTCGCCTTCCAGCGGCCGGGCGGCTCGCTGCCGCCCTCGCGCAAGACCGCGTATTTCCTCGGTGGTGGCAAGGCGGTGATCAACGCCCTTTATCAGGAGGCCGCGCGGCTCGGCGTGACGGTGTGGCACGCGGCCGAACTGGTCGGCCTCACGGGCGGGAGGGACCTCGCGATCGACATTCACCGCGCTGACCAACGGTACACGTTGCGGCCCGGCGCGCTGGTGGCGGCGGCCGGCGGCCATCAGGCCGACATCGACTGGCTCAAGCGCGATTTCGGGCCGGCGGCCGAACGTTTCGCGATTCGCGGCACGCCGTTCGACACCGGCCGCGTGCTGCGGCGGCTGCTGGAGGCCGGCGCACGGCCGGCCGGCGTGCCGGGGCGGGGCCATCTCGTGGCGGTGGATGCACGCGGCCCCCGGTTCGATGGCGGCATCGTCACCCGCGTCGAGGCCATCCCGTTCGGGCTGGTGATCGACCGCACAGGCAACCGGCTCGATGACGAAGCGGCTGATCGCGCCCGCACCCATTTTGCCAAATGGGGCCGGCTGCTCGCCGAGCGCGGCGATGCCGTGCTGATTCTCGACGCCGACGGCGAGCGGCGGGCGCCGGTGCCGGCGCTCGAGCCGATCCGCGCCGCGGCATTGGACGAGCTGGCCGCCAAGGTCGGCCTCCCGCCGGAGGCGTTGAAGGCTGCCGCGACCGCGTTCAACGCCAAGGGCAGCGCGGCGCGCATCGCGACTCCGCCGTTCGCCGCCATCCCGATGTGTCCGGGGCTGACCTTCACCCATTTCGGGGTGGCGGTGGATGAGGCGATGCGGGTGCGGATGCCGGACGGGGAGGGGGCGGCAAACCTGTTTGCCGCCGGGGCGATCATGGCCGCCTGCGTGCTCGGCCGCGGCTATCTTGCCGGGCTGGGGCTCACCATCGCCATCGCCTCGGGACGGCTCGCCGGCGAGGCGGCGGCGCAGTACGTTCGGAGCCGAGATGCCCGAACCTGACACCGCGCCAGAGGCCCGCCGCATCCTGCGCATCTGCCAGGCCTGCATGTATTGCGAGGGCTTCTGCGCGGCGTTTCCGGCGCTTGGCCGGCTGCGCGACCTGTCGGAGGACGATCTCGACCACCTCGCCAGCCTCTGCCACGGCTGCCGCGACTGTTATTTTGCCTGCCAGTATGCGGCTCCGCACGTCTTCGACGTCAATGTGCCCCGCACGCTGGCGCGGGTGCGGCAGGCGAGCTACGCCAAGCATGCGTGGCCGCGCGGGCTCGGCGGCCTGTTCCGGTCGAACGGCCGGGTGGTGGCGCTGAGCGCGGCGGTTGCCGTGGTGCTGGCGCTGGCGGCCACCCTGCTGCTGGTGCCAAGCGAGGCGCTGTTCGCCGCCCACCGCGGGGAGGGGGCGTTCTACCAAGTGATTCCCTGGACTGTGATGGCCGGCGCCGCCGCGGCGGCGCTGGCCTGGGCCTGCCTCGGGCTCGGCCTGGCGACGGCCTCGTTCTGGCGGGCGATTCGCCCGGCTGCGGTGCCCAGTCGCGTGCTCATTCGGGCGCTGCCGCAGGCGATGGCCGACATTGTCACACTGCGCAATCTCGCGGGCGGAGGTACCGGCTGCCGCGAGGCCGAGGGCACCGGATCGCAACTTCGGCGCGCGTTGCACCAATCCATGGTGGCGGGGCTCGGCCTATGCGTCCTCGCCACCAGCGTCGCCGGCCTCTATGGCCATGTGTTCGGCTGGCAGGCGCCTTACCCGGTGCTCAGCCTGCCGGTGCTGTCCGGCCTCATCGGCGGGGTGCTGCTGACCGTCGGCGCCGCCGGCCTGATGCTGCTCAAGCGACGGGCCGCGCCCGAGCCACTGGCGCCGGAGACGCTGGGCGGCGAGGCGGCGATGCTCGCGCTTCTCGCGGCGGTCGGCGCCACCGGCCTCATCGTGCTCGCCGTCCGCGACACCGCAGCCATGGGCGCGGCGCTGGCGCTGCACCTCGGGTTGGTGGTTGGCTTTCTGGCCGTGCTGCCCGCAAGCAAGATCGTCCATGCGCCCTTCCGTGCGGCGGCGCTGCTGCGCGATGCGATCGAGAGGCAGCGGGCGACCGCGGAGACCCGCAGGAACGACGGCAGGAACGAGAGGTAAGTCGCGTCCGAACCAAAGTCGCAAGACTTATTGCGAACTGACGGTCGCATGGCGGCCGATTAGTTTCGCTTGCAATCGGCAGGGTGCCGGCGTCAGCTAGGGTGGACTCCGGCAATGCTGCCGGCGGCGGCAGGAAACGTCTCGAAGACAAGAGCGACGCGACTGGCCGTGGAGACCACGAGAGGGACTATTCATGGAAACGCAAATCGTCGGACGGATAACGTCCAATCCGACATTCAAGGAACTCGTGTCGCGCAGAACCAGGTTCGCCTGGACGATGACTGTGCTGATGTTGGTTATCTATTTCGGCTTCATTCTGCTGGTGGCGTTCGGCAAGGGCTTCCTTGCCATGCGCATCGGCGTTGGAGTCACCACGATCGGCATTCCGATCGGTATCAGCGTCATCGTCTTGGCGTTCATCCTGACCGGGATCTATGTCCGCCGCGCCAATTCGGAATTCGATGCGCTGACCCGCAAGATCGTCCAGGAGGCCAAGTGATGCGCCGCCTCGCAACGCTTCTCCTCGTCTCCGCCGCGGCGGCGCTGCCCGAATTGGCGCTTGCCGCCGGTGTGGAGGGCGAGGTTACCAAACAGGCCACCAACTGGTCGGCCATCGGCATGTTTCTCGGCTTCGTGACGCTGACGCTGGGCATCACCTACTGGGCGTCGAAGCGCACCAAGTCGGCGGCCGCCTTCTATTCGGCCGGCGGCGGCATCACCGCCGGGCAGAACGGCCTCGCCATCGCCGGCGACTACATGTCGGCGGCCTCGTTCCTCGGAATCTCCGGCCTCGTCTACACCTCAGGCTATGATGGGTTGATCTATTCGGTGGGCTGGCTGGTCGGCTGGCCGATCGTCACCTTCCTGATCGCCGAGCCGCTTCGGAATCTCGGCAAGTACACCTTCGCCGACGTCGCCTCCTTCCGTCTCGGCCAGACGCAGATCCGCATCCTCGCGGCCTGCGGCTCGCTGGTCACCGTAGCGTTCTACCTGATCGCCCAGATGGTCGGTGCCGGCAAGCTGATCCAGATTCTGTTCGGGATGGACTATCTCTACGCCGTTCTCATGGTCGGCGTGCTGATGATCACCTACGTCACCTTCGGCGGCATGGTTGCCACCACCTGGGTACAGATCATCAAGGCCTTCCTGCTGCTCGGCGGCGCCACCTTCATGGCGTTGATGGTGCTTCTCCACTTCGGCTTCAATCCCGAGGCGCTGTTCGCCAAGGCGGTCGAGGTGCACCCCAAGGGCGATCAAATCATGGCCCCAGGCACGCTGATCCAAGATCCAATATCCGCCATTTCGCTCGGCGTGGCGCTGATGTTCGGCACCGCAGGACTGCCGCACATCCTGATGCGCTTCTTTACCGTCGCCGATGCCAAGGCGGCCCGCAAATCGGTGTTCTACGCCACCGGCTTCATCGGCTACTTCTACATCCTCACCTTCATCATCGGCTTCGGCGCCATCACCCTGGTTTCGACCAACCCGCAGTTCCTCGATCCGACGATCCTGGCCTCGAAGGGCCCGATTGCGGCGATCCTGGGGGGGTCGAACATGGCAGCGGTGCACTTGGCCAACGCGGTGGGTGGCAATATCTTCCTCGGCTTCATCGCCGCGGTTGCCTTCGCCACCATCCTGGCCGTGGTGTCGGGTCTGGCACTCGCCGGCGCTTCGGCGATCTCCCACGACATCTATGCCTCGGTGATCAAGAAGGGCAAAGCCGTCGAACAGGACGAGTTGCGCATGTCGAAGATCGCCACCGTGTTCCTCGGCATTCTGGCGGTGCTGCTCGGCATCGTGTTCGAGAAGCAGAACGTCGCCTACATGGTGGGTCTCGCCTTCGCCATCGCCTGCTCCTGCAACTTCCCGGTCCTGCTGATGTCGATCTACTGGAAGGGCCTCACCACGATGGGTGCGCTGATCGGCGGCTTCTTAGGGCTGATCTCCTCGGTGACGCTGGTGGTGCTCGGCCCGACCGTGTGGGTGGGCGTGCTCGGCCACCCGGCGGGCTCGGCGCCGTTCCCCTACAGCAATCCGGCGCTGTTCTCGATGGGCCTCGCCTTCTTCACCATCTGGCTGGTGTCGAAAATCGACCGCTCCAAGCGCGCGGCCGAAGACCAGGCGGCGTTCGCCGCCCAGTATGTCCGCTGTCAGACCGGCATCGGCGCATCGCGGGCCGCGGCGCACTGACCGCTGCAATTCCGGGCCGGGGCGGTTTTCCGCCCCGGCCTTTTTCCGGCCACCTTGGATGACCTGAATGCCCAAGGTCTTTGACCGTCACGCCCCGCCGTTCGACCGGCTGACCGAGCCGGAAATCGAGGAGGTGCGGGCTGCCCTCGACATCGGCTATTTCCGCGCCGGCGACGTGCTGCTCCATCGCGGCGCCCCGGCCGAAGCGCTCTACGTGGTAATCAAGGGCGCGGTCGAGGAGCGCGACGCCAGCGAGGTGATCGACCTGCTCGGACCCAAGCGCCTGTTCGACAGCCGCGCGCTGGTGCAGGGCGCCTGCGCCCACGATTTCGTCGCCGCCGAGGAGACGCTCGCCTACATCCTGCCGCGGGACAAGGCGCTCGATCTGATGCGGCGCAATCCGGCCTTCGCGGCCCATTTCTACCGCGAGACATCCGACAAGCTGGAGGCGTTCGCGAGCCGCTCCGAGAAGCGCGAGGTCGGCGCCTTGATGCGCGCCCACATCTCCGAACTGTCGCTCACGCCGGCGGTCGAGATCGACGGCGATCTCACGCTGGCCGACGCCGGACGGCTGATGAACGAGCGTCACGTCGATGCGGTGATCGTGCATGATCACGGCCAGACCGGCATCGCCACCGGCATGAGTCTGGCGAAGGCGGTGGTGCTCGACCGCAAGCCGCTCGAAACCCGCATCGGCGACGTCGCCCGCTACGACCTCGTCACCGTCAGCCCGCAGGATTTCGTGGCGACCGCGCTCGTCGCCATGACCCGTCACGCCAAGCGCCGTCTGGTGGTGCGCGAAGGCGAAACGTTCCTCGGCTTCCTGGAGGATCTTCACTTGCTGGGATTCATCGCCGGGTCGAGCCCCGTGGTCACTGGGCGTATCGAGCGCGCCGGCTCCGTCGCCGATCTGGCGCCGACAGCCAAGGAGATCGCGGCGCAGGTCGAGCGCCTGCATCGCCAGGGCCTGAAGGTCCAGGCGATCGCCGAGGTCACCTCCGACCTCAACCGCCGCCTGATGCGGCGGCTGTTCGAACTGACGGCACCCGATTCGATTCGCCGTCACGGCTGCCTGATCGTGATGGGCTCGGAGGGGCGTGGCGAGCAGACGGTGCGGACCGATCAGGACAATGGCCTGCTGCTGGCCGAGCCGGTGGACGCCGCGGACCTTGCGACCTTCCGCCGCCGCTTCTCGGAGGCGCTGGCGAGCTTCGGCTTCCCGCCGTGTCCGGGCGGGGTGATGGTGTCCAATCCGGAATGGTCGCGCACCGTCGAGGACTACGAATCCGATTTCCGGCGCTGGGCCGTGGTGCCCGAGGAGCGCTCCTTCCTCAATGTCGCGATCTTCTACGACGCGCAGGCGGTGGCGGGAAACGCGCGCCTGCTCGACCACGCCAAGCAGGCGATGATCGACACGCTGAAGGGCGAGAAGGTGTGGCTCGGCCACTTCGCCCGCGCCATCGAGCAGTTCACCGTGCCGGTCGGCTTCTTCCGCTCGTTCATCACTGCCGAAGGCCGCAAGGGCGATGCACTCGACGTCAAGAAGGGCGGCATCTTCCCCATCCTCCACGGCATCCGGGCGATCGCGCTCGAGCTCGGCCTGACCGAGACCTCGACCAGCCGCCGCATCGAGCTGGTCGCGGCCTGGGGGGTGTTCGGCGCGGACTTCGCGAAGGAGCTGAACCAGGCCTTCCTGTTCCTGTCGGAGCTGAAGCTCGACGCCCAGCTCAAGGCCCAGCGCGGGCTCGGCGACGGCCTCGTGCGGCCGAACGAGATGTCGGCGATCGAGCGCGACCTGCTGCGCGATGCGCTCTATGCGGTGAAGCAGTTCCGCGAGATCGTCCGGCGCCACTTCAATCTTTCGGTGTTCTGAGCCGTGCCGTTCCGCCCGCTGGTGCGCCTGATCGACCGGTTGGCGATGACCGATCGCCGCTACGCGGTGCTGTTCGGCAAGGACACCAGCGGCGAGGCGGTGGCGATCGACTGCGAGACCACCGGGCTCGACCCGTGGCAGGACGAGATCATCGCGGTCGCGGCGATCCCGATCCGCGACGGGCGCATCCTCACCAGCGCGCGCTACGAGGCGCTGGTGCGCCCCACCGGTCCGGTGGCGGCAACCTCGATCAAGATCCACCAGCTTCGCGAGATGGACCTAGCCGCGGCCCGGCCGATCGAGGAGGTGCTGCCGGAGTTGATGGCCTTCATCGGTCGGCGGCCGCTTGTCGGCTACTATCTCGAATTCGACGTGGCGATGCTGAACCGCTATCTGCTCAGCTTCGCCAACATCCACGTGCCGAACCCGCAGATCGAGGTCTCGCGCCTCTATTACGAGCGCAAGTTCGGCGATGCGCCGCCGGGAACCGAGATCGACCTGCGTTTCGCCACCATTGCCAAGGATCTCGGCATCCCCGACCTGCCGGTGCACGACGCCTTCAACGACGCGCTGGCGACCGCGATGATGTACGTGAAGCTCGTCGACTACCGCGCGCGCGGCATCCGCATCGCCCGCATGCGGGACTACGAGGCGGAGTGAACCGGCGCGCTGGCGCGCCTCAAGCACGATCTCGCGCGGCTGGTATTATTTCATACCGATCCGTACGGAGCGTGACCCCGGGGTCTTTCGTCGCCAGCGACCGGGCCGACAGCCTCCGATCCACGCAGGCCGGGTTGATCGCGCTTCTGCACCGGTTGGGGTTCGAGTATCGCAAGCCGGACGTCATTGCGCGCAAGCTCGATGAGGCCAAGCAGGCGGCGTTCATCGCGAGCTATGACAAGCTGTTGAACTCCTTACCTGACAGCGAGACGGTGCTGTTTGCGGATGCCGTGCATCCGACCCACGCGGTGCAGCCCGTCGGGTGCTGGGCTCCCGAAGGCGAGAAGCTGGCGATTGAACAGACCAGCGGGCGCCAGCGCATCAACATCCATGGCGCCGTCGATCTGGAGACCGGGCAGACCCGGACGATCGAAGTCGAAACCGTCGACGCGGTCTCGACGATCCGACTGCTGGAGGCGATCGAGGCGCTCTATCCGATGCTGGCGCTGATCCATGTCTTTCTCGACAATGCGCGCGATCACCATGCCAAGCTGGTGCAGGAATGGCTGGCGCAGGAATGGCTGGCGCGGCCGGGCTGCCGGATCAGGCTGCACTTCATCCCGCCCTATTGCCCGCACCTGAACCCGATCGAGCGGTTGTGGGGCGTCATGCACAAGCACGTCACGCACAACAAATGCTACGCGGCATCCCCGGTGGCACCACGGCGATCGACATCTATGGCGGCGGCCGGGCGTGGTGGCAAAGCGTGGACGCCAACTTCGCGGCGAACCTCACCGCCAATACCGGCGGCCTGCAGGTGAACGAGGATCGGACCTTGGCCGCCTCGGGCGAGGTCAACTGGGTCGACCCCCTGGTCGGCGTCCGCTTCCGCCAGCAGTTCACGCCCACCGTCAATCTGGCGGTGAGCGGCGATATCGGCGGCTTCGGCGCCGGCAGCGTCTTCTCCTGGCAGGCCCTGGCCGCGCTCAACTGGGATTTCTACGCCACCAGCAGCGTCACCTGGAGCGCGATGATCGGCTACAAGGCGCTGTATGCCGATTACGAGCAGGGCTCGGAGCTTACCCGGTACGAGTACGACATGACGATGCACGGCCCGGTGTTTGGCGTCAGCGCGCGGTTCTGACCGCGCTGCCGCCGGTCAGCGCTGCTGCGGTTGTGCAGATTGCCGGGCAACCTCGGCGGCCAGCGCCGCGAGATTGCGGTCGTCGGGGTGGCGCGCCAGGCTGTCCTTCAGCACCGCCGCGGCATCCGCAAGCTGTCCGTTCGCCTGCAGCGCCAGCGCATGGACATAGGCGTAGCGTGCGTCTTCCGGAGCCAAGGTCGCCGCCTGGCGCAGCTCGGGGAGGGCGTCGCCGCGCCGTCCCATCCGCACCAGCGTGAGGCCCAGCGCGTGATGCAGCCCTGCCTCGGTGGGGGAGGCGGCGATCGCCGCCCGCAGCACGCGCTCGCCCTCGTCGTCGCGCTTGAGGTGGCGATAGAGGTCGGCAAGATTGATGGCGGCCGGCGCGAACTGCGGGCTCAGGCGCAGCGCGGCCCGGAAGTCGGCCTCGGCTTCGGCGAACTGACCCTGCCGGGCGTGGAAGGTGCCGAGCGCGGTACGTGCCTCCGGCCGGTCGGCATTGAACTGCTGCGCTGCGATGAACTCGGCCGCTGCCCGCTCGAACGCGGCACGGTCCGGTGCCGGCTGGCTTGCCGCCGGCACGGACGCCAGCAGTTCGGCGGCGCGCACCCGCACGCCGCGCACCGGGTCGGACAGAAGCTTCGATGCCAGCCCCCACGCCTGGACGGGCGGCACGGTCTCCAGCATGTCGAGGGCGCCGATCCGCACCATCGGGTCGGGATCGGCGAGGCCGGTTCGCGCCGCCTCCAGCGTCGCCGGTGAGGCATAGGGTGCGAGCGCCGCGAGCGCGCTGGCGCGGGCGAAGGCGGGCAAAGCGCGGTCGGTGGCAATCGCGGCGAGGTCCGCCGTGGCGCCGGCCTTGCCGCTCCAGCCGGCCGCGAGCGCCTCGGCATAGGTCTGCAGGCCCTTGCGCTGCGCACCGTGCCAGCGCGCGATGGCCGACGCCGCCCAGGCCGCGGGCTTGTCGGCGTGGCAGTCAGTGCAGGCGTCGGGCGTGCCGGCTTTCACCGAGATGTCGGGCCGCGGAACGCGGAAACTGTGATCGTGCCGCTGGTCGATCACCATATAAGTGCGGGCCGGCATGTGGCAGGACGCGCAGGCAAGCGGCGGCATGACGCCCTCATGCCGGTGATGCGTGGCCGAGGCATAGACCTCGGTCGTGTGGCATTGCAGGCAGGTGGCGTCGCCGGGCAGGCGGAGCTTGGCGCTGTGCGGGTCGTGGCAGTCGCTGCAGGTGACGCCGGCCTCGAACATCCGGCTCTGCTTGAACGAGCCGTAATTATAGACCTCGTCGCGCATCTGGCCGTCGGCATGATACAGGCCGCGGGCGAGCGGCAGGACGATATGGGTATCAGACAAGGAGCGGCCGGGCACCCAGTCCTCCGATAGCACGCCGCGGCGCGCGTGGCACAGCCCGCAGGTCTCGACCTCCTTGCGCAGTGCGGGCGGTGGCATGCTCCGCTGCGGCTGGCCGGTCTTCTCGTCGATGGTCCAGGCGACCGACGATCGTTCGTCGAAGCGCACCACGAGACCCTTGGCGGGATCGTCGGTGCGGGCAGGGCGCCACCAGCTTGCGCGGTCCTGCGCCCAGCCGACGTGGCGGGAGCCGCGGCCGTGGCAGGCTTCGCAGCCGACGCTGATCTCGGCGAAGCGGGTGTCGAAGCGGTCGGCCGCCGCGTCGTAATTCTTGCGCACGCCGGTGGAATGGCACTCGGCGCACATGAAGTTCCAGTTCTGGTTCAGCTTCGTCCAATGCAGGGGATCGTCGTGGCGGATGGTCTCGTCCGGGTAGAGGTGGAACCAGTGCTGGCCGCCTTGCGCCTTCGGCCGGCTGTCCCAGGCGATCGACAGCGCCTGCAGCCGCCCGTCCGGGAACTCGATCAGATACTGCTGCAGCGGGTCGAGGCCGAACGTGTATTTGACCTCGAAGGTGGCGAGCGCGCCGTCCGGCCCGTCGGTCTCGACCAGGAACCGGCCGTCCCTGCGGAAGAAGCGCGAGCGGACGCCATGATGCTCGAAGTCCGCATCGTTGAAGTCGCCCAGCACGGTCTGCGCAGTGGCGTGGGCCATGGCGTGCGGGTGCTGGGAGGCGCGCCAATTCGCGGCCTCCGCCTGATGGCAGCCGGCACAAGTCTCGCTACCCACAAATGTCTCGCTGCCGACGAAGGTGGCGGCGGAAAGTTCGGCCGGGAGGTCGGGCTTCGTCAGCAGGACCAAGGCACCAAGGACGGCGACGATGGCCACCACGGCAATCGCCGCGATCCGGACGTGCCACCAGCGCGGCGATCGCGGGGCGGCGGCCTGCGCCGCGTCGGGAGCCGGTGTGGCAACGGATTTGGGCGCGCCCGGCCGCCGGCGCGCGCCGTCACCTTTTGACGTCGAGGGCCTGCGCCGGCGTGCCAAATTCGTCTCGTCCGGGCCGGTCAGTCGGCCCGGGGGCCGAGCGCGCGCCCGACCTCGGCCAACGCCTCCTTGCAGGCTTCGGCATTGCCGGCCCGATCGGCATCCCGCGCCCGCGTCATGCCAACCGCGATGGCATCCAACGTCTCGGACGAGATGTCGCCGAGCTTGGCTTCGGCCGCCGCGATCGAATCCGGCGTGGGCTGGCGATGCATGGTGGCGCCCGTGCTCTCGGTCGCTGTCGGCCCGGCTGCCGCACGCGCCGCCAGGAGCGCGTCGAGGCGCCCCTGCATCCGGTCGATCGCATGCGAGCACGGACCGGCAAGGCCCGGGCCGCTCGCTGCGAGGAGAACGCCTGCCGCAAAGAGAAGGGTGCCGGCAACCGGCAGCACGCTGCGAAGCTTCATGACCTGATCCTCCAATGCAGGCTTCGCCCCCGCGGGTGGGGCATCGCCTGCCGTTCCTGCCTGCGCCGGCGCGTCCGCTCAACCGAAGGAACCGCGTTGCAGTATACGACCGCCTGATCGGCGAGCCAGAGGGCATCGGCGACAAACGTATCGAATGGCTTGCGAATTCACCCAGATGATCGCCGCGTCGTGAGTTGCTGCGGCCCCATGCGAAGAAACCCCGGGCCGGTCGGTTCAATCGGCCCGGGGCCTTGTGCGAATGGATGCGTCAGTCGGCGCTGGCCTTCTCGCGCATCGCCGCTTCCAGCCTTTTGATATCCTCGGGCGAAAGCTGCGGCCGGTCGATCTTCAGCGTCAGCCTGTTCAGCTTGCCGGTGAAGGCGAAGGGCGGCTGGTAGTCGGCGTCGTTCACGCCGGTCAGCGTATCGGAGCCGATGTCGAAGCTTTCGTCCCACTGCAGGATCATCGGCAGGGTGTGGGGCATCGCGATGGTCTGCACCTCCTTGCCGTCGACCTTGAGGACGCCGGTGCCGGGCCGGCCGACGCCTGTGAAGTTGTTGAAGGCGAGGGTTCCCGCGCCGAGCCCGTCATACTTGAAGTCGAACTCGACGACGTGCCGGCCGGGCGACAGCACGTCCGGGCCCTCCCACTTGATCCGCTTGAGATCGACCAGGTTCCACAGGAACACCGGCTTGCCCTGCAGGAGGTAGAAGCCGTAGCCGCCAAATCGTCCGCCCGAGGTCAGGATGATGCCTTCGGCGCCGCCCTCCGGCACGTCGATGTCGGCGGTGATGGTGTAGGACGCATTCAGCAGCCCCGGCGAGTCGCCCTGCGGCAGCCCGACCATCGGCCGCGTGTAGACGAACTCGCTGCGGCCGGCGGTGATGTTCGGGCGCGGCGCGACGATGCGGGCGGCGACCGACGCATCGAGCGGGAACACCTGGTGCTTCCTCGCTTCGGCCACGAACGCCCGACGCATCTCCGCCACCCGCTTCGGATGCTTGTCGGCGATGTCCTCGGCCTGGCTGAAGTCCTTGCTGAGGTCGTAGAGCTGGAACATCTGGTTGTTCAGGGGATCCGGATTGGCAGGGCCGAACGCCTGCCACGGCGCACGATTGACCTTGGTGCTCAGCAGCCAGCCGTCCTGGTAGAGCGCCCATTGGCCCATCATCTCGAAATACTGGGTCTTGTGGCGCGATGCCGTCTTGGCGTCCTTTGCGTCGAACGTGTAGGCGAAGCTCGTGCCCTCGATCGGCGCCTGCTTGATGCCGTCGACCATCTCGGGCGCGCGGATGCCGGTGACTTCGAGAAGGGTCGGCACGACGTCGATGACGTGGACGAACTGCTCGCGCAGTGCGCCCTTGTCCTTGATGCGGGCCGGCCACGACACCACCATGTTCTGGTTGATGCCGCCGAGCCGCGAGGCGTTCTGCTTGAACCAGTCGAACGGCGTATCGAACGCCCACGACCAGCCGGCCGACATGTGATTGTAGGTCAGGTCGGTGCCCCAGACGTCGTAGAACTTCATCTGCACGTCGACCGGCAGCTCGTTCAGGCCGTTGAAGAACGCCACCTCGTTGGGGGTGCCGAGCGGGCCGCCCTCGGCGCTCGTGCCGTTGTCGCCATTGATGTAGATGACCAGCGTGTTGTCGAGCCGGCCGAGATCCTCGAACGCCTGGATCACGCGGCCGATCTCATGGTCGCTGAAGGCGGCGTAGGCGGCGAACACCTCGACCTGACGGACGAACAGCTTCTTCTCCTCGTCGGACAGCTTGTCCCACGGCTTCAGCACGTCGGCGGGCCAGGGCGTCAGCTTGGTATCCTTGGGGATCACGCCGAGCCGCTTCTGGTTCTCGAAGATGCGTTCGCGCAGCTTCTCATAGCCGTTGTCGAACAGATGCATGTCGTGGATCTTGTCCACCCACGCCTTGGTCGGGTGGTGCGGCGCATGGGTGGCGCCCGGCGCGTACTTGATGAAGATCGGCTTGGTCGGATCGGTCTGGTGGATCCGGGTCATGTAGTCGATGGCGTCGTCGGCCATCGCCGTGACCAAGTTCCAGGTGCCAGGCTCTTTGCCCTCGAACGGATAGATCTGGGTGGTGTTGCGGAACAGGTTCGGCTGCCACTGGTTGGCGTCGCCGCCGACGAAGCCGTAGAAATATTCGAAGCCCATGCCGGTGGGCCACTGGTCGAACGGCCCGGCCTGGCTCGCGGCGAAGGCGGGGGTGTTGTGGTCCTTGCCGAACCACGCGGTGGAATAGCCGTTGTCGAGCAGGATCCGGCCGATGGTCGCCTTGTCCTTGCCGATGATGCTGTTGTAGCCGGGGAAGCCGGTCGACTGCTCGGAAATCACGCCGAAGCCGGCCGAGTGGTGATTGCGCCCGGTGATCAGCGCGGCGCGGGTCGGCGAGCAGAGCGCCGTCGAGAATACGCGATTGTAGCGCAGGCCCTCGTTGGCGATGCGGTCCATGGTCGGCGTCGGGATCACGCCGCCGAACGTGCTCGGCACGCCGAAGCCGGCGTCGTCGGTGATGATCAGCAGCACGTTGGGTGCGCCCTTCGGCGGTACGATGCGCGGCGCCCACCAGGGCTTCGACTGCAGGGCGTCATCCTTGATCACGCCGCCGAACTTGGGATCGGGCGCTGGAAGCTGCGTGCCCGGAATGGTGGTGGTGGCACCGGGCGAGCCCAACGTGCCCGTGACGTGCTGGGCCGCCGCAGGCAGGGCGGCAAAGGCGAGCAGGCCTAAGCCGCATATCAATCGCGCGCAGGTTTTCATGTTTCCCCTCCTGTCCGGTCGCATTGCCACGCGATGGGGTGCCGCGCGCGAACATTGTCAGCAGGCGTCGGGCGATGAGGAGCAGGCATGGCTGATTGCGCCGAGCGAGACAGGTTGCAGGCTCTAACCGAGCACAATTCGAATTGTTCCAGTATGGTGAACGTCTGCCGTTGGACGGCGGCGCGGCCACGGGCGCGACCGTCAAATCGCAATCGCTGCGCATTTGAGCTTTGGCCTTAAATGATTGCAGACGCGGGCGGCATATTGTGCTGCCATGCGACGCTTCCTCGTTCTTGCAACCGTATTCGGTGGTCTTGTCGTGGTCGATGCCGCCGCGTTCGATGGACAATACACGAACGCAACCTGGGCAGAGGCCCACGAACTCGGCAACCGGGTGATATTCGAGGCCCGTATGTGGCAGAAGAGGGTCCTGAAGCTTGAGTGAGCGGCGCGGCCCGATCTTCCCGCCCGGCCGCCAGGAACGGATTCGCCGCCGCCCGCCCTTTCGCCGATGGCGGCCCGGCGGCATTCTGCCTGCGGGCCGGTTCGGCCTGCACCAGATCGGCTTTGTCGGGGAGGGCAGATGGCGCTTGCCGCACTGATATTCGACATTGACGGCACGCTGTCCGAAACCGAGGAGCTTCACCGGCGCGCCTTCAACGACGTCTTCGCCGATTTCGGCCTGCCGTGGCGCTGGGACGTCGATCTCTACCGCGATCTTCTGGATGTCGCCGGCGGCAAGGAGCGCCTGGCGCATTTCTTCGCCACCCATGAGGGTGGCGCACCCGGCTTGGCCGACCGCATCGCCGAGCTGCACGCGGCCAAGACCGCGCGCTATGCGACGCTGGTTGCCGGCGGCGCGGCGCGCCTGCGGCCGGGCATCGCCCGCCTGATGCGGCAGGCACGGCACGCCGGGCTGAGGCTGGCGATCGCCACCACCACCAGCCTGCCCAATGTCGAGGCGCTGCTCTGCGCCACCCTCGGCCCCGGTGCCGTCGATCTGTTCGCGGTGATCGGCGCGGGCGACATGGTCGCGGCCAAGAAGCCGGCGCCCGACATCTATCGCTACGTGCTCGACGCCTTGGCGCTGCCGGCCGGCGCGTGCGTGGCCTTCGAGGACTCGTCCAACGGCCTCGTTGCGGCGCACGGCGCCGGGCTTCCCACCCTCGTCACGCCCAGCCTCTACACCGCCCACCAGACCGGCGCGGGCGCCTTCGACGGCGCGCTCGCCACCCTCAGCGACCTTGGCGAGCCCGGCGCGCCGTACCGGCATATCGCCGGAGCCGGGCACGGCGAGGACATGGTGACGATCGAGGCGCTCGAACGCTGGCTCCGCCGGATCGCCTGACCGGCAGGAGCCGATGCGTTCAGCGCAGCGAGAGGTCGCCCCAAGCAGCCGCCTGCCGCCATCCGGCCGTCGCTGCGCGCTCGCCGGCGAGCTCGGCCATCAGGCAGGCCGCGGCGGTGCGTCCGGACAGGGCCGCCATCGGCACGCCGGCGCCGGGGTGGGCCGAGCCCCCGGCGAGATAGAGGCCGGGCAGGGTGGTCCGCACGCTGGGCCTTTGGAACGGCGCGCGCCAGCCATGGGTGGCCTGTCCGTAGAGCGCGCCGCCGGTCGCCGGGAAGCGGCGGTGGAAGTCGGACGGGGTCGCCACCATCATCTCGTCGGGATGCCAGCGCACCGAAAGTCCGCACGCCTCCAGGTGCGTCACCGTGCGCTTCAGATAGGCCTCGATCTCGCCCGGCGGAACAGGCTGCTCGTCGCCGCGCGCTACCACGTTGAGCTGGTGGAACAGCCGCTCGCGCGATGACGGCGCGGCATTGCCGGAAAGACCGTTGTCGCCCCGGTCCTGGGCGCAGAGATAGACCGTTGGCTCGACCGGCAGGCGGCCGGCGACGATGTCGTCGAATTCGGCCCGATAGTCGCGCGAGAAGAAGAAGTTGTGGCGGATCAGCGGGAAGCCGGTCGCCTCGGCGAGCATCGAGAAGGTGATCGCCGAGGCCGAGCGCCCGGACTTCGGCCGGCGCGGCACCACCCGCGCCGCCTCGGGGCCGAACAGGCCGGCGGCCACCGCCGCGACGTCGCCATTGACGATCACCGCGTCTGCCGCCACCACCTCGCCGTCGGCGAGCACGACACCAGCCACCCGGCCGCCCTCGACCAGCAGCCGCTCCACATGCGTGCCATAGCGGAAGGTGGCGCCGCGCGCGCTGGCGAGCGCAGCCATGGCTTCCGCGATCCGCCGCATGCCGCCCTCGACCAGCCACACGCCCTGCTGCTCGACATAGGCGATCAGCATCAGCGTTGCGGGTGCCGCGAACGGCGTCGAGCCGCAATAGGTGGCGTAGCGGCCGAAGGTCTGCTGCAGTCGCGGGTCGCGGAAATGGCGGCCGAGCTCGCGCCACAACGTGGTGAAGGGCTTGATCCGCAGCCCTTCGAGTCCGTGGCGGCGGATCAGGTCGATCGAACTCGGATTGACAGCGCGCAGGAACGGTTCCTCGACCAGCCGATAGATCGTCTTCGCCTCGGCGTGGAAGTTCGCGAACGCCCGCGCCTCTGCTGCTCCGGCGAAATCGCCGATCGCATCCTGGGTGCGGGCGGGATCGGCGAACAGATCGAGCCGCGTGCCGCCCGGCCAGGCGTGGCGGGCCAGGATCTCCACCGGCTGCATGGGGATGTGGGCCGAAAGATCCTCGCCGGCCGCGGCGAACAGCTCCTCGAACACCCAGCGCATGGTGAAGACGGTCGGCCCGACGTCGAAGGTGGCGCCGCCGATTGTGGCCGGCTTGAGCTTGCCGCCGGGCTCCGTATCGCGCTCGATCGCGATCACCTCGAAGCCGTTCGCAGAAAGCTCCAGCGCCGCCGCGAGGCCGCCCGCGCCGGTGCCGATGATGACGACGCGCCGGTGTGGGCTGCCAGCGTTCCGCATGAAGTTCATCGTTGCCGCTCCATGGGTTGTCCGCCGAGCGCTCGCTCTCGGCTCCGCCACAGGCACAGGTTCCCGTGCAGAGGTACGCAGGCCGCCAACGTTCGGAGCAGCGTCCGCACGGTGCGACCAATGGTAGCAGGCGCGCCGAGGCCGCAGCCGGCGTGGCGGTTCGGCCCGCGCCAAGCGGCATTCACGCAAGCGTGGCCGTGACGGCGCTTGAAACCGGAGCCGTTCTGCCCAACCCTTGATGGTGCAGAGCTTTGTGCACCGAAGCTCGGTGAATCCAGGCCCTCACGCCGCCGATGGCCGACGACTGGTTCCGTTTCGACGCGCCCTATGGCGCCCCCGACGAGGAGATCGCCGCCGATCTGCTCGCGGGTGCCGATTTGCCCGCCGAGGCCGAACGCCGGATCGATGCCGAAACGGAACGGCTGATCGCGGCGATCCGCGACAATGCGGGCGGGATCGGCGGCATCGAGGATTTCCTGCGGGCCTATTCGCTCACCACCCAGGAGGGGCTGGCGCTGATGACGCTGGCCGAGGCGTTCCTGCGGGTGCCGGATGCCAACACCGCGGATCGGCTGATCGAGGACAAGCTCGACCGCGGCCGCTGGAGCGACCACGAGCCCAACAGCCGGGCGGTGCTGGTCAACGCCTCGGCTTGGGCGCTCGGCATCTCCACCCGCCTGATCCAGCCGGGTGAGACGCCGGACTCGATCCTCGGCGCGCTGGCGAAGCGGCTCGGCCTGCCGGCGGTGCGGGCGGCGACCCGTCAAGCGATGAAGCTGATGGGATCGCACTTCGTGCTGGGGCAAACCATCGGCGAGGCGCTGGAGCGCGCCGGTGCCGGCGAGCGCGGCCTCGATCGCTATTCCTTCGACATGCTGGGCGAGGGCGCCCGCTCGGCGGCGGATGCCGCGCGCTATTTCGATTCCTATCGCAGCGCCATCGAGGCGATTGGTGCCGCAGCGGGCGAACGCGCGCTGCCGGCGCGTCACGGCATCTCGATCAAGCTGTCGGCGCTGCATCCGCGCTTCGAGGCGACGAGCCGCGCGCGGGTGATGGACGAGCTGGTGCCGCGGGTGCTTGCCCTCGCCGAGGCCGCGCGCGGCTTCGATCTCGCCTGCACCATCGACGCCGAGGAGGCCGACCGGCTCGAACTGTCGCTTGCTGTGTTCGCTGCCGTGCTGGCGTCACCCTTGCTGCGCGGCTGGGACGGGTTCGGCCTCGCCATCCAGGCCTATTCGAAGCGCGCTTCTGATGTGATCGAGCACGTCGAAACGCTGGCCGAACGGGCGGACCGGCGGCTGATGGTGCGTCTCGTCAAGGGCGCCTATTGGGACAGCGAGATCAAGCGCGCCCAGGAGCGCGGGCTTGACGACTATCCCGTCTTCACCCGCAAGGCGATGACCGACCTGAATTACCTCGCCTGCGCCCGCCGCCTCCTGGCGGCGCGCCCGCGCCTCTATCCGCAGTTCGCCGGCCATAACGCGCTGACGGCGGCGAGCCTGATCGAGATCGCCGGTGGCGTCGAGGGCTACGAGTTCCAGCGCCTCCACGGCATGGGCGAGGCGATGTATGCGGCGCTGAAGGCCCGCCACCCCAAGGCCGCCGTGCGCGTCTACGCGCCGGTCGGCGGCCATGTCGATCTGCTCGCCTATCTGGTGCGGCGGCTTCTTGAGAACGGCGCCAACTCCTCCTTCGTCTCGCGCGCCGCCGATCCCGAGGTGCCGGTCGCCGACCTCCTGGTGCGGCCGCAAAGATGGATCGGCAGTGCCGCGCGGGCGCGCCATCCCGCGATCGTCCGGCCGCCCGACCTCTACGGCCCCAGCCGGCGCAATTCGGCCGGCGTCGAGCTCGGCCATCGCCGCTCGTTGGAGGCGCTGCTGGCGGAGATTGCGGCCGGCGGCACGGGCGCGTTCATGGCAATGCCGGTGATCGATGGGCAGCGCCTGGATGGCACGTCGCGCATGGTGGTGAGCCCGATCGACGCCGCAACCGTGGCCGGCGCGGTGATCGAGGCCGATGCCGCAATCGCCGACCGCGCGATGGCTGCTGCTTCCCGCGGCTTCGCGGCGTGGGCGGCGACGCCGGCGCGCCAGCGGGCGGACACGCTGCGCCGTGCCGCCGAGCGGCTGGAAGCCGAGCGCGGCCGCGCCATCGCGCTGCTGCAGGTCGAGGGCGGCAAGACGCTCGACGACGCGCTGGCCGAGGTGCGCGAGGCTACCGACTTCCTGCGCTATTACGCGGCCGAGGCCGAGCGGCTGTTCGGCTCTGCGCAGACGATGCCGGGGCCGACCGGCGAGGACAACCGGCTGAGCCAGCGCGGCCGCGGCGTGTTCGTGACGATCTCGCCGTGGAACTTCCCGCTGGCGATCTTCGTGGGCCAGGTGTCCGCTGCGCTTGCCGCCGGCAATGCCGTGGTGGCGAAGCCCGCCGAGCAGACGCCGCTGGTCGCGGCCTTCGCCGTGGAGCTGCTGCACGCCGCAGGCGTGCCGGTGAGCGCGCTGCATCTGGTGCCGGGCGATGGCAGGATCGGTGCGCGGCTGGTGGCGCACGGCGCGGTGGCCGGCGTCGCCTTCACAGGGTCGACCCAGACCGCGCAGGCGATCAACCGCGCGCTGGCAGCCCGGAGCGGGCCGATCGTGCCGCTGATCGCCGAGACCGGCGGCATCAATGCCATGATCGTCGATGCCACGGCGCTGCCCGAGCAGGTCGCCGACGACGTCGTCACCTCTGCCTTCCGCTCCGCCGGCCAGCGCTGCTCGGCGCTGCGGCTGCTCTGCGTGCAGGCCGATATCGCCGGCCGCATCGTGCAGCTTGTCGCGGGGGCGGCGCGCGAGCTCAGCATCGGCGATCCGCGCGAGCCTGCAACCCACGTCGGCCCGGTGATCGATATCGAGGCCAAGGCGCGGCTGGAGCGCTGGATCGCCGCCCACATGGCGGCCGGCCGCGTCGTCTGGCAGGGCGAGGCGCCTCAGGCCGGACACTTCGTGGCCCCGGCGATCATCGCCCTCGACCGCCCGGAGGATCTCGCCGAGGAGGTGTTCGGCCCGGTGCTGCATGTCGTGCGCTGGCGCGAGGATGCGCTCGACCGTCTGCTGCAAGGTATCGCCGCCAATGGCTATGGCCTGACGCTCGGCATCCACAGCCGCATCGACGACAGGATCGAGCGCATCGTTGCGCGGCTCGCGGTGGGCAATGTCTATGTCAACCGCAACATGATCGGCGCGGTGGTCGGCACCCAGCCGTTCGGTGGCTCCGGCCTGTCGGGCACCGGCCCGAAGGCCGGCGGCCCGCATTATCTGCCGCGCTTCGCGATCGAGCAGACGGTCGCCACCAACACGGCGGCCAGCGGCGTCAACGCCTCGCTCGCCGTGCTGGGCGACGAATAGCGGGAGGGTGGCGGAGAAGCTTCCGGCTGTGGGTATTTTGCGGGCCGCCGGAGATGGATTAAACTGTTTATGATGACCAAGCTGCTGGATCAGGCGTTCGACGCCGCCCGTGCCCTGCCGCCCGCCGAGCAGGACGATATTGCGCGTGTTCTGTTACGGTTGGCAGGTGATGGGGGGCAGGAGGTCGCACTCTCTCCCGAGGAGCGCGCAGCGATCGACCGGTCAAAGGCCGCCGCCGCACGCGGCGCGTTTGCCACGGATGCGCAGGTGGCAAATCTCTGGAAGAAGCACGGCCTTTGAAACTCCGCGTCACGCTTCCGGCGCTTGCCGACCTTGAGACGATCCTCGCGGACATCGACCGGCACTCGCCATCAGGTGCGCAGCGGGTCAAGGCCCGCATCCGGACAATCCTCGATCTTCTGGTCGAGCATCCCATGCTCGGGGCGCGCACGAGCGATCCCGCGGTTCGCCGGATGATGCCAACGCCCGCAAGACATGACTCGTCATGCCCGTGCTTGTCACGGGCATCCACGACTTAAAACGTCTTTTAAAACAAAGATGTGGATGGCCGGGACAAGGCCCACGGCTGTCCGGCACGGATTGTGCTTATGCGGCGGGCCTCGGTTGGTGGCGCGCGCGGCGGCGGGCGTGGGCCG
>NZ_VWPL01000045.1 GCF_008630065.1 Blastochloris sulfoviridis
CTCGCGCAACCGAAAATGCTCAACAGGGCCGCGACCCCTCAGACCAGTCCCAAAAAGGGGGACGTGAGCAGTTACCGGCGGACGACCATTGATGCCGCCCCACCTGTGGGGTTACGATAACAGATAAGTGAACGCAGATGGCTCCGATCCATCCTCCGGCTTTATTCGTAACCCGGCGAAGGATCTTATATATCAATTGTGTCATAGCGCGCGATTTGAAATACTGAATTGGCAAATGTACTCACTGCGAAACGTTTTATAGGGAGTGCGGTAATTGCAAGTCCAAAACGAGCGTCGGCATTAGGTTTGATTGTTTAATATATAAGAATTCAAATTGAATATAAATTCGGTGTGGTGCCTGATCTCTGCGGATATCGACGATGGGGAAGGACAGGTGATGATCCAGATCGCATACATCAGCCGTGCGACGGAGCCGATGTCGGCGGAAAAATTGCTCGCGCTCCTGCAGCAATGCTTGAAAAACAACGTCAGCACCGGCGTGACCGGAATGTTGCTCTATGGCAACGGGACGTTCTTGCAGGCGCTGGAGGGCGAGGAGAAGGCTGTCGATGAGCTTGTCGAAAGCATCAAGAAGGATCCGCGCCACGCCGACATCCAGGTCCTGCGCAGAAGGCAGATCGAGCGCCGTCAATACTCCGACTGGAGCATGGGTTTCAAACGGATTTCAGACCAGGAGCTGCAGCATATCGAAGGCTTGAGGAATTTCGGGGAGCGGGATTTCAACTTCGATTATCTGGTTCAGAATGAGAACGTTGTCGAAGCTCTCATGGATCACTACCGCAAGCCCTACTGGGATCCGTTGGTGCGGGAGCTGGATGCGAAGGATAAGGTCATTGAGCATCTGAAAAGTGTCATCGACAACACGAAAAGCAGTGTCGAAATTGCGAGCCTGGTGCTCGAAAGCGTCGTCGATGCCGGCAGGAACGGAAAGTTGAGCGAAGGGCATATACGTCTTTGCGAGTCGGCGCTGAACTCCCTGCGGCAGGCCTGACACCAACCGCCGCGCGATAGGACTCGTCATGCCCGTGCTTGCAGCCAAGCTTGCGCAGGCTGCAGGAATGAGTTTTCAGCCAAGCTTGCGCAGGCTGCAGGAATGAGTTTTCAGCCAAGCTTGCGCAGGCTGAATGAGGGTGCCTGCGCGGGTATCCTCGACTTCAAACGTCTTTCAAAACAAGGACGTGGATGGCCAGGACACAGGCAGGTCATGACGACGGCATGTAGAAACCGAGTTCCGCAAGTATAATTCGCTCTCCGGAGGCGTGGAAACCGCCTTTGCGAGAGAGAAAGCGGCAACCCAAGAACGTGGAACAGCGGCCGCGGCAGTCCTGGCGCGGCCGGAAAACTGAGCGGGTAGCTTGGTGATGTGGACCGCGCCGGTCGATCTCTATTGCGAGCGGACCTCGGCCGCCTTCTGGGCCGAGCCGCTCAACGCCGTGACCAACGCCGCCTTCCTGGTCGCTGCGGCGGCGGTGCTGATCGAGGCGCGGCGGGCGCCGGTGCGGGACGTGCCGGTGATGGTCCTGGCCGGCGTCGTCGCCGCGATCGGCGTCGGCTCCTTCCTGTTCCACACGGTGGCGGAGCGCTGGGCGGGCCTCGCCGACGTTCTGCCGATCGCGGGCTTCGTGCTCGGCTATCTGGTGCTGGCGTTGCGCCGCTTCCTCGGGCTCGGCCCTGCCGGAACCCTCCTTGGCGTCGGGCTGCTCGTTGCCGTTACCGCGGTGCTGCCGCGGCTGGTCGCGCCGGCGTCGCCGGTGCTCGCCGGCTCGCTCGGCTATGTGCCGGCGCTGGTGGCGCTGGTCGTCGTCGGCCTGCTGCTGCGCTGGCGGGCGGCCCATGCCGCGGCCTGGCTCGCCGCCCCGAAGAACCGTGCCTATGGCGCGGCCGCCGACCCGGTGCGGCGGGCGGCCGAGGCTTCGGCGATCGCCCGTTGGCGCGCGGCTGGCGCCGGCCTGCTGGCGGCGGCGGGGCTGTTCGCGGTGTCGCTGACCGCGCGCACGCTCGACATGGCGGTCTGCGCCGCATGGCCGCTCGGCACCCACGCCCTCTGGCACCTGCTCAATGCCGCCGCGCTCCACCGCCTCCTCGTGACGGCGCTGCGCCACGCGCCGCCGACGAAGCCAGCGGAGTCTCCAGGCGGTCCCTGACGCCAACGCCGGCTCTTGCCGCAATCGGTGTCACCCGAAGATGTCGGTGGTCATGCCGGCGTACCAGCCGATCGCCTCGCGCGCCTGCTTGGCGCGCAGCTCCGCGCTCTCGTCGCGCTGCGAGGTGTAGGGGTCGAGCAAGACGATGCGGCCGTCGCGCGGCTCGTAGCGGCCGCCGTTCTTGATCGCGTCGCCGGGGGCGATCGTGCTCCAGCAATGATTGGTGAAGCGCACCGGCAGCCGCCGCCCGCCCAGGAACTCGGCGCGGATCAGCATCGCCACCAGCTTGGCCTCGTTGTTGGCGGCGAAGCCCGATTTCGGGAACTCGCCGCCGATCGCGGCGTCGCCGACGACGTGGATGTGCGGATCCTTCAGCGACAGCATGGTGGCGGCATCCACCGGGCAGAACCCGCTCTCGTCGGCAAGCCCGGCGTCCCGGCCGAGCCGGCCGGCCATCTGCGGCGGGATCACATTGACCACGTCGGCCTTGATCGTCTCAAGGTCGGTGGTCACCGTCATCGTGGCCGCGTCGACGGCCTTGATGCCGCCGTGCATCTTCGGATCCTGCCACTCGACCACGCCGGGATAGTGGCGCGCCCAGCCGTCCTCGAACAGCGGCTGCAGCACGAAATGGTCCTTGGTATCCAGGATCACGATGCGGGCGCCCTGCACGCCGCGCGTGGCCAGCGCATGCGCCATCATCGCCGCGCGCTCATAGGGTGCCGGGGGGCAGCGATAGGGGGTCGGCGGCGCCACGATCACGATCACGCCGCCGTCCCGCACCGCGTCGAGCTGGTCCTTGAGCAGGCGGATCTGATCGCCGCCGCGCCAGGCGTGCGGCATGCGCGCCGCCGCCGCCTCGGAATAGCCGGGCACCGCGTCCCACCGGAAGTCGATTCCCGGCGAGATCACCAGCCGGTCGTAGGCCAGCGCCTCGCCGCCCGCGGTGCGCACGCGCCGGATGTCGCGGTCGATCCCCACCACGCGGTCGAACACCAGCCTGACGCCGTGTCCGGCCAGCCGGTCGTAGCCGAATTCGAGCCCGTCATAGGGCTTCAGCCCGCCGAGGAACAAATTGGAGGTGAAGGGCGTGACGTAGGTGCGGTTGGCCTCGACCAGCGTGACGTCGACCTTGGCCTCGTCGCGCACCAGATACTTGGCGGCGGTCGCGCCGCCCGGCCCGCCGCCGATCACCACCACCTTGAGCCGGCCCTGCGCGATCACCGGCGCGGCGAGCGCGGCCGCAGCCACCCCCGCCACGCCGCCGACGAACGTCCGCCGATCGAGCATGACCGCTCTTCCCCGCTCAGCCGAAGATGTCGGCAGTGATGCCGGAATACCAGCCGATGTTCTCCTCGCTGGTCTGGCGGCGGGTCGCGGCGTCCTCGCCGGGCTTGGAGACGAAGCCCTCGACCTCGGCGATCGCGCCGTCCTTGGCCTCATAGCGGCCGCCGACCTTGATGGTGTCGTCGGTCTCGATCACCGACCAGCAGGTGTTGGCGTAGCGGGCCGGGAAGGTCCGCGCCCCGGCCAGCTCGCCGCGCACCATCATCGCCACCACCTTGGCCTGGCTGTTGGCGGCAAAGGCAGACTTCGGCATCGCCCCGGCGATCGCGGCGTCGCCGAGCACGTAGATATTGGGATCGAGCTTCGACCTCATATTGGTCGCGTCGATCGGGCAGTAGCCGGTCTCGTTGACAAGCCCGGCCTCGCGCGCAATGCGCCCGGCCATCTGCGCCGGGATGACGTTGACGAGGTCGGCCTTGATGGTCTCGAGGTCGGTGGTCACCGTCATCGCCGCGGGGTCGACGCTCTTCAGCCCGCCGTGCATCTTCGGGTCCATCCACTCGATCATGCCGGGGTAGTGCTTCTGCCACCCCTCCTGGAACGCCGCCATCTTGGAGAAGCGGTCCTTGGGGTCAATGATGACGATGCGCGACTGGGTATGCCCCTTCGCCTTCAGGACGTGCGCCATGCACGAGGCGCGCTCGTAGGGCCCCGGCGGGCAGCGATAGGGATTCGGCGGGGCGACCATCACGATGGTGGCGCCGTCCTCCAGCGCATCGAGCTGCGCCTTGAGCAGCTGCATCTGCGGCCCCGGCTTCCAGGCGTGCGGCATGACCTCGGCTGCCGCCTCCGACCAGCCCGGCACCGAGTCGAACTTGAGGTCGATGCCCGGCGCCACCACCAGCCGGTCGTAGGCGAGCTTCGTGCCGTCGGCGAGCGTCACCTCGCGCTTGTCGCGGTCGATCCCGGTCGCCATCTGGCGGACGTGAGTCACGCCATAGCTCGCCAGCTTGTAGGGATGGGTGATCTGCTCCCAGCCCTTGAAGCCGCCGAGAAAGAGGTTGGAATGGAAGCAGGTGGTGAAGGACGCGAGCGGCTCGACCATCGTGACGTCGATCGCGCCCTGCGAGTCCTTGGCGACGTATTTCGCCACGGTCGCGCCGGCCGGGCCGCCGCCGATGACGACGAGGCGCGGCTTGCCCTTGCCGCGCGCCACCGCGGGCGCGGCGAGAATGCCGGTGGCGGCGAGCGCCCCTGCGGTGAAGCGACGTCTGGTGAGTTCCGTCATGATCGATCCTCCCGTTGGCTTGCCCGTCCCGGGTGCCGGCTCTGTGGCCGGCTACCCGCCGTCTCCTCAGTCCGTCTTCGGCGCCAGGCTTCCCGTCGTCGGCGCCATGCTGCCGAAATAGGCGGCCAGCGCCGCGATCTCCTCGTCCGTGAACTTGACCGCGATCGAGCGCATCACCGGGTTTTCCCGGCGCTTCTCCCGATAGTCGGTGAGGATGGCGATGAAGCTGTCCGGCGGCCAGCCGACGATGGAAGGGATGCCGTCGTACCTGCCGCTGAGCTGGTGGCAGGTGACGCATTCCGAGGACAGGTATTCGCCAAGCTCGCGGTCGCCGATACGCAGGGCGTCCGCCGCGGCCACCTGGGCCGCGAGCACCGCGAGGACAGCGATCCCTCCGCTCCGCGTCATTCGACCTGCGGCCCCTTGCCGTCTTCCGGCGTGACGTCGATGGCGCGGGCGCGGCCGACGATCTTCGGCTCGCCGCTCGCGCAGGCGGTCATGCACGGGGTCTTCTTCCAGAACGCCTTCTCCGACGCCTCGCGGTCGTCGTTGAAGAAGTTCGCCTCGTTCGACAGCCTGATCGTCGGGAACGTCTCGTCCGACAGCACGAACTCCCGGTCGGTGATCACGTCGTTGAGGAACAGCAGATAGGCGGTGATGGCGTAGAGCTCGTCGTTGGTGAGCGACTGCGCGTCGCCGAACGGCATGGCGCGGCGGATATAGTCGATCACCGTCGAGGCGTAGGGCCAGTAGGAGCCGATGGTCTTGACCGGATCGTGGCTCGCCAGCGAGCCCGCGCCGCCGGCCAGCACCGGCCAGCGCCCCGTGCTCTCGCCGAACTCGCCGTGGCAGGCGGCGCACTTGGCGACGAAAATGTCCTCGCCGTCGCGCGCCGTGCCGCGGCCCTTCGGCAGGCCCTGCCCGTCGGGCCGGATGTCGATGTCCCAGCCGGCGATCTCCTCCGGCTTCGCCTCGCGCCCGATGCCGTAGTGGACCGGCGCGGCCTTGGCCGCCGGCGCGGGCGCCGTGACGGCGACCGTCTTGCCGTCCGACTTGCCGCCCGGCTTCGGCGCGCTCTCGGCGCCGGCAACGCCGATTCCGGCGCCCGCGAGAAGCGCCAGCGCGACCAAGATCTCGACCATGACCTCACGCGATCTCGACATTTTCCACCTCGCCGCCGGGCAGCACGCGCCACGTCTGGATGCCGTTGTTGTGGTAGATCGAGTTGAGCCCGCGCACCTTGCGCAGTTCGTCCTTGGTCGGCTGGACGTAGCCGGTCTCGTCCATCGCCCGCGACTGCAGG
This sequence comes from Blastochloris sulfoviridis, assembly GCF_008630065.1. Classification (GTDB taxonomy): domain Bacteria; phylum Pseudomonadota; class Alphaproteobacteria; order Rhizobiales; family Xanthobacteraceae; genus Blastochloris; species Blastochloris sulfoviridis. Next base: position 6,044 of record NZ_VWPL01000045.1, read on the forward strand.
AACAGCTCGCGTCCGTCCCAGTCGAACTCGACGTAGAAGCGGGCCATCGACTTGTCGAGCACCGGCCCGTCGAGCCGCGCGGTACGCCAGTTGCGGCCGCCGTCGAGCGAGACGTCGACGCGCGCGATCTTGCCCCGCCCCGACCAGGCGATGCCCGACAGCACCGTGAAGCCCTTGCCGTGCTTCAGCGGCGCCTGCGGGCTCGGACTGGTGATGACCGACTTGGCGTCCATGACATAGGTGAAGCGGCGCGCCCGGCCGTTCTCCAGCAGGTCGGTGTACTTCGACGTCTCCTCGCGGTGGTGCCACGGCTGGTCGCCGACCTCGATGCGGCGCAGCCACTTCACCCACATGTTGGCTTCCCAGCCCGGCACGACGATGCGGACGGGATAGCCGTTCTCCGGCCGCAGCATCTCGCCGTTCATGCGATAGGCGACCAGGCAGTCGTCGAGCGCCTTGGCGAGCGGCAGCGAGCGCGTCATCGCCGCAGCATCGCCGCCCTCGATCAGCAGCCACTTGGCGTTGGGCTTCAGCCCTGCCTCCTCCAGCAGGATCTTCAGCGGCACGCCGGTGTACATCACATTGTGGATCATGCCGTGGGTGAACTGGCAGCCATTGAGCTGCGCGCCGCGCCACTCCATGCCCGAATTGGCCGCGCACTCGGCGAAGTAGACCCGGTTGGTGCGCGGCAGGCGCTTGATGTCGTCGAGCGTGAACATCAGCGGCTTGTCGACGAGGCCGTGGAGCACCAGCCGCCAGTCGGCCGGGTCGACCTCGGCGATGCCGCCATGATGCCGCTCGAAGCACAGGCCGTTCGGCGTGATGATGCCGTCGAGCTCGTGCAGCGGGGTGAAGGAGACCGAGCTTTCGCGCGACGCCGTCAGCCACTCGACGTCGCGGCGGATGACATCGGCCTCGTGCCTGGACGGCTTGCCATAGGCGCGCACCGCGACGCCGTCGCCGAGCGTGCGGCTCCAGTCCGGCAGGTTGGGCGGCTGGTTGGCGGGATTGCCCGGTCCGGCGGACGCGCCGCGCGGCAGCGTGATCGCGCCGCCGGCGGCAAGCGCGGTGCCGAGCAGCCCGCGCCGTGAAACCCGATTGCGTCCGTTGGTATCGCTCGACATAAGCTGCTCCGATCGGGGCACGAGCCCGGCTTCACAGGATCCTGACGTTGCCGGCGCCGTTCGGCGCGACGGTCTTGTTGCGGGCGAGATGCGCAAACACGACGTCCCAGATCGCCGGACCCTCGACGCCCTCGTTCACGCTCGCCCAGCCGGCGACGACGTAGTCCTTCTTCGGATCGAGCGGGGCGCCGGTTCGCGCCAGGCGGAGATCGCTGATGCGCGCGCCGATCGGCTTCGTCACGTCGATGGCGTAGCTGAGCCCGCCGACGCGCACCATGTCGCCGCCCTGCTGGAGGTAGGGATCGGGATTGAAGATGTTGTCGGCCACGTCCTCCAGCACCTCCTTCAGCCGAGCGCCGCTCATCGTCATGCGGTACGCTGCCGGATACGTCATGGCGGTGGCGTTGTAGACGTCCTCGCGGGTGATCGCCTGACCCGGCAGCAGGCTCGCCCCCCAGCGGAAGCCGGGCGACAGCGCGATCTCGGCGTCGCGCTCGGCCAGCAGGGCGTCGCAGATCACGTCGTCGAGCGTGCCGTTGAAGTTGCCGCGGCGATAGAGCGTGGTCTCGGTGCGCCCCACCACCTCCGCCAGCATCGCCTCGTGCGGCGCACGCTGGCGGGCGATCGCCGCCGCCATCGCCGGGTCAGGCGCGATCGCATCGGCGAATATCGGAATCAGCCGGTAGCGGAAGCCTGCGACCTTGCCGCCCGTCACGTCGAGGTCGAGGCGCGAGACGAACTTGCCGTGGCTGCCTGAGGCGATCAGCAGCGTCTGGCCGACCTTGACCGGCGCCGGAAGCGCGTCATGCGTATGGCCGGTCAGGATCACGTCGAGGCCGGTGACGCGGCCGGCCAGCTTGCGGTCGACGTCGAAGCCGTTGTGGGACAGCAGCACGACAAGCTGCGCTCCCTCGGCGCGCGCTTTGTCGACCTCGGCCTGCAGCTCCTTCTCGCGGATGCCGAACGTCCAGTTCGGGATCATCCAGCGCGGATTGGCGATCGGCGTATAGGGCAGGGCCTGGCCGATCACCGCGATCTTCACGCCGCCGCGTTCGAAGGTCGCCGACGCCTTGAACACCTCGTCCTGGAACTCGCTCTCGCGCACGTTCTGGCACAGGAACGGATAGCCGAGCTGATCGACGATCTCCTTGACCCGCTCTTCGCCGAGCGTGAACTCCCAATGCGCGGTCATGGCGTCCGGCTTCAGGAGCGCCATGCACTCCACCATGTCCTGGCCCTTGGTGGCCATCGAGGTGTAGGAGTTGGTCCAGGTATCGCCGCCGTCGAGCAGCAGCACGCGCTCGCCCCGCTCGGCGCGGATCGCCCCAACCACGGTGGCGATGCGGTCGAGCCCGCCGACCCGGCCATAGGCCTTGGCCAGCGCCTCGAAATCCTGGTCGGTGAGCGCGTGCGCCAGCGCGCTGCCCTTCGGCACCCCGAACGCCTCAAGCAGCGCCGCGCCGGTGACGTGGGGCGGCGTGCCGGCAGCCTCGCCGACGCCGAGATTGACGGTCGGCTCGCGAAAGAAGATCGGCTTCAGCTGCGCATGGAGGTCGGTGACGTGGACCAGCGTCACGTTGCCGAGCGGCTCGAACGCCAAAAGCTCCGCCTGGGTCAGGCGCTGCTGGGCGAAGGCGCGCGACCAGCCGCCGTCGCCGGCAACCCCACCGGTCACCGCCGCGGTCGCCGCCGCGAGCTGCAGGAACTCCCGTCGTGTCGCCATGCACGCATCCTCCCGTCCACCCGCGCGCACGGGTGGCGAACCCTTGTTCGCAATGTCGTCGCTCGGTGGCGCGTCGCCGCGGCCTTGGCCGACTATTGGGCCGGCCCCTGGGGCGTCGCCTCGACCGTCAATCGGGCCGTCGACGAGGCCGACGCCTTGGCCGTCGTCGCCTTGGCCGTTGTCGCTTGGGTCATCGTCGCTTGGGCCGCGGCTCGCATCAGCTCACGGTCAGCGTTTCCTCGCCGACGATCTTGCTGCCGTCGTCGTCGATCCAAGTGAGAACCACCTTGCCCGACTCCTGCGCCTTGAACTTGAACTGCATGTAGGGATTGGCGGAGATCGCCGGCTCCAGGTCGCAGGCGAAGACCAGCTTGCCGTTCACCTCGCAGGTGAAGCGGTTGATGATCTTGCGCGGGATGACGTTGCCATCCTTGTCGCGGCGCTGGCCGGACTCCATGATGTGGGCGACGAGCGCCTTGACCTCGATCAGGTCGCCGGCCTTGGCCTCCTTCTTGTCGAGGCGAATGCGCGGGCGCGGTGCGGGTGTCGACATCGGTTCGCTCCCTGTCCTGTTCCGGTCAGCCGCCGCAGCCGCCGATGGTCACCTTGACCTGCCGCGTGTCCGAGAAGAACGACCCGTCGTTCATCTTGGCGACCGCGACCACGTTCTGGGTCTGGGCGAGGCGGATGCGGGTCGAGGCCTCGGCGACGCCCGTGTCCGACGTGAAATGGAACGTCGCCACGCCGCCGCGCGGATTGCCCTCGGCGACCACCAGCACCGCGACGACGTGGGCGTCGGCGGTCATCGGGCTGTCGACCGTGAACGCCAGCGGCACGGTGTTGCCGTTCTCGGCGATGTCCGGCAGGTCGAGTTTGACCTTGCCCTTGGCCACCGACGCGCCGCCGGTGAACGCCTTGATCAAATCCTCGGCGTCGTTCTTGGCGGCCGCCGTCCGCGGCATGCCGAGGACGGCACCGCCGATCACGGCACCGCCGAGCACAAGCGCGCCGCGCCGAGTTGTCGACATCATCATCGCGTTCTCCTCCCGTCTCGCCGGAGGCACGGGCCCTTGTCGTGGCGGGTGTCCTGCACCCGCCAGGGAACGCGGCGCGAGGCGCCGTCGCTTCACCGTGTCATCCCCGAAACATTCGTATTTTTGCATTTTGGTAGCCGGTCCGCAGCGGTTAGGCAATAGCTCTGAAAGACGAATTTGGAACTTCCTTATGCTGCAGCGCCGTTCTGCGATGAGGCATTTCTTTCGCAGCGCAAAAATGGAAACAAATATTCTCCGCGACTGCTTCAAAAAGTCGCGGCATCTTTCCATTCGCATGTTGGGATATATGCTTCCGGCTATGGCTGCGGCACCATGAACCGGCACGAACCGGCGCGGCCACGCTCGGGAGGACGCATGCGGACAACGGCAACGATGGCACTCGCCGTCGCCCTGTCGATCGGGGGCGGCTTGCTGGATTGCGGCGGCGCGCGGGCACAGAGCTCGCCCGGCGACGACGCCGACAAGACGCTCGAAAAATACCGGGCGATGATCTCCGACCCGATGTCGAACCCAGGCTACCTCGCGGTCGACGCGGGCGAGGCGCTGTGGTCGATGCCGCGCGGGACCAAGAACGTCTCGCTCGAGACCTGCGACCTCGGCGAGGGCCCCGGCAAGCTCGACGGCGCCTACGCGAAGATGCCGCGCTACTTCGCCGACACCGGCAAGGTGATGGACGCCGAGTCGCGCATCCTGTGGTGCATGGAGACGATCCAGGGCTTCGACACCGCGGCGATCCGCAAGAAGCCGTTCGCAAGCTCCGGCGGCAACCCGGCGACCGAGATCGAATCCCTCGTCGCCTTCGTCGCCAACCGCTCCAACGGGCACGTCTATGCCGCGAAGATGGAGCACCCCAAGGAGCGCGAGATGGTCGCGCTCGGCGAGGCGCTGTTCTTCCGCCGCGCCAGCGTCAACGACTTCTCCTGCCAGACCTGCCACGGCCAGGAGGGCCAGCGCATCCGGCTGCAGAAGCTGCCGCACTTCGATACGCCAAAGGACGCCCAGGCGACGATGGCCTCGTGGCCGACCTATCGCGTGTCGCAGGCGTCGCTGCGCACCATGCAGCACCGGCTGTGGGACTGCTATTGGCAGATGCGCATGCCGGACGTCGGCTACACGTCCGAGGTGACGATCGCGCTCACCGCGTACCTGACCAAGAAGGCCGAAGGCGGCAAGATCGAAGTGCCGTCGATCAAGCGATGAGGAGCCTGCGATGATCCGGACCACTCTCGCGGCGCTCTGTGCCGCCGTCTTCGCCCCGGTTGCGACGGCCGCCGCGGCCGACGCGATCAGCCCCGCCCGTGTCGAGCGCGCCGTCGCGGCCTCGTGGCGCGATCTGCCGGCCGACATGCAGGCGCGCGTCGACCAGGACGAGACGATGCGGCTGTGCTCGCAGTACCGCAACGCCCCGCCGCCCAAGGTCGCCAAGGCGATCGTCGCGCGCGAGAAGAAGAATGTCGCCTATCCGGCCGATGGCAAATTCCTCGGCGACTGGAAGAAGGGCCAGGCCTCCGCGCTGTCCGGCTTCGGCGGCCGCATGGGCGACGATCCCAAGCGCGCCAATGGCGGCAATTGCTACGCCTGCCACCAGCTCGCGCCGACCGAGATCAGCTATGGCACGCTCGGCCCGAGTCTGCTCGGCTACGGCAAGCTGAAGGGCACGAGCGAGGCGGCGCAGAAGGAAGTTTACGAGCGCATCTACAACGGCCAGGGCACGATGGCCTGCTCCACCATGCCGCGGTTCGGCCACAACGGCTTCCTCACCATCGAGCAGATCAAGGACGCGGTGGCGTTCCTGCTCGATCCGGATTCGCCGGTGAACAAGTGAGGCGCGGCTCACAGCCCCTGCGCGCGCAGATAGTCGCGCAGCGGGCCCGCCTCGTAGGCCCTGTCGGCGACGAACCGGAACAGCGCGAGGAACTGCGGCGGTTCGAGATAGCCCTGGGCGCGCGCGACCTCGCGCTCGCGCGGCTTCTTGCCGGCGAGGCCCTCGGCGCTTTGCGGAAAGAACTGGAAGGTCGGCGTGTAGCGCACGCCGTACTTCTCGGCCAGCGCCTTCTCGGTGAGCTTGGCGCCGTCGAAGTCGACCACCTCGCGCTGCCCGGTGACGTTGAGCTGCAGCACGTCGAAGCGGGTTCTCACGAACGCGGCGATCGCCGGATCGGCGAGGTTCTTGACGTGGGTCTCGCGGCAGTACGGGCAGCCGCGCAACTCCCACATGATGGCGAAGCGCTTGCCGGCGGCGGTCGCGGTCGCGACATCGTCGGCCAGTTCGAGCAGGCTCTGCAGGAACCAGTCCTGGGTAAGCAGGCCATCCTCGGTGACAAGCGGCTCGGCGCGGAGCGTGCCGGCGATCGGCAGCACAGCGGCGGCGAGAACGGCGCGGCGCGAGAGCATGGGCGGGGGCTCCTCGTGACGGTCGAATCGAAGGTAGAGCCAGCGCGCCGGCCCCGCAACCATCGGATTGCCGCGACCCTCGCGCTGTGTGCGCTGCTGGCGTTTGCGCCGCAACGCGCGGCGATCGCCGGGACCGCCGGCATCGAGATCGCCACCGCCGCGCCGGTGCTCGCGGCGCTGCGCACGGCGGCCGATTACATCCGCACCGAGAATGTCGACCTCGCCGCGCTGGCGCTTGAGCGCCTCGAAGCAACGGCCGGCGCGGATCCGGTGGCCACCCAGGCGCGCGAGGCACTGCGCGCGCTCGATGCCGGCGACCTCGCCCAAGCCGGCGCACTCGTCGGGCGAATCGGTGACGAGCTGGCGATGCGGCGCCAGGCGGCCGGCCGGCCGCTGTTTGCCGACTGCATCCGCGCCGCGAGCCGCGCCTTCGCCGCGCTCGACTCATATCGCAATGCGCCGCCCGGGCCCGCCACGCGCCAAGCCGCCGCGGCCACCGCCGCAGCACTGGGACGCTGCAACGCCGAGGCCGCGCCGGCCGTCGCGGCCGACCCCGACTTCCGCCGCTCCGTCGACGGCGCGCTCGCATCGCTGGCGCGCATTCCGGCCGCGGTCGAGGCCGGCGACGGCGAGCTGGTGTATCGCCTGCTGATCGAGCTGAAGGCGTTCGACCGGCTGCTGGTGCTGCGCTTCGGCTGAGGTTCAGCCGATCCGCCCGAGCGCCGGCACCAGCTCGAGCAGCCAGCCGCCGACATCGGCCATGGTGCGCGTGAAGATCAGGACGCCGGTGACGATCAGCAGCACGCCGACCACCTTCTCGATCACACCGAGGTGCCGACGGAAGCGGGCGAGGAAGCCCAGGAACGGCCGCACGAACGCGGCGGCGGCGAGGAACGGCACGCCGATGCCGAGCGCGTAGCCGCCGAGCAGCAGCGCGCCGCGCGCCGCCGTATCCTCGGCACCGGCGACCATCAGGATCGAGGCCAGCACCGGCCCGACGCAGGGCGTCCAGCCGAAGGCGAAGGCGAGGCCGAGCACGAACGCGCCGAGGAGCCCCACAGGCTTGGCGGCGGCGGCGAAGCGCGCCTCGCGATAGAGCAGTGGGATACGGAACGCGCCGACGAAATGAAGCCCGAACACCACGATCACCACGCCGGCGATCCGGGACAGGATCGCCACGTGGTCGAGCAGGAGCTGGCCAATCACCGACGCGCTCGCGCCCAGCGCCACGAACACCGTCGAGAAGCCGAGCACGAAGGCGAGCGCGCGGACCACGGCGCGGCGCGCCGTGCCGGGCGGCGGCGTCTCGGCCGTCATCTCGGCGAGCGAGGCTCCGGCGAGCCATGTCAGATAGGGCGGCACCAGCGGCAGGATGCAGGGCGACAGAAAGGACAGCAGGCCCGCGGCGAACGCCGCGGCCAGATTCACGTCCAGCGACATCGAAGCCCTCCCGTGCCGTAGCGCCCGCGCGTCACATCGGCTAGTCTTGCATGAATTCAGATTTTGCGATGACTTGGCCCATCCGTCGATCCCCACCTTTCGCTGCGCCGCACACGCGGCGCGCGCTTCTCGTGTGCGCCGCGCTTCTGGTCGCGAGCGCGATCGGTCCCGCGTGGGCGGCCGAGCTGCTCTACGTCCGCGACGCCGGCTGCCCCTATTGTCGCGCGTTCGAGGCGCAGGTGCGCCCGGCCTACGACAAGACCCCGGAGGGGCGCCGTGCGCCGCTCCGCCAGGTCGAATTCCGCGGCAGGGATCTTGAGGCGTTCACGCTGACGCGGCCGGTGCGCTACACGCCGACCTTCGTGCTGGTCGAGGGCGGCGTCGAGATCGGCCGCATCGAGGGCTATCCCGGCGACGAGTTCTTCTGGAGCCGCCTCGGACAGCTTCTCGAATCAGTGCCGTGATGGCCGCTCATCCGACCGCGCCCTCGCGCGTGAGCCGCCTCCTGGTCGCCCGGCGGCGCGTCGACATCGCCGAGCTGCTGTCATATGCGCGCGATGCCAGCGAACTGCTGAAGGCGCTTTCGCACGAATCCCGCCTCGTCATCCTGTGCCTGCTGGCCGAGGGCGACAAGTCGGTCAGCGAGCTCGCCGAGATCCTGGACCAGCGTCAGCCGGCGGTCTCCCAGCAGCTCGCCCGCCTGAAGAGCGACCGCCTCGTCCAGGCGCGGCGCGAGGGGACGCACATCTATTATTCGCTGGCCCGCGAGGAGGTCCGCGACGTGATCCTGGCCCTGCACGCGGCGTTCTGCGGCCCGGCGCGCGCGCCGGAGGTCGACGATCCGGGGATCTAGAGCATTCTCCGCAAACGTGGGAACCGGTTTTGCGAAAGAGACTGCGACAACTCGAAGACCGCGCTACTCGGCCGGGCGCGGGGTCGCCACGACCGGGGTCTCGTCGGTGTCGATCAACCGGTCGGTGATGCCGGCGGCGGCCCAGATCGAGACCAGCGTCACCCAGGCGGTCACCGCGAAGATGGCGCCGCCCGACACCCCGGCGCCGACCGCACAGCCGCCGGCGAGCATGCCGCCGAAGCCCATCAGCACCGCGCCCGCAATGTAGCGCCGCATGCTCTGGCCGTCGCGGAAGCCGACCAGCTCGAACTCGCGAAACAGCAGGGCTGCGGCGAGCGAGCCGAGGAACACCCCCGGCACCAGCCCGATGTCGAAGTTCCACACCATGCGGGTCTGGTCGAGCACGAACATCAGCGTGTCGGCGGACGGGCCGGTGAAGGTGATGCTGGTCAGCCGCACCGGCGCGAAGCTGGCCTGCGACACGAGATAGGTGAACAGCCAGCCGACCGCCACCGCGCCGCCCACGCCCGAGGCCGTGAACCACATGCCCCACGGCAGCCGGCTGCGCAGGGCGTAGGCGTAGGCTGCGCCGCACCAGACGAGCCCGAAGGCGAGCGCATGGCGGTGGTCGAGCCCGAGCAGCACGAGCAGGTCGCGGGCGCCCGTGCCGTCGATGGTCCACCACCCGGTGACCGCCTCGCGCAGTGGCGCCAACGCGCCGCGCATTGCCGATTGCGCGGCAACCGCCATCACCAAGCCGGACAGCAGCGCGCGCAGATTGCCGGTGGCCGACAGCACCAGCAGCCGGCTGGCGCAGCCGCGCGTCATGATCATGCCGGCGCCGAAGCACAACCCGCCGATGGCCGCGCCCGACAGGCTGCCGCGCTGGGCGAGCTGGCGCGCCTCCGACACGTCGAGCGCGCTGAAGAGGATCAGCGCCTGCGTCCACACAACCGCGGTGGCGAACGCCATCAGCCAGACCGCGACCTTGCGGTCGACGTGCCCGTGCCAGAACTCGATCGCCGCCGCGCGCAGGCAGAAGCGGCTGCGCTGGGCCGCGAAGCCGAACGCGGCGCCGATGGCGAGCCCGCCGAGCGCGAGCACGCTGCCCTCTCCCAACAGATCGATTGCCGCGCTCAGGTCCATGCTCAATCCCTTTTTGGGGATGATCATACCACGCCGGCGCCGCCGGCAAGCCCGTGATCCCACGCCGGTTGCGGCGGGAGACGCCGATAGTGCCCGGCGGAAGGGCGTTCCAGTGCGCCAGGTCGCAGCCGGAAGCCCCGACGCAAGCCCCGATGCGGTCTTTGGCGGATCGCGCGGGAGCGCCGCAGTCCGCACCCGGTCGCCGGCACCGGCGCGCAATCTCGGCAATCGGCGCGTCGCCCAGCCCGTAATGACCCGATCCGTATTGCCATCGCAGCGATTGCTTTGGCACTGTTCGCCTCATCAGGGGAGACGGCGGCGGACCGTTCTCCCGAACCCGGAGCAGGTCGGATGCACGTCACGCTCGTCCATGTCGTGATCAAGCCCGAAGCGGTCGACGCCTTCATCGCGGCGACGCGCGCCAACCACGAGGCGTCGGTGCGCGAGCCCGGCAACCGCCGCTTCGATGTGCTGCAGGCGCCGGACGATCCCGCCCGCTTCATCCTGTATGAGGCCTATGCCAGCGCCGAGGATGCCGCCGCCCACAAGCAGACGGCCCATTATGCCGCCTGGCGCGACGCGGTGGCGCCGATGATGGCCGCGCCGCGCCGGGGCGAGCCGATGCGCGCCCTGTTCCCGGCGCCGTGATGATCGCCCCGTTCGCGATCGCCGCGCTGCCCCGCATCGAATTCGGCGCCGGGGCGGTGCAGAAGCTGCCCGATCTGGCGGCGCGATTCGGCGCGCGCCTGCTGCTGGTGACCGGGGCAGGCTCGTTCGCCGCCTCGCCGCACGCCGGGGCGCTGTTTCAGGCGTTGCGCCAGCGCGGCCTGAGTTGGCAGACGGTCGAGGTGGCGGGCGAGCCGTCGCCGGAGCTGGTGGACGGCGCGGTGCGCGCCGTCCACGGCACCGGCATCAAGGTGGTGGTCGGCATCGGCGGCGGCAGCGTGCTGGATGCGGCGAAAGCCATCGCCGGGCTCATCGCGCCCGGCAATTCGGTGATGGATCATCTCGAAGGCGTCGGCGCCGACAAGCCCTATCGCGGCCCGGCGACACCGTTCATCGCCGTGCCGACCACGGCCGGCACCGGCTCGGAGGCGACCAAGAACGCGGTGCTGTCGCGCATCGGTGCGGACGGCTTCAAGAAGTCGTTCCGCGACGACGCGCTTATCGCCAGGGTCGCCATCGTCGATCCCGACCTGCTCGCGACCTGCCCGCCGGCCCTGGTCGCGGCCAACGGCATGGACGCGCTGACCCAGCTTCTCGAAAGCTACGTGTCGGCGCGGGCCAATCCGCTCACCGACGCGTTGGCGCTGTCGGGCCTCGCGGCGGTGCGCGACGCTCTCCTCGACTGGTACGACCGGGGCGCCGCAGCAGTTGAAGCCCGCGCCGGCATGGCCTATGCGGCGCTCGTCTCCGGCATCTGCCTGGCGCAGACCGGGCTCGGCTCGGTGCATGGACTGGCCTCGCCGCTCGGCGCGTTGTTTCCCATCCCGCACGGCGTGGTGTGCGGCACGCTGGTGGCCGCCGCGACGCAGGTCAATATCGAGGCGATGACCGCGCGCGATCCGCAAAATCCGGCGCTGGCGAAATATGCCGCAGCCGGGCGCCTGCTGGCGAACGCCGAGGGCGCATCGGCGGAGGCGGCGCGCACCGCGCTGGTGGCGACGCTGGCGGACTGGACGCAGCGCCTCGCGCTGCCGCGGCTGTCGGCGCTCGGCGTGGTGGCGGATGACGTGGCGCGCATCGTCGCCGGCAGCCGTGGATCGAGCATGAAGACCAACCCCGTTATGCTGACCGACGACGAGATCGCCCGCGTGGTGGCGGCGCGGCTGTGAGCGGGGCTTCTGCGCCCGGACAGGACAGCGGGAAGGCCGTGCCGCGAAGGCTCAGGGAACGTCGGAGTCAAGGAGTGTCTTATGGAGTGCCCGTGCTGTTCCGGCCGGCCGTTCGACCAATGCTGCGGGCCGCTCTTGGCGGGAGAGGCGCAGGCCGGCTCGCCCGAGGCGCTGATGCGCTCGCGCTACACGGCCTATGCCCGCGGCGATTTCGACTACATTCTCGCCACCACCGATCCGCAGCGCCGCTATGATTTCGACCATGATGTCGCGCGTGCGTGGATGCGCACTTCGACCTTCACCGGCCTCAAGGTGCTGGCAGGTTCGGAGGAGGGCAACAAGGGCGTGGTCGAGTTCATCGCCAGCTTCCGCCGCAACGGCGGCCGCGAGGAAAAACACCGCGAACGCTCGCTGTTCCGCAAGCAGGGTGGGCGCTGGTTCTACCGCCCCGAACGCAGGAAGGGCTGACGCGGAATCTGGCTGAATGGGCCGGAAGGATCATCGGCCGACCGCCGCTTCCTTCCCTCTCCCCTTGTGGGAGAGGGTGCCTCGCGATCTTCAGATCGCGAGGCGGGTGAGGGGTAAACTTTTCGGCATACGCCCCTATACACCCCTCACCCGGCTCGACCTCGCTAACGCTCGGTCTCGCCACCCTCTCCCGCAAGAGCCTGCGCCCGGGCGCGAGCAAGCGCGGCCCGGGTGGGAGAGGGAAGAAAGGCCGAGCCGATCACCCGAAAGCCGTCTCAGTCCTCGTCCTCGAAGATGCCGCGCTCGGCGTCCTGGTGGCAGGCCTTGCAGTCGCCGGCGAATTTCGCGCCCTTCTTCTTCAGCGTCGCCGGTGCGATGCGGTCGCGCTTTTCGTGCTTGCGCTTGAACCAGCCGAGCTCGGTGATGCGGGTCGGCACCACCGTCGGCGTCGCGGGGGCGGCGGGGGTGCGGCCTGAGTCGCGCGCGTCGTCGTCGCGCCACCGCACGCGCTCGCCGTGGCGGCCTTCGTCGTGGTGGCGCTCGCCGTGCCACCAGTCGCCGAGCCACGAATGGCGGTCGCGACCGCGCCGGCCGGGCAGGGTGTCGGCGGAATTGGCGACGAGATAGTCGGTGATGCGCTTGGCAGTGTCGGCGTCGAGTTCGGCATTGTCGCCGAAATGGTCCTTCAGGCTCGCCATCAGCGCGGTCCACGAGCGGGCGGGCAGGAGCCCGGCCGGGTAGAGCATGTGGCAGGACGCGCATTCCTTCGCCACCACCGGATCGTTCACCGGCGGAACGCGCAGGCCATCGGCAAAGAGCGGGGTGGCGGTCAGCAGGCCGGCGATCAGCGGCACGCCGAGCGCGATGCGGCGGGACAGGGTCGGCATTTGTCTCTCCTCACAATCCGAACAGGAACACCAGCGCGTCGGCCTTCTCCTCGGCGGTGCATTCGCGGCCGAGCACGTCCTTGCAGTTCCGCCGGAACCACTTCTCGACTTCCGCCGCATCGCTGTAGCGCGCGGGCACGACGGACGGCGCCATCGGGTCGATCGCCTTGCCGGCGCGCGTCTGGCCGGGCTTCTTCAGGTCGGTGGTGTGGCACGAGGTGCAGGCGGGCGTATCGGCCTTGCCGCCCCCGTGATTGGCGAAGAAGAAGGCGCGGCCGCGCTCGGCCGAGGGCGTGAAGCCCGGCTGGGCGCTGGACACGTAGGGCTTGAGGATCGTGGTCTGCGACGGGGTCAGGGCGAAGGCGGTGACGGTCGAGCCGAGCAGGATGGCGGCGGGAACGAGCAGGCGCATGGTCAGTGTGTCTCCTTTGGCAATGCGATGGCGCGGGCCGCGAAGTGGCCGGTTTCGGCGTCGGCGTGGCAGGCGGAGCAGTTGAGCGCACCGCCCACCGCGCGCGTGGTGAAGACGTTGGCGGGAACGCCGCGGTGCAGCCGCGTCCAGCCCGCGGTTGCGGTGATGCGCAGCGGCGCATCGGCGCTCGGCGTGCGCAACAGATTGGCGGCCTTGGTGTCGAACCGCTCAGCCGAATTGTCGGCGAGATAGGCGGCAAGCCGCGCGGTATCGGCCTCGCTGAGGCTCGCGTCTTCCTCGAAATGCGCCGTGAGGTGTTCGACGATCCCGGCCCAGGTGGCAGAGGGGGCGATGCTGGGATGATGCGGCGAATGGCACGCGCCGCATTCGTGCACATAGAGCGGATCGAGCGGCGCCGTCGGCACGCCGGCCGCCGGCTGGCGCGAGGCCATCACGATCGCCGGCACCAGCACCACTGCAAGAGTGGCGAGAATGGCTGCGGCAAGGCGCGGGCGCGCCGCGCGCTCGGGCGCCGTCACTGCGCCCGGCATCGCGGCCTTGCGCCCGGTGACCATGCCCCACACCAGGCTCTGCCCTTCGCGCCGGCCTTCGATCAGCACGCCCGCAATGTGCAGCACAGCCAGCGCCAGGATGAGCCAGCCCAGCGCCGCGTGGATGTCGCGGGCGCTGGCGCCTGCGGCGAAGCTGGTCGCCGCCGCGAGCGGCCCCTCCTTGGCCAGCCCGCCGAGCATGACGACGCCGGTGACGGTGAGCGCGACGATGACAACGAGCAGCGTCGCCACCATCATCGCGCCGAGCGGATTGTGGCCGATGAAATGCGGATTCCGGCTGATCAAGCCGGAGAACCGCATTCCGCTCGCCGAAAATCCGCCTTCCGGGCCAGGGTTTTCGGCGAGTTCGTTTCCGGGATCACGCAGTGATCTCCCGGAAACCGCATCATGAATCGTCCGCCCGCGCAGCATGCCGCCGGCATGGGCGAGGGCGGCGCGCGGATCGGGCGGGAAGCTCGCGAAGCGTGCGTAGGTCGGCCCGAGCACGCCCCACACCAGCCGGAACACCACCAGCACGGCGGCGGCGGTGCCGAGCACCACATGCGCGTCGAGCCACGGCCGCGGCGCCACAAGGCCGGTGGCGAGCGCCGCGAACACCGCGGCCGCCAGCAGCCAGTGGAACAGCCGCACCGCGCGGTCCCACACCACGACCTCGCCGGCCTGCGGCGCGGGCATCTCGGCCGCCAAGGCGCAAGCCTCCTGCGGGCGGACGTGTCTCGTCATGGTGGGCTCCCCTCGGCGATGCTGGCCCGGTGTGGCCGGCAGCATCCTTGCCCGAGGGGGGCTGACGGTGCCCTGACCGGCGCTGTCAGCGCCGTGTCAGCAAGACGTCAGTGGGGTGGTATCACGCCAGCCGGTAGCGGCCGGCGATCGAGGGCGCACCCTCGGTGCGCACCACGCCGCGCGCCACCAGGTCCTCCAGGTGCGCCAGCACCGACAGGCCGGCCGGTCCCATCAGCCGCGGGTCGATGCCGATATAGATCGCCCGCACCAGGGTGGGGATGTCGGCCTCGCCCTTGTGAAGCCGGTGGAGGATGGAGGCCTCGCGGCCCTCGCGGTGGCGGATGTAGCTTTCGAGGAAGCGCGGCGCCTCGCGGGCTGGCGCGCCGTGGCCGGGGAGATAGACCGTCTCCGGCCGGTCGCGCAGCTTCCGCAGCGAGGCCATGTAGTCGGCCATCGCGCCGTCCGGCGGCGCCACGATCGAGGTCGACCACGCCATG
Organism: Blastochloris sulfoviridis; assembly: GCF_008630065.1. Lineage (GTDB taxonomy): Bacteria > Pseudomonadota > Alphaproteobacteria > Rhizobiales > Xanthobacteraceae > Blastochloris > Blastochloris sulfoviridis. The sequence continues at coordinate 21,173 of NZ_VWPL01000045.1, forward strand.
ATGTGGTCGGCGGTGAACAGCACGCCGGCCTCGCGCAGCGCGAACACCATGTGGTTGGCGGTATGGCCGGGGGTGGCCACCCCCTCGATCATCCAGTCCGGGCCGCTCACCACCGCGCCGTCCGGCAAAGCGAGGTCGGGGCGGAAGTCGTGGTCGGCGGCGGCATCGAGCGGGTTGGTCTCGCCGATATGGAGCGGCCGTGCCGTCTGGTGCGGGCCGGCCGCCAGCACCCGCGCGCCGGTCGCGGCCTTCAGGGCAGCCACCCCGTCGCTATGGTCGCGGTGGGTGTGGGAGACGAAGATGTCCGTCACCGTCTCGCCGCGCACGGCATCGAGCAGGGCGGCGATGTGGGCGGGATCGTCCGGCCCGGGATCGATGATCGCCACCCTGCCGGTGCCGACGACATAGCTGCAGCTGCCGGTATAGGTGAACGGGCCGGGATTGGCGGCGATCAGGCGGCGCACGCCGGGCGCCACGGCCTCGAGGGTGCCGGCGGCAACCGGCGTCCGGTCGAAGGGAATGTCGTCGATGTTGGACACGGGGGGCGTCTCTCGGGCGGGGGAGGGCGCGGCCGGCGGGGGAACCGCCGGGGCCGGATGCCCTCGGGGTTGATGCACGAATGCTTCGCCAGCCATCGCACAGGAGGCCGACGCCGGCAAACCGGGCTGTCGTGGCCGGGCAGGTCAGGATGCCGAAGAGCAAGTGCTCGCCCGCCACCGGCTCACACTGTTCAAACCAGCAGGGCCACCTCTGAACGATACCGTCCGCTTCCGGAGACCCAGTGAACAGGCATAGGAGACTCCTTCGGTGATCCCACCGCGGCGATGGCGCCATCTCCTCGCGGCTTGCCTCGTAGCTTTATCAGGCTGTGCAGAACGTCGCGGATCTGGTGATCGCCGCAGAACCGAACCCGCCGGATACTGACGCCGCGCCGCGCTCTCCGTGAGATTGCCACGGCTGTCACCCGACACATCCGAAATGCGCCCCGGCCGGACCCGACCGAAGCCGCGACCGTTCGTCTCGACGGAAGCGATAATGGTGTCATCGTCATCGTCGGGCCTCCGCCAGAGATGCGGCGATCGCGGCGATCGCGCGAAACAGCACGAGCGGATCATCCTTTGAGGGAATGAAGCCACGCCGCTGCCAGAACGCGGCGGCCTCGGTATCGACGGCATTGACCATGAGAGCGCGGCCGCCGACAAGTGCCGCTGCCTTCACACAGCGCTCGAACGCGTGTTTTACCAAGCCCGTCCCAATCCCGCGTCCAGCCCAGCCGATATCGGTCGCGAGTTGACCAAGCAGCAGGCACGGAACAGGATCAGGCGGCTGACCCGTGCGGACTGAGCGCGGTAGCACGCTCGGAACGACCGCTGTCGGCGCGAGACCATAGTAGCCAACGACGCGCCCGATCTCGTGGACAACCAGGACGGCTGTGAAGCCTTTCTCCTGATTGGAGAGCGCCCGCGTCTTGAGCCAATGGTCGAGCGATGGCTTTCCGCAAGTGAACTCGGAAACGTCGTGGGCCACCGTCAGCGGTTCGGGGGCAGAAAGGGTCACGGCTCAGCGTTTCGCGACGTCGCCTGGCTCCCACGGGGCTGGCCGCTTCGCCAATTCCACCATTTCAGGCACCGCGGCCGCCGGCCCCGACAAGGCCGCCATGAAATCGGCGAAGCCTTCCGGACTCATGCGGATCAACCGGTTCTCCATCAGCACGTCCTCGGCTGCGCGAACGGCCGCCTCGCGTACGAAATCCGTGCGCGACCGGCCGCGCAGACCAGCCGCACGATCGATCATCGCGATGTCGGCCTCCGGCAGGCGCATCGAGATCGGGTGTTCCTTGCGTTCAGCGTTGGCGGCCATGGGCACCTCCCACGTCGGAGAATAGCGTGACGTAGTGCAAATTGCAATACAGCGCATTCAGCCAACGATCTCTCACCTGGCGCGGCCATGGGACGCTCAGGCTTGCCCAGGCCAGCCACTGCTTCGGCGATTATGGCCCGGACCGCATGACCGGGAGGGATGTCGAAGCCACTGTCGCTCGATCCCAGGGGTGGATTCTCGCCGCGATCGCGCGCGGGATGCCGGGCTGCGATGCACACGCGAGACAGCGCCGCCAGCGTCAGCCGTTGCCGACAGAGCGATCCGGACGACGCTCGCCCAAAGCGGTTGGCGGCGACCGGCGCTCCGGACTAGCGCCCGAGCGCTGATGCCCGAGCAGCGACGCTGCGGCCACCAATTTGCGGGCGGTTTCTGTCCGGTTTCTGTCCGCCGGCGTTGGTTAAGCTGTCGGGAAATCAGCTAAGCCACTGAGAAGAATGGTCGGAGTGGCAGGATTTGAACCTGCGACCCCCTCGTCCCGAACGAGGTGCGCTACCAGACTGCGCTACACTCCGACTGGAGGCGGGCTTATAGCGAACGCATTCGGCGCCTGCAAGCGACAAACGCCGCTTTTGTCGCACCTCCGTGGCGGCCGCGCGGGGGCGGCGGCCCGGCCGACCTGACGGATTGCTGACGGGGCCGGTCAGAGGGACATCAGCGGCGCCGGGCAATGGTGGCTCCAGTCCTCACAGGGAGCCTGAGAATGACCTCCGACACGACATCCGCCGTCCGCTACGACCCGTTCTCCCAGGTGCTGCACTGGCTGACCGCGCTGGCGGTGATCGGCGCCTTCGCCACCGCCCAGATCTTCGAGGAGATGGCCAAGGGCCCCGCCAAGACCGAGCTGGTGGGCCTGCACATCTCGATCGGCGTCCTGGTGATGGCGCTGACGCTGATTCGCTTCGCCTGGCAGGTGGCCGCCGCCCGGCCCGCGCCGCTGCCCGGCACGCCGTGGCTGCAGCTTGCCGCCCGCGCCATGCACTGGGCGCTCTATGCCGCGCTGATCGCGGTGCCGCTCACCGGCATGGTGATGGTGTGGGCCAAGGGCCGCGAGGTCGGCGTGTTCGGCCTGTTCGCGCTGCCGCCGCTGGTCGGGCCCGACCGCGAATTCGCCCATACGGTCGAGGAGCTGCACGAGTTCGCCGGCGACCTCATCATCGTGCTGGCCGGCCTGCACGCCGCGGCAGCGATCTTCCACCAGGCGGTGCTGCGCGACGGCGCGCTCGGCCGCATGCTGCCGGGCGTCCGCGCCGCCCGGGCCTGACGATTCGCCGGGCGGGCGGCGCGTCAGCGCCGGCCCGTGCCGGTTGTGGTAATCTCTAGCCATGGACCAGCGCACCGGCCCGCCGCCCGACCGCGAGGCGATCCTCGCCACCTTGCGCGCCCATCGCCGCGAGCTTGAGGCGATGGGGGTGGTCGGGCTCGCGCTGTTCGGCTCGGTCGCCCGCGGCGAGGCCGGGCCGGGCTCGGACATCGATCTGGCCGTGCGGATGGACCGGGCGCGCCTGCCCGCCAGCGGCTTCGCCTGCCTGGGCCACCTCGACGAGGTTCGCCAGCGGCTTTCGGCGTGGCTGGGACGCACGGTCGATGTCGTCCTCCTGCCGGTCCACAAGCCCAGGCTGGCACGCGAGCTCGAACGGGACGCCGTCGATGCCTACTGACCGGCCCGCCGTGCGCTTTCAGGACATTATCGAGGCGATTGATTCTATCCGCGCCTATGTCGGGGACATGGAGCCGGCGGATCTGGTCGAGCACACCCTGGTCCTCGATGGCGTCGCCTATTGCCTGCTCCGCATCAGCGAGGCGGCTATGAAGCTGGGTCCGGCGGCCGACACCCTCGCGCCAGGTCAGCCCTGGCCGCAGATCAGGACCGTCGGGAACTGGCTGCGTCATCGCTATGACGGCGTCGATATCGAGATCGTCCGCCGCATCGTATGGCACGATCTCGATGGCCTGCGGGCGGCCTGCGCCCGCGCGCTCGAGACGCTCGGGGAGCAGGGCTGAGGCGGACGCCGGCCGATCGAGCCGGTGTTCCGCATTCGGCAGGCCGGGCCGCCACACGCGCCCAAGCCCGCCCGGGCCGGTTGTGGTAGTCTTGCGGCATGGACCAGCGCACCGGCCCGCCGCCCGACCGCGAGGCGATCCTCGCCACCTTGCGCGCCCATCGCCGCGAGCTTGAGGCGATGGGGGTGGTCGGGCT
>NZ_VWPL01000046.1 GCF_008630065.1 Blastochloris sulfoviridis
ACCGACCAGACGGGCCTCACGGTCGACCAGACGTTCGACATCAAGGTCGCCGACGTCAACGAGGCGCCGACCGGCGCAACGATGTCGGGCGGGGTCATCGCCGAGAACTCGGCGGCTGGCACGGTGGTGGGCACGGTGACCGGCACCGACGCCGACGCGGGCGACACGCTCAGCTATCAGATCGTCGGCGGCGACGCCGACAAATACCAGATCGACGCCGCGACCGGCGTGGTGTCGCTGAAGCCGGCGAGCAAGATCGACCTCATGACCGACACGAGCGCGACGTCGGTCTTTGCCGCCAGAAGCGACGCCGCCCTGACGAAGACAGGTGCGCGGCTCGACTACGAGACCGACGCAGCCGACAGCATCACCGTGCGCGTGACCGATCAGAACGGGCTCTCGGTCGAGCAGACGTTCGACATCAAGATCACCGACGTCAACGATGCGCCGAGCGGCCTCACGGTCATCGGCGGAAAGGTCGGCGAGGACGTTGCCTCCGGCGGCACGATCGGCAAGGCCTCGGCGGCGGCGGGCAGCCTGGTGGCGACGCTCGCCGGCATCGATCAGGATGCCGGCGACAGATTGAGCTATTCGATCGTCGGCGGCGACAGCGCGAAATACGAGATCGTCAACGGCAACGAGATCCATGTCCGGGCCGGCGTGAAGCTCGACTACGAGACCGATTCGACCGACGCCGTCACCGTGCGTGTCACCGACAGTCACGGCGCCATCTATGACCGGAACGTCGTCATCCATGTCGCCGATTATGCGGGGAGCTTCACCGGCACCAGCGCGGCCGACAAGGTCACCGGTACATCCGAGCAGGATGTCATCAGCACCGGCGGCGGCAACGACGTCATCACCGGCGGCGCCGGCAACGACCGGATCGACGGCGGCGCCGGAACCGACACCGTCGTCTATTCGGGCGCCAGCACCGACTATGGCTTCACGCTGAATGCCGATGGCTCGGTGACGATCAGCGACAGCCGCAGCGGGTCGCCGGAGGGCGCGGACACCGTCGTCGCTGTCGAGACGTGGCAGTTCTCCGACAAGACGGAGACGCTGATGGCCGGCACCACCGGCGACGACACGCTCAAGAGCACCGCAGGAAACGATCTGGTTCTCGGCGGTGCCGGGAACGATCTGGTCTACGGCTCCGGCGGGCTCGACATCCATGATGGCGGCGCGGGCAACGACACGATCAACTACTCCCCGCTGTCCTACAACATGACGATCGACCTCGATAAGGGGCTCGGCTACGTCACCGGCTATGTGCCGGGGGCCGATCGTGTCGTCAATTTCGAGAATGCGGTGGGCGGCAATCTCAACGACATTCTCACCGGCAACGCCGCCGACAACCGGCTCGATGGCGGCACCGGAAATGACACGCTGACCGGCGGCGCGGGCAACGACACGCTGATCGGCGGGGCCGGCAATGACTTGTTCGTCTATTGCGTCGGCGACGGCAACGACAACATCAATGGCGGCGCCAACTGGCTCGACCAGATCGATCTGAAGGGCGGCACCGAGGCGCTCGGCGCCTATGGCGTCGACTGGACGGTGTCCGTCACCAGCGGCGCCATCACCTCCACGGACGCCGCGAACCACGAGATCAAGCTGTCGGCGGACGCCGACGGCACGATCCACATGCAGGATGGCTCGACGGTCAGCTTCTCCGACATCGAGAAGATCACGTGGGCCTGAGGGAAATTGGACCTGAGGGAGTTCGCACGTCCACGACTGCGGATGTGATGCCAGCCTGCGTGGATCAGGATCTGTGGCGCCAGGGTCTGTTGCATCAGGAAGCGCGGTCGGACCGGTCCGACCACATCTCCTGGGTCCACGGATCCCGATCCATGCAGGCTGGTAGCGGAGCGCCCGCCCGCTTCAATCGGATCTCCGGATGCCCTGGTCGAACTTGAACACACGATTCCAATCGTTCTTCATGTCGACGACCGTCCAGCCGTTCGCTTCGGCGGCGTCGAGCGCCTTGTCGAGCCGGCCGAAATGGGATTTCCGGTCGTAGGCGAACTCGCGCGCGGCGTCGGTGTGGTGGACGATCAGGCCGAGGCGGCGGCCCGCCGTCATGGTCGTCCACTGCAGCATCTGGAAGTCGCCGTCGGAATTGCCGAAGGCGGCAATCGGCCGGCGGCCGATGTGCGAATTGATGCCAACCGGCTTGCCTGGGCCGTCATCGACGAAATTGACCGCCGGCAGGCGCATCAGCTCCGGCCCGCCCGTCTCGACCTTGAACGCGGTCTTGATGCTCGATCCGACCACCTGCTCGGGCGGAATCCCATAGACCTCCTCGGTCCATGGCCGCATGAACTCGATGCCGCCGCCCGACACGATGAACGTCTTGAAGCCGTTGGCGCGCAGATAGGCCAGAAGCTCCAGCATCGGCTGATAGACGAGATCGGTGTAGGGCCGCTTGAATTTCGGGTGGCGGGCGCTGTTGAGCCAGTCGCTGGCGATCGCCTCGAACTCCGCCGTGCTCATGCCGGCGTGCGTCGCCATCACCAGCTCGACGAGGCCCCTCGTGCCGGACTTGGCCAGGGCCGCCATGTCGCCGTCGAGCACTGCCTTGAACGGCTGCTGGGTCTTCCATTCGGGATGCGCGCTGGACAGCGCCTTGACGCGATCGAGCGCGAAGGCGAGCTGAACGTACATCGGCTGCTCGCACCACAGCGTGCCGTCATTGTCGAAGGTGGCGATGCGCTGCGGCACCGGCACAAAATCGGGCGAGCCCTCGCCGGTGACGGCGGCCACGAAGCGCAGGATCGATTGCTTGGTAGGCCCCTCGTTCCACGAAGGAAGCGAGTCGTCCTGCGCGGCCGCAGGCCCGGAAAACGGCGCAGCGGCGGCCGACACCAGCAGCGCGGCCAGGATCGCGCGCCTGTCGACGGGGAGACTGGACATCGGCGTTCTCGTGCATTCGAGCTGTTGGGAATGCGGCTCCGGAGCATGCCTCGGAGCCGCACGTCAGGATCGGCAATGCCGCGTCAGTTGCCGGTCGGCAGGCCGATGGAGAAGCCCTGCTTCTCAAGCTGCTCCCGAATGTTCTGGAAGCGCTGGTACTGGGTGAGCGTGATCGGGCCGGAGAAGGTCTCGCTCTGCAGCTTGCGCGGCGGGTATTTGATATAGGTCTTCATCAGATCGTCGACCGACGCACTGATCGAGACCACCGTCCAGGTACGCTCCGTGAAGTTGTTCATGAAGATGTCGTAGCGCTCCTGCGGATCCTGCCACAGGTCGAACACCTGCGGCACGGTGGCCACGTAGGACTCCGGGCCCTTCCAGCCGAGGTTCGAGTCGACGGCGAGGCCGCCGGTCTTGGCGCCGTCGTCGCCACGCAGGTTGAACACGGCCTTGTAGTTGCCGACGCGCGCGGCACCGGGCGTCAGCTCGTTCTCCGTGAAGTAGAACCAGCTCGTGCGCTCTGACGTGCCGGTGCCGAACAGGATCGGCGACATATCGTAGCTGTCGAAGATGATCGGCTTGCCCTCGCGGTCGTTCTCCGGCAGCTTCACGCTGGCGAGCTTGGCGAAGGTCGCCATGTAGTCGAGACCGCCGACGACGTCGGAGCTCTTCGAGCCGGCCTTGATGCCCGGCCCCCAGGCCATCGCCGGGACGCGGTTGCCGCCCTCGCGAACCGTGCCCTTGGTGCCGCGGAACGGGGTGTAGCCGGCATCCGGATACACGTCCTGCCAGGCGCCGTTATCGGTCGTCCAGAAGACGTAGGTCTTCTTTTCGAGGCCGAGTTCGCGCACCTTGTCGAGGATGCGGCCAATGCGGGTGTCAGCCTCCACCACCGAGTCGGCGAACTTGCTCTTGGAGAGCGACTTGTGCTCGAACTCGGGCGCCGGCAGGTTCGGCTGGTGCACCTTCATGAAATTGATGCTCATGAATAACGGTTCTTTCGAGCGCCTGTTTTGCTCGAGATATTCCAGGGCGGCCTTCTCGACATAGTGGTCGACGAAGGGGATGCCGACCACGCCCTTCTCCGGCGTGTCCACATACTGCCCGTTGACCTTGAAGTCCTGTTTCGCTGTCTGCCCAGCCTTGCCGGACAGCGCGCCCTTGGTGACCTTGTCGAACATGTCCCGCAATTTGGGATCCATGTCCGGGAACCAGGTCGGGTCGCCATAGGTGTAGGCGTTGAGATGATACAGGAAGGCGTATTTCATCTCGTCATAGCCCTGCGCGTTGGGCAGCGCGTAGTCGGACTCGCCGAGATGCCATTTGCCGGTGAAGAACGTCTTGTAGCCGCCTCTCTTCAGCACTGAGGCGAGCGTCCACTCGGCCGCCGGCAAGCCGCCGCCCTGGCCCTGGAAGGCCACCGTGGTCATGCCGCTGCGGTTGGGAATGCGCCCGGTCTGCACGGCGGCGCGGCCGGGCGTGCAGCTCGGCTGGGCATAGAAGGACAGGAACGTCATGCCTTCCGCCGCCAGACGGTCGAGGTGCGGCGTCGGCATGCCGCGGTTTTCGCCGCCGCCATACGCGCCGGCGTCGCCATAGCCGAAGTCGTCGGACAGGATCAGGATGATATTGGGCTTTTCAACCGGCGCTTGCGCCTGGGCGGTCTGCGTCGTTGCCCACAGCGGAACCGCCAGCAGTGCCGCGCAGGCGGAAAACCTTCTTATCGCTTCAATCGAATCTGTCATCGGTCTCATCTCCGTTGACGTTGCCGGAACCGAGGGGGTGACGGATTTCGTCGGTCGAGCGCTGTGACGAGGCAGTTCGCCGTCTGTCGTGCGAAACTTGAGCGTTGCAGCCACACGTCCGGGCAACGCGGGAGGCGGGTGCCGAGGCGTCAGCGCGGCCGAGCGAAAGCGTGCGCCGAAAGACGAACGAGCAAAGGTCGAGTTTGCTCCATGGCGGATCCGGATTTCGACAGGATTTTCCGGGCAACCGGTTCCCACTTGTGCGGAAAATGCCCTAGCATGCGGTATCTTGTTGCGACACCCCGCCCGCTCGCAACGGCGATCGACCGCTCCGCGGCGTGGAGAGCTGCGTCGCATGGCAGGGGGAGGGGCAGTCATGGTGGATGTGCATCTGCAATGCCGGCAGCGCGCCGAGGCGGCGCGGGAGTCGGCGGCGGCCGGACGTGCTGCCCTCCGTCCCGCCGTTCCCATTTGGCACCGGCTGCTGCGCGGCCTCGTCGCGCTGCTGATCGCCCTCGTCCTCGGCCTGCCCGTTCAGGCCCAGACGCCCCCGCCGAGCGAGGCGGAGCGCCGCGAGATGCTGGTCAAGCTGCTCGGCACGGGGCACATGGAGGCTTCGTCTCACGCCAAGGTCGCGCGCCTTTTGCTGCGGATGCGCTACGACCAAAGCTTCGGGGCCGACCGGTTCTTCAAGGAACTTGCGGCCGCCGACGCCGGCATGAAGGAGGTGCGCGAGGTGCGCACGCTCCTTGAGGCGAAGGGCCTGTCGGAAGCGTTTCTCGGCAAGCGCTATCCGGAGGGCGGCACGCCGGTCGAGCAGAGCCTCCTGATGTACCGCCGCCAGGTGACCGAGCAAGTATACCGCGAGGTGCTTCGGCTGCCGCGGCCGGCGGGCATGGCGAACGGCACCGTCTGGCTCGCCCGGGTCGGCAAGTGGGTGACCCAGGACGGTCGCGCCATGACCTTCGACGGCGACATCGACTTCTCCTTCATCACCGCCGACACCCGCGTCGCGCAGTGGCTGAAGGACCAGTTCGACGCCCGCCTGCGGAGCCGGCTCGGCCCCGCGGCGGCGGCGCACGGCGCCGATGCGGTCGCCACCGCACACGGACGGGCGGACCGGGAAGTCTATCACGGCGACGCCGGACAGAAGTTCGCCGAGGAGATGATGAAGGGGGTTGAGCGCGTCGACCGCGAAGGCAACCTTCATCGCGAGCCGGTCGCGGCGATGCAGGCGCGGCTCGCCGAGGAGAAGGCTCTGGTCCAGGAGATGGAGGCGCGGCTGCCGGACATCCGCCACTCCACCGATCCCGGCCTGTCGATGGAGATGGCTCGCCACCTCGTCCACGACATCAAGGGTTCGCGCGAATACCCGCCCGCCGTGCTGATCGTGAAGGCGGCGAAATACGCCGAGCGCAACGCCGATTCCGCAGTCGCCGCCGGCGACAAGATGGACCTCGACTTCACCCGCAAGGCGGCGGCGCTGGTGTTCCTGTCGCAACAGCCCGACGCCGCGACGCTGCGCGACGCCATTGTTGAGGGCCATGGCAACAACGGCAAGGTCGACCAGGCCGCCGCGGACGCCTTCATCGCCCGCGCCGAGGAGAGCATGTGGCGGGCGGTCGAGGCGTCAATCCACCGGCAGGCCGATGCGCTCGAGGCCAGACGGGCAGACATCGAGAGCGCGCGCAGCACGGAGCGGGAGGCGGCGCTGACCGACTTCCGCCGCGAAGTGGTGCGTCTCCACGACACGTTGGAGATGGAGAAGGTCGCGCTCCACGACATCGAGATCCCCGACTTCGTCGCGACCGAGATCGCACGGGTCGCGGCGCTGGTGGACGCCCTGCGGAAGTTCGGCCGGCCGATCACCGAAGCCGAGATGCGCCAGAAGAAACTGGTCGAGGCGCTGGTCAAGGGCAACACCCCCTCCGGGCTCAAGATCGCAGCGGCCCAGATCTACCTCTGGGCCGGCGAGGGATTCGACACGCTCAACAGCGGCCTCGACCTGTTCGATGACGCGCTGCTCGGCCGCCTGCGCGGCGACCGGGATTTCGACAGCTTCCTTGCCGAGGTCCGCGAGACCAAATCCAAGCTCGCCTCAACCGATCCGAAGACTGCGGCCGCGGCCAAGCTCCGGCTGACCGCCATCGCCCAAGGGGCGCAGCACCGGATCGCCACCATCAACCACGCCCTCAACGACCTGATCCAGTCCCGCGCGATCGGCCGCGGCGCCGCCAAGGGCCTCGTGGCGATCGGCCTCGCCGACGAGCTGAGCGCGTATGGAACGGCGTTCTACGAGCGCGACTGGTCCGGCCTCTCGGCGGAAATCCTGCGGCGCCGCGTGCCGTTCGTGTCCTCCGCGGAACGCGCCGCCAATGCCGAGAACGCGAGCGATTACGTCATGGCCGGCGTCGACGTCGTCACGACGATCATTCCGCCGCTCGGCATGGCGCAGGCGGCGATCGGCATGGGGCAGGTGGCGGCCGAGATGGGCGTAACGTTCTACTGGAACGACCAGCTTGGCCGGTTCGTCGAGGAGGTCTATGCCGGCGCCCGCTTCAAGCCGACCGCGAGCGGCCGCCAGGGCGCGGCGGTCGTCGCCGACTGGCGGCTGGCGAGCGTGACCTATCGGGGCAAGACCTACGACCTGCATGGCTTCGCCGGCCACCGCCGCGATCAGATCAAGCTGATGGCGGCGGAGCTGCGCAAGCCGCGGCGGACGCGCGATATCGCCGCGCCGATGTTCGGCGACCGCGACGGCCTCACCGACCAGTTCGGCGTCGACAAGACGCTGCGGGCCAACCTCGCCGCCGCCGACCCGCTGCTGCGGATGCTGGAAGAGCTACGTGGCCGGCCCCAGGTCGGCGAGAAGCTGGAGCAGCATTTCCGCGACCAGGTCCGCGTGCGCTGGGAAGAGGTCAAGCGCGCCTGGCTGGTGGAGACCATTGACCGCCTGGAGACGCGCTGGGCGACCGAGTGGGCGCAGCGCGCGGGCCAACTGCCGGCGCTGTTCGCCGAACTGCGTCGGGTGACCACCGAGCTGGAGATCGCCGATGAGGTGTTGCGATCGATCGACGCCCGGCTGCCGGCCGGTTCGCGCGCGTTGATCGCGCTCCATGGCGACACCGCGCGGGACACTGAGATCAAGGACTATTTCCTCGAACCGGATGACGCGCCGCGCACGGCGGAGCTGGCGCGGGTGATCATGGACACGCTGGAGACGTACCGCGGCGTACGCGAGGTGCGCGCCACCCTGGAGCAGATGCTCGGTCTCGCCAACACGCGGGACGGCGGGCTGCGCCTGCTGACCGGGATTCCATACCTCACCGGCACTGCGGCCGACGACGACCGGGCGGCACGGACGTGGCTCGCCAATGTGCAGCGGCTCGACGAGCGCGGCACGAGCGAACTGCGCGCCATCAAGGCGCGCCACGTCGGTGCGCGCGCCGCGCTCGACAGCGACTTCGACCGCGACGCGCGGATGAAGCTGTGGCGCATCGACACGTGGCGCTATTCGTGGGCGAGCGCGCAGCGAGACGGCAAGACCCTGCTGCCCGTGCGCGGGCTGGACGATCCCGCGACCGCCACCGCGCGGCTCGACGCGGCGCGCAAGGCGCTGCTTGCCGCGTTCGAGGAGCACTATCTCAGCGGAGTCGGTACGCTGGAGGTGCAGGTTCGCGAGGCCGGCGGCGGTGGGCCGGTTGCCGGTGCGCGCGTGTCGTTCGGGCGCTACGAGACCCGCGCCGGCCGTGACGGCGCCGCCCAAATCACCGGCATCGTGCCCGGCCGCTACCAGCTCAAGGTCGAGGCGCCCGGGTATCGGCCCGAGGTGCGCAGCAATCTCGGATTCCCGGCCGGCGAGGGCGCGCGCAACCGGCTGGCGATGACCGTCGAGATCGCCAAGGGAGCGGCCGATCCGACGACGCCCGGCCCGTCGAAGCCGGACGGCAAGGCCCCCGTTACCAAGCCCGACACGGCGAAACTGAACGCGGGCAAGCCCGACGCTGCGAAGCCGACGACGGCGAGCGATCCGCGATCGCAGTCTGCGACCGACGGCTCTCGCCCGACCACCGCCCCCGATCCGACGGATCCGGTAACCGGCGCCGATCCGAAGACCTGGACGGACTGGCGCGCGGCGCTGGCGGCGCGGACGGCGGCGCGCCAGCGCAACGACCGGGCGATGCTGGAGGCGGCCGAGCAGCGCACCGACGCGTTCTGGTTCGCCGAGAAGGCGGTGCTCGATGGACTGTGGGCCCACCTGACGCGGTACCGGGAAGATGTCGAACGCATCTATGCCGGTTTCCTTGCCGCCGCCCCCGCGCCGAAGCCGGTCCATTCCGGAGCCGGCACGGTGACCGATCTCGACGGCGAGGTGCCGATGACGACGGTGCCCTGTCGGACGGCACTGGAGCAGCAGCGCGATGCGCAGCTGGCGGCGATCCGGGCGTTTGCCGACAGGGTCTACGCCACCGACAACGCGTTCGACGAGCGGCGGATCGCGGTGAACCGCCACCGGGACGACAACTATTCCGACGCGATGCAGCGCGCCGAGGCGTTGTGGAGCGGCACGCCGCTGGTGCCTCGCGCCTGGAACACGACGCCGCTGAAGACCGCGATCTCCGATCCATGTTCCGGCAGGACGGCGACGGCCAGTGTCGCGGCGCCGACCACGCCGCCGTCCGCGACCGGCCCGTCCGCGCCGCCTCTGACCGCGGCACTGCGGCTCGACGCGGCCGGCACGGCGGCGGGCGACATCGCCGTGCTCGCCGAGGCGAAGGGCGGCGCCGCGCCCTACCGCTATCGCTGGACCGGCGCGCGCAGCGCCACTGACGCGCGTGCCCTCTACACGGCGCCAAACGCACCCGGTGCCGAGGCGGTCGTCACCGTCACCGACTCGTCCGGCGCCACCGCGACCGCCCGGATTGCGCTGCCGGTCGCGGCGCTGACGCTCGAACTGGTGCGCGCCGGGCCGGCGGGTCCGGTGGCGGCCGGCCGGCCGGTGCCGTTCGAGGCTCGCCTGACGCGTGAAGGCAAGCCGGTTTCGGCCGCTGACATCGTGCTGCGCTGGGAACCCGCCGCCGGCGCGCGGTTCGCGAAGGCCGAAGGTCCCGGTGTCGTCGCCAACACCGCGATCTTCATGCGGACCGGTCGCGCCAAGGTGTGGGTGGTGGCCTTGAGGCGCGAGGGTGGCGTGCTGGCGACCGCCGCCGAGTCGAACCAGGTCGAACTCGACATCGTCGCCGCCGAGGTCGCCTTGCGGGTCGAGCCGCCGTCGCCACGGGTCGGCGAGACGGTCACGGTCACAGCGCGCGAGACGCCGCACCTGCCGGATGCCGACGTCGGCTGGTGGTGGGAGATCGAAGGCGCGGCGCAGAACGCCGGCGCCGCGGCCGACCCGCGGATCTATTCGTTCATCCCGAAGGACGCGACGCCGGTGACGGTCACCGCCCACGCCAAGGCGCGGATGCACGGCGAAGAACTCGCGCGCGGATCGGTGACCGTCACGCCGGCACCTTACCAAGTGGGTGTCGTCACCCTCGGCCCGGCGTTCGAGGCGTCGACGGCCCGGCCGGTGATCTGGCGGCCGGGCAAGGGGCTTGAGACGCTGCCGCCAACCGCGCTCGCGCCGTTCCAGGACATCGCCTTCCGCGCCGACATCGCGCCGGCTCCACCGGGTGAGGCCGCGCGGCTGCGTTACGCCTGGACGGTGAACGACGGCACGACGCTGAGCGGCAACCCCGCGACCCGCCAGACCCGCGCCCAGCGTGCGGATGCCGGCGCCATCGAGGTCTCCGTCGAGGTGCGCGATGCCGAGGGCATCCTGCTCGGCACCGGCAGCGCCAGCGTGACGGTGGCGGTGTCCGCCGCCGATCTGGCGACCGGCCGACAGAAATCCGCCGAGCTGACGCAGATGACCCGGGAAGCCGAGGCGACTTGGGCGGCGGGCGAGACCGATGCGGCCTGCGACAAGGCCCAGGCCGCGCGCGCCATCCAGCCGACCTACGGCAACGCGACAAGCTTCTGCGAAGGCCGCGACCGCATCCGCACGCTGGTGCGGGAGGTCGGGGCCACCCTGGCCAAGATCCCGACGCAGCCGTCGCTCGACGAGGCGCGCGCCAAGCTCGCCAGCGCCAAGGCGGTCAACACCAAGGTGGCGGCGCTCGCCGACCTCGAGCGCCGGCTGAACGAGGCGGCGGGTCGCCTCGCCGGCAGCGAGGCCAGGAAGGAGGTGCGCGACCGCCAGCTCGCCCTGCTGCTGTCGGGCGCGAAGGCGTGCGTCGCCAACAATTGGCGGCAGTGCCGCGACGAGGTCTCTGCCGGCCTCGCCAACGCCCGGAACGTGTTCGAGCCGGCCGACGCGCCGCTGCTCGACAAGGCGCGCGCGCTCCTCGCCAAGGCCGACGCCGGTCTCAAGGGCGCGCCGACCGCCCCGAAGCCGATGCCGAACATCGACACGGGCAGCGACCGCCAGCGCCGGCTCGACCTCCTGCTGGCCGGCGCCCAAGCCTGCAATCGGCAGGTCTGGACGGACTGCCGGCGGAAGCTGACCGCCGCGCTCGACGGCGGCGAGCGGGTGTTTCTGCCGACGGACAGGCCACTGCTCGACAAGGCGCGCGCGCTCCTCGCCAAGGCGGAGGCGGCGCTCGTGGCAGCCAAGCCGAACGACACGACGGGCGATGCACGCAACAGCGCCCTCGCTTCACCTGCGCCGCCCGTGGCCGCGCCCACGCCGGCGGGCGTCGATGGGGTCTACAGGGGGACGCTGTTCGGGCTCGGGGCGGGTCCGCGCGCCCTCACGTTCGCCGTCGCGGGAGCCCGCATCACCATGGTGCGGGACAAGATCGATGCGCCCGGCAAGGGCCACGCCGGCACGGTCGCGCCCACCGGCGAGTTCGCCATCGAGTTCCCGAACAACGTCTATCGCGGCCGCATCTCGGGGCGGCAGATCGCCGGCACTTGGCGGATGCAGGCGGGCGTCCTCGGCGGCGCAGGGTCGAGCGGCCGGTTCGAAGCCGCACGCTGACGGGATGAACGGGCGGGCCGATGATCCCGGCCCCGGTAATGGCAAAATGGAGTCGACGGCCGGGGCCGCGTCCCCGAGCCGGGGGGAGAAACCATGCTGATGCGGCTGGCACGAGCCGGGCGAGGCAGCGTCTCATGTCGGGAGTCTGCGAGCGGCTTGAGGCGAAGTTCCCCCGCCGACCCGGCATCATGAGCGTTTTCCGCAGCGCGGGCAGTAGCGGGCGGCGGGCGGCAGGTCCGCGCCGCAGGCGGGGCAGGTGGCAGGCCGTTCGGCGGGCGACGGCGTATCCTTGCCGCGAATGGTGTCGACGATGTCGCGCAGGTCTTCGCGCGTGGTCAGATCGCGCTTGGCGTCGAACACGTCGTCCATCAGGAATTCGACCGGCCGCTCGCTGCCGGAGCGGTAGACCGCAGCCTTCTTGCCGTAGCGCAGGATGCCGAGCTTGGCGAGCATGTCGAGCAGCTTCATCGTGCTCCTCCCAGGTGTCGCGGTCAGACCAATCGGGTTCCGCAATGGCCGCAGAAGCGGTCGCTGGCAGCGGCCGGCGTGCCGCAGTGATGGCAGAAGCGCTTCGCCGGTGGCGGCATCGGTGCGCCCGGCTGCGGCACCGACGGCGGCGCGATGGCGATCTCGATCGCGTCATGGATGATGGCACGGGCGTCCGCGCCGCCGGCCGAGCGCAGCAGCACGCGCGGGCCGCGCGACTGGAGGATCCACAACGCGGCCAGCGTGCGCACGAACGCGAGCACAACGCGATCGACGCCACCGGCGCTCCGCCGCTCGATGACGAGCTGCGCGCCGGCCATCGGCACTTCGAGATTGGCGAACGCCGCGATGAAACCGGATTGTGGCGCCCACAGCCCGTTCGCGTCGCGGCCGATCAGGCCGCCGTGTTCCAGCGCCTCCAGCCCTGAGCGCAGCCGTGCCTCGGTGGCGTCGGCCGGACCCATGAAGCCGTTCAGCAGCGACGACAGCCAGCGCGGATCGGCCAGTGTTGCACCATCGAGCGCACGCAGCAGCACCAGATCGTCATCGACGCCGGGCGGCGGCGACGCGGTGCGCGCAAGCAGCGACTCGAGCTGGCGCTGGCGGTGGGCGTCAACCAAGGCCGCAAGCGCCCACAGCGCGGCGATGTCGAGCTCGCGGCTGTGGCCAAGTTCGGCGAGCGGCTGATCGAGACCGAGCGTGTCGCCGAGCAGCGCCTCGATCGCCTTGGCCTCGATCGGAAACGACACCGCGCTGTCACCGTTGTCGCCCGGGGTGAGCGCGGCGAGCCCCGACTCGCCGGCAACGGCGTAGCAGTCGAGCCGCCGGCCGCCGTCACGTGCGACGGTGACGGCCGAGATGCGCGCCAGCGGATCGGCAAGCGCGGCCCGCACCGCGGCCGGCAGCTGCCTGGCGCGGACGGCGCGATCGAGCGCGGCGGAATCGAGCTTGGTCATTTCGCCCATTTGAGCGCCTCGAACTGGCTGGAGAGCTTGCCGCTGAAGTCTTCGAGGCTGCGGAAGCCGTGGCCGCGCAGCGTGTCCTCGAACGCCGCCAGGGCGGCAGCGTCGGCCTGCGCCGGCAGATTCGATTTCGCCACCGCGTCCATCGCGCTGCGCAGATTGGCCGGCAGCTCGCCGATCGGCAGCCTCTGCGCGCCATAGGCCTTGTGCACGGCGTCGAGCGTCTCGACGCCTTTCTTCGCCTGCGCAATCGCCTCGAACGGATCGCCGCGGCGGAGATTGCCGGTCACCTTCTCGTGGAACTGCTGGGCCAGCGCCTGCGGGTCGGCGAGCCGCACCGGCTGGGCCGGCGGCGGAATGCGGCCGGCGGCGATGTCGTCGGCCTTGGACGCGATGTCCTTCAACTCGGCGATGCGCGGCGTCTCGATCTGGGTGCGCCGGCCGAAGGCGTCGATCGTCTGGTCGGAATAATCGCGGCTGGCCTCGCGGAAGGCACGGTCGGTCGGGGTGTGGCCGTGCTGCTCCGCCCACCACGCCTTCTGCTCGGCCGGGTTCATCCCCTTCGGGCACTTGCTGGGGTCCAAGAATGTCAGCTCGCCGAACACGTCGTTGGAGTGCTGCTCCCACTTCGCCTTCGGCACTTCGATCCACTTGCCGGCGTCGTCCTGCACCAGCACGCGGAAGTCGCGGTCGGTGTTGATCGGGTTCGCGGTCTTGCCGGGGGTACGGAACTCGTGGACCATCAGCTTCCTGTCGGCCAGCTCGGGGGTCGACTGGCGCAGGCGCTCCAGCAGCATCTGGTCGTGGGGCTTGTAGACCTCGTTGCGCAGCGTGTGATTGAACGCGTCCTGCGTCTGCAGCGAGCCCTGCTGCTTGAGCAGCCGAACCTGGTTGGGGTTGCGCTGCACCTCCAGCACGTCGCTGAGCGAGGCGCGCATGCGGCCCGAGGCGTCGCGCTGGACGCCCGCGTCCAGCGCGACGAGATTGCGCTTGGCCGCTTCGACGAGGTCGCCGGCAACATGCGAGCGGCGAAAGCTGCCAGTGATGTTGGCGACTTCGTCCGTGAAGCCGCCGGCGGCGCGGCGGGTCGCGGTCCAGGCCTCCACGGCATAGCCGCCGCCGAGATGCGCCGCCTTGCCGAACAGATAGTCCGTCGCCGCCGCCTTGGCGCCGGCCAGCAGCATCCCGGTGGTGTCGGCGCCCTCGCGCACGGCGTCGCGCATCGCCAGCGTGCTGCCGAGCGCGGAGGAGGCGAGACCCTTGGTCACGAACACGTCGGCGGCCAGCGCGCCGGTTTGCAGCGCGGTGTCGAGCACGGCGTCCCGATAGGTATAAGTGGGCTTATAGGTGTCGCGCATCTGCTGGCCGATCACGTCGGCGAGCGAGGCCATGTCGCCGAGCCCGGCCTCGAAATCGCGGCGCGTCGCCATGTCTTCGAGCCGCCTGTCGATGTCGTCGAACAGGCCGCTGCGTGTCGCGCTGAGCGGGCCGTCGGCGAACTCGCGCTGGCGCTGCTGCTCCAGCGCATCGCTCAATTTCTGGCGGGCGTCGAAGAACGTCTCCATCGCCTGGCGCTCGCGCCTGGTCTCGGCGATCTGGCGATGGAGGTCGGCGACGTCGGCGTCGGGGTGCTGCATGTCCGCAAGGTCGCGCTGGGCCTTGTCGGCGAGCCACGCTTTCGATGCCTGATCCTGTTCATAGGTGTTGCGGCCGACCCAGCCGCGCGAATAGTCGCTCCACACCTCGCCGCGATCGTTGACGTCGCCGTCGCGCGGCGGCGCGGCGGTGGGAACGGGCGCGTCGTCCGCGCGCACGAAGCCGCCCTTGGCGCTCGACCATACCTCGCCGGCCTCGTTGCGCGCGCCGTCGACCGGATCGAAGGTGGCGACGCCATTCTTCTCGGAGTATTTCCAGCCCAGCGCCTCGTACGTGCGCTTCCACGCCTCGAACGGGTCCTCGGGCAGGCGGCCGCGCAGCAGGTCGCGGATCGAGTCCAGCACCTCCTCGCGCCGCGTGCCAGAGGCGCCGAGCAGCAGCAGCGAGCCGAGCAGCGCCGCGCCGCCGGCGGTGCCTGCGACCGCTGCGATCTCGGCCGGCGTCAGCTCGGGGATCGCATCGGCGATATCGTCGATGGAAACGTCGGCGGGCTCGGGAGGCAGTACGGCATCGGCCGGTGGAACACGGCTGACAGGATCGGCGGTTGGTCCCGGAGGTGCCCCCGGCGGGGACGACGAAATGACAAAGGCGCCGGCCGCCTCATTTACGGCGCTCTCCAGCACGTCGAGGACAGCCGTTCCGCGACAATATGGGCTGTAGAGATGAATGACATAGCGCCCGGCGGCCAGCCGGTGGCAGTCATATTGAGGATCGCTGGGCGGAGAAGTTAGATTGCCTCGCGGCGGCTGCACCATGAACCGCCGGGCCGCATTATCGTCGTCGAAAATATACAATGCCATCCAAGTATACCACGCCGTTTGGCACCACTGCAGGAACGTGCGGGACGCCGGATGGACAGAACGGTGAGGCTGGGCACTTCCCCAGCCGTAGCAGGCCACAGGCTGGCCACCCGTGCGAAAACGGACTTCGTAGAGTCGTCTTGCCAGAGCGTGGGTACGGAGTGTCGAGGGGTGAGGGCGAGAGCCGGAAAGGTCCAGCGCCGCGATGACGGCGCTGTCTTGCGCCGTCAGGTCCGACGCTTCGGATGTCGCCGACAGCCCGAAAAGGCTCATCAGGATGACGACCACCCAAGCGACCGGCCACGTCGGGAAAGGCATTGCTCGGGCTTTCATTCTTCGATCGTCAGGGTCTCGATCACGCGTGCGAAGACACGGTCTGCTGTGGCAGACCGCGCCGCCGGCGCCCCGCACTGGACGAAGTAGAGCACCTTGCCGGCATCGATGATCGCCACTCTCTCCGCCAGCAGATCCGGTGAATCCGTTCCGGAATAGTGCAGCGACAGCAACACCGAGGACCGCTCCGCGATCTTCGCATTGCGCTCGCCGAGCAGGCGGAAGCCATCCCGGTCCCTGAAATGCGCCTTGAGCCGATCGACTGCTCTCGCCAGGGTGGTGCCCGGCTCTCGCGGTTCCGCACGTACTGCAAGGAACAGCCCATCCTCGCCGCCCGCCTCTGGTCCTTCGAACAAAACAACGTTCGGTTCCGGCATGTCGGCCTTCACCCAATGCGCCGGCAATTGAGCCGAAACGCGGGGCTCGCTCCGATTGCCAGCGAGTTGAAGGCCGGCGCTGACGAAGTCGATGGTTCGCCAGGAGGCGAACGTCGGCGGGGGCGCAGCGGCGACCTGCGGCGGCGGGGGCTGTGACTGCGCCGTGCGCCCGGATGACGGCGGCGGGGGCGGCGAGCCCGGTGCGCCGCGACCGGCCGCACGGGCGGCCTCCGCCGCCTTCTCGGGGATCGACGGATCGACGCTGAAGCTCTCCATCATGCGCGCGACGACCGGCTGGAACGCCTTGGCGGAGGATTTCGGGTAGGTGATTTCGAGCCGGTGCACCATCGCTCCCCCTTCGCTGAGGAGAACGCGGCGCACAATGACCTCGCTGTCCGTGGTCGCAATGAGGGCGTACCAGTTATCGCCGGAAAGCTTCTCCGGCTGGTCATCGTCAATGCTGAGCACGTCCTCCGCCTCGAGTTCTTCGCGCGAGGCGCCGAAGGCGTTGGCATGGCTGTAGACGCTGAAGCGCGCCTTCGCCGCCTTCGCCTCGAAGCCGCGGCCGGCATTGTCGGGCGGCGGCGGATCGGCGGCGAACAGGTCGGCCGGGTAGTCGATGCCGACGCCGTAGCGGGTGTTGACGTAGTGCTCCCAGCGGCTCGCGGCGATGGGACCGGCATTTGCGGCCGGCGCCGCGTCGGCGGTCGTCGGCGACGATGGAGCCGGCGGCGTGGCGGGGGGAGGGGCGTTGGCCGGCGGTGCGGATGCGGATGCAGGTGGCGACGCCGGCTTCGGCGTCTCCGGGCCGAGCGCGACCAGCGCCGCGGCGAGGATCAGGCCGGCCGCCACCAGCCCACCCACCAGCAGCACGCGGCCCTTTCCGGGGGCTGACGTTGCGGCTGGCGCGGGTGCGACTGCGGACGGCGCCCCGGTGACGGGCGCACCGCACATGGTGCAGAATTTCCCGCCGGGCGTCAGCTCGGCGCCGCAGTGCGTGCAGAAGCTCATCGCGAGTCTCCGGCGGCGGGCGCGGCGGCGCGGACCAAATGGCGGGCGCGGCGATAGCGCGTCACCAGGCCGGCGCTGTTTCCCACCGCCAGCCCCATGCCGAGAAACGACACCAGTGCCAGCGCGTAGGGCGTGCGGCCGCCCAGCAGCAGGGTCAGTTGCGGCAAGGCCAGCGAGGCGCCTCACACTGCGAGGTACCAGGCGTTGCCGCGCGCCCGCACCGTCTCGCCATCCACGAACAGAAGATTGGTCAACGACCATCCGATGCCGATCAGCGCCCCGGCGACGATGGCCAGCATCATCACCGCCCCAGGCAGCGGCGTGCCCGTCAGCGCGAAGAACACGGAGGTTGCGACCACGCTGATCGCGCCGGACAGCACCAGCATCCAGGGCGACAGCCGCCGTGCCTTGCGGAATGTCAGCAGCATGATCGCGATCGACAGCACGAACAGCGTCGTGCCGATGACGCCGACGACGCGAAACAGCAGCGCGGCGGAGGGATCGATGATGAGCAGCACGCTGGCGCCAGCCAGCGTTGCCACCCCGATCAGCAGCCAACGCCGCCACCCGGTCAAACCAAAGGAAGGCATTCGGTCGATTCCCCGACAGATTGGAGAGTTTGCGACCAAATCAAAAGTGCGGCAAGGCACCGGTCACATCTCGCGGCAGAGCCAGTCCGGCGAGGTGTTCGGTCCGTGTTCCGTCTTTGGCAGGCCGAGGGCGAACTGGCAGGCCGAGGGCGAACGTGGCCAGGGCGCCGTGCGGCGAGTGCTCTCGTTGGCGGGCGACGCGATGGACGCCCTCTGGCCGCCGGTGATCGCGCGGGCGATGCCACCGGGAGCGCTCTTGTCGTGGATCGCCTTCTGTCGAGTTGGGGCGCGGCTCAAGCGCGGTTGGCGGCGGCTGCGCCGGCCAGCGTTGCCACGAAGCCGACCAGCGCAACGACGGTCAGCGGCCCGCTCCAGGCACGGCCGTCGGACCATGCCAGCAGGTCGCTGACGATGCGCAGCAGAACCGAGGCGTGCAGCACGGCGAGCGGTGCGTAGAGGATCGGACGATAGGCCAGGCGCACCCGCGCCACCGCCGGCAGGATGATCAGGGCGTGGCCGAACACCATCGAGAGAACGAAGCCGACCAGCACGGCGTGCAGCGCGGCGTCATAGCCGAAGGTGGCGGTGGCCGGCGGCGCGGCGAGCAGGAGCACGCCGGCGATGCCGAGCCACGCATAGCCCGCGGCCATGCACGCCGCCATGAAGCGGGTCTGGCCGGACTGGCGCAGCGTGATGCGCACCACGTCATGATGCACCAGCCAAGCGGTCATCGCAATCAGGGCGAGGCCAGTCATCGCGGCGCCGCCGCGGTCCAATATGCCGTACGCCGCGCCGACGAGCAGAAGCACAACGGCAGCGCCGAACAGCGCCACGCTGCCGCGCTTCGGCGCGGTCAGCCGGCTGAGTTCGAGCCGTTCGCCGGCAATGGTGAGGACCAGGAAGGCGAGCCACCAGCCGGTGACGTCCGGCACGCTGTGGCCGCCAAGCCATAGCAGGTTGCCGACCAGCCAGGACAGCGCGCCGAGCGACAGCGTCGCCATGAACAGCGTCGGCTGCCGCGTGGTGATGAACAGCGTTGCCGCCGAAAGCGCGGCGGCGGCGAGGACGTAGGCGAGCGCTCCCACCGCAGGCGGCACGCCGGCCAGCAGGCACAAGCTGCCGAGCGCCGCCAGCACCGGCGCCGCGTAGGCCGCATCGCGCCCGAGCGCCACCGCGCGCTCCAGGCTGATCACCGTGCCGAACAGCCCGCACACCAGCAGCGGGCCGTGCAGCTCGGCAAGACGGACGCCATGCGGCAGCGCCCAGCCGGATCGCCACAGCCCGCCGTAAAGCCCGGTGAGCATCGCGAGCGCGCCGAGCCCGAGCAGCACGACGCGAAGCGGTATCCTGCCGGCTGCGCCGGTCACGCCAGCGGCTTCACGCGGTGCGCTCGATGCGGACGCGCCAGACATCGGGGCCATCCTCCAGGTAAGTCCAGGCGAACTGATCGGGGTGCGACAGATCGAGATAGGCGCGCAGCGGCTGGGGGTCGTGGTCGTTGACGATGGTCAGCACCGCGCCGGGCTCCAGCTCCACCAGCGTGCGCACGAGGGTGTTGCGGCAGGTGCCCGGCGGCAGGATGCGGACGTCGATGATGGCGGACGTCGCGGTGGTCATCAGGTTCAGATCCTCGGTGTGCGGCCCAGAAGCTTAAGGCCGTGATCGGTGATGCGGTCCGGGCTCCAGGCCGGCTCCCAGACCAGAGCGACATCGACGGGGGCGTCCACGAAGCGCCGGCGCAGCGCCGAGCGGGCGTCCTCGACGATCATGTCTCCGAGCGGGCACGCCTGGGCGGTGAGGGTGAGGTCGACCTCGATGCCGGCGGCGGTGCGGGCGGCGCGGTAGACCAGGCCGAGGTCGACCACGCTGAGCCCGATCTCCGGGTCGATGACGGCACTGAGGCAGTCGAGGACTTCGGGATCGAGCGCAGCGGGCGGGGGAGACGGCGCGGGGGAAGGCGGCTGAGACACGGCGGACCTCGCTGAAGAGGTCGCCACCATGACGAAACGGGATGCGCCGCTCTTTGTCGGGGCGCAAACTCGGCGACGATTGTGCCGCCCGGCCGCGCTGGGGTTGTCCGGGGACAACGAACGATCAAGGCGGTCGGCCCATAACCACCGCGGATCAATACGCTTCGCCGCGGAGGAGTGATGGACGTTCAACCCTGGCACGCCGTGGCCGCCGTGATGGACCGCGCGCCGGCAACGATCCGGGTGTTCCTGGATCACCGCATGCAGTGCGTGGGATGTCCGATCGCCCGCTTCCACAGTGTCGAGGAGGCCTGCCGCGAGCATGGGCTGGCGCTGGCGCCCGTGCTCGCCGCCCTCGATGCCGCGGCGCCGTGACGGATGCGCATCAGCCGGTGCCCTCGGCCAGCAGCATCAACTGGTGGGGCTGGCGCAGCGTGATACGCTGGCGGGCGCTTTCGACCAGGCCGCGCGCCTCCCAGGCGCTGAGGATGCGGCTCACGGTGTGGAGCGTGGTGCCCGTCATCTCGGCGACGTCCTGCCGGGAGATCGGAAAATCGATCGTCACCCCGGTCTCGACCTTGCGACCGGCCTGCTGGGCGAGGCGCAGCAGCGCGTGCGCGACGCGGCGCTCGACCTCCAGCGTCGACATCTCGACGACGCGGGTGTGCATGTCCTGCAGCCGCGTGCCGACCGTCTGCAGCGTGTTGCTGGCGAGTTCGGGATGCGCCGCCACCAGCCGCGGCCAAGCCGCCGACGGCCACTGCAAGGCGATGCTGTCCGCCACCGCCACCGCCGTTCCGGGATAGGCGGTGCGGCCGATCGCCATGGCGACGCCGAACACCTCGCCGGGCACGACAAAGCGCACCACCACCTGCTGGCCGTCCGGCGTCAGCTTGAACACCCGCAAATGGCCGTGCAGCAGCACGAAGAAGGCGTGGGCCTCGGCATCCTGGTGGAACACCGCCGTGCCCTTGGGATAGCGCACGGCTTGTGCCTCGCGCAGCAAGCCGTCGAGCTGTTCGGGCCTGAGGCCGGCGAACAGCGGAAGGCCGGTGATCAGCGTCCGGTCCAGGCTCGCCAACATATCCTCCGATCAGACTGCGCGAGATTTCCGCCCAGTCCCGATTGCCGCTTCCTGCCCAAGGCGAGGCCGGGATTCATCGTAGGCCAGCGAGCGAAAGAGCGAGTGAGGGATACCGCATGGCGCACGCCGACAGCGCCGCGTTCACGTGCCGGGTTCCCCAGTACGACCGCGAACCCGGCTGCGCAACGCCCGGCTGAATAGCTATATCTCGAAGAAGTCTCGTTTCCCCGGATGGTTCTGGAACCCGATGCCGATTTGCGCTGTATTGGGGGCAGAGGCGGGCCGGCTGACGGAATAGCCGGCCCGCGCAGCCTTCGGCCTATTCCTCCTTGCGGCGGGGCGGCGAGGGATCGGGGATCTCGCCGGGAATGTAGTTCGGCAGCCGGCTCGCAGGGATGATCGCGAGCATCGCGACCAGAGCCATGATGATGAGGCCGATCTTCAGCGCCCGCAGCCTTGCGTCAGTATTGACGCGCACCGCTTCGGCCACCTGCTCGGGCGAGGCGGTCGTGCGCTCCATCACGCTCTGCAGCCGGTCGTTGCTGATGAAGTTGATGTTGTCGAGATTGACCTGGGCCTGAATCTCCGGCGGCAGTTTCGGGTTGTCGGCGACGCTGACAAGGATGATCGAACTCAGCAAGCCCACCAGCAGGGCGCCGGCAACCGCCGTGCCCACCGCCGCGGCGAGATTGTTGGTGGTGCCGCGCAAGGATCCGACGTCGCCCGCCAGTTCCTTCGGCGACGCGGTGACCAGCACGTTGAACAGCAGCGTCACCAGCGATCCCTGGCCGATGCCGAACAGCACGAGGCCCACCAACACCGGGCCGGCGCTCCAGTCATTGTGGACAACGAAGGCCAGCCACAGCAGCGCCGCCGTGCACAGCGCAAAGCCGAAACGCCCGATCTGCTGCGGGGTGAGCCTGGTGTAGAAGCGCACGATCAGCATCGCCGAGAAGAACACCGTGAGATTGAACGGCATCATGGCGATGGCGGTGGCCAGCGGCGAGCGGCCCTGCACGATCTGGATATAAAGCGGCACGGAGAAGTTCAGCATCGCTTCGAGCGCGACGACGCAGAACATCGCATAGACCGCCGCCCGCTCCTGCGCCGAGCCGATCACTTCGAGCGCGAGAAGAGGAGTCTTGCCCTGCTCCTGGCGCCTGTAGGTCCAGATTACGAACGCATAGCCAATCATGATGCCGACCGCAATCAGCACCGGCGCCGGCGAAAAGCCGGCGACATCGAACGGCGCGTTGGGCGAGGCGATCGCCAGGCCCCAGCGATTGAGGTTGTTGAAGCCGAAGCTGATGAAGATGATCGCGGTCGCCGCAAGCACGACGCCGATGAG
>NZ_VWPL01000047.1 GCF_008630065.1 Blastochloris sulfoviridis
GTATCGAGAAAAATGAACCTCGCGCTTTGGAGCAAAGAGTTCTTCTTCGAACTCTTTGCTTATATGCGATAACCCTGGGGGTGGGGGCAGGCGTGCGGCGAGACATCCGAACGCCGCCGAACCACCCCTCAGGCGCGACCGCCGGCCGTCTTCAGCCACGCCGCGCCGCAGGCCTTGGCCAGTTCGCGGACGCGCAGGATGTAGCTCTGGCGCTCGGTGACCGAGATCACGCCGCGCGCATCCAGCAGATTGAAGGTGTGGCTGGCCTTGATGCACTGGTCGTAGGCCGGCAGCACCATTTCATGGCGCTCGTCCTTGTCGCCGGCCTCGAGATACTTGCGGCACGCGCTTTCTGCGAACTCGAACTGCCTGAACAGCATGTCGGTGTCGGCGTGCTCGAAATTGTGGCGGGAATATTCCTGCTCGGCCTGCAGGAACACGTCGCCATAGGTCACTTTCTCGGCGCCGTCGCGGCCGTTGAAATTGAGGTCGTAGACGTTCTCGACGCCCTGGACGTACATCGCCAGGCGCTCAAGACCGTAGGTGAGCTCGCCCGCCACCGGCGAACATTCGAAGCCCGCCACCTGCTGGAAGTAGGTGAACTGGCTCACCTCCATGCCGTCGCACCAGCACTCCCAGCCGAGCCCCCAGGCGCCGAGCGTCGGGCTCTCCCAGTCGTCCTCGACGAAGCGCACATCGTGCAGCCCGGTGTCGATGCCGATGGCCTTGAGGCTCTGGAGGTAGAGGTCCTGGATGTCGGGCGGCGACGGCTTCAGGATCACCTGGAACTGGTAGTAGTGCTGCAGCCGGTTGGGGTTCTCGCCATAGCGGCCGTCCTTGGGCCGGCGCGAGGGCTGGACGTAGGCGGCGTTCCACGGCCGGGGGCCGAGGGCGCGCAGCGTGGTGGCGGGGTGGAAGGTGCCGGCGCCGACCTCCATGTCGTAGGGCTGCAGGATGACGCAGCCCTTGTCCGCCCAGAAGGTCTGCAATGTCAGGATCAGCCCCTGGAACGACCGGTCGGGGCGCATGTGAGGCGGCAGGGTCATCAGCTTCAGCCTTCGAGCTTGCGCGCTTCCTCGGCGAGCATGATCGGGATGCCGTCGCGGATCGGATAGGCGAGGCGCGCGGAGCGGCTGATCAGCTCGTTGGCGCCCGGCTGGTATTCCAGCGGCCCCTTGGTCACCGGGCACACCAGGATTTCCAGGAGCTTGGGGTCGACGCCGGTGCGGCGCTCGGGCGTCTCGGCGGCCGGGGTCTCCGGCGTGGCGGGCTGGTCGGTCATGGATTCGATCCTTCGAAAGGGCGCTGCGGCCCGGGAACTTCTAGCCCGTGCGCGGCGCGTCCGACAGGGGGAGCGAATATCCTATTGTAACGGCGTCTCGCCGTCGTCGCCGTTGCGGGCCAGTGCGAAACGAGTAACGGCGACCAGCACGTCGGCGCGCGCCGGCAGGTCGGCGGCCTCCAGCATGGCCTGCTTCTCGGCCGCGCCGAAGGGCGAGATCATGCACAGCGCATTGACCAGCAATTCGGTCGGCGCCTTGCTGATGTCCTCCCAGTCCGCCTTGAGGTCGTTGGCGTCGAGGAACTCGGCCAGCGTCTCCAGCACCAGCTCGCGATTGACCTCGTCGGCCCCGGCGTCGGCGACGAAATCGGCGGCGAACGGATAGGTCACCCGGCACTGGCGGTAGGGGGTGACGACGCTCATCTCCTCCTCGACGCGGAAGCGGGCGATGCCGGTGAGCGACAGCAGATAGCGGCCGTCGCCGGTCTCGGCGAACTGGGTGATGCGCCCGACACAGCCCACCGAATAGAGCGCCGGCCGGCTGCGCGAGGCGTTGCGCGTCTCGTCGGGCTGGATCATGCCGATCAGCCGCGCCCCCTTCAGCGTGTCGTCGACCATCGCCAGATAGCGCGGCTCGAAGATGTTGAGCGGCAGACGGCCGCGCGGCAGCAGCAGCGCGCCCGATAGCGGGAAGACCGGAATCACCTCCGGCAGGTCGTCCGGGTTGCGGTAGGCAACGTTGCTGCCCATCTGAACCGCCGGTCAGGCGAACAGGATGGAGGACAGCCGGCGGCGGCCTTCGATGGTGTGCGGATCGGTCGGCCCCCACGCCTCGAAGAACGTCACGAGCTGCTTGCGGGCGCCGTCCTCGTTCCAGGCGCGGTCGCGCCGGACGATCTCCAGCAGGTGGTTCAGCGCCTCGGCGCGCCGGCCGCGGGCGTTCAGCGCCAAGGCGAGGTCGAAGCGCGCCTGATGGTCGGCCGGGTTGGCCGCGAGCGCGCCCTCCAGCCCGGCGAGGTCGCCGAGCGAGGCCGCCTGCTCGGCGATCTCGATCGCCGCGCGGGCCGCCGCCACCGCCGGGTCGTTGGCCTTGGCCGGCGGCACCAGCGCCAGGGTCTGCTTGGCCTTGTCGACGTCGCCGAGCTCGAGATGGCAGCGGGCGAGACCGGCCAGCGCGTGGGGGTTCTCCGGCTCCTCGCCGAGGACCGCGGCGAAGGCTTCGGCCGCCGCCACCGGGTCGCCGCCGACCAGCGCGGCGTCGGCCGCCTCCAGCAGCTCCTTGGTGCCGCCGCCGGCCGTGCCCGCGGTGATGCGCTCGATGAAGGCCAGCACCTGCGCCTCGGACTGGGCGCCCATGAAGCCGTCGAGCGGCCGGCCGTCGACGAAGGCGATCACCGTCGGGATCGACTGGATTCCCATCTGGCCGGCCACCGCCGGATGCTCGTCGATATTCATCTTGGCGAGCTTCACCTTGCCCTTGGCGGCGCGCACCACCTTTTCGAGCACCGGGGTGAGCTGCTTGCAGGGCCCGCACCACGCCGCCCAGAAATCGACCAACACCGGCTGGGTCTTCGATTCCTCGATGACGTCCTTGACGAAGCTCTGGGTGGTGACGTCGCGGATCAGGCCATCGGCCGCGCCGTTGGCCGGTCCGGTCTTCTTCGTTCCGCCGAAGTTGAACATTGTTGCCCTCGTCCCTGCCCGCGTCTTCCCCGCACGAGCGTGCCGTGTTCTTCGTCCCGTTCACATGGGGCAGGATGCGGCAGATTGCAACGCAGGAAGCAGCAACGCGCGCGACCCCCGCGCTCAGGCGGGCGGTGACCCGGTCTCCGCCGCCCCGGCGCGGTCGAGCGCCACGATCTGCGGCGGATGGCCGACCGCTTCGAGGAAGCGGAGGAGATCGTCGCGCCGCAACGTGGTGGTCATGGTGTTGACCAGGGGATGGAGCAGACCCGATCGGCCGCCATCAGCCCCGCCTCCAGGATCACGGTGACCCGCCCGGCCGCGTCATTGGCGGCGGCCAGCGTCGTCACCGAGCCCGGCGCGACGCCCAGCACCTCCTGAAGCAGCTCGGCCGAGCCGAAGGACAGCCGCCCCGAGGCGCCGATGGCGTGGTGGAGCTGCTTCAGGTCCAACACCGCCTCCTGGCCGGCGGTGAGCAGGAACAGCCGGCCTCTCTTGTCCTTGAGGAACAGGTTCTTGGTGTGCGCGCCGGGAATGCCGGCGCAGACGTCCTGCGACTCGGCGACGGTGAACACCGCGCGGTGGCGGACCGTGGTGGCCGGAATGCCGAGCCGGTCGAGGAGCGAGAACAGGTCTTCGGGCGTGCGCAGCATGGCCGGCCTCATATCGGCCGCGGGCGGCAGCGACAAGCGATGGCCCTGCGGCCCCGCCATCCCGAATCGCGGCGGCGCCCGGCCGGTGATTCGGCCCAGCCATCGGCGTCATGGACGCCCCACGATGCCGGTCGAACCGTCCGCGATCCCCGGCGACCGGCTCGTCGGACGTCCCGGACTGTCAGCAGGGTCTCGGCGATCGGACAGCGAAACCCCGACACCAGTGGTTGCAGTCCGCGCCCGGCAAGAGGTGTCCGGATAAGCCAGCCCAAAGATTGCGGATAACGCCGGCACCGCCAAGCGGCCGGCGTTCGCGCCCCGGAGAATCCAAACGCTTGACGCTGCGGATGAAGAGTGAGACGCAGCGCCGGGTTGCGCGCGACATCCCCCGATCGTGCCAGCCCGCGCCGGACTTGCCAGACTGCGCCGGACTTGCCGGGCCACGCCAGACCGTTCGAGTTCTTGTTCGTTGTTGGAGCGTTGGTTGTTGGAACCGTCGAACATGTTGTCGACCGGATCCAGCAGAGATCGGGGCTCAGAAAGATCGAGGGTCACGAGAAACCACGAGCGCGGCGAAACAGCCAAGCTTCCGTTTGCAGTACGGCCAAGGTTCCGTTACGCCGATGAAACCAAATACGGTAGCACAGATTTCTCCCCAACTTGACCTGCGTGGCTGTCACGGGATCAGGCTTTGCCGGAGTCGATCTTGGACATCAATTTTGAACCAATTCATCAAAATAGGCTGGAATATCCACAGACGACGCGGCGATTCCACATCCCCGGAGCCCCTAAGATGAAGAGGGAAATTAGTAAAATCGAATCAAGTAATCAAATGCACCCCTTTCTGCCAGACATCTGCTTGATTTCGATCTGCGGTTTCGTCTAATATTACCAAGCTTGGCGCAAGCCTTGCCGGATCGGCAATGTATGTGACGCTCCGTTACTTCCACAACATTTGTTGCACGCAATCGACATCCCAGCGAAATCCTTGAGGAATCCCATGCCCACCCCGATACACGGAACGCCCGATGACGATGTGTTGGACGGCACGTCCGGCAACGACATCATTTATGGAAAGGCCGGCGACGACACCCTTACCGGCGAGGCTGGCGCTGACGAACTCCGCGGCGGCTCCGGCGATGACACTCTGTTGGGCGGCGCCGACGCCGACGCCCTCTTCGGCGGGTCCGGCGACGACACCCTCGACGGCGGCCAGGGCGAAGACGAGATTTATGGCGGCACCGGCGACGACAAGATCTATGGCGGCGCCGGCGACGACACCATCGCCGGTGGAAAGGGCGCCGACTTCATCAAGGGCGGCCTCGGCGACGACACGATCGACGGCGGCAAGGGCGACGACGAGATCTATGGCGGCGCCGGCGACGATGTGATCACCGGCGGCAAGGGCGAGGACACCATCAAGGGTGGCGCGGGTGACGACACCGTCGTCTTCTCGGGCAACCGCGATCAATACACGATCATTGCCAATAACGACGGCACCTTCTCCATCACCAACGACGTTACGGGCGAGACCGATACGGTCGATTTCGACGTCGAGAGCGCCCAGTTCGACGACGGGACCGTGACGATCTGCTTCATGCCGGGCACGATGGTTCGCACGCCGTCCGGCGAGGTTGCAGTCGAGACGCTCCAGGCCGGCGACCACGTCCTGACCAGCGAGGGCGCCGCCCAGCCGGTTCGCTGGATCGGCCGCCAGACCGTGTCCACGCGATTTGGCGACCCGCTGCGCGTGCTGCCGATCCGCATCAAGGCCGGCGCGCTCGGCGAAGGCGTTCCGAGCCGGGATCTGCTGATCTCGCCGGATCACGCCATCCTGGTCGACGGCGCCCTCATCCATGCCGGCGCGCTCGTCAACGGCACCTCGATCGTTCGCGAACGCGACGTCCCCGAGGTCTTCACCTATTACCATGTCGAACTCGACGACCACTCGCTGGTCCTCGCCGAGAACACCCCGGCGGAGACCTTCGTGGACAATGTCGAGCGGCTGAACTTCGACAACTGGGCCGAGTACCAGGCGCTCTATCCCGAGGGCAAGACGATCACCGAACTGCCCTACCCGCGTGCCAAGGCCCACCGTCAGGTTCCGGTCTCGCTGCGGGTCCAGCTCATGGCGCGCGCGCAGGCGATCGGCGCGGCGGTCGAGAAGGCCGTGGCCTGACGCGGTTTCCGGATGATCCCTTCGGGATCTTGGAAACGGGACCGCCGAAAAATCCTTGAACAGGAGGGGATTTTTCGGCGACTGGACTGCGCTTCTCCGGCCCGGTAGGCCGGAAACCCTGTGATCACAGCGAAACGAGGTCCGGCCGCACCGGCCGGACCCCGATTTCCGCGGTTTCCGGCATGCCGAACGATCTTGGCCGGACGCTGCTTGGCTATCTTGTTGTTGGCTATCTTGTTTTAAGAGCATTTTGGGCCGCCAATGGCCCCGCGGGCCTGTTTGTTCGACCCGCGTCGGACTGGCTGGAGCCCCTTTCCCAGCCTTGCGCAGGTTTGGCCCTGCACATGTTTGGCCCTGAGCAGGTTTGGCGGCGATCCGCGGTCATGGTACGAAATCCGCCTCACAGGGCCGGCGGGCCGCGGTCCCGTCGCCGAAAATCTTGTTGTCGATGAGATCTGGTTCTCCGCGGGATCTGGTTTTCCATGAGATCTCGTTCCCTAGGGTGCCCGGCGAGACGGGCTCCGAACCTGCCCCTGGCATCATGGCGGGATCGCCCGGACACCGTCTCTTCGTCACCCTGGGAGCGCGGCCGAGGCCGGCAGATCCGGTTCCACTCCAGACCAGCGGACTCACCCCACCCAAGGCAAACGAGCTGAATTCATTATCGTCTCTATGAGTATTTCAGCATGGCTCTTTCGTCCCCCAGCTCCGACCGCCTGCTTGGCTACGCCTATCTGGTCACGGTCCTGGGCGATGAATACCGTGTTCTGGACGGAAATATTCTTGGAAGCCCGGACAGCGCGACGATCGTCAGCGTCGACCACGCCCAGGACGGTCAAGACCCCGACCGGAAAACCAATGGCGGCGTTCGCAGCCGAATAGGTGCCAGCCAACGCCAAGCCCCCCTTTGCAGCAAGACGCTGCGCATTGCCGGGTCCGGGCTGGTCAATGGCGAATACGACCTTGTATCCGTCGCCGATATCAGCGGGTTATACGGAATCATCGCCACGAACGGCAAACTGTGCATTTTCATTACGAAGAACGAATACACATCATCCGATCCCAGCGCGCGAACGCTCCGATTGCACCCAGGGGCAGCCTGCCAGGCGGTGCTGGGCACGCTCATCGAAGCTCGGCCGGTCGCTGCCCTTCAACCCCTTGGCAAGCAAGCCCCGAGCGTTGACGCGGCAAGCGGAACAGCGGCGACGCTGACCAAGCCTCCCGCCATTGCGCTCACCCGTCCGGCGCCGCCGCCACCACCCGCCGAACAGCCCGCTCCCGTGCCGCCGGTTTCGCTGGCAGCCCGGCCCAAGGCGCAGCCCGATCCTCCGGCAGCGGATGCGAATGCGGCGACCGTCAAGACGCGTCCCGTCGAAGGACCTCGCGTCGAAGAGCCTCCCGTCGCAGTCCGTCGCGTCGAAGCCGATCCTGCCGCCGCGCCCGAGCGCGTCGCCCCCGCCCCGCCGGATCTGTCCGATCTGCGCAAGCGCGGCCATGCGTTGCGCCAGGGCGGCGACCGGGAGGGCGCGCTCGCCGCCTTCCAGGCCGCGGCCGAGGCCGCGCCGGGCACGGCCGATGTGCGCGTCGAGGCCGCCCATGAACTGCGGGCGCTTGGCCGGGCCGGCGAAGCCGAGGACGCCTGCCGGGCGGTGCTCGCCATCGAGCCCCGGAATTTCGAGGCGCTGCGCCTCCTGGCGGGCCTGCTCAAGGCGCGCGGCGCGCTCGACGACGCGCTCCAACAGTGGGATGCCGCCGCCGCCTTCAGGCCCGAGGATGCCGGCATTGCCGCCGAGCGCGGCTATCTGCTGCGCCAGCTGGGCCGGCTGGAGGCCGCCGAAGCCGCCTTCCGCAAGGGCCTGGAGCTGTCGCCCGCGAGCGCCGGGCTGTTCGTCGGGCTCGGCCATACGCTGCGTCAACGGGGCGACCGGCAAGGGTCGCTCGCCGCCTTCCAAGCCGCCGCCGCGGCTGCCCCCGACAATGCCAATCTGCGCGTCGATGCCGCCTATGATCTGCAGACCCTCGGCCGGGCCGACGAGGCCGAGGCGGCCTGCCGGGATGCGCTCGGCATCGAGCCCGGACATCTCGCCGCCCTGCGGATGCTGGCGACCCTGGAGAAGGCGCGCGGCGCGCTCGACGACGCGCTGGCCCGCCTCGACACCGCGGCCGCCCTCAAGCCCGACGATGCCGGCATTGCCGGCGAGCGTGGCTATCTGCTGCGCCAGATGGGCCGGCTGGAGGCGGCCGAGGCCGCGTTCCGCAAGGGCCTGGAACAGGCGCCGGCCAATGTCGGCCTGCTCGTCGGGCTGGGCCACACGCTGCGCCAGCGCGGCGACCACCCGGACGCGCTCGCCGCCTTCCAGGCCGCGGCCGAAGCCGCCCCCGACAACGCCACCCTGCGCGTCGACGTCGCCTACGATCTGCGCGCCCTTGACCGCATGGCGGAGGCCGACGCGGCCTGTCGGGCGGCGCTCGAAGTCGACCCCCGGAATCTCGCCGCCCTGCGGATGCTCGCGAGCCTGGCGAAGGCGCAGGGCGCGCTCGACGACGCGCTCCAACAGTGGGATGCGGCGGCCGCTCTCAGGCCCGACGATGCCGGCATTGCCGGCGAGCGCGGCTATCTGTTGCGCCAGATGGGCCGGCTGGACGCGGCCGAGGCCGCCTTCCTTCAGGGCCTGGAGCACAATCCCGGCAATGTCGGCCTGCTCGTCGGGCTGGGCCACACGCTGCGCCAGCGCGGCGACCACCCGGGCGCGCTCGCCGCCTTCCAGGCCGCGGCCAAGGCCGCCCCCGACAACGCCACCCTGCGCGTCGACGTCGCCTACGACCTGCGCGCGCTCGGCCGGAACGAGGCGGCCGACGCGGCCTGCCGGGCGGCGCTCGAAATCGACCCCCGCCATCTCGCCGCCCTGCGGATGCTTGCGAGCCTGAAGAAGGCGCAGGGCGCGTTCGACGACGCGCTCGCCCATCTCGACACCGCGGCCGCCCTCGGGCCGGAGGACGCCGGCATTGCCGGCGAGCGCGGCAACCTGCTGCGCCAGATGGGCCGGCCGGAGGCCGCCGAGGCGGCGTTCCGCCTGGGCCTGGAGCACAATCCCGGCAATGTCGGCCTGCTGATCGGGCTCGGCCATACGCTGCGCCAGCGCGGCGACCGCGCGGGGTCGCTCGCCGCCTTCCAGGCCGCGGCCGAGGCCGCCCCCGACAATGCGAATTTGCGGGTCGATCTCGCCTACGACCTCGACGAGCTCGGCCGGCCGGACGAGGCCGAGGCCGCGGCGCGAGCGGCCTTGGACATCCAGCCGGGGCATGCCGCGGCGGCGCGGCTGGTGGCGGGCTTGCTGCGGCGCCGGGGCGCGTTCGCGGAGGCCACGGCGATCTTCGAGGCCGCGGCGGACCAGGCGGGCGGCGACCCGGCCTTCGAGACCGAGCACGGCCACTTCCTGCTGCAGACCGGCGAGATCGACCGGGCGGAGGCGCGGTTCCGCGGCATCCTCGCCGCCGCGCCCGAGCATGTCGGCGCCCTGATGGGGCTCGGCCACGTCCACATCGAACGCCAGCAGCACGCGGAGGCCGAGGCGGCGTTCCGTGCCGTGCTGGCCATCGATCCGCGACGCTGCGGCGCGCTCATCGCGCTTGGCCAGATCGTCCGCCGGCGGGGGCAGCGCGACGCCGCGCTGGCGCTGTTCGAGGCCGCCCGGGCGGCCGACCCCGCCGCCCTGGAGCCGGACATCGAGATCGCGGCGGAGCTGCGCGACCGCGGCGACTTTGCGGCCGCGCGGGCGCTGCTGGAGGCGCTGCTCGCCGCCCATCCCGGCCACCTCCACACCCGCCTGCAGCTTGGCCAGCTTCTGCGCCGCCAGGGCGAGCGGGCGGCGGCCGCCGCCGTGTTCGAGGAGGCGGCCCGGCGCCACCCCAACCGCGTCTGGCCGCACCTCGAGCTCAGCGTCGAGCGGCGGGCCGCCGGCCGGCCGGCCGAGGCCAAGGCGCTGCTCGACACCGCCCTTTCGCTCGAGCCCGGCAATCTCGGCGTGCTGCTGCCGGCGCTCGACTTCGCCCGCCTCGCCGAGGACGCCGAGGCCGAGCGCCGGCTCATCACCACCCTGCTCGAGCATCATTCGAAGCGGCCGTCGATCTATCCGCCGATCGCCCAGGCGCTGGCCGACCTCGGCGACGAGGCGGACGCATTCCTGGTGCTCGACCACGCCGAGCGGCGCTTCGGCCTGCGCGCCGAGATCGCCGCATCCCGCGCCGACCTGCTGCGCCAGGCCGGGCGGCTGCCCGCGGCGCAGGCGGCGCTCGACGCCGTGCCGGCGACGGCGGAGCCGAACTTCTATCTCTTCTCGCAGCGGGTGCTGGTGGCGATCGCCTTGGCCGACTGGCCGCGGGCCGAGGCCCTGCTGGCGGCCGCCCCCGCCCACAACACCCATGATCGCGCCCGCGTGGCGTTCTTCCGCGGCCAGATCGCCGACGCCCGGCGGCGCTACGACGCGGCGATCGCCGCCTACACCGAGGCGCTGGCCGGCAACCCGGAGGACGGCTGGGGCCATGCCGAGCTTGCCCGGGTGCGGCTGCTGACGCTCGACCTGCAGGCGGCGCGCACGCACCTGACGCGCTCGGTGCAGCTCAACGCCGCGGCCAACCGCCTGCGCGGCCAGTCGCTCAACATTTCCCAGCACCATCTCGGCCAGATTCTCGACGAGTTCCTGCTCGACCGGGCGCGGCTTGCGGAGCTGCGGCAGGCCCAGGCCCTGGCGGACGGGCCGGCCATCGCCGCGCTGGCCGCCATCGTGCGCGCCCATCCCGACCATACGCCGAGCGCGATGCTGCTGTTGATCCGGCTGCGGCAGGCCGGCCTCTTCGACCGCACCGCCGGGGCCGCGCCGACAGCGCCCAGCCCGATCCCGCGCCGCATCGTCCAGTTCTGGGACGAGCCCGAGCCGCCGGCCGGCATCGCCGCGCTGATGGCGGGGTGGCGGCAGACCCATCCGGATTGGGAGCATGTGCGCCACGACGACGCCAGCGCGCTCGCCTTCCTCAAGGCGCACCACCCGCCGGCGGTGGTGCGGGCGTTCCGGCTGTCGCGCCACCCGGCGCAGCGCGCCGACATCTTCCGGCTGGCGCATCTGGCGGTGACGGGCGGCGTCTATGTCGATGCCGACGACCGCGCGCTCGCCCCGCTCGACGCGGTGATCCCGGCCGCGGCGCGGCTGTTCGCCTACCAGGAGAACTACGGCACCATCGGCAACAATGTGCTGGCCGCGGTGCCCGGCCATCCGGTGATCGCGGGCGCGCTGGCCGAGGTGACCGCCGCCATCAATCGCGGCGACAACGACCATCTGTGGCTCGCCACCGGCCCGGGGCTGGTGACGCGCGCCGTGGCGCGCCATCTGGCCGGCCACATCGCCACCGCCCTGCCCGGCGCGGACGCGGCCACAGCCCGCGCCGCCGGCGAGACGGCCCTGCCCGGCGCGACGGCCGGATCACCGACGCCCGCGGCGACGGCCGATGCGCTCGCGCGGCTGAGCCTTGACTGGCAGCGCGAGATGGCGATCCTCGAACAGGGCGAGCTGCAGCGGCATGTCGGCCTGCACTGCCGGATGCCGTATAAGAAGACACCAAAGCATTGGGGACGCACAAAATGTTTATGAGGCCAGCCGCACGTTCCAACCGGACACCTATTAACGATAGCTGTCGAATGACAATTTTTGAACGAACGGGATATACAACACTGTATATCACGATTTCATCATTTTTATTGGCTAACTCGCCTTTTCCCGTGCTCGCTCAGTCCCCACGCGCAAGCACCGAGTTACATATCGCTGTCACTGGTGATGAGAAGCCATTGTTCCTATGGTCCCGAGATCGCTGCGACCTCGAAGACATCCCGGACGCAAATGCACGGACGTTCCGCGACTCCCGCGGCCGTCTCAACCTCATTGCGAGCAACTCCGACACTCGAATTTCCGTCTTTGACGATTCTGGATCTCCTACAAGACCCTGCAATGTCGTTCTTCCGAGCTCTCGCGACCCGAATCCATCAAATTATGCCGACAAATCATGGATCACCTCGGTATGGACTCAAGACGGAACCACGGTTCATGCACTTGTCCATCACGAATTTCACGCTCACCAGCATCCAAATACCTGCATCCTTAATGACTACGTCGGGTGCTGGTATAATACAATAACGTACGCCAGATCTGACGATGGCGGTCAAACTTTTCAGCAATCGACACCACCCGCCGTAGTAGCCTCCGTCCCTTTCACGCAGGATTTTGCGCAAGGAAGAAGACGCGGTTTCTTTGGAACAAGCAATATTGTCTATTTCGAAAACAAGTGGTGGATGTTTTCTTACACGTCCGGGTGGGCAGGACAGAAATCTGGCAGTTGTCTATTTCAGACCGCTGACATCGCAAGCCCCACCTCATGGCGGGCTTTCGACGGCACTGCCTTCGTCGCGCAATTCCCAGACCCCTATATACAGAGCGCGGGGCCAACGTCGACGTGTCTTCCAATTTTCGAGAACAGCGTCGGAAGTATCACCCGATTCGAGAACCGTTTTGTTGCCGTTTATATCGCGGCAGATAATTATTCCCTGAAAGACCCAAATTTCTATGTCTATTACCGCACGTCCAAGGATTTAGTGAACTGGGGCAAACCGAATGTACTCATGCCCATTAATGATGTGAGCAGCGTGCGATGTGGCGACAAGTCCCGCTACGCCTATCCTTCATTACTGCAAGACGAAGAGTTGCAGCGTGACGGCGCGTCCGCGGTTCTCACGTTAGTTCGTTTCAATGTCCGAAACTGCCGTAACACCCTCGACCGCGATCTAATTAGCATTCCTGTCATCATAAATTAACACCTGCCGACACCTGCTCCAGCAGCACGAGAGATTGCACCCTTGAAACGACTGCATCGACATTGACTGCCAGAGGAAGATGAATATCTCGATCTTCTCTTTTGATCGCCATACCTTCAAAAATAACCGTTCTCAGCCCCAACGACGAAAAAAGGCATAGATGCGCATGAATCCAGTGCCCCTCGCTCTCGATATCAACAACAATAGTTCCGGGATGCGAGAACGCAACATTGAACATTGCGGCACCAGATTGACCAACAACAATGCTCGCGTTCGCGAAGACCTCGATTTGTTCTTCGGCAGAGAGGCGCTCCGGGAAGACGGTTTCGAATCCAAGGCGCTCTAACGCCTCGCCGAGCGCATCCGCGTTGACCAACGCCCTATACCCGGCCGCGGTACTCGAAAGACTCTTTCGCGAGATGAATATTCTTCTCCCGCCTGTCGTGGTGAATTTTGCTCTGACTCTACTAAAAATTCCAACAGTCGCTTCATCCAGAAACGCGTGAGGATTCCGATTGGTTGGAATTAGCGCACGCCTCAACTTGTAAATGACCCTATCATCATGCAGAATAATGCGATCCTTTGAGATACCAAATATACCCAAAAGCGCTTTCATTGAATCGTGCTTTGCTCCAACCAACACCTTATACGTTGTTGGCAGCTGTTGAATTGAAGCAATTTTTGGCAAAACTCTAAATATGAATGACCCATAATTCTCCGGTTCGTCTGAACACAGAGGGATGACAGGTTCAGCTATTTCAACAACCTTACGAGATGCGGGATCGAAATGCAGAGCGTTCCGCCCATCGACGGGACGAAGTCCCGAACGCTCGTTCCGATGCTCATCGGGAGATGCAAACCTGAACAGTTGCTGCTCGAACTTGCCGTCATGCCAATCCAACTCGTCGTTGAACACTAAATTATTGGCAACGTAGCTCCTGAATCCAGAGAGCAACACATCGTTCGCTTTAATAATACCCACAGGCGGGTAGGTAACAATTACCGAATCAAGATTCTCAAAAACTTTGCACTTGTCTGGATCATCATGGAATTCCGGCGACCTTCTAAGGTATTTCCGCTGCTTCTGCGGGGGCTCAATCCAAATCCCCCAAGATTCATCGGAAAACATATCGCCGAACTTTAGCAGCGGAAAGGTCAGCGGATCCACAAGCTTATAGTATTCTTCGCCAGACATGCCACGCCCTTGATTAGCTATTCAGTACACCTGAATACCTGTCTCCAATATAAACCCCTCCTCCCGCCAATAAAATATTGAATCTTTCCGCAAGTTCCTTCCTCCGCATGGAAAACGCATGCTCGTCGAATGGGAACAAATCGTAAAGCTCACTTGCCTTAAAATCTGATTTAAGCTCTTGGTATAGACGGAAGGGAATTGCCATTGTTTGGCATAGTTCGACAGTTCGGCTGTCGTGAGCAATCACGCCGGCGGGAACACCTGCCTGCAAAGCAAGCATAATCCCATGGAAGCGGGCTCCGACCACAAAGTCGAAAGACTTCATCGCTTCCATCCACGCCGGCGCACTGTTGAAACAGACAGCATACCGCTGACACCAACGCTCGAATTCGGCCTCCGATTTGCCCGGCGCAATATACCTATTGAAATGCCCAAGTATCTCTGGCTTAATTTTATTTAACTCACGCCGACATAGTCTAATCATATCGATATCGTGTTGGCCAACATAAATCCCCGATGTCGATTCCACAATCTGCACTAGATTTCTTTCGAGCAACATTAGTTCAGGCCAATATGGGAGTCCTGCCGGAACGGCAACTCGGAATATTGACTTTTCTCGGGCGCCAGAAATTTGTGCCCCCAATTCTGGATTGAGATTAAG
This sequence comes from Blastochloris sulfoviridis, assembly GCF_008630065.1. Classification (GTDB taxonomy): domain Bacteria; phylum Pseudomonadota; class Alphaproteobacteria; order Rhizobiales; family Xanthobacteraceae; genus Blastochloris; species Blastochloris sulfoviridis. Next base: position 14,513 of record NZ_VWPL01000047.1, read on the forward strand.
AAGAATCGAAGGGCAGCCCGTAACAATTGCACGTTCAGAAAGCCCGATACGCTCCAGCTGCGCATATGTGAAATCTCCGCGGACGCCAATATTTGGAGCTCCACTTGGTGCGGCTTCGGCAATTACATCTAACCACTGACGCGTCCCCGCCGGGATTTCAACTACGTCGGAAATACTTTTCGCCTGGGCGCCCAGGCCGACGGCAATTATCGGCAGATCGACAGCTTTCAACATCGGCGCCACCGGGCCGAGATCGGTGTGGGGACCGAGCATATTCGCGCAGGCGAATATGACTAGGTCGAAATTTTCATTGACGTATACCGGGTCTATCGACCATGGGACTATTTCGACAACGCTTGCAGCGCTGTCCAACATCCTAAACAGCCCATATATGATCGCAAAGTTTCCTGTATTCCCCCCACATAAATTGAAAATGTGTTCGGATGAGTTCTCGAACGAGTCCGGAACTTGATATGAGCCTGAATATACAGCTATTCTCATAACGATCCTATATATTTGTATTATTAAATATGGGTCAGGCTGAGATATGACGCTGCACAGTCCGCGTATGTCGGGGGATGTCTTATGCCGTTCTGTAGCTGACCCCAAAGCCCTTTGTTGGTTAATGCTTGGGTCATAATATCGCTGAGGTCCAGCGGGCTTCGCGCCTCGAAATGCAGCCCATCCACGCCGTGCTTCACCTTCTCGGCCATGCCGCCGATATTGGCCGTGATCACGGGCCGGCGACAGCAGAACGCCTCCTGAATCACCATAGGGGAATTCTCCCACCAGATCGAGGGGACCACCACCCAGTCGACCTTGCGCATGCGGCGCGGCAGCTCGTGCGGCTCGTAGGGGCCGACCCAACGCAGCGAGCCTTCCGCAATCAGCGGTGTCCGCAGCTTTTCGATGAGATCCTGGAACCACTGGCCCTGGAATTCCAGGTTTGCGCCGTGAATTTCCAGGACCATGCTCTTGCGGATCTCAGGCCGCATCTTGTGCATCGCCTGCAGCAAGATTTCGACACCCTTGTATTCCGTGATCTGTCCGAAGAAGCCGAACCGATTCCGGCTGGCCCGCGGGACCTCCGCTTCGTCGAACTCGAATTTCGGCTGTCCGTTCTCTATGACGCTGATGTGCTCCGGGGGAACGCCCCAATCGATGTAGCGCTGCCGCAGAAACTCGGATGGCGAAACGAACGCATCGACATATTCAAAGTGCTTCTGGATATAGTGCTTGCGGAGCCAGAAATCGGTGGCAGCGTATTCCGGGAAACATATATTGCATTCCTCGATACTCTCGCGGAAGCACAGCCGCTTGGTCTTGTTCTTGACCATCTGGCCATTTCGTAGACATATCGCAATATACTCGTGCAATGTCAGCGCGATGAAGGCATCCGGCAATGCCGTGCGAAGCTCCCGCAACATTTCGACGCCGATATTGGCATAGTGATGCACGAACACGACGTCCGGCTTCTTTTCGCGCAGGAAGTCTCGAAGCGACACATAGAGCGTGTTCTGGTACGCCGACCTGAGACGGAACCAGTCGCCAATGTCCTGCCGCCAGAGATATTCATTGGGACGGCGCAAGGATATCGTGCCGGGACCAAGTGAGGGATGGTCCGTGCGCGCAAGCAAGGTCGCCTTCTCGACGTCATCGCGCCGCTCGAGTGCCTTGAAAAGATTATAGGCTGCAATTTCTGCCCCACCCACGCTGAAATCAGGGTGGGCATGGGCGATAACCAAAATCTTCATGGTTTGATTGCCCTCGCTGCAGCAGAACTAACGATGTCCTCGATCTGAGCAGCCCAACGCCGCTGGTGGCGCCATGCGTTGTAGCGAGCGATCTGCTCGCGGAACCGGTCCGCGCCGATACCGGGAAACGATTGGCGCTCCAGATGGATGAGGTTGATGTCCTTCACCAGGATGGTCTTCAGCCCCTGCTGGCGGACCTTCATGCACAGGTCGGAGTCTTCGAAATCCCCGATCAGGTATCCCTCATCCAGCCCGCCGATGGCCTCGTAGGTCGACCAGCGAATGAGCAGGCATGCTGCCGTGACAATATCCTGCGCGGAAGCAGCTTGTGTCTCACCCTCGAGCGGCTCGAGGCCCGCGCGGGGGTGCTTGTTGAGGTGCACATTCCAGGCCGGCTCCCACACGAAGGCCATGCCGTCGTGCTGGATCGCGCCGTTGGGATAGAACAGCCGCGCGCCGACGATGCCGACGTCCGCCCGCCCCTCGATCACCGCCAGCATCTTCTGCAGCCAGCCGGGCTCGACCGGGATCACGTCCGAATTGAGCAGCAGAAGATGGGGCGCGCGGGCCACCGAGATGCCGAGATTGTTGGCGCCGGAAAAGCCGCGGTTCTCGCCGGCCGTGACGATGCGGAACGGCACGCGGTTGGCTTCATAGAGCAGCGGCGCCTGCTGGCGCACGTCCGACAGGATGCGCGGATCGTCGACCACATAGATCAGCTCGGCATCGGCCTTGAGCTCATCGTCCTCGGAGAATTCGAGGAGCTGGTTCAGCATGAAATCGAACCGGCCGAACAGCGGGACGACGATCGAGCAGCGCGGGCTCTCGGGCTGCGGGCCGCACACCATGATCTCCGGCGGGCATGGCGGGCGGGCTGCGAGCTTGGCCGCAACCAGCGAGTCGATCACCGCCCCGTCATGATGCTCCAGCCGCTCGAAGAACCGGTCGAGCGGGGTGGGGAACTCGAACGCCCACTTGGCGAAGCTCACCGGCTCCACCGGCGCCGCCTCCCACTGGCGCGACGCCAGGATGTGGCATTCGTCCCGCTCGAACACGCACAGGCGGACCTCCTCGCCCAGCGTCACGGCATGGCGCCAGCCCTGCAGCATGCCGGCGTTGAAGGTGAAGTTGCCGAACTCGTTGCTGAAGGCGTCGACGATGTCCGGGCGATGCCAGCGCACCGCCTCCGCCAGCGGCACGATGCGGCCGCGCTGGTCGACCAGCGCGAGCGTCACGCCGGGCACCTGGACCGTCCAGCCGACCACCAGCCCGCCATGCCCGGGAACGCCCTTGGCGTGCTCCAGGAAGCCGCGGGCGCGCTTGTAGGCGGCGGGTGCCGCCTGGAGCTGCGCCACCAGCGGCGCCAGCGAGACCGCGCCGCCCTGCAGGGCTTCGAGCAGGAAGCCGAGACGCGCCCGGTGATCCTGAAACATGCGTGCGGGATCGCCCTCGCCGTCGGCGCGGCGCGGCGCGCGCAGCCGCCGGCCAAAGAGCGTGAACGTGTCGCCCGCACCGGGCTTGACCACCGCAAGCAGGCCGCGCGCGCTCGCCGCCAGCGCCGGGAACGCGGACTCGACATCCGGCCGGGCAAACAGGCAGGCGCGGACCGCATCGTCCTCGCTGTCGATCCGCCGGCTGGAACCGGCGCCGACCACCCAGCCGGACAGGAGAAGCCTGTCGCCGACATAGGCGTAGTAGTCGACCATCAGGCCGTCGAGCACGTCGCCGCCCGGCGAGCGGACCAGATGCGGCAGCTGCGACAGCGACAGAAAGGACACCTGAACGGCGGGGGCCGTGGGGGCAAGCGGGCCCGGGGCCGCGTCGCGGCGGGGCGGGTCTTCCGCCTTGCGGACGCCGCCCGGCTGCGGCAGGGTCCGGCCCGTGTCCTGACCCGCAATCGGGCCCGCGTTCTCGCCCGCGTCATGCCCCGCGCCTTGCCCCGCGCCTTGGCCCACGTCCTGGCCGACGTGGCGTGTCCCGCCCTGGCGGACCGCCTCGGCCGGCTTCGGTCCGGCCGCAGGCGGCGCGAGCGCCTTGCCGACCGTGCGCCGCAGCACGCGCGTCTTTCCGGACTGCGTCTCTGTCATCGTGCCACCACCCCGATCCGCTTCGCCTGATAGCCGCGCTCCAGGATCGCCTGCCACCACGCGCGGTTTTCCAGATACCAGCGCACCGTCTTGTCGATGCCGGTCTCGAAGCTCTCCTGCGCCCGCCAGCCGAGCTCGGTCTCCAGCTTGGTGGCGTCGATGGCGTAGCGGCGGTCGTGCCCCGGCCGGTCGGTGACGAAGCTGATCAGCCGCCGGTGCGGCCCGGCGGGCTGCGGCGCGTCGCGGTCGAGCAGGTCGCAGATGGTCTCGACCACCGCCAGATTGGTGCGCTCGTTGCGGCCGCCGACATTGTAGGTCTCGCCCACCCGTCCGTGCTCGACCACCAGGGTCAGCGCGCGGGCGTGGTCCTCGACATAGAGCCAGTCGCGCACGTTCTGGCCGTCGCCATAGACCGGCAGCGTCTCGCCGGCGAGCCCCTTCAGGATCATGTGCGGGATCAGTTTCTCGGGAAAATGATAGGGGCCGTAATTGTTCGAGCAGTTGGTGACCAGCGTCGGCAGGCCGTAGGTCTCGCGCCAGGCCCGCACCAGATGGTCGGAGGAGGCTTTGCTCGCCGAATAGGGCGAGTTGGGGGCGTAGGGCGTGGTTTCGGTGAAGAGGTCCTCCGACCCGAGCGAGCCATAGACCTCGTCGGTCGAGACGTGCAGCAGGCGGAAGGCGGCGGCGCGCTCCTGCGGCAGGCCGCGCCAATGGCGCAGCGCCTCCTGCAACAGCGTGAAGGTGCCGACGATATTGGTGTGGATGAACGCGCCCGGCCCGTCGATCGAGCGGTCGACATGGCTCTCGGCGGCGAGGTTCATCACCGCGTCGGGCGCATAGGTCTCGAACAGCCGGCGCAGCGCCGGGCCGTCGCAGATGTCGGCCTGGGCGAAGGCGTAGCGCGGATGGCCCCCGGCCTGCGGGATCGAGGCGAGGTTGGCCGCATAGGTGAGCTTGTCGATATTGACGACGCGGGCCCCGGTGTCGTCGAGCAAATGGCGCACCACCGCCGAGCCGATGAAACCGGCGCCGCCGGTGACGAAGATGGTCTTGTCAGCGAAACGCATGATCGGCGGCTCTCAGGCTAAGGGGTCCGGGGTGACGGGGCCGTGGCCACGGGTGTCGCGGCCGACAGCGCCGCCGGCAGGCAGGCGGGGCCCCTTCTCCATGGCGCGGCGGAAGCCGGGGACAGGATCGCCACCGGCTCGGTGTTCGAGACAGGGCGAATTCATGTTTGCAAGAATATATTGCACCGCTTTAAACATCATGTCCGCCAATTTATAATAATTGCGTTGCTCATCGAAATCGGATGGAACTTATCTCGATTTTTCTGCATTACTGGCGGCAATATGATCGGGCGTACCGGTAGACCGCTTCTGATAGCCCGGATAATTCCCGCCGTGTCTGGCCTCATTCCTCCGGCCGAATAGCATAGCGATGCTGCCACGAGAAGCGACGCTCCCCGCAAAAGTAAGCAACCGCCGCCATCTGCGTGTGGCAGCTTCTCAAATCGGGTCTATGTTTGGTAACCATACTCGGCTGACCGCCGAATGACAGCCCTGATGCCGAACGGTGGAGCAGATTTTATATTTATAGTTGCTTATTACTATTATTGGTAGAATTTCGTGCCAGGGCGTCTTCGGCTCCGCGGCATCCACAAACGAAAACGGCGGCGCCTGGGCTCCGCCGCCTTGAGCGCGATCCGATCCGACTGCACCGGATCGGGCGCTCTAAGTTTTCGGTTTGTCGCATTTCCTTTCGCGAAACCGGTATCCACTTTTGCGGAAAATGCTCTAATACCGCTCCTATCAGGAGATCACGTCGCCGAGCCTGCGCGAGCAGCGCATCGGCCCGGTCGCCCTCGCCGACGAACCCCGCGGCAAGGGCATGCTCGCCCAATGGCTGGAGCAGACGGCGCGCGCCTGATGCGGTGTCCGCCTCGAAGGCTGTTTCGGCGGGTGGAGCTGGCGATGACGCTGGCATCAAGGCCGGCGGCAGCACGCCCCGCCTTGGCGATCGTCAGGGCGAAGCCAGCGTTCGTGAGGACGAAGTCATTGGATGGTATCGTCGATCGCGCCTACAATTTCGTGCTCGCGTCCGTCGGCCGGCAACACGCAGCGTCTCGCGGCAGCGGAGCCGATGGCGCCATGGCACGCAGGTCCAATACGGCACGGCGCCGGAGTGCATGTTGATCAAGCTGAGAATCCTCCACAGAACGATCTATCGCTACCGCGAACCGGTCCAACTACTCCCGCATCGCCTCATGCTGCGGCCGCGGGAGAGCCACGAATTGCGGCTGCTGACGATGGACCTGACGATGACGCCGCCTGCGCTCATGACGTGGGCGTCGGACGTCGCCGGCAACACGGTGGCGACCGCGACCTTCGAGACGATGGTCGACACGCTGACGATCGACAGCGCCGTCGAGATCGAGCTTGATGCCGCGCCGTGGCCGGTCTTCGCGATCGCCGCTTCGGCGATCTCCTATCCGTTTCGCTACAGCGACGACGAGTGGACGGACCTCGGCGCCCTGGCTTTGCCGCAAAGTCCCGATCCGTCCGGCCGCGTGCACGACTGGGCCCGGGCCTTCATCTACGGCAATCCGACCGACACGCTGTCGCTTCTGAAGGACATCAATGCCGGCACCGGCGCCGGCATTTCCTATGTGCCCCGGGAGGAGGAGGGCACGCAGACGCCCGTGCAGACCCTTGAGCGCGGAACGGGCTCGTGCCGGGATCTGGCCGTGCTGTTCATCGAAGCGGTGCGCAGCCTCGGCTTCGGCGCCAGGATCGTCTCGGGCTATCTCTACAATCCGGATCAGCAGGTCGCCTGGGCGATGGGCGGGCGGTCAACCCATGCCTGGGCCGAGGTCTACGTGCCGGGTGCGGGCTGGATCACCTTCGATCCCACCAATCAAAGCGTCGGTGGCACCAACCTCATTCCCATCGCCGTCGGCCGCGACATTCGGCAAGTCATGCCGGTGGTCGGCAGCTTCGTCGGGATGACTGACGCATTTATGGGCCTGTGGGTCGAGGTTTACGTTACGTCCGAGGCATGAATTCGCGCGTCTGCCGCACGCCGGCCCGCCCCGCCCCCACAAAGCTGGATCACGTGTCCGTTTCGGGGGCAGGGCAATCGGGTGAAAAATCACGCTGCCAGGAGGCTTGCGAGGAAGTCGTCGTCCCAGGCGGCGACTTTTCGC
>NZ_VWPL01000048.1 GCF_008630065.1 Blastochloris sulfoviridis
GTGCCACGCCGTCTCGAATTTCGCCAAAAACGACGTCGGGTCCGTAGGTTACGAAAAAAAGGTGTTAAAGTCGGGCATGACTGGCAAATGCGTCGAGCTACCCCTTCCGTTCAAAAATAAAAAAGAAGACATTGATTCTCTTCCAGAAATTTACGCAACTCGGCAGGCGACGCTGGTCGCGGTGAATTTCGACGGACGCAATGTTTTGATAAATTTCGACGAACTCCAGCCCGGAGACGTCATTCTATCGCGTGGAGCGAGACCGTCGATTTCAATCGGTGATGCGATCGTGGCGTATCAGAAGGTTGTTCTTGCGGCTCAATATCCGTGGATCGCCGAAGGCCACGCTCATGCCGTCTGGACCCACGTCGCACTCCTCGATGAGAACCATCAGGTTTGGGACGCGATGCCCGGGCTGAATGTCAGGGCGCGCCCCTTGAGAGAAGTGTTGCGGGAGAACGGTACGATTTCGGTTCGCAGATCGCAGATCTACATCGATCCGGGGCAGTTGAGTTCCAGTCTGCTTCATTTTTCGAACGAAACTTATAGAATTTTCAAACTGGAAACAGGCGGCTCTCTGGCCGCGAGATTTGTCGCACGCCGAAGCCGCGCACTGAACGGCGATGCTCACAGCACGCGGGCGATGCCGTCCGACAAGTCTGTCATCTGCTCGACCTTTGTCAGCAGCGTCCTGCGCCATGCCACGCAGACCGGCTTCTTCCGTGAGCTTGAGGTGGTGGTGCCCGGCGATTTCTCGGCAGACCGGATGTTCGAGCCGGTCGGTCTGCGGTGGTGCCGGATCGCCGATGGCGGCGAAGCGTCAAGCGTCGCGTTGAAATGAAATCGGCGGACCGGGCGAAGCCAGTCACCCGGAACCCGCATCACCCCCCGCGCGGCGGGATCACCGCCCAGCCGATGCGGACCGGCGGCAGGCGGCCCTTGATCGCCCAGTCGAAGCTGCGCGGCGTCTCGATGGTCATGCCGGGGAAGCGGGTGCGCAGGCTCACCGGCGGATGCGGGTTGGCGCCCTCGATGCGCCACACGACGAGCACGCCGGCCCGCGCCACCGTCTCCTCGGTGATCGAGGGCATGCGCGCCGGATTGCCGTCGAGGAAGAGCTGCGGCTGGTCGCGGCTGGCCAGCGCCAGCGTGCCGCCGGTCCACACGTCGCCAGCGACGATGGCCAGCGGCTGGCCGGTGCGGATGCGGTAGACCTCGGTGAACCAGCCGGCGATCTCGCCGCTCGGCCAGTTGGTGTCGGCGCCGGGGCCCCGGCCATAGGGTGCGGCGCCCGCCATCATCGCCGCCACGGCCGGCGGCGCCAGCGTCGCCAGCACCAGCGCCCGGCCGACCAGCGCGTGGCGGTAGAGCGGGATCGCCGGGCCGAGCAGCAGCACCGCGCCGAGGCCGGAGAAGGCGAACAGCGGCACCAGCGCCTCGGTCTTCGCCGGCAGGCCGAGCAGGAGGCCGGCGACCGCCACCGCCGGGGCCGGCGCCAGCACCAAAGTCAGCGCGAAGCGGCGGGCGGTGATGTCGGGCTCCGGCCGCGGAAACACCGGCACGGTGTCGCCCTCGCTCCTGCGCGGCACCACCGCCAGCGCCACCAGCACGGCGAGCGCGGCGTGGCCCAGCACGCCCAGCAGCAGCAGGCCGCCCCAGGCCTCGGCCGCGCCGACGAGGTCGGGCGCGCCGATGCTGCCCAACGCATGGTCGAACGGCAGGGCGTCGTCGGTCGCCACCCACAGGATGTGCGGCCAGATCAGCGCGGCGGCGACCGCCACCGCCCCCCACGGCTCGGGGGCGCGGAAGACGGCGCGGCCCTTCGGCGTCGCCACCAGGGCCAGCACCACCACGCCGGCCAGCACCGCGGCGGAATATTTGGTCACGACCAGCAGCGCCAGATCGAGCGCCACCAGCCCCCAATAGAGCCGGCGGCCCTGACCGGCGGCCCGCCACAGGTGCAGCGCGGTGAGCGCGAACAGCGGCAGCAGCAGCCGGTCGGGGCTGAGCGCCGGCGGCAGCCAGGTGACCCAGGCGACCCCGGCCAGGAGCACGGTGGCGAACGCGCCCTGGCGCTCGCCGACGATGCTGCGGGCGAGCCGGAACACCGCCCACAACGCCACCGCATCGGCCAGGACCCCGGCCAGCGACAGCGCCCACAGCCGGCCGCCGCCCAGCCAATAGGCGAGGCCGAGCACCCAGCCGGTCAGCGGCGGATGGGAGGGCGTGCCGAGCAGGCTTTCGCGGCCGATCACCAGCGCCTCGACCACCTCGCGCGGCGGGCTTGCCTGCACCAGCAGCATGGCCAGCGCCATCGCCAGGCTGTGGCCGAGGATCACGCTGTAGACCAGCGCGCGGGGCCGGCCGCGCAGCGCCTCCAGCAGGCGCGAGGAGCGCAGCGGGGTGTCGTCGAGCTTCATCGGCCGGGTTCCTGTCCCGCAACGGACGTGGCCACCGCGCCGCGGATCGGCGCGAACGAGCGGCGGTGATGGTCGCAGGGGCCGAGCGCTTCGAGCGCGCGGCGATGGGCGGCGGTCGGATAGCCCTTGTGTCCGGCGAAGCCATAGCCGGGGGCGAGCCCGTCGAGGCCGCGCATCAGCCGGTCGCGCACCACCTTGGCGACGATCGAGGCGGCGGCGATCGACAGGCAGAGTGCGTCGCCCTTGATCACGGCGGTACCGGGGCAGCCGCAGGGCGCGAGGTCGCGGCCGTCGGTGAGCACGTGCGCCGGCCGGCGCGGCAGCGCGGCGACGGCGCTGGCCAGCGCCCACAGCGAGGCCTGGCGGATGTCGTCCCGGTCGATGCGGGCCGGCGGCGCCAGCGCCACGCCGACCTCGGCGCAGGCGAGGATGGCCTCGAACAGCGCCTCGCGGCGGGCGGCGTCGAGCTTCTTGGAATCGTCGATTCCGTCGGGGATGCGGCCGGGGTCGAGGATCACCGCCGCCGCCACCACCGGGCCGGCGAGCGGGCCGCGCCCGGCCTCGTCGCAGCCGGCGACCGGCGCGTGGCCCGCCGCCATCAGGGCGGCCTCGCGCTCGAAGGTCGGCCGGAGCATGGGAACACGAACCCGCACCATGCGCTCGTGTTAGAGGATTCGCCGCAAAAGTGGGAACCGGTTTTGCGCGAGCGAGGGTGGGAACCCAGAACTCCTGAAACTCTAGTGCCGCCAGACCTTGACGGCGGAAAGCAGGAGCAGCGCCGCCAATAGCGGGATCAGGACGGCACTCGGCACGATCCCGAGCAACTGGGCGCCAAGGAAGCTGCCGACCACCGATCCCCCCGCCATGATCAAGACGAAGGCCCGGTTCCGGCCGAGAACGCCGAAGCTCTGGTCCCGGCTGTAGCGGGTGAATCCCACGATCATCGTCGGCAGGCTGACCGCCAGCGACAGGCTCCCGGCGAGCTTGATGTCGGCGCCAAATAACAGAACAAGGGTCGGAATCAGCAGCTCACCGCCTGCCACGCCGAGGAGCGAGGCGACGACGCCGATGACGAACCCCGCGATGACCCCGGCCACCATCTGCGCCGTGCCGGTCAGGAGCAGCGTTCCGCTGGACGACACATCGTGTCCGAGCAAGAGAACGCCGGCGATCACCACCAGCAGCACCGCGATCACCCGGTAGAGCGAGGCGGACTTGAGCTGCATCGCCCAGCCGGCCCCGAACCAGGCCCCGAGCAGGCTGCCGGCCAGCAGGTTGACGATGATCGGCCAGTGGGCCGCGATCGCGTCGAGCGGCACCGTCCGCGTGCGGAACAGCAGGGCCGTCGCCACGACGATCAGGCTCATGGCCTTGTTGAGGATCACCGCTTCGAGCGCCGCGAAGCGAAACGCCCCGATCAGCAGCGGCAGCCGGAATTCGGCGCCGCCCAGTCCGATGAGGCCGCCGAGGGTGCCGATCACCGCTCCACCGCCGAACGCACCGACCCACCGTCCTCGCACTGCCCGCCCCCATTTTTCACGGGACACTATGGCTGCGCCCGCGAAATATCCAGTCAAATATAGCGTTGTTCGGGAACAGGGTTCGGCAAACGATGGGACGCTGCACCCCCGGCGGTAGGCAGGCTTGAACAGACAACCATGACGAGGTCCGGGGGCTCAGTCTGCGTCAATGGGAGCAGGCTCCTGGCAATTTGTCATGACAATGTCGGGCGGGACATGTTATGGCAACTCAAAGAGGACAGCGCATGAGCATCCGCAGCACCCGGTCCGAGAAGCTGGACCTTCGGCTTTCGGCGTCTGCCAAGCAGACGCTGCGACGCGCTGCGGAAGCCAGCCACAAGACCTTGACGGAGTTCGTCCTCGACAGCGCCGTGCAGCGGGCCGAGGAGGTGCTGGCCGAGCACCGGTCCATTCGCTTGAGCCCCGAGGACTGGGCCGAGTTCCAGCAGCGTCTGGACGCTCCGCCGGTGGTGCATCCGCGCCTTGCCCGCCTGCTTCAAGACGCCGGCCCGGCGGATTGAGCCCGGGGTCCGTCCGTATCGAGAAGCTTGGGCCGGACCATGACACGGCCCGCTTCGATTGCGGGCACCCGTCCCTCAACCGGTTCCTCCAGGCCTTCGCGCTGCAGAACCAGAAATCCGGCAGCTCGCAAACCTACGTCGCCGTGATCGACGGTGCGGTGGCGGGATATCATTGTCTGACCGTTGGGGACATCAGCCTGGAAGAAGCTCCGGAGCGGTTGGCGCGCGGGATGCCCCGCCACCCCGTTCCGGTGATGATCGTGGCGCGGCTGGCCGTCGACCGGGCCCATCAGGGGCGCAAGCTCGGTGGCGCGCTTCTCAAGGATGCCCTGCGCCGGACATTGGCCGCCGCCGACATTGCCGGAATCCGCGCCGTGATTGTCCACGCCAAGGACGACAAGGCGCGCGCCTTCTACGAACGGTTCGGGTTTGCCCGGTTTCCCGCGCAGCCGCTGACGCTCTTCCTGCTTCTCAAGGATCTGCGCGCATCTGCCGGCCTCCGGATCTAGGGCGCCTTCCGCCCCATCCGGCCGGGGCGCATTGCTCCGGACCCTGGTGTTGGCCATATAGTCTCGGCGAGCCCCCAGGGAGAACGCCATGCGGTGGGAAGATTACCGGCGCAGCGACAATGTCGAGGACCGGCGCGGCGACGACGGCGACTACGGCCAGGGCGGTTCGGGGGGGCCCGGCGGCTTTCCCGGCGGCCGCGGCGGGCTCGGCATCGGCGGGCTGATCGTCGTCGGCCTCATCGCCTGGGCCACCGGCATCAATCCGGCGCTCTTGATCGGCGGGCTGGAGATGCTCCAGGGCGGCGGTGCCCCGCAGTATCAGGAGCAGCGCCGGCCGCCGCCGTCCGCCTCCACCGGCCAGCCGGCCGACAAGCAGGGCCAGTTCGCCGCCACCGTGCTGGCCCAGACCGAGGACGTCTGGGCGGCGATCTTCCGCGAGAAGTCCCGCGCCTATCCGCCGCCGCGGCTGGTGCTCTACACCCGCGTCACCCAGTCGGCCTGCGGGCTTGGTCAGTCGGCGATGGGGCCGTTCTATTGCCCGGGCGACCGCAAGGTCTATCTCGACCTCAGCTTCTTCAACGACCTCGCCCGCCGCTTCGGCGCGCCCGGCGAGTTTGCCGCCGCCTATGTCATCGCCCACGAGGTCGGCCACCACGTCCAGAACGTCCTGGGCGTGCTGCCGCGCGTGCAGCAGGCCAAGCAGGGCGTGTCGCAGGGCGAGGCCAACGCGCTCTCCGTGCGGGTCGAGCTGCAGGCCGACTGCTATGCCGGCGTGTGGGCCCACCACGCCGATTCGCGCTTCAAGATCCTGGAGGACGGCGACATCGAGCAGGCGCTGCGGGCGGCCAGCGCCATCGGCGACGACCGGCTGCAGCAGCAGGCGCAAGGGCGGGTGGTGCCGGATTCCTTCACCCATGGCTCGTCCAAGCAGCGCACGGCGTGGTTCACCCGCGGCCTGCGCAGCGGCGAGCTTGCCGCCTGCGACACCTTCCAGGCCCAGCGGCCGTGAGTCCGGTTTCCAATTGATCCCTTCGGGATAGCGGAAACGGTCTCGCCGAAGATCCGATCAGAGGGCGGGGGGGCTCTTTGCGGGGCGGAGACCGTCGCCGGCCGCATGGCCGACGTACCGGCGGCGCCGGGACATCGCTCTTGTTGGTGGGGTTGAAGCCCATTACGAGCATACGTTCAAAACACCGCGTGCAGGGTACCGTGCGCCGTGGCCGGCATCCCCTGGCCGGCCAGCCCTGGCCGGGGAGGCTCAAGTGACGACGTCGCCGGATCCCGTTCCCGCACCGCAACCCTTGACGGCCGGAACCGTCCCGTCCCACGCCGGCTGCCTGCTCTGCGGCGACCGCAATCCGCTGTCGCTGAAGCTGCGGTTCGCGCCCGATGGGGCCGACGGCGTGCAGGGGTCGTTCGCCTGCCGCGACATCCTCCAGGGCTATGACGGCATGGTGCATGGCGGCGTCATCGCCGCGCTGCTGGATTGCGCGATGACGCACTGCCTGTTCCATCATGACATCGAGGCGGTGACGGCCGATCTGCACATCCGGTATCGCCTTCCGCTGTCCTGCCGGGCGCGGGTCGATCTTCGGGCGCGCTTCGTCCAGTTTCATCCACCGCTCTACCGGCTCACGGCGGAGATCAAGGTCGGCGATCAACTCGTCGCCCGCGCGGCAGGGGCGTTCGTTGACGCGGCGCGCCGGCCGGCTCCCGTCGGCAGCGGAACTTGACGCTGCGTCCGGCTGACCGGGCTGGATGTCGCATGGCGTCCGCGCGCACGGCGAGGCGGCGGCAACCGCTGCTGGCCGGTGGCGCGCGAAAACAGTATTGTTCTGCATGCCGATCCTCACCGTCATTTTCGCTGTCCTGCTCACCCTCGCCGCGGGGCTCGGCGTCGCGGCGCTGGCCACCCGCCGGGCGAGCCGGCGGCTGGAGGCGCGCTTTCCGCCCGCCGGCACGCGGGTCGAGGCCGGCGGCGGCGCGATCCAGGTGCTCCGGCTCGGACCCGCCCCGGCGCCGGAGCGGCCGACCCTGCTGCTGCTGCACGGCGCCCCCGGCTCAGCCGCCGACCTGCGTGCGCTGGGCGAGCGGCTGACCCACGGCGCCGCGGCGCTGCCGGTGCTCGTTCCCGACCGGCCGGGCTCGGGCTGGAGCGGCCGGCCGGGCGGCGACGCCGATGCCGCGCTCGGACGCCAGGCCGAACTGATTCGCGCCGCGGTGCAGGCGCTGGGCGCCCGCCGGGTGCTCGTCGTCGGCCATTCCTTCGGCGGCGCAGTGGCGCTGCGCTACGCGCTCGACCATCCGGACGAGGTGGCCGGGCTGGTTCTGGTCAACCCCGCCACCCACCCGCGCCCCGGCGGCCTGAAATGGTTCCAGGCGGCGGCCGAGAAGCTGCTCACCGGGCCCTTGTTCACCCGCACGCTGGCCACGCCCTTGAGCCTCGCGGCGCTGGAGACGGCGACCGCGCGCATGTTCGCGCCCGAGCCGCTGCCCGTGGGCTATCTCGACGCCAGCGCCCTGGCGCTGGCCATGACGCCCGAGCGTTTCCACCACACCATGCAGGATTTCATGCGGCTGCGCGGCGAGCTGATCGCCCAGGCGCCGCGCTACGCCGCGCTCACGGCGCCGCTCACGCTGATTCTCGGCACGGCGGACGCCACCGTGCCGCCCGCCGACCATGGCGAGGTGCTGGCGCGGGAGCTGCCGGCGGCGCGGGTGGTGCGCATCGAGGGTGCCGGCCACATGCTCCATCGCGGCCATGCCGGGCTGGTGGCCGGGGAGGTCGGCCGCCTCGCCGCCGCCCTGCTGGCCGAGGACGTGCTGGCCCACGTGATGGTGAGGGACGCCGTTGCGGGCGGCACGGCCGCGGCGCTGCCGGCGCACCGGCCGGATTCGCGATTCTGAGCGCCGTCCCGGCGGGCGTGCGCCGCGATGCCGGCCCCGGCTGCGGGCGGGATTTTGCGCGCCGAACGGCGAAGTTCGCGCCATCCGGGGCTGTGCGGACACCGATCTTGCGACCTCCGGTCGTTCCGTGCAGACTTTTGCGCGAGATCCGGGCCGCAGGCCACTGCCATGCCCGCCCCGCCGCGGCAGCAAACACACTTGCCCACGGCGAACGTCGCCTCTAAATGCTACTCTTCGATCGCGGCCGCGCAGGGATGCGGTCGGTTTCGGCTGGGAGTTCCCTTTGGCCGTCGTCTTACCGTTCGAATCCGCGCCCGAAGCCTCGATCGAGAGCCTCGTGCGGCTCGTGCAGCCCGACATGGAGCGGGTGAACGCGACGATTCTGTCGCGCACCGGCTCCGACGTCACCAAGATCCCCGAGGTGGCCAACCACCTGATCTCCTCGGGGGGCAAGCGGCTGCGTCCGATGCTGGTGCTCGCCACCGCCCAGATGTGCGGCTATCAGGGCGACGCCCAGACCAAGATCGCCGCCGCGGTGGAATTCCTCCACACCGCGACGCTGCTCCACGACGACGTGGTCGACGAGAGCGAGCTCAGGCGCGGCAAGGCCACCGCCCGCATGCTCTGGGGCAACGAGATGAGCGTGCTGGTCGGCGATTTCCTGCTCGGCCAGTCGATGCGCATGATGGTCGAGGTCGGGTCGCTGCGCTGCATGGAGATTCTCTCCACGGCCGCCGCCGTCATCGCCGAGGGCGAGGTGATGCAGCTCGCCGCCGCCAAGAACACCGAGACCACCGAGGACGCCTATCTGGCGGTGATCCGCTCCAAGACCGCCGAGCTGTTCGCGGCGGCCGCCGAGTTCGGCCCGGTGCTGGCCGGCCGCCCCAAGGCGGAGGAGGCGGCCTGCCGCTCCTACGGTACCAATCTCGGCATCGCCTTCCAATTGGTCGACGACGCGCTCGACTATGGCGGCCGCGCCGCCGAGCTCGGCAAGAATGTCGGCGACGATTTCCGCGAGGGCAAGATCACCCTTCCGGTGGTGCTGGCCTTCCGCCGCGGCACCGACGCCGAGCGGGCGTTCTGGCGCAAGGCGCTGGAAAAGGGCGAGGCCGACGACGCCGCGCTCGAGACCGCGGTCGGGCTGATGCACAAGCACCGCGCCATTGAGGACACCTGCGAGCGCGCCAAGCACTACGGCGCCATCGCCACCGACGCGCTGGGCCTGTTCCCGGCCTCGCCGGTCAAGCGGGCGCTCGCCGACGCGGTCGCCTTCGCCATCTCCCGCGCGTACTGACGGCAACGTTCGGCCGATCGGCCCTCGTCTTCCCTCTCCCCTTGCGGGAGAGGGTGGCGAGACCGAGCGGCAGCGAGGTCGAGCCGGGTGAGGGGTGCACATCGCGCCCGCTTGAAGATTTACCCCTCACCCGCCTCGCGATCCTTGATCGCTCGGCACCCTCTCCCGCAAGGGGAGAGGGAAGAAGCGCGCGGCTTCCGACCAGCCGTTTATCCCAAGGCAATAAGCCGAATTCATATCATACGGTTTCCGGCCGATCGGGCCGGCGAACCGTATCAGCCGTGCGGCCGGCCGCTGCGCGCTGTGGAGGCGCCTGCCGGCAAGGGTGTCAGATGGTCGAAGGGAAACTGCGGCAGCGCGGCCGGATCGATCGTGAACAGCAGGTGCTGGACCGCCACCATCGGCGGAAACGTGCCGGGGCCGCCCGGCGCGCTGCGGGTTATCAGGTCGGACGTCTCCAGGCCGGCGAGCGGCGGGGTGCCGGCGAGGCCGACCGGCCGCAGATCGGCCGTCCGGGACTCGGCGGATGCCGCATCGGGCCGGGCGGCCGTCAGGCTCGCGGGTTCGGGCTGCGACGATCCGGCCCCGGTGGCGTGGGCTGCCGCCCGCACCGCCAGACCGGCGCCGGGCCGCAGCAGGCTGCCGGTGACGTCCGCGGCCGGCGCCTCGCTCGCCGTAAAGCTCGGGCTGGGCGAGGCGGAATTGGGCGCCGTGGCGGTGCCTGGCTCGGGCGGGGCGAACAGGTCCGCCGATGTCGGCGGCAGGCGCACGATGTCGGGCCGCACCGCCGCCAGCGCCCCGGCGAACAGCAGCGGCACGGCGGGCGCACTCGCCGCGGGCGCGTCGCTGCTTGCCGCGCCGGTCTGCGCCGACCAGCCCGGCGCCAGCAGCATGATCGCAACGCCAAGCGCCACCGGCAGGCCGGCTGCCGCCATCAGGGCCGCCGGGCGCCGCCGGCGCAAGGGCTTGAACCGCTGGGGCTTCGGGCGCGACGCCGTGGACCGAGACGTCATGGGCGGCGAATCCATGTCAGGCGAACTCGGTGAACGTGAATGCGTGGAGCGTGAACGCGTGGAACGTGAATTCATGGGACGCAACGCGAAATTCTCGATCCGGCCGCGAACGTTCCGCAGCCCGCACCGGAGTGTCGGCGATCATCATTGCCGTGCCGTTAATGGCGGTGGCCGGGTGCGGCAGTTCACCGTGCGGCAGTTCACCGACACCCCCAGGCAGGCACAAGGCTGCCCGGAAGGACCGGACCGCATGCTCACCAACGGCAGACATAGGCTCGCACGCCAAAGGGGCGATTTGGCGGCAGGGGCGCCGCACCCCGGCGATGCCGCCGGCGCATGGCGCCCCGGCGGCCGGCGTTCGCCTCAGGTTTCCACCGGCGGGCGGGTGTCGAGCGGCTCGCCCGCCACCATGAACTGCGCCTTGGCCAGCGCCGCGAACCGGCCGCCGAGCCGCACCAGTTCGTCGAAGCTGCCGGCCTCGACGATGCGCCCGCCCTCGAACACCAGGATGCGGTCGGCATTGCGCACGGTGGCAAGCCGGTGGGCGATGACGAAGGTGGTGCGGCCGCGCATCACCTCGTCGAGCGCGAGCTGCACCTTGTGCTCGGTGGCGGCATCGAGCGCCGAGGTCGCCTCGTCGAGGATCAGGATCGGCGGATCCTTGAGCAGCGCGCGGGCGATGGCCAGCCGCTGGCGCTCGCCGCCGGACAGCGCGCGGCCGCGCTCGCCGGCGATCGTATCGAGGCCCTCGCTCTGGCGGGCGATGAAGTCGGCGGCCTGGGCGCGCTCGCAGGCGATGCGGATCTCCTCCTCGGTGGCGTCCGGCTTGCCGGCCAGCAGGTTCTCGCGGATCGTCCGGTTGAACAGCAGCGCCTCCTGGAACACAACGCCGATGGAATGGCGCAGCGACGCCAGCGTGATGTCGCGGATGTCGATGCCGTCGATGGTGATGGTGCCCGACTGCGGATCGTAGGCGCGGTGCAGAAGCGCCAGCGCCGTCGACTTGCCGGCGCCGGTCGAGCCGACCAGGGCAATGGTCTCGCCGGGCTCGGCCGAGAAGCTGACGTCGGCCAAGGCCGGGCGCTTGCCGTCATAGGAGAACGACACGTCGTGGAAGGCGACCGCGCCCTTCGGCTTCTCGAGCGTGCGGGCGCCGGGCCGGTCGCGCACCGCCGGCGCGGTGTCCAGCACCTCGAAGAAATGGCGAAGCTGCGGCGCGTCCATCACCATGTGGTTGACGAAACTGACCGACTGTTCGAGCCGCCCGATCAGCATGCCGGCGAAATTGACGAAGGTGACGATCTCGCCGATCGAGGTCAGCCCCTGCAGGTGCAGCCAGGTGCCGAACAGGAAGATGGCGAGCACGGTGAGCGTGGTCGAGGCGCGGGTGGCCACCGACACCACCGCCCACCAGGACAGCACCGGCATCTGCGCGCGCAGCACATTGGCGGCGACGTCGCGCAGGCCGCGCACCTCGGCCTCGATGCGGGTGAAGGACTGCACCAGCGCGACATTGCCGAGCGTGTCGGAGGCGCGCTCGGCGAGGTCGGAATGAAAGTCCTCGACCACCGCCTGCATGCCCTCGGTCTTGCGCATCACATAGGAGGTGAGGGCGGAAAACAGCACCGCCAGCCCGATGAGCAGCGACGCCAGGCGCCAGTTCATCCACAGCGCTACCGGCATCATCACGACAAGCGCGGCCATGGCCGCGAAGGTCTCGCGGAAGAACGACAGCCACAGGCCCCACAGCGTGTCCGCCCCCTCCAGCATGATCTTCATCAGCCGGCCGGAATGGGTGGTGCCGTGATAGGCGAGCGGCAATTGCAGCACATGCTCGAAATAGGTGGTGACGATGCCGAGCCGCCGGCGGTGGGCGAGGCGGTCGGCGTGCAGCGCGATGGCGACGCCGGCCACCACGGTGAACAGCGCGAACCCGGCCCAAGCGAGAAGCCAGGGCGTGATGTCGGCGAAGGCGGGCGGCCGGCCGGCGCCCTGCGCGCCGATCAGCGTGTCGATGATGCGGCCATAGAGGATCGGCTCGGCGAACTGGGCGCAGGCCAGCGCGAGATTGGCGATGGTGAGGATGACGCCGAGCCGCAGCTCGGGGCCGAGCGCGGAGATGGTGCGGCCATAAAGACGGATCAGGTTCATCGAGGATGCCGTTGGGCGGGCGGGAACGGCCGGCGGGTCTGCCGTCAGCTCGGCTGCCAGTGTGACCCTGCCGGCGACTGTGGCAAGGCCCAGCCGGCGCGCGGGGCGCGGTCGTGCAAACCCGGACGTGCGGGGGCGCCGGCGAGCGGCCAGGGCATCGCCCGCCTCGTCTGTTCGGCGATCGATCTACAGAACGAAAGCTGCCGGCGCGGCCGCCGCGCGCCGCGGCCATTCGGGTTGCTGCCTCCCGCGGCCCCGATAAATATTGCAGCCGGCAGTAATAATGTTGACAGTTTGCCGGCTGGGCCGTTCTCTCAGGCTCCCGTTTCGCCACCCAGATTCACCCGCGCATGGCCGATTCGATCGATCGCCTCTTCCAAGCCGTCCGCGCAGCCAAGGCGGGCAACAACGGCCGTTCGCGCACGGCCAAGTTGCTCAAGAGCGGCCGCATCAAGATCGCCAAGAAGGTGGTCGAGGAGGCCGCCGAGGTCAGCTTCGAGGCGGTGCTCGAGAACCGTGACGCGGTGATCCGCGAAAGCGCCGACCTGATGTACAACCTCGTGGTGATGTGGGCCGACGCCGGCATCGCCCCGAAGGACGTGTGGTCCGAGATGGCTCGGCGCGAGAAGGCGATGGGCATCGCCGAGAAGCTGCCCAAGACCGTGTCCAAGACGGCGGCCAAGACAGTGTCCAAGACCGTATCGAAGCCGATACCGGCCCCGGCCCCGCGCCGCAAGTCCCGCCCGGCAAGAGCGGGGTAGGACGGGAGCAGGGTCGGATCTGTCACGGGAACACGGTTCTCCGGCCCGATCCGCTGGAAGCCGGGGCGCCGCCATGCGGCACCCGGCCGGGCTGCGGTCATGCCAACGGCCGCGAACGCGGACCGTTGGTTCCGGTCGCGGATTTTCGCGAAATCTCTGATTTCCCGAAAGAAAATCCGCGAGAGTCAACGGCCCTACGCGTCCGCGTTTGGGGCCGTTGGCATCAGTCCTTGGCGCGCTCGCAATAGGCGCCGTCGGCGGTCATCACCACGATGCGGGTGCCGGCCTCGATGTGCGGCGGCACCAGGGTCTTGACGCCGTTCGACAGCATCGCCGGCTTGTAGGACGACGACGCGGTCTGGCCCTTCACCACCGCCTGGGTCTCGACCACCTGCAGCGTCACGCGCTGGGGCAGGTCGATCGCCACCGCGTTGCCCTCGAACACCGACAGCATGCACTCCATCTCCGGCTGGAGATAGACCGCCTGGTCGCCGAGCACGTCCTTGGAGACCGCGATCTGGTCGTAGTTCTCCTTGTTCATGAAGTGGAAGCCGTCGCCATCCTCGTAAAGGAAAGTATAGGGACGGTCCTCGACATGGGCACGCTCGACCTGTTCGGTGGTCTTGTAGCGCTGGGTGGTCTTCACCCCGTCGCTGATCCGGCGCATGTCGATCTGGGTGGTCGGCGTGCCCTTGCCGGGAAAGAAGCTCTCGGCGGAGATCACGGCGTAAAGCCTGCCATCGATTTCGAGAATGTTGCCCTTGCGGACCGAACTGGCGATGACTCTCACAGGAATTCCTCGGGCTGCGCGCCGGCGCGACCGGAGAGCGGCGCAGCGCGGCTGGATATGATAGGGGCCGGGCTTCATCTGCCCGAGGTCGCGCGCAATGTCCACTCCTTCCCGCTGGTGGGATCCCCGCCGCCACGCCGATCGCCGGCCGGTGCTGCTGGCCCGCGGCCGCATCAATGCCGCGCTCAGGGTGTGGTTTGCCGGAGGCGATTTCGTCGAGGTGGAGACCCCGGCGCTGCAGGTCTCGCCCGGCAACGAACTGCACTTGCATGCCTTCGCCACCGAGATCGCCGCCACCGACGGACGGCGGGCGCCGCTCCACCTCCACACCTCGCCGGAGTTCGCCTGCAAGAAGCTGCTGGCGGCCGGCGAGACGCGGCTCTTCACGCTCGCGCGGGTGTTCCGCAACTTCGAGCGCACGGCGCTGCACCATCCCGAGTTCACCCTGCTCGAATGGTATCGCGCCGGGGAAGGCTATGAGGTGCTGATGGACGACTGCGCCGCGCTGCTGGCCGTGGCGGCGCTGGCGGCCGGGACGGAGCGCCTCGCCTGGCGCGGTGCCACCGCCGACCCGTTCGCTGTGCCCGAGCGGCTCACGGTCGCCGACGCCTTCGCGCGCCTCGCCGGGATCGACCTGCTCGCCACGCTGGAGGGAAGCGCCGGCAACCGCGCCGCGCTTGCCGGCGCGGCGGCGCGCACCGGTGTGCGGGTCGCCGACGACGACACGTGGTCGGACGTCTTCACCCGCATCATGGCCGAGCGCATCGAGCCGCATCTCGGCTTCGGCCGCCCGACCATCCTCACCGACTATCCGATCCCAGAGGCGGCCTTGGCCCGGCCCAAGCCGGCAGACCCGCGCCTCGCCGAGCGGTTCGAGCTCTATGTCTGCGGGGTCGAGCTCGCCAACGCCTTCGGCGAACTCACCGACCCGGCCGAGCAGCGCCGAAGGTTCCGCGAGGCGATGGCCGAGAAGGAGCGGATCTACGGCACGCGCGTGCCGATCGACGAGGATTTCCTCGCCGCGCTGGCGACCATGCCGGAGGCGGCCGGCATCGCGCTCGGCCTCGACCGGCTGGTGATGCTGGCGACCGGGGCGCCGCACATCGAGCAGGTGCTGTGGGCACCGGTGGCCGATGTGTTCGGCGGGGAAAGCGGGTAAACGAGCACGCTGTGACTCGTTCGTCCCGTCGTCCCGGACGAAGCGGGATGCGCAGCATCGCGCTTCGAGCCGGGACTATGACCAGAATGGACGCCCGTCCTGCCGACGGTCCCGGGTCGCGCGGCGATGCCGCTTGCCCGGGACGACGACAGGGGGGAGCGTTCAGCCAGGATCCCGAAGCAGCGCCGATGACCGCCCCCGCCAAAGCCCTCACCTCGGCCGACGATCTCGTCGCCGCCGGCCTCGTGCCGCCCGGTCGGCGCGAGGCGATCGCCGGCGTCGCGGCGCGCTATGCGGTGTCGATCACCCCGGCGGTGGCGGCGCTGATCGACGCGGCCGACCCCGCCGACCCGATCGCCCGGCAGTTCGTTCCCGATCCGCGCGAGCTCGACGCCGACCCGGTCGAGCGTCCCGACCCGATCGGCGATGGCGCCTTCAGCCCGCTGCCCGGCCTCGTCCACCGCCACCCCGACCGGGTGCTGCTGAAGCTGGTCAATGCCTGCCCGGTCTATTGCCGGTTCTGCTTCCGGCGCGAAATGGTCGGGCCGGGGGCGGGCGCCCTGGCGCCGGAGGCGCTGGAGGCGGCGCTGGCCTATATCGCCGGCCACCCGGCGATCTGGGAGGTGGTGTTCACCGGCGGCGATCCGTTCATGGTCTCGGCCCGCCGCGCCGCCGAGGTGGTGGAGCGGCTTGCGGCAATCGCCCACGTCAAGGTGCTGCGTTGGCACACCCGCGTGCCGGTGGTGGCGCCCGAGCGCGTCACCGCCGCGTTCGTGGCGGCGCTGAAGAGCCCCAACCAGGCGACCTGGGTCGTGCTGCACGCCAACCATGCGCGCGAGCTGTCCCCGGCGGCGCGCGCCGCCTGCGCCCGGCTGGTCGATGCCGGCATCCCGATGCTGTCGCAGAGCGTGCTGCTCGCCGGCATCAATGACGACCCCGACGGGCTGGCGGCGCTGATGCGGGCCTTGGTGGAGACCCGCATCAAGCCCTACTACCTGCACCATGCCGATCTCGCGCCCGGCACGGCGCATCACCGCACCAGCCTCGCCACCGGCCGGGCGCTGGTGCGGGCGCTGCGCGCCGGCGTCTCGGGCCTCGCCCAGCCGACCTATGTGCTCGATCTGCCCGGCGGCTTCGGCAAGGTGCCGGTGAGCCCCGATTACGTCGCCTGGCTCGCCGAGGACGGCCGCCACGGCGAGATCGACGACGCGGCCGGTTGCCGGCATGCCTACCCGCCCGATCCCTGATACCAACGGCAGCGTAAGCGGACCGTTGGTTCCGATCGCGGATTTTCGCGAAATCTCGGATTTCCCAGAAGAAAATCCGCGAGAGTCGACGGCCCCACGCGTCGGCGTCTGGGGCCGTTGGTATGATACGGTCTCCGGCCGATCGTCCGGAAACCGCATGACTGCTTCAACTGGAGACACTGATGAGCATCACCCGCATCGACATGGGGCCGCGCATGAGCCAGGCCGTGGTCCACGGCTCGACGGTCTATCTCGCCGGCCAGGTGGCCGACGAGCCCAAGGGCAAGAGCGTCACCGAGCAGACCGCCCAGATCCTCGGCCAGATCGACCGGCTGCTCGCCGCCGCCGGCACCGACAAGAGCAAGATCCTGATGGCGACGATCTACCTGACCGACATTGCCGGCTTCGCCGGGATGAACGCGGCCTGGGAGCCTTGGGTGGCGCAGGGCAACACGCCGGCGCGCGCCACCGTGGAAGCCAAGCTCGTGGCGCCCGAGTATCTTGTCGAGATCGCGGTGATCGCGGCGGTCTGAGACTGGCGGGTCGTCCCGGTCGGGGCGGCCCTCACTCCGCGGCGTGGCCGGTGGCCTTCGCCTCGGCCGCCGCGGCTTCGGCCGCCTCGGCGGCTTCCTCGGCGGCATCCACCGTCTTCAGCGCCTCGGGGTGCGGCATCGAGATGATGTTGTAGCCCGAATCGACGAAGTGGACCTCGCCGGTGGTGCCGGTGGACAGGTCCGACAGCAGATAGAGCGCGGCACCGCCGACCTCCTCGATCGACACGGTGCGGCGCAGCGGCGCGTGGCGCTTCTGGTAGTTGAACATCAGCCGGGCATCGGCGATGCCGGCGCCGGCCAGCGTGCGCACCGGCCCGGCCGAGACGGCGTTGACGCGGATGCCGCGCGGGCCGTAGTCGACGGCGAGGTAGCGCACCGAGGCTTCCAGCGCCGCCTTGGCCACCCCCATCACATTGTAGTTGGGCATCACCCGGGTCGAGCCGCCATAGGTCAGGGTGACGATCGAGCCCCCGGCCGGCATCAGAGCGGCGGCGCGCTTGGCGATCTCGGTGAAGGAGAAGCACGAGATCACCATGGTGCGCACGAAATTCTCGCGCGTGGTGTCGGCGTAGCGGCCCTTCAGCTCGCTCTTGTCGGAGAAGGCGATGGCGTGGACGAGGAAGTCGAGGCTGCCCCACACCTCGCCGAGCCGGGCGAACGCCGCATCGACGGTGGCAAGATCCTCGACGTCGCACGGCAGCACCAGGTCGGAGCCGACCGAGGCGGCAAGCGGCTTCACCCGCTTGCCGAGCGCATCGCCCTGATAGGTGAAGGCGAGGGAAGCGCCGTGCGCGGCAAGCGTCTTGGCGATGCCCCAGGCGATGGAGTGATCATTGGCCACCCCCATCACCAGACCGCGTTTGCCGTGCAGGAGCCCGTTCATGCCCACGATTCCCATGTGCTGCCTTCCGTCCCGCTGAGCGTATCGGTCTGTGGTGCCGCGCGCGTGCGACACCTGCGTGACGGAAAGCGTCTGTCCTGGCCGTGTCCAAAGGATTTTTCGGCGGCTATCGATGTCCTGTCGGTCGCCCTGTCCGGCCCGCCGCCGGTGCCATGTTGGCACCGGTGGCGCGGCGCAAACCCGTCAGGCCTCCAGCCGCTTCAGGATGATGGAGGAATTGGTTCCGCCGAAGCCGAACCCGTTGGAGAGCACGCAGCCGATCTTGGCGTTGTCGATGCGCTGCCGGACGATCGGCATGTCGGCGAAGGCTGGATCGATCTCCTCGATATTGGCGCTTTCGCAGATGAAGCCGTTGTTCATCATCAGGAGCGAGTAGATCGCCTCGTGGACGCCGGTGGCGCCCTGCGAATGGCCCGACAGCGACTTGGTGGCCGAGATCGGCGGGCATTTGTCGGCGCCGAACACCGCGCGCACCGCCTCGATCTCCTTCAGGTCGCCGACCACCGTCGAGGTGGCGTGCGGATTGATGTAGTCGACCTTGCACTTGACCTGGGAGATGGCCAGCCGCATCGCCCGCTCGGCGCCCTCGCCGGAGGGCGCCACCATGTCGGCGCCGTCCGAGGTGGCCGAATAGCCTGCGACCTCGCCATAGATGCGCGCGCCGCGGGCCTTGGCGTGCTCCAGCTCCTCCAGCACCAGCACGCCGGCCCCGCCGGAAATGACGAAGCCGTCGCGGTTGGCGTCATAGGCGCGCGAGGCGACCTGCGGCCGGTCGTTGTATTTCGACGACATGGCGCCCATGGCGTCGAACAGCACCGACAGCGTCCAGTCGAGATCCTCGCAGCCGCCGGCGAAGACGATGTCCTGGTTGCCCCACTTGATCTGCTCGTAGGCGTTGCCGATGCAGATGTTGGTGGTGGCGCAGGCGGCGGAGATCGAATAGCTGATCCCCTTGATCTTGAACCAGGTGGCGAGCGTCGCCGAGGCGGTCGACGACATCGCCTTGGGCACCGCGAACGGTCCGATGCGCTTGGGCCCCTTGGTGCGGGTGATGTCGGCGGCCTCGACGATGGTCTTCGTCGAGGTGCCGCCCGAGCCCATCACGATGCCGGTGCGCTCATGGGAGACCTCGGTCTCCTCCAGGCCGGCGTCGCGAATCGCCTGCTCCATCGCCA
The DNA here is from genome assembly GCF_008630065.1 of Blastochloris sulfoviridis. Lineage (GTDB taxonomy): Bacteria > Pseudomonadota > Alphaproteobacteria > Rhizobiales > Xanthobacteraceae > Blastochloris > Blastochloris sulfoviridis. The sequence continues at coordinate 18,923 of NZ_VWPL01000048.1, forward strand.
CGTGGTTCCAGGCGGTGCCGCCGCCGTGAAACCGCATCGCCCGGCGGTCGACCACCTCCTCGGCGTTCAGCGTCGGCGCGCCATGCACCTGCGAGCGGAAGCCGAGCTTGGCGTACTCCTCCGCAAACACGATTCCCGACCGCGCCTCGCGCAGGGAGGCGGTGACCTCCTGCACATTGTTGCCGATCGAGGACACGATCCCCATTCCGGTGACGACGACTCGTCTCATGGTGAGCCTCTTGAGCGCTCATGGGCGGCGCCAAGCGCCGCGCGGGGCAGTTCGGACCTCAGGCGCCCTGGGGGGCCGGCTCGCCGGTGCGGAACAGTCCGACCTTCAGGTCCGAAGCGCGATAGATGATGGTGCCGTCGGCGGCCAGCCAGCCGTCGGCGATGCCGAGCACCAGCTTCGAGCGCATGATTCGCTTGAAGTCGACGCCATAGACCACCTTCTTGACGGTCGGCACGACCTGGCCGCTGAACTTCAGTTCGCCCAGGCCGAGCGCGCGGCCCTGGCCCGGCGCGCCCAGCCAACCGAGAAAAAATCCAACCATCTGCCACAGGGCGTCAAGCCCGAGGCAGCCCGGCATCACCGGATCGCCCTTGAAGTGACAGGCGAAAAACCACAAATCGGGTTTCACGTCGAGCTCGGCGCGGACCAGGCCCTTGCCGTGCTCGCCGCCCTCCTCCGAGATCTCAACGATGCGGTCGAACATCAGCATCGGCGGCAGCGGCAACTGCGCATTGCCGGGGCCGAACATCTCGCCTCGCCCGCAGGCGATCAGATCTTCGTAGCCGTAACTCGACCGTCGAACCATCGAAGATGCCTGCAAATCGCTCCCCCCGGCCTTCACTGCAGAATTCGCTGCCATTCTTCACTCCCAGATGCGTTCTCCTAACATACGAAAAAGATGTCATCAAAGCCGGTGACAGCCGCGGCGGGGGTTATGCAGCCGTGAAATGGCGGCATGCGAAAAGCGCTTGTTGCAACCGTGTTGCAAGACGCGGCCCCGCTGCGTATGATGTTTTCCAGGCACGAGCGGACTCCCAGCGCATCGCCATCCGTCCTCAGGCCTGAGGGCCGTAAAATTCCTGAGGGCCCGACAATTATAGTGTGATGAGTTGATGCCGGGCGACCGCAGACCAACGGATAACCGAACGACGATGAACGAGCTTCCTCGCTTCAATCGCCAAACCGAGAGCCTGCCGCGCGAGGGCGAAATCCTGCCTGTGGCGCGTCTGCGCGATCCGATGCTCCACTATGCGCGGACCGGCTGTCCGTTCCATGACGTCCGGCAGATGCTGAAGGATGCCGGCCTGCGGCCCACCCGCCAGCGGCTGGCCTTGGGTTGGCTGTTGTTCTCCAAGGGCGACCGGCACATCTCGGCCGAGATCCTGCACGAGGAGGCGCAGCACGCGCGCTTCCCGGTGTCGCTGGCGACCGTCTACAACACCCTGCACCAGTTCACGGAAGCCGGCCTGCTGCGGGAGCTGGCGATCGACGGCTCGCGCGCCTTCTTCGATACCAATGTCCACGACCACCATCATTTCTTCCTGGAGCAGGAGAACGAGCTGGTGGACATCTCGCCCAGCGCGGCAGGGTTATCGCATATAAGCAAAGAGTTCGAAGAAGAACTCTTTGCTCCAAAGCGCGAGGTTCATTTTTCTCGATAC
>NZ_VWPL01000049.1 GCF_008630065.1 Blastochloris sulfoviridis
AAGCGAAAAGTCGCCGCCTGGGACGACGACTTCCTCGCAAGCCTCCTGGCAGCGTGATTTTTCACCCGATTGCCCTGTGCCGGCATACGGTTTCCGGAGGATCCCTCCGGGCCGGAAACCGCATCACGCTGCGCGGTGGCGCTTGGGGACGCGCGAGACCATCGCCTTGTCGATGCGGCGGCCGTCGAGATCGACCACCTCGAAGCGCCAGCCATTGGCGTCGACATGCTCGCCGACGCCGGGCAGGTGGCCGAAGCGGTCGAGCAGGAAGCCGGCGAGCGTGTGATAGTCGCGACTGTCCGGCAGCGGCAGGCCGATCAGGTCGCTCAACTCGTCGATCGGCATGGTGCCGGAGATCAGGTAGGAGCCGTCCTCGCGACGCACCACGTCCGGCTCGGCCGGGCCGCCGCCGGCCTCCGACTGCAGCGAGCCGACGATCGATTCCAGGATGTCGGCATTGGTGACCACGCCCTGGAAGTGGCCGTACTCGTCGTGCACCAGCCCGATGTGCAGCGGCGTCTGGCCGAGCATCTCGACCACCGCCAGCGCGTCGGCGGTGTCGGGGATCACCGGCGCCTCGCGGATCAGCGCGCGCAGGTCGAGCGGCTTGCCGGCCAGATAGGCGTCGACCAGATCCTTGGCCTGGATGACGCCGAGCACGCCGTCCGGCGAGCCGTCATGGACCGGCAGGCGCGAATGGGCGCTGGCCACGATGTCGGCGCGGATGGTGTCGATGTCGTCGCGCAGGTCGATCATGTCGACCTCGGTGCGCGGCGTCATCACCGCGCGCACCGGCCGGTCGCCCAGCCGCATCACCGCCGCGATCATCTGCCGCTCGCCGGGCTCCAGCACGCCGGCAGTCTCCGCCTCGGCGATCAGCGACTTGATCTCCTCCTCGGTGATGCGCTCGACGATCTCGCTGTCGTGGCCGAGCAGCCGCAGCACCGCCTTGCCCGACATGTCGAGCAGCGCCACCACCGGCGAGGAGATGCGGGCCAGGATGTTCATGGCCGGGGCGACGCGGGCAGCCATCGCCTCGGGATTGGACAGCGCCAGCTGCTTGGGCACCAGTTCGCCGATGATCAGCGAGCCGTAGGTGATGAGCGCCACCACGATGCCGACGCCCAGCGCATCGGCGACGCCCCGCGGCACCCCCAGTTCGGCGAGCGCGTCGGTGAGGCGCAGGCCGATGGTGGCGCCGGAAAAGGCGCCCGACAGCACGCCGACCAGCGTGATGCCGATCTGCACGGTGGACAGGAACTTGCCGGGATCGGCGGCGAGCAGCAGCGCCCGCTCGGCGCCGGCAACGCCGCGTTCGGCCATCATGCGCAGGCGCGCCGGCCGGGAGGACACCACGGCCAGTTCCGACATCGCCAGAAGGCCATTGAGAACGATCAGGGCGACCACAAAGCCGAGTTCGATGATCAACATGGTCTTTTCACATAGCATCCTGCCGGTTCGTCAGCGAGAGCCAAGCAGCCCCGCCCAACCGTCGGCGCGGGCGGCCATCAGCGCTGGGGTGGCTCCCAGTCGTCGAGATCGGCGAGCAGGGACTTGATTCGGCGGGCATTGGCGCCGATGTCGTGCACGCCGTAGCGGCTGGCCGAGCGCACGTCGACGCGGGCGCCCTCGGCCGCGGGGCGGATGCGCACGACCACGTCGTCGCGGAAGCCGAACACCAGGGTGCGGACCACCGCCTCGATGCGGCCCTCGCGGCCCGGCCGCGGCGGCACCTGGTCGAGGATGCGCCAGCGCCGCTTCTCGATCAGCTCGCGGGCCGCCCGGAAGGCCTGATCGGGGGTCCAGTCCTTGATCAGCGGCTTGAGGTCCGGATAGCCGGCCTGCTGCAGCGCGGCCACCCGCTCGCCCTCATAGGCCGCCGGATTGGCGCCGGGCGGGCGGGCCGCCGCCCCGGCGATGATGCGCGGCGGGTCGACGAGATCGGTCGAGATGTCGTGGATCGCCGGCAGCCGGTAGGCGATCACCGCCATTGCCGCCGGTCCTGCCACCACGACGAGCCCGACCAGGAGCCCGGTGACCGCCTGGGCGAGGCCGCGATAGCCGTCGTTCCAGATCGCCGCCAGCGCCACCAGCGCCACCAGCACCGCCACCGCCGCCACCGCCACCCCGGCGGCGAACACCCCCAGCGCCGCCAGCGTCTCGACGATGTTGAGGCGCGACAGCGCGATGCCGAGCAGGGCCACCGCCAGCGCGAACAGCGCCAGCCGCCGGCTCCAGATCGCCAGATGCGAATAGCGTTCGACCGGTAGCGCCCTGCGTCGGACCATCGGGGTGCGTTCCTCGGCTGTCCCTGCATAACCGCCCTCGCGGCGGCATGGTGAAGATCTAGGCCGATTCGAGCATGGCGGCACGAACCGGACGTGTTTCACGCCCCTGCCTTCGCCAGCAGGTCCGGCAGCGGGTCGAGCGTGGCGAGAAGGATGTCGGCGAACGGCGCCATGTCGTCGCGCGCAGCAAGCCCGCGCGGGCCGGTGAGCACCGCCACCGCCAGCGCGCCGGCGGCGCGCGCGGCATGCAGATCGTGCAGCGAGTCGCCGACCAAGGCGACCTCGTGCGGGGCCACCCCGACCGCCGCGGCGAACGCCTGCACCGGCCCCGGGCCGGGCTTGCGGCCGTGGCCGGAATCCCAGCCCGAATAGAAGGCGAGGTGGCGGTCGAGACCGAGTGCCGCCATCTGGGCGCGGGCGCTGGCCTCGCCGTCATTGGTGGCGATGCCCATCGCCACGCCGCGGCTGGCCAGGGCGTCGAGCACCGGGCCGGGCGCGCCGACCGGCGCCACCCAGTCGAGGCCATGCGCCAGGAACAGCGCATCCATCTCGGCGAAGAACGCCGCACTGGTCGGCCGCCGCAGCGCCTCGGCCCATTGCGGGCCGTAGTCGCCGCTGGAGCCGGCGATCACCGGCGAGGTCGGGCGGAAACGGCGGGCGGCGAGATCGTAGTCGGCGACGTCGAGCAGGCGGGCCAGGGCGTTATCGTCCCCGCCCGCCAGCGCCCGCATCACCGCGAGCCCGGCGGGGCCCCAGGTGGCGTCGAAATCAACCAGGGTGCCGTCCTTGTCGAACAGCACGGCGCGGATGGAGCTGGCGCGGACCGGCATGACGGCATCAACACCACCGCATGGCCGGCTGTAAAGCGGGTCGGGCCTCAACACGACGAGTGAACCGGTCGCCGGCGGGTGCTAAACAAAGGGTTGCCATCACGACGCCTCCGGCTTCGCGCGGGCGCCTTCGCGGCCTCGTACCAACGGTCAGCTTTCGCGGCCGTTGGTGTCACCGTCTTGCGCAACGGAGATCACCATGACGCTCGATGCCCATCTGCTCGCGCCGGCGCATGTGCTGCTGGACCGGCTCGCCGCCGGCGAGGTGTCGGCGGCCGACCTCACCGAGGCGGCGCTGGCGCGCATCGGCGCCCTCGACGGCCGGCTCAACGCGGTGGTGACGCGCGATCCCGAGGGCGCCCGCGCCGCGGCGCGGCGAAGCGACGCCCGGCGGGCGGAGGGGCGGGCCGGGCCGCTGGAGGGCCTGCCGATCACCATCAAGGATGCGTTCGCGGTCAAGGGCATGCGCTCCACCGGCGGGGTGCCGGCGCTGTCGGCCTACGTGCCCGACGACGACGCGGTGGCGGTGGCGCGGCTGCGGGCGGCAGGCGCGGTGATCCTCGGCAAGACCAATGTGCCGCCCTATTCGGGCGACTTCGTCGCCAACAATCCGATCTTCGGCCGCACCTCCAACCCGTGGGATCTCGACCGCTCGCCGGGCGGCTCCTCGGGCGGCGCCGCGGTGGCGGTGGCCTGCGGCTTCAGCGCCTTCGAGCTCGGCTCCGACCTCGGCGGCTCGATCCGCTGGCCGGCGCACGCCTGCGGCCTGTTCGGGCTGAAGACCAGCTTCGGCGTGGTGCCGCTCGCGGGCATCGTGCCGCCGGCCTCGCCCGACCTGCCGGAACTCGACCTTTGGGCGCTGGGGCCGCTGGCGCGCTCGGCGCGCGACCTCGAACGGGTGCTGGACGTGCTGGCGCCGCCGGGCGACCGGCGGGGCGCCTTCGTGCTCGACCTGCCGGAACCGCGCCAGCGCGACGGACGGGGCCTGCGCATCGCCCTGTGGGATGCCGACGGCTTCGCCCCGGTCGATTCCAGCGTGGCGCACGCCATCGCGGTGGCGGCGGGCAAGCTCGCCGAGGCCGGCGCCGTCATCAATATCGCCCGGCCGGCGGTGTCGCTCGACGAATGCTACGAGATCTACGCCATCCTCAACGCCGCGCAATTCACCGCCGAACTGCCGGAGCTGATCCGGCGGCGGCTCGCGGCGCGGGCCAGCGACACCGCCGCCGACGACGTTTCGCACCCGGCGCTGCAGACCCGCGGGGTGGTGCTGTCGTTCCGCGACTGGCTGATGCTCACCGCCCGCCGCCAGGCGATGAAGCGGGCGTGGGCGGCGTTCTTCGCCGACTATGACGCCATCCTGCTGCCGCCGGCGCCGGTGGGGGCGGTGCCGCACCCGGCGACCGACGATCTGACGAAACGCACGCTCAGCGTCGACGGCACGGAGCGGCCGTGGCTCGATTTCCTGCTGTGGTCGTCGCTCGCCAGCCTCGCCCACCTGCCGGCGGCGGTGGCGCCGGTCGAGCGCGGCCCCGACGGCCTGCCGCGCGGCGTGCAGATCGTCTGCGCCGAGGGCCATGACCGGATGGCGGTGGCGATCGCCGCGCTGCTGGAAGAGCGCGGCTCGACCTTCGTGCCGCCGCCGCTGGCGGCGTGATAATGCTCTGGAGCGTCCGCCGATCCGATTGGATCAGGCGGACCTAGAGCGTGATCCGATCTGACTGCATCAGATCGGACGCTCTAGGTTTCTCGTTTATCGCATTCTCTTTCGCACAACCGGTATCCACTTGTGCGGAAAATGCTCTAAGTTCTTGGTTTATCGCATTCTCTTTCGCAAAACCGGTATCCGCTCTTGCGGAGAATGCTCTACAGCCACTTCTTCCAACGGAAGAACAGATAGGGCAGCGCGGCGGCCAGCAGCATGAAGCCCACCGCCAGCGGGTAGCCGTAATGCCATTCCAGCTCCGGCATGAATTTGAAGTTCATGCCGTAGATGGAGGCGACCAGGGTCGGCGGCATCAACACCACCGACAGCACCGCGAAGATCTTGATGATGTTGTTCTGGTCGATGGTGACGAGGCCGAGCGTCGCATCGAGCAGGAACTGCACCTTGTCGCCGAGATAGCTGGCGTGATCGGTGAGCGAGGCGACGTCGCGGCTCATCGACTTGATCTGGGCGCGCATGTCCTTCGACAGCTTGAGCGTGTCGCTCTCGTTCTGCATGTACAAGAGCAGCCGGCCGATCGACACCAGCGCCTCGCGCGCCTTGGAGGTGAGGTCGCCGCGCCGGCCGATGCCGCGCAGGATGTGCTTGAAATCGATCTTGCCAGTGCCCTCGCGGGTGGTGGCGAACACCCGGCTGGACGAATTGTCGACCTCGGCCGACAGCCGCTCCATCGTGTCGGCGGCGCGGTCGACGATCGCCTCCAGCAGGTCCATGAAGACGTGCAGGCCGGTTACCGAGGGCGGGCAGGCGCGGGCCAGCTTGGCGCCGAGAATGGCGAACGGCCGCGGCTCGTCGTAGCGTACCGTTACCAGCTTGTCGCCGCGCAGGATGAAGGTGACCGGCGACAGGCGCGGCTGGGCGGTTTCCGATTGGCACAGCAGCGTTGCCGTCATGTAGCGCGCGCCGTTCTCCTCATAGAGGCGGCTCGACGGCTCGATCTCCTGCATCTCCTCGCGGGTCGGCACCTCGAACCCCAGCAGCAGCTCGACCGCCTTCGCCTCGGCGGGGGAGGGCGAGATCAGGTCGAGCCAGACCGCGCCGGGCTCCAGCGCCGGCGGGGTATCCTGGCTGCCGAGCTGCGAGCGGACCAGCGAGGCGCCACTGGGCGTGAAGACGGCGAGCATGCGCAGACTCGCAGGTTGGCGGGCGGCTGGCTGGCCGATCGACCCGTAACGGATCGACCGCCTGTTACGGCTGGTGGATGGATCCTTCCGGACCGCGATGACACTCTCGCCGAAGACCCCTTGTTCGATAACGGGATTTCCGACGATTCGAATACGGTTCACCAGCTTGGTCGGCCGGAAACCGCATCAGACCGCGAGGCTCCGGCCCTTCGGACTGGAGTTCCTATCAGGGCAGGGGACAGCAGAAAAGCCCTGCCGTTTCGTCAGCGGCAGGGCCATCCAGGCTAGATGTTCGAGCTGAGGCCGGCGGATCAGCCGAGGAGCAGCATCTGGTCGGTGGTGAGCTTGCTGCGGTCGGGCGCCGGCGCATGGTCTTCATTGCGCAGCGGGCCGGCATAACGCGCGGCGGCGGCCACGGCGGAAATGCCGATGCGACGGTATTTCTCGTCGAGATTGGGCTCCTCAGCAAGCGGGTCGGGCCGTTGCTGAACGCCTGGCTGACTCTCACTCATGTCTTTTTCCTCCACCGTCGTCGCCCCTTTTTGGCAGCCCGTGAGCCCATCATTTAAGCTCGAACTGCGGTAAATCTAGGCAGATTGTTGCCTGTATGAGCGTCGGCGCAACGCGGCGAACCGTCACGTCATACGAAATGTGGGTGATTCCTTCGTGATCCGCGGAAACAGATTCGCCGAAAACCCTTGTTCGATAACGGGATTTTCGGCGATCGGACTGCGAGATGCCGGCGCTTCGGCCGGAGCGCGTATCACTACGCCGATCGGTCTTAAGGCGACGTGAAATTGGGTGGTAAGATACGGCGCAAGATGGCCGTTACCCGATCATCTCCCGGTCGCCGCCCGGCCGCGCACTGTGGCAGATGGGTGACATGCCGGACGGTTCGCACGCCTGCGCCCCTGTCTGACATTGGCAACGCCCTCGCCAATCAGCTAAGTCAAGACATCACGACATGTCCGGGCCGAAGGTGGAGGGACCGATGCGGATTCGCGTTGCAGGCGCGTTGCTGGCGGCAATGCTGGCCGGCGGGTGCAATTCGGTTTCCTACAATCCGGTGCCCGAAAGCGCGTTCACCGCGCGCGACCGGCAGGAATTCGCCAAGCAGTCCTTCACCAATGTGCTGCCCGAGCCGGATCACCTGCGCCAGATCGTCACCGATCCGACCCGCGAGAGCCCCGGCACCATCGTCGTCGACACCCAGAACCGCTGGCTCTATCTGGTGCTGCCGGATGGCAAGGCCATCCGCTACGGCGTCGCCACCGGCAAGGAGGCGTTCGCGTGGTCGGGCGTCGCCAAGGTCGGCCGCAAGGAGCAGTGGCCGGGCTGGACGCCGACCGAAGGCATCCACAGCCGCATGCGCCAGGCCGGCTTCAGCCTGCCCAACCACATGCCGGGCTCGGCCGACAATCCGCTCGGCGCCCGCGCGCTCTACCTCTATGAGGGCGGCAAGGACACGCTGTTCCGCATCCACGGCACCAACGAGCCCGAGCTGATCGGCTCGGCGGTGTCCTCGGGCTGCATCCGCATGCTGAACGCCGACGTCATCGACCTCTACAACCGCACGCCGGTCGGCGCGAAGGTCGTGGTGATGTGAGACGGTTGCCGGCCGATCGGGCCGGCTCTCTTTCTCCCTCAAGGCGGCGCAGGACGCGGCTCCCGGCGGAGGGCCGGTCCGAGGCGGTCACGCGGACTCAGCGTCCCCTCACTTCGCCAGCTCCTTCAGCCCCAGCCGGATCAGCCGCGCGGTCTCGGCGTCCTCGCCGGCCTCGCGCACCGCGGCGGCGATGGCGGCGGCGGCCTGCGGCTGGCCCTAATCTTCACCTTCGAGAAGGTCCGGCTCGAAGGTGCGCCCGCCATAGGCGATGGCGACGATCTCGACGACGCCTCCCAGCACTCGGAATGCGATGGTGACCCGCCGTTCGAAGCCGATCGTGCGGATGCCCGGCGCAAGGTCGTCGCGCCGGGTGCCGCGTTCCGGAAACGCATCGAGCCGGCGGCACGCCGCCTCGATGCGCGACAGATAGTCCCCGGCGATCCGGGGTCCGGCCCTTTCGGCGATATGGTCGTAGAGCGACACCAGATCGGCAGCGGCCGACGGCCGGAACCGGACCTCATGCGTCACGGTCGCTGGCTTTCAGCCGCGCGGCGTGGCGCTGGCGCAAACCTGCGAAAACGTCCTCCGCCGGCAGGCTCGGCCGCGGATCGGCGAGCGAGGCCCGGACCTTTTCACGCAGGATCTCGTCGAGCGCCGCCTCCTCCCGGTCCAGCGCCCGCAGGCCCGCCCGCAGCACTTCGCTGGCCGAACTGTAGGCGCCCGAGGCCAGCCGCCGGTCGAGACTGCTCTGCTGGGCGCCCAGGGTGACGGTGATCGGCTTGCTGCTGCGCATGGGCGCTCGCCTCCTCGCGTATGACAGTGTCATGCAGAGCAGGGAAAGCGTCAAGCGGTGAACGCCTCGCACGCGCCGAGTCCCGTTCAAGGGCGTTCCCGCGTATAGTTGTTCGATCAGGAGAACGGCCATGCGGGCGCGCTCGGAGGACGGCTTCGAATATATGAGCCTCGACGATTTCGAGGACTATCTGGCCGACAAGCCGGCCAACGAGAAGTGGGAGCTTCTCGGCGGGCGGGTCGTCAAGATGATGGTCGGCGCACGCTGGGAGCACAACCGCATCGTCCAGAACATCACCACGGCGATGATGATCGACTTCCGCCGCCGCGGCTCCGACTGCCGGCCGTTCGCCGAAACCTTCTACCTGAAGCAGCGGTTCATGGATCTCGCCGCGCTGCCGGACGTGATGGTCCGCTGCGGACCGCTGGACAAGGAGGCGACGTCGCTCTCCGACCCCGCCGTCCTGGTCGAGGTGGCCTCCCGCGGCACCGCGCGCCGCGACCGCGGCGAGAAATGGAGCCTCTACAAGCGCCTCCCCTCGCTGCAGCATTATGTCATCGTCGCCCGCGACGAGGTGGCCATCGACGTGCTGGACCGCCAGGGCGAGGCTTGGCTGGAGCGGCCGACGATCACCGACCCGTCAGCCCTGCTCACCCTGCCCGCCATCGGTTTCGAGATGGCGGTGGCCGAGGTCTATCGCGACGTGCTGGGGTGAGACCATAGAGCAGATCAAAGCGTTTGAATGATCTCAACGATCTCATCGCTACACCTTTGAAGTTGCTCAGCGTTAACGCGTACCCGCCTTCCGAGAACTGGAATATATCCGGTTTTCAATTGATCAAATGGGCAACCTCGAGCAAAGGCGACCACGCCGGTTGTTTGAAAATCACGAGTATCGAGGATGCCATCAGCAACATCAGAAAAGGTAAAAAACTGAGGGTACGACGAAAGAAGACCCGATACATCGTCACGAATTTCACTAAGAACAGCTGAATATGCTGATGCATTTCCCATATACTGCGTAATGCGATTCTGTATGATAAGATGGACCTTAGGTAAAGACCTCTTTGCTGAGATGATCCTGCTCGCAAAGTTATGCTCAGAGTATATCGGAGACGGCAAACGAAGTCCAAATATAAGAGAAAATGCATTCTGAATAGCGCGCCGCGATGAATCGTCTGCCATTGTGGGCAATATCAGCCGATCAACGTTTGCGATAGCAATTTGTGTATATATCGAAAAGCTTGGGTTTAAATCCATAAATACATAATCAAACTCATCTTCCGAATCATCAAGAAAATCCTTAAGCCAATCCATAATGGATATCCATGTATTGACGCCGGCAATGTTCGCATTCGCAAGCGTCGCCATCGAGTTGCTCTGCAACTCGAGCAGCGGGTCTCCGCAAATTATCCGAATATTCTTAGGAATATTTCCATTTACTCGATATGGCGCTGTAATGAAATCGGCAAAAGAAAACGATGGCTTCGAGAATGGGGAAGCAAGTCGCATTTGGAAATATCCACCAATGGTGGCACGCGGAGCAACTGCTTGACGCATCAACAGCTGCTGACCACCCTTTTTTACGAGACCTCCAAGAAATAACTCGGAAAGATTCGCCTGCGGACAGACATCAACGACTAAAATTCGCTTGTCCGGAAAGCGTCTGGCAAAGAAACAGATAGTCTGAAATGCAAGACTAGTTTTGCCGGTACCACCCTTATTATTCCAAAAGGCATATCGAAGCATACCGTCCTCCTGTCCACGGAGAACGTATGGACGTTCAAAATGAACGTGTCAACGTCAGATTCGGGCGACCTGGTGGTATTTTTTGCCCTCGCGGTAGCTGGGTACTCGCGGCTTGCCAGCGCATTCAGCCCCGTGACGAAAGTCGCTCCTTGGCGTCGCGCCTTCCCGATTCATTTCGCCAGTTCCTTCAGGCCCAGCCGGATCAGCCGCGCGGTCTCGGCGTCCTCGCCGGCCTCGCGCACCGCCGCGGCGATGGCAGCGGCGGCCTGCGGCTGGCCGTAGCCGAGATTGACCAGCGCCGAGACCGCGTCGGCCACCGGTGCCGGCGCCCGCCTGTCCTCGACCGCGCCGGCAAGCCGCGCCACCGCCGGATCGACCTCGGCATAGGCCGGCGCCTTGTCCTTCAACTCGGCGACGATGCGCGCCGCCACTTTCGGCCCGACGCCCGGCGCGCGGGCCACCATCGCCTTGTCGGCGAGCGCGATGGCGCTGGCGAGCTCGGCCGGCTTGAGCGTGGAGAGGATGGCCAGCGCCACCTTGGTGCCCACGCCCTGCACCGTCTGCAGCAGGCGGAACCATTCGCGCTCAGTGTCGGAGGAGAAGCCGAACAGGCGAATCTGGTCCTCGCGCACGAAGGTGTCGATCGCCAGCGTCGCGGCTTCGCCTTGGGCGGGCAGCGCCTGCAGCGTGCGCGCCGAGCAATGCACCTGATAGCCGACGCCATGGACGTCGAGGATGACGAAATCCTCGCCGTAGGAATCAATGACGCCCTTGAGCTTGCCGATCATGCGCTCGTCATACCCGGTTTTCAGGCCGTTTTCTCGGCCCCGTCACCCCACCAGCTTGCGGATGGTGCGGTGGTGGGCGTGGGTGATGGCCACCGCCAGCGCGTCGGCGGCGTCGGCGCTCTGCGGATCGGCCTTGGGCAGCAGCAGCCGCACCATGGCCTGGATCTGCACCTTGTCGGCATGGCCGGCGCCGACCACCGTCTTCTTGATCAAATTGGGGGCGTACTCGGCGACCGCGAGGCCGGCCAGCGCCGGCACGAGAAGCGCGATGCCGCGCGCCTGGCCGAGCTTCAGCGTCGCGCCGGCGTCCTTGTTGACGAAGGTTTCCTCCACCGCCGCCTCGTCGGGCCGGTGGGCCTCGATCACCGCGCAAAGCCCGTCGTGCAGGGCCTTGAGGCGGGAGGCCAGCGCCTCGGCGCTGTCGGAGACGACGGTGCCGCAGGCGACGAAGCCGAGCCGCGAGCCCTCGACCGCGATGATGCCCCAGCCGGTGCGGCGCAGGCCGGGGTCGAGGCCGATGATGCGGATCATTGAGGGGGGGACCATCGGCGGGAATCATCCCGTTCGGAGTCGTCGCGTCGCGGCGCCGCATGCCTGGGTTACCCGCCGCGGCCGCCGCCGGCAAGCGCTGCGCCGATTGCGGATCGGGGACACAATCCCTATAGTGCGCGAAAATCCCGACCATCGAGCGCGATGCGGGGCTCCGTCCGGAAGGACGGGCGGAGCGCAAGGACCTATTGACCAAGCCCCTTTGACCGACTGACCAAGCCCCTTTGACCAAGACCCCTATTGAAATTGCCCTGTCGAATCCCCCTATTGGGCCCCTCGCTGTGTCCAGGAGATCGTGATGGCCAACGCCCCCCTTATGCCGAAGGCGACCGCGGTTTGGCTGGTCGAGAACACCTCGCTCACCTTCGATCAGATCGCCGACTACTGCAAACTGCATCCGCTGGAGGTGAAGGCCATCGCCGATGGCGAGGCCGCCCAGGGCATCAAGGGGCTCGATCCGGTCGCCACCGGCCAATTGTCGCGTGAGGAGCTCGACCTCGCCATCGCCGATCCCAGCCGCCGCCTCAAGCTGCTGGAATCCAAGGTGCGGGTGCCGGAGCCGAAGAGCCGGCGCGGGCCGCGCTACACCCCGGTCTCCAAGCGCCAGGACCGCCCCAACGCCATCCTGTGGCTGGTGCGCAACCATCCCGAGTTGAAGGACGCGCAGATCATGCGCCTCGTCGGCACCACCAAGTCGACCATTGAGGCGGTGCGCGAGCGCACCCACTGGAACAGCGCCAATCTTCAGCCGATGGACCCGGTGACGCTCGGCCTGTGCTCGCAGATCGACCTCGATCTGGAGGTCCAGCGCGCCGCCAAGGAGAAGCCGCTGCCCGCCGCCAGCGGCACCACGCTGCTTCCCGCCGAGATCACCACCCGCGCCGACGAGATCGAGCCCGAGGAGGAGGAAGAGGTGCGTCCCGGCAAGACCGACGTCGACCTCTCCAAGGTGTTCGCCAAGTTCCAGGACGGCCGCGGCCAGGATGACGGCGAGTGAGCCGGCCGGCGCCGATCCGGCAGCCGCGGCGTGCCCCGCCGCTGCCATGATCGGCGCGTTGACTGCGCCGCCCGGCGCCGGCGAAAGGTCGCCGGGCCGAACGAGATCCGCCCCTCGGGCACCGGATTTCGTGGTCCGCTCGTGAGAGGTCCCGCTCCCCGCCAAGGATTTTCCGCGAGATCGAACTGCGGGGTCACGATATGACCTCTCGAATCCTGTCGTCTGGTCTGTAACGTCATCTCCGTAGGGTCATGTCCGGCTGCGTTCTTCGGTTCCGCCGTCACGCCAAGCTCGCCATCGCCCTTGCGGCCCTGGTGGCGGCCGAGGTGGCTGCCGAGGCCGCCGCCAATTCAGCGCGCGCCGACTTTCGCGTCTGCAACAAGACCGGAGGCCGCGTCGGCCTCGCCGTCGGCTACAAGGAGGGCGAGCGCTGGACCACCGAGGGCTGGTGGAACCTTCCGCCCAACTCTTGCGAAACATTGATGCGCGGATCGCTGGTCGCACGGTTTTATTATGTCTATGGCGTAGACTATGACCGCGGCGGCGAGTGGGCCGGCAAGGCTTTCATGTGCACCCGCGATAAGGAGTTCACGATTCGCGGTATCGAGGACTGCCTGGCGCGCGGCTATGACCGTACCGGCTTCTTCGAAGTCGACACCGGCGAGCAAAAAAGCTGGACGGTTCAGCTCACAGATGCGATGCAGAGCGAGCCTGTTTCGACCGGCAAGGTCAAACCCCGCTGACAATCGCCCCGCCGCGGATATGAGACGCCAGCGCCGCACCAAGATCGTCGCCACGCTGGGCCCGGCGTCCAGCGACAAGGACATGATCGCCCGCCTGTTCCAGGCCGGCGCCGATGTCTTCCGCATCAATATGAGCCACACGCCGGTCGACGGCATGCGCCGCTTCGTGGCGATGATTCGCGAGGTCGAGCACGAGTTCGGCCGGCCGATCGGCATCCTGGTCGACCTGCAGGGGCCCAAGCTGCGGGTCGGCACCTTCGCCGCCGGCAAGGAGGCCCTCGCCATCGGCGACCGCTTCGTGCTCGATGCCGACCGCACCCCCGGCGACGCGACGCGGGTCTTCCTGCCGCATCCGGAAATCCTGGGCGCGCTGGAGCCCGGCCACCGCCTGCTGGTCGATGACGGCCGCCTGCTGCTGGTGGTCGAGGAGGCCTCGCCCGAGCGCGCGGTGACGCGGGTCGAGGTCGGCGGCCAGATCTCCAACCGCAAGGGCGTGAGCCTGCCCGACACCACCATCCCGTTCTCGGCGCTCACCGAGAAGGACCGCACCGACCTGGAGGCGGCGCTCGACACCGGGGTCGACTGGATCGCGCTGTCCTTCGTGCAGAAGCCCGAGGACGTCGCCGAGGTGAAGAAGGTGGCGCGCGGCCGCGCCAAGGTGCTGGCCAAGATCGAGAAGCCGCAGGCCATCGCCCGCCTGCACGACATCATGGAGATCGCCGACGCCCTGATGGTGGCGCGCGGCGACCTCGGCGTCGAGCTGCCGCTGGAGCAGGTGCCCGGCCTGCAGAAGCAGATCACCCGCCACGCCCGCCGCATCGGCCGGCCGGTGGTGGTGGCCACCCAGATGCTCGAATCGATGATCGAGTTTCCGACCCCCACCCGCGCCGAGGTGTCGGACGTCGCCACCGCCGTGTTCGAGGGCGCCGACGCCATCATGCTGTCGGCCGAGAGCGCCGCCGGCAAGTACCCGGTCGAGGCGGTGGCGCAGATGAACCGCATCGCCGAGCAGGTGGAGCGCGACCCCAACTACCACACGCTGCTGCGCAACCAACGCACCGAGCCCGAGGCCACCGGTGCCGACGCCATCGCCGCCGGCGCCCGCGAGATCGGCGAGACCCTGGCGCTCGACGCCATCGCCTGCTGGACCGCCTCCGGCGCCACCGCGCTGCGCGTGGTGCGCGAGCGGCCCAAGCCCCACATCGTCGCCATCTCCAAGTGCTGGGAGACCGCCCGCCAGCTCGCGCTGGTGTGGGGCGTCCACCCGATTGTCGCCGAGGATCCGCGCGACCTCGACGACATGGTCAGCCGCGCCTGCCGCATCGCCTATCTCGACGGCTTCACCGTGCCCGGCCGGCGGGTCATCGTGGTCGCAGGCGTGCCGCTCGGCACGCCGGGCGCCACCAATATGCTGCGCATCGCCTTCGTCGGCACGGACGCCGCCGGTCCGCCCCGCCCGGGCGAAGCCTGATCCGCAACCGCCGCGCCTTGACACTCCGCCGGCTCAGGGGTCATCTGCCGGCATGACCGAGCCTGCCGCAACTGCCAAACCGCCTTTGCAAATCCTGCTGTGCTCGCCGCGCGGCTTCTGTGCCGGCGTGACGCGGGCCATCGACGTCGTGGAGACCGCGCTCAAGCGTTTCGGGCCGCCGGTCTATGTCCGCCACGAGATCGTCCACAATCGCTTCGTGGTCGAGAGCCTGAAGGCCAAGGGCGCGGTGTTCGTCAAGGAGCTGGACGAGGTGCCCGACACCGCGGCGCCGGTGATCTTCTCGGCCCATGGCGTGCCCAAGACCGTGAGCGAAGCCGCCGCCAGCCGCAAGCTGACCACGCTCGACGCCACCTGCCCGCTGGTCACCAAGGTGCACCGCGAGGCGGAGATCCATTTCAAGCGCGGCCGCCACGTCATCCTGGTCGGCCATGCCGGCCATCCCGAGGTGGTCGGCACCATGGGCCAGCTTCCCGAGGGGGCTGTGACCCTGGTGGAGACGGTCGAGGACATCGAGGCGTTCGCGCCGCCCGCCGGCAAGGAGCTGGCCTTCGTCACCCAGACAACGCTGTCGGTGGACGACACCCGCGACGCCATCACCACGCTCAAGCGCCGCTTCCCGGCCATCGCCGGGCCGCACATCGAGGACATCTGCTACGCCACCACCAACCGCCAAGAGGCGGTCAAGCAGGTGGCGCCGCAGGTCGAGGCCATGGTGGTGGTCGGCGCGCCGAACTCGTCGAACTCGCAGCGCCTGCGCGAGGCGGCCGAGCGGCTGGGCTGCAAGGTCGCCGTGCTGGTGCAGCGCGCCAGCGACCTCGACTGGAGCCGGTTTCAGGGCGTCTCCCGCCTCGGCCTCACCGCCGGCGCCTCGGCGCCGGACGTGCTGATCGAGGAGATCATGGCGGCCTTCGCCGAGCGCTTCGCGATCACGGTGGAGACGGTGACCACCGTCAAGGAGGACATGTTCTTCCCGCTGCCGCGCGAGCTGCGCCCGGACGCGGCCTGATACGGTTTCCGGCCTGAAGGGCCGTAGAACCTTATGGAAAGGCGCGGCCTCTTCTTCCCTCTCCCCTTGCGGGAGAGGGTGGCGAGGCCGAGCGTTGGCGAGGTCGAGCCGGGTGAGGGGTACTTCACGCCGGCCAATCTCACCCCTCACCCGCCTCGCGATCTTTAGATCGCTCGGCACCCTCTCCCACAAGGGGAGAGGGAAAGAGGGGCTTCCGGCCGGCGATCCTTTCGGGCTGGAGCGTCCGCCGATCTGGTTGAGCCGGATGGGCACTCCGAGTCTTTGATACGGCTTCCGGCCTCCGAGGTCGGAGAACCGTATGCCGTTCGCCGAAAAATCCCGTTGTCGAGAGTTTCTTGCAGAACGGGGGGTTTCGGCAAGACGTTTCCGGTATCCCGAAGGGATCAGCCGGAAACCGCACGAACTCTGGCGGATACGCAATGGCTGTCTATACCGAGGTCGGAACCGAAGAGCTTTCGGCGTTCCTCGACCATTACGATCTTGGCGACCTCCTGTCATGCAAGGGCATCGCCGAGGGGGTGGAGAATACCAACTTCCTGATCCACACCACCGCCGGCCACTACATCCTGACGCTGTACGAGAAGCGGGTGGACCCGGCCGACCTGCCGTTCTTCCTGGCGCTGATGGAGCACCTCGCCGGCCGCGGCCTCACCTGCCCGGTGCCGGTGAAGGCGCGCGGCGGCACCGCGCTCGGCACGCTGGCCGGGCGCCCGGCCGCCATCGTAACCTTTCTCGACGGCATGTCGGTGCGCCAGCCCGCCGTCAGCCATTGCGCCGAGGTCGGCGAGGCGCTGGCCCGGCTGCACCTCGCCGGTGGCGATTTCGCGCTTCAACGCACCAATGCGCTGTCGGTCGCGGGCTGGCGGCCGCTGGCCAAGCGTGCCGGCCACCGCGCCGACACGGTGGCGCCGGGGCTTGCCGCCCTCATCGAGGAGGAACTCGGCGTGCTGGAGGCAAGCTGGCCGGGCGGCCTGCCCGAAGGCGTCATCCACGCCGACCTGTTCCCGGACAATGTGTTCTTCCTCGGCAGCCGGCTCTCCGGCCTGATCGACTTCTATTTCGCCTGCACCGACACGCTGGCCTATGACGTCGCGGTGTGCCTCAACGCCTGGTGCTTCGAGCCCGACGGCTCGTTCAACGTCACCAAGGGCCGGGCGCTGCTGCAGCGCTACGAGGCGGTGCGGCCGCTGTCGGAGGCCGAGCGGGCGGCGCTGCCGCTGCTCTGCCGCGGCGCGGCCCTGCGCTTCCTGCTGACGCGCCTCGTCGACTGGCTGAACGTGCCGCCGGGCGCCCTGGTGCGGCCGAAGAACCCGATCGAGTACCTGAAGAAGCTGCGCTTCCACCGCTACGCCTCCTCGGCGCGCGACTACGGGCTCGCGGCATGAGCGAGGATGCGACCGGTACGGCGGCCGGCAAGGCGCCGAAGCGCGTCGAGGTGTGGACCGACGGCGCCTGCTCGGGCAATCCCGGCCCCGGCGGCTGGGCGGCAATCCTCGCCTGCGACGGCGTCGAGAAGGAGCTCAGCGGCGGCGAAGCCTTCACCACCAACAACCGCATGGAAATGCTCGCTGCCATTTCGGCGCTGGAGACGCTGAAGCGGCCGTGCGTGGTGGACCTGCACACCGACAGCCAATATCTGCGCCAGGGCATCACCGAGTGGATCGCCGGCTGGAAGCGCAAGGGCTGGCGCACCGCCTCAGGCTCGCCGGTCAAGAATGTCGATCTGTGGCAGCGGCTCGACGCCGCCCGCAGCGTCCACACCGTGCGCTGGCACTGGGTGCGCGGCCACGCCGGCCACCCCGAGAACGAGCGCGCCGACGAACTCGCCCGCGCCGGCATGGCGCCCTTCCTGAAGGGACGGCGGGGCGGGTGAGCGGGCGCACGTCGCGAGTCGTCTCTCGTCGTCCCGGGCAAGCGGCGTCAGCCGCGCGAGCAACTGTCATGCGGCTTTTGGGTCTCGCCAGGGTTTGTTGTCTCGAATCATGGCGTTGAGGATGGTCAGGAGCTTTCGGGCGATGGCGATGAGGGC
>NZ_VWPL01000004.1 GCF_008630065.1 Blastochloris sulfoviridis
GTCGCGGCCGTCGGGCAGCTTCTCGTCCTTCACCCCGGCCAGGAAGGCCGCGACCTCGGCCTCGATCGCCTGGGCCAAAAGCTGCCGCGCACCGGCGCGCAGCACCTCGGTCAGGGGATCGTCGATCTCGCCGGGCTGACGCAGCCGAACGACAGTGGTCGTCTCGCTCATGGCGTATCGCTCTCCTCTGGAGGGATTGGGCAGGCTGGTTCCCCGCCCCGATACGCCGCCTCTCTCACCCCGTCATCACCCAGATTCCCTTATAGCTCCTTCGGCAGGATGGTGGATGCCTTTCTCACAAAGCAGGGCGTCATCACCGACAAGGAAAGCCGATGGCGCCTGATCGAGGCCCTTTCCCGCGACCTCACCGAAGCCGCTGAAAAGCTCGCCCGGAACGCCGGTGGCGACTACTCGCCCGACAAGTACGCCGAGCGCTTCCCGCCGTGGGAAGGGCCTGATGTAAAGCCCACCACCGACCACACCATCAGCGGATTGGCGCAGGCATGGTTCGACGCGGCGATTGCGCGGGGGGTGCGGCAGAGGGGCGCAAAACGGTTTCGATCGGTCGTGCTCCAGTTCAAGGACGACATCGGGCATGACGATCTTCGACGGGTTACCCCGGCTGTTGTGCAGCGCTGGGGCAACGATCGAAGCGCCGCCGGGAAAGACTCGAAGACGATCAACGACACCGACTTTGCTGCGCTCCGCGCGGTGTTCGCTTGGGGCAAGCGGGCCGGATGGCTCGACACCAATCCCGCCGAGGGCGCCCGGATTGAGGGGCGAGGAAAGACGCGCGTTCGGGAAAGGCATTTCTCCGACGCTGAAGCTGCGGCCCTGTTGCGGTCCGCCCTCGCCACGACCGGAACGCGCCGGGAAGACCCGAAGACCACGGCCGCAAAGCGTTGGGTGCCATGGCTGTGCGCCTACTCCGGGGCTCGGGTCATGGAGATGATCCAAGTTCGGAAGCAGGATGTTCGGGAAGATGCCGGTGGGTGGGTGATCCGGCTCACGCCAGAAGCCGGCGGGATCAAGACAGACGAGTTCCGTGACGTGCCGGTGCATCAGCACCTGATCGAGCTTGGCTTCCTCGACTTCGTGAAGGGGTCGCAGCCTGGGCACCTGTTCTGCAGCGTCGGCAAGGATGGCACGGTCGTGGGGTCATCCGAGGGCATCTACAGCCGCATTCGCAAAGCTGTCCGCGAGGTCGTGACCGACCCGAACGTTCAGCCGAACCACGCATGGCGTTACACGTTCAAGACCAGGGGCGTTGAAGCCGGCATCGAGGAAATCAAGCTTGACGCCATCTGTGGCCACGCGGCTCTCACCCAAGGCCGCAGGTATTCAGGTGTGACACTCAAGGCTCGCATGGAGGCGATGGCGAAGTTCCCCCGATATGAGGTGGACCCGAGCGGGACCTCAACACAAAGCGAAATCGTATCGTCGTCGAGTTCCACAATCTATTGAGGCCGCCCTTGCTGCCGTCTGGCACATCGTGTTCCTACGTGCAAATGCTTCACCTCAGTTGTAGGGTCACGAGCAAGCGAGTCGCAGCGGAGGTTGCTCCGCTTCTCGCATGAGTTCCTGGCCGATCTAATGAAACTCGCAGTCAAGATTCTCACACGCTCCGATCTGACCTTCTTCGAGCCGCTTTACCGGCGGCTCAACGCTGGAAATCAGAAGGCCATCAACCTCAATGCTGATGTGTTCATCAACCGGCTTTATCCTGGAATTCCCGAGGCTGCGCAGCAGACCAATAACGAAATTCTGGTGAAACTCACGATCTTCGGTCCCGGTGGTGCCGGGGCATATACTCTGTCCAGGGCGATCGTGAAGGGGGCGACATACAAGAACTGGCGGCTCAACGGTGAGTTCGTTCGCGATCCGGAGGGGCAGCCTGGGCGTTTCGATGCGCTTGCCGAAGGAGATGTCGCGGTTCTCGGCTTCGAGGGAGAGCCCGTTCCCAGTGCGCTGAAGATCGTGTTTGTCGCTTCCAGTCTGCCCTCCGATCGCGTCCTGCACAATCTGTTGACTGATTACCTGGGCGGGCGGCGGATGGCCGAGATTGACCCGCCCCGGCTCTCACGGATCGCGGACCAAGCGGATGCCGATCATCAGCTGTGGCAGCTCGCGCCCCAGGAGGAGATCGTCGAAGCACTGGAAGATGCTGCGCAAGGTGGGGCCAAGGGATACGAGCGGTTGCTTCGCCACTCCGAGCGAACGATCTCGATGGCCGAACTCGCAAAGGCACGACGCAGAGCCGAGGCAGTGGGGCAGGAAGGCGAAGCCATTGTTCATGCCGTTCTCTGCAACGAGATGGTCACAGGCACCTTGACGGGCGTGGAATGGACAGCGTCGAAGAACGCAGTGAGTCCATTCGATTTTCATGTCGTGACGGCGACGGGCGAGACATCGCGGATCGATGCGAAGTCAACCACCGGGACCTTCACCGCTCCGATCCACATGTCCCTGGCCGAGGTTCGGGAGGCTGCGCAGGACGCCGGCCCCTACCTCATCTACCGTGTCTACGGGATCACTGACGAGGTGGCGAAGCTTCGGCGCTCGGAGGACCTGCGGTCGTTCGCGAAGGAATTGCTGGCGACGTTGGCCCATCTGCCGAACGGCGTGACGCCCGACGCCTTCAGCATCGACGTCAACCAACTCTCGTGGGGAGCCGAGGAGTCGTTCGACCGCAGAGCCGGATCGCCGGACGAGGAATGATCCTACTCGGCGGCAACCTTCATCTGCTCGGCCACGTTCCGCCTGATCGCAGCCTTCAGCGTGCGCAATATCACCGAAGCAAGCCGGTTCGCCATCAGGGGCGGTACGGCGTTTCCGATCTGCCGGAATGCGGGATTCATGGTTCCGCAGAAGACGAACCCGTCAGGGAAGCTTTGAAGCCGGGCAGCTTCCCGAACACTGATCGTTCGGCCCTGATCGCTGTCGTAGTGGATGTGCGAGTAGGTGTCCTTTCCGATGTGGGCCATCAGCGTACGGCTGGGCTGGTCGGGACGAAGCTTCCACCACCTGTTCGGAAACGTGCCCACAGGATACGGCGGGACCATGCGGCGTTTCAGTTCGTCGAGACCACGGGCCGAGAGCAGTTCGCCACGTCGTCTTCGTCGTTCAACCTCTGCCTCGAACAGGCGGACCGCGGTTGCATGGGCAGCGGGATACTCGTCACCGTGTTTCATCGCTCTGAAGATCATGGTGTCGCGAGGCAGGCACCGAATGACGTGGTCGTAGACGCCCTCGATACTCTCGAACCCCGGCCATGAGCGCATGGAGCGAGCATAGGGCGAGAGGTCTGAAGCGTCAGAGTAAGGCTGCAGCTCCGTGAAGCGGCGTGCTCCCCGGCGCAGCTTGCCTTCCAGGTGAAGTGTGATCGGCGGAAGATCACCGATCGCCTCTGAAGCAGAGACTGCCTGAGGCAGATCGGGCGTGCCGACATCCTCCGGCACGAATGCGTCGGCCGAGAACATGTCGATCAGCTTGAAGGCGACGGCCCGAGTACCGGCGTACCCTGACGGGAGATCGGCCCAGTGTGTCGGCTTGGGGAACCTCACGCGCTGACCAAGTCGGCGATGATAGGCGAGAAGGAAGACGCGGTCGCGAAACTGAGGAACGCCGTGGAACGCCGAGTTGATGAGCGTATATCTTGCCTCATACCCAAGGCCGCTCAACGTTTCTGCGATTTCCTGGACAACGTTGTGACCTCCGAAATTGAGGATGTCCGGCACATTCTCCATGAGGATGGCGAGCGGCTTGGTGCGGCGAACATAGTCGATGTAGCGGAGATAGAGGTTGGCCCGCGGATCCACCTTGAAGGCTTCAGGATGCTCGGCAACCTCCCGCAGCTTCGCGCGGCCTACCCGCGCATACGCCTGACAGGGTGGGCCGCCGACCAGCACATCGAATGCGGTATCGCAGGGCCCAAGGCCCAACTCATCGGTCAGCTCATCGGGTTCAGTGACCGTGATGTCCCGAGCACGGGCCGCTCGAACAAATGCTTCAGGCTCGATATCGCGATGAAAGTTCTGTGCGTGGGATGCCGCGGCGAGGGGATCAAGCTCGACAGCTGCCCCGATCACAAAGCCGGCTCGATGGAACCCCAAGGATAGACCGCCGCAGCCCGCAAAGAGATCAAGAACCCTCGGCCTTTCTCCTTGAGTGAGGCGATCCAGCTTCCTGCTGATGACATCGGGCATTAGTCGGGAAGCTCCGCTCTTCTCGCTTGTCACTCCACCAGAAACCGGCGCAGCGACTCCTTCAGGGCTGCACCTTCTCTGGTTTCGCATTCCCAGACAACCATCACCTTCCATCCCGCCTCATTCAGGCGGTGGATTACCTCCCGGTCTCGCTCTCGATTTCGCTCCAGTTTCGCCGACCAGAATTCGTGTCTTGTCTTCGGCATGTATGCAAATCGGCACCCTTCATGGCGGTGCCAGAAGCATCCGTGAACGAATATCACCTTACGCCGCCCAGAGAAGACCAAGTCAGGCCGTCCCGGAAGTTTGTCGACGTGAAGGCGGTACCGGAAGCCCAATGCATGAACGGCTCGCCTGACCACCATTTCGGGCGAGGTGTCTTTGCACCGAATCCGACTCATCAGCCGTGACCTTTCGTCAGGCGTCATTCGGTCCATTCCGTGCCTCCGACCCGAAGGTCCGCTTGCAGCAGGCAAGTCCGCCACATTCCCCATTTCGTCCAGCACTTCGTCTCGCGCCACATGCAAAACGCCGGCTTGCTCGTACCCAGGCGAGAACGGCCGCGAACAATTCGGTCAAGGAGCCTCCTCGAGTCTGGACGGAACCGGCCAATGGCCTGCTGCATTGCGGGACCAAGCCAAGGCCGGTTCTGTCGCTCGGCATCAGGTGCCGGTGAACTCGGCGAGGTCCGCCGGCACGTCGCCGACCTTCGCGAGATTTTCCGCGTCGTCGAACTCGCCGATGGCCGGGTCACCTGTCCGGCTGAACGCGACCGCGCCGCCGTGGGTCCGGGCGATCAACGAGGCTCTCGCTCGTGCGGCCGTGGCGCTCGGGACCTCGACACCGTCCAAGGCGATCAGGTTGCCGTCGTCGTTCCGGGTGAAGGGCAGGACGGCGAAATATGTGATCCGGGACACGGACTCTCTCCCGCTCAAGCCGGGTCATTCTGCCACGGTTCAGCAGGAAAGAACATAAGAGGAACAATTGCTGGGCCGGATGGCGATGAGGCCGCCGCGCCACGACGATCAAGGACGCGTCAAATTGGCGCTGATGATCGTCCACCGGGTCAGCGGCATAGGCACTACTACTTACTTTGGTGACAAATTTGTCACACGACCCGCGCCAATCCTTTGCAGGAACAAGGCGCGGAGTGGAATGCAAATCCAGTAACCCATTGATCGCGCTAGCGTCTGCGTTGACGGCTACGCCGGAGGCGCCCATATTGCGCCTACCGCACGTCCTAACCCTGGGGCACGGCGAGCGCCCACCAATAGCTCGCCCCCAAGACCATCAGGTCCAAGCCGGCAGTTCTGTTCGGACTGCCAACGACGTGTCGCGTGGAATCGCGATTGTCATCGGCTGCAATCCGGCAAGCCCCTGACGGTAATTGGGTCCGGTCCGGCCAGTTGGCTCGGACCATCCAGACTTCCCGCGAACAGCGGGCGGCTATCTTCACGTCATCGCCATTCCGGTGGCCACCAAGGAAACTGCATGTCGAACTACGACTTCAATCAACTCATTCGGGACGTCGAGCCTTCTTCTTCTATCGAAGTTATCGTCCATGAGGGACGGGCTTTATTTTCAGTCGACGACTGCTTGAATAATCTATCAATTTTTACGAACGAAGAAGCAGCGCAGTGGCTTCGTCGATTGTCAGATCGCGAGAAGATCGACGTTCCCTTTACCGAGGATGGCGAGATATTCTCTGGCCTTACAGAAGCCGGCGCCTACCGCCTCATGGTTCAGTCGGATCACCCGGGTTCCGGTCCATTTCGTGAATGGTTGCTTCGTGAAGTCATGCCAGCGATCAACCTGTACCCAGAGCCGGATACTGTAAGCTGGCTGGTCGACATGCTCGCTGAGCACCTTGAGATCCGGCCGGGCGCCCCATTCGACGAACGAGACAAAAAGTTTGACATCGCCTTTTCACTGTCGACGTTCTACCGCGTAGTTCTTAGGTCTACCGAAACAACTGCCCAGCCCATTCAGGATTGGGTGTTCGGCGAGATCGTACCTGCAATTCGTCGCGAAGGAAGATACCAAATCCCCGCGTGGCAAAAAGGACTTCTACAGTCAGCGTTTAGCCGAGCGCTCCGGGACCATTCTGATGAGCTCAAGAAGTTCGTGGATTGCTTGACGCCGAGTGAAATTGCGGATGCTCCAGTTTCTATTCGGGTCGTCAGTTTGGATGACATTATGGATTGACGGCGGGCGGTTCTTCGGTCGCTCACACGACCCTCAGAACATGATTCTGTCGCCGTATTCGTGATTGGCCTGACTTCCGGCACGTGGCCACGGGCACCGGCAACGCTTTCGAGCGACGGCGGGCCCGTGGTCGCCCATCGACGTAGCCTGTACCGCAGCGTGACATGGCACGCTTGCCGGTGTTCGGCCTCGTGACCCGCGAGACATCGCCGACACCACCCACATCCGCCAAGCCTACCGCGAGGCCACCAAGCCGAGCCCGGCGCCCGCGTCCGTGCCCTTCACCCAAGACGACGCCGACTGACGTGATGAAGCTCCACCGGCTCGCTGAGCGCCGGACCACCGATCCTGCAGCCGGCAAGATCTAGCGGCCAAGCCATCGAAGTGATTGGTTGCGTAACAGCACACCCCACCGTGATCCGTCGTCTCTGACGCGTTCAGCATGACGTTTTGCGGCGACGCTCTGGATGGCCCCCAGCGAGGCCAGGGCGGGCGGAAACCGGACCCTTAGAGGTGGAAAGGCGACCGAGAATAGCCGCCAGAGAGCCCTCCCGGGGCCGCGCAGAAGCCGTCGAAATAGGTGCCACAACAGCACAAGACGAACCGTCCGCGGAGCGACCGAACGTGACGCGTTCACGGTTCCCTATCACCGCCATCGAAGAACGACACGGAGACCGCCCCCCACCGGCCCGCCGCTGCCGTTCGCCATCATCATCACAAAAAGGACCATGACGACCGCGAAAACCACTCACACCACCGCCTACGCCGATGGCTCCTGCCTCGGCAATCCCGGCCCCGGAGGATGGGCCGTTCTCATCATCACCGCCGATGGCGCCTCCCGCACCTTGAGCGGCGGCGAGCCGAACACCACCAACAACAGGATGGAGCTGACGGCCGCGATCACGGCGCTCAACGCGCTGCCGGCCGACGCTCCCGCCTTGCTGTTCCTGGACTCCGAATACGTGGTCCTCGGAGTCAATGAGTGGCGCCCCCGATGGGAAAGCCAAGGCTGGCGTAACGCGAACGGAAAGCCCGTCGCCAACGCCGACCTGTGGCGTCAGCTTTTCGCCGTCGTTGATGCGCGGCCCTTGGTCGAGTTGCGATGGGTCCGAGGCCATGCCGGCCACCGTGGCAACGAGATCGTCGATCGCCTTGCCCGCGCGGAAGCCGAGAAGGTTCGGCTGGCAACGACAGGAAGCCGCTGCCTGACAACGAACGCCGCTGCTGAGGGGCTTGCACAATGAACATGATGCTGACCCCGGCATCGATCAGCGACGCGGTCGCGCTCCCCGCCTTCGCTGCCATCGGCACCACCACCGCAACCAACCTCGCATCGCGCACGATTGCCTCGCTGCGGCAGAACTTCGCCGAGATCGGCCACGCACCGACACCTGAGATGTGGACCGCCTTGCAGGACGTGGCGAACACGTTGGAGCGCATGGCGGAAGGCACGGCCGATCCGGTCGTCTACCTCTCCAGCCTCGACCCCGGCGTCGGCAAGACCTCGACGGTGATCCACTTCATCCGAGCCCTGCTTGCTTCCTCGGCGCACACCGACGTTGCCGTTCTCGTGTGCGTCGGCCGGCGTGAGCAGATCGAGGCCATCGTCCAGGAGGCCGCTCTGGAGCCGGCAGACTTCGCGGTGCTCACCAGCGACGAACGCCTCAACGCCCTCGGCTGCGGCGACGCGAACCACGCCCGTGTGCTGTTCACGACGCACAGCATGATCGAACATCGATGCGAGGGGCGTTGGTTCCCGGAGGTGTCGGCCTTCCACTATCGAGGGCACGTCCGCGCCGTGCGCATCTGGGACGAGGCGATCCTGCCGGGGCAGGCGTTGACCATCGGCCGCGATGATCTCGCCTTCCTGTTCAAGCCGCTGCGGGGAACGCATCCCGAGTTGGCTGGCGACGTGGAGACGCTCTTCACCAAGCTGGGCGAGATGGAAGACGGCACGATCCTCCAGGTCCCCGATCTGGCCGAGCATCATGGCGTGTCGCTGAACGATGCGCTGCATCTCGTTGATGGCGGCTCGGCCGATCAGATCGCGGCGGTGGAGGCGCTGTGGTTCCTGTTCGGCAAGATGGCGACCGTGCGTCGCGATGGCGCCTACGGCAACACGATGCTGGATTACCGGGAGACCCTGCCCGAAGGCATCCAGCCGCTGCTTGCGCTCGACGCTTCGGCGCGTGTGCGGACGGCCTATGACCTGTGGCACGACAACCGTGGTGGGCTCGTGAAGCTCGCCACAGCAACGAAGAGCTACGACCGGCACACCATCCACATCTGGTGCCGATCCGGCGGGAAGTCTGCCTTCCGCAAGTCGGGGCCGGAGCTGATCGAGGGCATCGTCGAGACGATCCGCACCCGACCGGATGAGGAGTGGCTCGTCATCCACCACAAGAACGCGGGCGCAGACCTGGAGGCAGCGGTGACACGCCTCCTGCCCGGCGTTCGTGTCCACTTCGTGAACTGGGGACGACACGACGCCACGAACGCCTTCGCCAACGTGCCGAACGTGATCCTGGCCGGAACGCTGTTCTACCGGACATCGCACTACGAGGCCGTAGGACGGATGGCGTCGGGGCGACCGTCCTCGACAGGGCCGTTCCCGTCATCCGAGATGAAGACGGTCATGGCCGGCGAGAACAGCCACCTGATCCTTCAGGCGCTATGTCGTGGTGCCGTTCGTCGCTGTGTCGATGGTGGGTGTCCCGAGACGCGGACCTACATCATCGCCAGCACCCGAAGCGGCATTCCGGCAGCACTGCCTCGCATCTTCCCCGGTGTGCGGGTTCTCCCGTGGCGACCGATCCAGCGACCGCTCTCGGGCAAGATCGGTGAAGCGGTGGCGTTCATCAAGGAACGGCTTGAGGCCGATCCGACCGCCACCGTCACCTTCGCCGACGTGAGGAAGCACATCGGTGGCATGGATGCGTCGAACTTCATAAAGACGGTCCGGCAGCACCCGATGTTCATCGAAACGCTCGCCGAGGAGGGCATCGTGGAGTGTGGGACGGGTCGTCGTCTGACCGGGTTCAAACGCCTGTTCGAGCCGATCTGATCTAACGACAAGGAGAGCCGGGATCGGTGACCCCGGCCCTCGCCGGTTGATGTGGTACTCGGACGTATAAAGACCCTTTATACAAAAAAGTACCACATCGACACTTGTCAAAGCCCAGCGCTGTCGGGCTGGCGTGTCGCCGGTTCTGCTCTGATCGCAGTTTCGGAGCCGGCGGGGAGCCAGAGGGGGCCGACCGAAACGCCATCGGCGTCATTCGGCGCTTGGCTGTGAGCGTAGGACTGCGCCGGGGGAACCGTGGATGGGACCCGGTGGAAAATGACCCCACCCCCTCACGATGTTTTGGCAGAAATTTTCGAGACGCCCCCTCGAACTTCGTCGCTGCGGAAAATCCCCCGTGGGTGGGGTCGTCGCTGACTTGCCTCGGCGTGGGTTGATGCCGACCACCACCGCCGCGCCATCCCGCCGGCCATGGTCAGCCGCATCGTGTCGCCACCCATCCTCCAGCCCGGCGAAACGCTGGACGGTGCCCCTGCCCTGCTGCTGACGGTCGGCCCTGACCGCTGGCCGGTGTTGATCGCCCCCGACGATTTCGACCACGTGACCACCGCCACCGGCTTCAAGCTGTGGGGTGTCCAGGGACGAAATGTCGTCGTCGGGGATGACGATCCACGGGCCGGACGGCCTCGGGTCGTCGGAGAGCACCAGCCGACTGCGGATGTCCGCTAGACCACGGCCTATTGGGACGTCCGGTTCCGCGTTCGGTCGCGTCCAATAGCACCATTCTTGACATTCTGGACGCCAACGACTCCAATGCCTAGACCCATTCGGACACTTGGAGCCGCGTCATGCTCATCGGATACGCCCGGACATCGACTACTGAACAGGAGGCCGGGCTGGAGGCCCAGCTTCGTGACCTCACCGCCGCCGGATGCGAGCGGGTGTTCTCAGAGCGGGTGTCGTCGGTGGCACCACGGGCCGAGTTGGAGGCGGCATTGGCGTTCGTGCGCGATGGCGACACGCTGGTGGTGACGAAGCTCGACCGCCTCGCCCGAACCGTCACCAAGGCCTGGGAGGTCGTCGAGCGGTTGGAGGCCAAGGGCGTCGGCCTCCGCATCCTCAGCCTTGGCGGTGACATCGTGGACACCCGCAGCGCCACCGGGAAGCTGATCCTCACGATCTTCGCCGGCTTCGCCCAGTTCGAACGCGAGATGATGCTGGAGCGGCAGCGGGAGGGGATCGCCAAGGCCAAGACCGAAGGCCGCTATAAAGGCCGCAAGCCCACCGCTCGGGCCAAGGCCGAGGAGGCCCGCCGGCTCCACGCCGAGGGCAAGACGGTCACAGAGGTTGCCAAGGCCCTTGGGATTGGGAGGGCGAGCGTCTATAGGGCGATCGGGCCCCAACTCATAACCAAGCCCATGCAGTTGATCTGGCCCCAGCAATCGCCGAATTGAAGGTGGTGGTCTCCACGTCGCTGGAGGCGCCAGCGGTCACCGAATACAGGTTCGTCAGCTCATACGCCGGCTCCGAATGCAGCCGCGCTGCTGGGGTTTTTCCGCGGATGCGTGAGCCCATCTGTCTTTTTGATCTATCAGCCGGCAAGGAGGTCACGAGCGAATTGCCGAGCACCCTCAAGCTCTTGATTTTTCACCTGATCGCGTTCCAAGGCCTTACTGTCTGTTCGGAAACTCGATTGGAGCAGTTACCCCTCATGGGATCTGGGGTGTGCGGCAGGATACCAAGCGGCGCCCTTTCTTCCGGCGTGGGTGCCCGTTCCACGCCAAGTGGTTAGTTCTAAGAAGCCGGTTTTCCCATTATTTCTAGAAGGCTTATGAGGGCATACGTTCCGGTGGAGAATGCGATGATCCCGGCCATAGTGAGGTAGAATGATATCATTCTAATCCACTTCAAATACTTGGTGGTGGTTTCGTCCTGTTCGTATTCAGACCGGATATATGCAGCCCATAGGCAGCCAAAATAGGCGACGCCAGAGGCCATTATACCGCCCCAGAAATACTTGGCTTGGGTTGCAGCAAGGCTAGAAACTGCAAGGAGCAAAGAAAGCTCATTGATACCGCTTACGGAGGCGGCAACAGTCGCAAGCGCCACCCCGTTCGCAACAAGCGCGTATCCCGCAATGGACTGAACCAGCCCTTCAATTCGTGTCTCGAACATATCCCAAATGCCTACCAGTTCCCGTAATGTTCGCCAATGCCGCCCTCGCTGCATCCACAGGCAGCGAATTACACGCTGACTCATGAATGGCGCGTTCCTGATGATCTCGGCACCATCCCGAGCGCGACATCCAGACAGCGACAAACCAACGAATGCAACCGGAATTAGGGCATGGATGGTCCTTGCCGGCCGGGAACTGGACTGGCCCACGCCCTGATCAGAAGCGGTCAGAAAACTCCTAATCTTTCAACGCCTCGCGGGTTGGGTTTTTCAATCTATTTCTGGGCACCAAGCGCTAACCGCGGCGCAATCCCAGCCCCTCGATGGCACTCGGCGGCTTCAGGCCGGTGACGTTTTCCGTCGGGACCTGGAGCGGAACGCCCGAGCCGTAACGTCGTCCGTCGCCTCGCCGACGCCTTCGAGGCTGTGGCCAGTGAGAGCGTCGTGAACCACCTCCTCGATGCGGGCGGCACGGCACATGTCCTTGAAGGTGTGCCGGGGCGAGTGGAAATCCTTGCGCCGATCGTCACCGACGATCCCCAGATGGACGCGGCGCCACCGGCTGAACCACTTCGACCACGCCGCCTCCCACCGGGTGGCTTTCTTGCCACGCGGCTCCAGGCCGGGGAACAACAGCGCAGTGTTGCTTGTCGCATCGCTTCGGCGCATCGCGACAAAGTCCAAGAAACCCACATCGCGCATGATGGGGTGAATGGGCACCCGACGCCGCGACGACCTCGCCTTCAGCTTCACGCTACAGAGGGCTTTCCATCCGCCCCCCCGAGCTGATACACCAAGCGCATCCGGCGGAGCGAAAAGCCCTTTGATATCAGCGCAATAGGCAACTGTCCCGACAGTTCAATCCTGTCCGGCAGCACCAGCCCGCTTCCCGAAAAACCGGCAGAAACGCCCTCGCGATCTGGGGCTTGCGGGATTTGTGGCTTGCACGATCTGGGGCTTGCCGGAGGCGTCCCTGCCCTCAGTGCCGCGAGAACAGATCGCGCAGCTTGCACAAGGTGGTGGTGATGTCGAAGCGCGGGTCGGGCAGCGCCTCGCCTGCGAGGATGCGCGTCAGCGCCTTTTGCGGGTCGGTCTCGCCGGTCAGCAGCACGTCGGCGCCGCGCGTCTTCATGTGGCGCAGGAAGCCGTCGCCGGCACTGCCCGCGACGATGATCTCGACGCCGTCCAGCGGGTGCGGCCCCTCATTGTTGAAATAGTGGAACACCTGGTCCCCGGTCAGCTCGACGCGGGCGGGCTCGGGCAGCGGCGCGCCGTCGCGATGGCCCGACAGGTCGTAGAGCAGCCAGCAGGCCGCCTTCCCGGCATGGCCGCTGACCGTGGCCCAATCCCTGGTGGCGACGGCGATCTTCATGACTCGGCATCCATCCCGCGAGGCGTGCGCGCCGCCCGCCATCACCGCCGGTTTTGGCACCGGCGAAGCCGCACGGTCAACCGCGCCCTCCCCCTCCCGCTTTCGCAGGCTCGTACCAAAATGCGTCGCAGAAGAACTCGGCTTCGCAGCCGAAGTTGAGCAGTCTCCGCAACCGTGAATACCGGTTTGCAGAAGAGACTGCGACACCTCAAAAAGCCTGGAGCGCCCGATCTGATGCGGCAGATCGGCTCTTGCACCAGCGGCGCGCGTCAGCGGCAGCGGGCGTGCTGATCCTCGACCCAGGCGGCGAGCGCCGCGGCATCGAGCGGGCGCGAGAACATGCGTCCCTGCACCAGCGCGCAGCCGGCCTCGGCCAGCCGATCGAGCGTCATCGCGTCGTCGACGCCGTCGGCAACCAGCATGATGCGGAAATGCCGGGCCAGCAGGATAGCGGCCTTGGCCACCTGCCAGGAGCAGTCCTGGCTGGCGCAGTCCTCGCACGAGCTCTTCTCGCAGCCCTCCTGCCCGCAGCCCACCTCCTCGCCGGAGGCCGGCTCGGTGATGCCGGCGCCGGGCCGGCCGGCGGCGAGCAGGCTGCGGTCGAGCTTGACCTGGTCGAGCGACAGGCGGGCCAGCGCGCGCAGCGACAGCAGGCCACAGCCGAACTGCGTCAGGCCGATGCGCACGCCGCGGCGGCGCAGCCCGGCCAGGATGGGGCCGATGCGCTCGGCCTGCGCCATCGCCACGCCCGCGGGAATCTCCAGCACCAGGGTGGAGGCCGGCACGCCGGCGGCCGCCACGGCGGCGCCGATCTGGTCGGCGAGATCGGCCTCCGCCAGCCAGGCCGGCGGGACCGGCAGCGCGACGCGGAAGCCGCCATGGCGCCGCACCAGGCCGGCGCAGGCGGCAAGGGCGCTGCCCAGCAGCGCCCCGATGCCGCGGTCGGCCTCGCCCAGCAGCACCTCGCACCCGACCGGCGCGCCGGTGACCACGTCGATGCGCGGCTGGAACAGAATCCGGGGCTCGGCCAGTGCCCGCGGCGGATCGCCGGCGGCACCCGCAGGCGCCGTCTCCGGCGCCTGTCCGGTCGGGATCGCCTGCACCAGCGCCTGGCGCAGCACGGCAATGCTGAGCGGCTTGGGGATCGGGCCGCGCACGTCCAGGCCGAGCTTGCGGCCGACGCGGACCGCCGGCGGCGGCATGATCTCGCCGCTGCCGCTGATCACCACCACCGGCGTGTCCTTGAGCGCGCTGGCCATCGCCTTCAGCGCCTGGATGCCGTGGCGCTCGGCCAGCGAGAGATCGAACACCACGCAGGCCGGAGGGCCTTCATCAAGGCAGTGCAGCGCCTCCTCCGGCGTCGCCGCCCCGGTCGACGCATAGCCGAGCTGGGCGCCGATGCGGCAGATGATGGTGCGCTGGACGAGATCGTCGTCGATCACCAGGAGGCGCGGCGCCGGCCGCACGGCGGAGGATGGGCAGGCGCCCAAGGCGAAGCGGGGCTGGGTGTGCGGCATGGTGCGCGCTCCGGGCCGGCAGCGGCCTGTCTCGGAGAACCACGGCCGGAACCCGCCGACACTAGACCCGTACCTCCTAATGATTTCGCAACAAGATGATTTCGCAACCAGTCGGACGGCGTCCGGGCGATCCCGCAAGAACGCGCGGCGGCGGCCGCCGCCGCTCAGGCCTTCCGGAGGAACTCGGTCTTCAGCACGAGACCCTTGACCTGCTTGGTGTTGCACTCGATCTCGCCGGGATTGCCGGTCAGCCGGATGCCCTTCACCAGCGTGCCGCGCTTGATGGTCTCCGACGTGCCCTTGACCTTCAGATCCTTGATGACGGTGACGGAATCGCCATCCGCAAGCTGGTTGCCGTTGCTGTCCCGGACGATCTCGTCGCTCATGTCTTTTTCTCCCAACTGCCGGTCCCTGCAGGTTCCGGTCCCTTCAGGTTCCGGTCCTGGCGAACCCGGCCTGACGATGCCGCGTGTGGTACGCCAGGAAACATTGGGCGGAAAAGGATTTTTCAACGACGGGCCGGCGGGGCGCCGCCTCTCCAGGCCGGATCTCGCGTGAAGCCCTGCCGGGCACCCGCGAGCGGAGGGGCGCCCTCGACCCCGCGCATCAAGGCGCGGGAAGCACGACAGTCGGATGCCGTGACCGGATGCAAAGCATGCGGCCTTCCGCATTGCTTCGCCTGCACCGTCTGCAAGAAATCGGCATATTTCTAAGCAAATGCGACGCTCGCCGGTCATCGCAAGAAAATATTTTTGATCTACAGACGTAGGATTGAAATTCCGCGCTCATTTTGAGGGTTAACTCAATGGCATTGACCGGCATATATGTTCTTCAAGAAGTTTCTCCGACTGAGATCGCCGCTGCGCCCGTCGACGTCAAGATTGTCGAAACCTGCGATGACAACGGGACGGCCTTCGCGGCCGAGCAGGTTTCGACAATGACATCCGGCAGCGGACTCGTGCTGGGCTATTTCAGCCTGGGTGAGGCGGAAGACTATCGCAGCTATTTTTCGTCGATTCCGGAAACCATACTGGGTCCGGCCGATCCGCAATGGCCGGGCTGCTACGAGGTCGCCTACTGGACGGCGGAATGGCTGAAGGTCGCCAAGACCGAAGTCACCAAACTCATCGAGGCTGGCTATGACGGCGCCTATTTCGACGTCGTCGACACCTTTCAGACCGACTGGGCGCAGGCCAACGCCCCCGGCGGCGACGCAGCCGGGGCGATGAAGACGCTGGTCGAGGCGCTGTCAGCCTACGCCAAGTCCCTGGATGCAGACTTCAAGATCTGGGTCAATGGCGCCGAGGAGCTGCTGACCGACGAAACCTATCTCGACGCCATCGACGGCATGCTCAAGGAGAACTTGTTCTACAATTCCGACGGCAGCGCGCAGATTTCCGCCGAAGATACGGCGTTCATGCTCGATCATCTTCATCTCGCCACCGCCGCGGGCAAGCCGGTGATCGATATCGAATATGTCGCCGGGAACGCCGGCAAGGTCGCCGACGTCTACGCCAAGGCCGCCGCGGCCGGGCTGGGAATCTATGTCGCCGAACTCGACCTGGCCGGGATCGACTATGCCGACAACCCGTTCATCTCGTCGAGCGACGACATCCTCGACGGCCGCAAGGGCGTCTTCACGCTGGCCGGCGGGCTCGGCGACGACACCTACATCACGGACGGCGACGACACCATCACCGAGGACGCCGACGCCGGCACCGACACGGTGACGGCATCCGCGAGCTTCGTGCTCGGGGCCAATCTCGAGAACCTGACGCTCATCGGCAAGGCGGCGATCAACGGCACCGGCAACGGCCTCGACAATGTGATTATCGGCAATGCCGCGGCCAACCTGATCGAGGGCGGCGCAGGCAACGACACGCTGACCGGTGGCAAGGGGATCGACACGGCCTCCTACGCCGATGCCGAAGGCCCCGTGACGGTGAGCCTTGCCATCACCGCCGCGCAGGATACCGGCGGCGCCGGCACCGACACGCTGAGCGGCTTCGAAAACATTCTCGGCTCGGCCTTCGCGGACACGCTGACCGGCGACGCCAAGGCGAACCGCATCGACGGCGGCGCGGGCGCCGACGTCATGGCCGGCGGCGCCGGCAACGACATCTATATCGTGGATGACACCGGCGACACCGTCACCGAGCTTGCGAAGCAGGGCACCGATTTGGTGCTGGCGTCGGCGAGCTTCACGCTCGGCGGCAATGTCGAGACGCTGGTGCTGACCGGCTCGGGCAACATCAACGGCACCGGCAACGCCCTGGCCAACAGGATCACCGGCAATGGCGGCAACAACCGGCTCGATGGCGGGGCGGGCGCCGACATCCTGGCCGGCGGCCTGGGCGACGACACCTACGTGGTCGACAGCGCCAAGGACGTGGTGAAGGAGCTGGCGGGCCAGGGCACCGACACGGTGGAGGCCAGCATCAACTACATGCTGGGGGCGACGCTGGAGAAGCTCGTCCTCACCGGCGCCGCCATCAAGGGCACGGGCAACACGCTCGACAACACCATCACCGGCAATGACGCCGCCAATTTGCTCAGCGGCGGCGCGGGCGCCGACACGCTGATCGGCGGTGGCGGCGACGACACCCTTCTCGGCGGCGCCGGTGCCGACACCAATATCGGCGGCGCCGGCAGCGATACGGTCAGCTATGCCGCCTCCAAGCTGGGCGTCAAAGTCGACCTGACCGAGCATGTGAGCTCGGGCGGCGACGCCGAGGGCGACACCTTCGACGGCATCGAGAACCTGACCGGTTCGGCAAAGTCCGACGACCTCAATGGCGACGACGCCGCCAACCGATTCGATGGCGGGGCCGGCAACGACGATCTCGGCGGCGCGGCCGGCAACGACGTCCTGAACGGCGGCGCCGGCAACGACTGCATCAATGGCGGCGCCGGGGCGGACATCCTTTGCGGCGGGGCCGGCGCCGACACGTTGGACTATTCCACCGACACATCCGGCGTGAGCGTGACATTGATCTACGGTGCGGCAGCCTGGGTCTCCGGCGGCGAGGCCGAAGGGGATATCGCCACGCTGTTCGAGAATGTCGTCGGCGGGACGGGAAACGACGTCCTGACCGGCGACAGCCGTGCCAACCATCTCGTCGGCAATGACGGCGACGACATCCTGATCGGCGGCGCCGGCAGCGACACGCTGATCGACTGGTCCGGCAACAACACCTTCATCGGCGGGGCCGGCGCCGACATCATGTCCGGCTCGGCCGAGGGAATCGACACGGTCAGCTACGCCGACTCGCCGATCTCGTCCAAGGGCGCCGGCGTCACCGTGAGACTGGGGAGCGGCGGCAGCGTGACGGTGGCGGCCGGCGCCAGGACCGACGCGGCCGGCGACAGGATCGCCTATATCGACAACATCATCGGCAGCAGGGGTCGCGACACGCTGACCGGCAACGAGCTCGCCAACCGCCTTGAGGGGGGCGCCGGTGCCGACACCCTGGCCGGCGGCGGCGGGGCGGACACGTTCGTGTTCGAGGCCGGGTTCGGAAACGACAGGATCACGGATTTCGGCGTTGCCGACGACGTGATCCAGTTCGATTCGGACCTGTTCGCCGACTATGCCGCCGTGCTGGCCGCCGCAAGCCAGGTCGGCGCCGACACCGTCATCGCCTTCGATGCGGAAAATACGCTGACGCTGGCGAATGTGGAGAAGTCGTCGCTCCTCCTCGCCAATTTCGACCTTGCCTGAGAGCCGGGGCCGGGGGGCGAGGGGGCGGCGCGTCGAAGGACGCAAGGGCAGCCGCACGGCCTGCCGGGCTCGGCCTGCCGGGCCATCTCGCAATCTTGGGCCGGGGTATTTGGCCGAGACCTTCGGCCGGGGTTCGGGCAGGGAATGGTGGGCGCGACAGGGATCGAACCTGTGACCCCTACGATGTCAACGTAGTGCTCTCCCGCTGAGCTACGCGCCCGAACCGGACGGCCGATCACTCGGCCGCGGGAGCAGGACCTATAATGACACTGGAGCGCCGCTGCAAGCGGGTCTGTGCATTACGCGGCCTGCAACATGCGCTGGACCTCGTTGACGAGGTCGCGCAGGTGGAACGGCTTCGACAGCACCTTGGCGTCGCGCGGCGCCCGCGAATCGGGGTTCAGCGCCACCGCGGCGAACCCGGTGATGAACATCACCTTGATGTCGGGATCGAGCTCGGTGGCGCGGCGCGCCAGCTCGATGCCGTCCATCTCCGGCATCACGATGTCGGTCAGAAGCAGTTCGAACGGCTCCTCGCGCAACCGTTGATAGGCCGAAAGGCCATTGTCGAACGAAACCACCTCGTAGCCGGCATTCATCAGCGCCTTCACCAGAAAGCGCCGCATGTCGTTGTCGTCTTCGGCGAGCAAGATCTTGGACATCGCGCCCCGTCCTGGCATTGCGTTCCCTACATAAACGAACGTCTGGGTAAAAGGGAGGTTAGGGCCGCGCCGGAATCTCGCACAATTGTGCGGCGATTGCGGCATGGCGGACCTGCCGAGAACGGACCTGCCGAGAACGGACCTGCCGAGAACGGACCTGCCGAGAACAGAGCTGCCGAGAACAGAGCTGCCGAGAACAGAGCTGCCGAAAGGGGAGCTGCCCGAAGCGGACCCTCGCCAGCGCGCGGAAAGCCCTTGAGCGGGGGGGACAGCCGGTCAACAATGATCGTTCCCCCAGGGGTCGAGCACCTTGACCGCGATCATCGCCGACATCGACCCGCCTTTCGACCTGATCGAGCCGGCCGCGCCCGCAGCGCCGCTGCTGTTCAGCTCGCCCCATAGCGGGCGGGTCTACCCGCCCGACTTTCTCGCCAGCGTCCGGCTGTCGCTCGCCACGCTGCGCCGCTCCGAGGACAGTTTCGTCGACGACCTGTTCGCGGGGGCGCGGGCGCTGTCCGTGCCGTTCCTGCGGGCGCACTTCCCGCGCTCGTTCGTCGACCTCAACCGCGAGCCCTACGAACTCGACCCGGCGATGTTCGAGGGCCGGCTGCCGCCCTATGCCAATACGCGCTCGCTGCGGGTGGTCGGCGGGCTCGGCACCATCGCCCGGGTGGTCGGCGATGCCGTCGAGATCTACGACCGCCGCCTGCCGGTCGAGGCGGCGCTCGCGCGCATCGACGCCTTCTACATGCCCTATCACCACACGCTGCGCCGGCTGCTCAGCCGCCTGCACCGCCGGTTCGGCACCGCCGTGCTGATCGACTGCCACTCGATGCCCTCCAGCGTCGTCAGCCGCGAGGAGCGGCCGAAGGCCGACGTGGTGATCGGCGACCGCTACGGCACAAGCTGCTCGCCGCTGGTCGTCGACCTGGTGGAGGGGACGCTGCGCGAGCTCGGCTATACGGTCCACCGCAACAAGCCCTATGCCGGCGGCTTCATCACCGAGCATTACGGCACCCCGGCCGCGGGCCTGCATGCCATCCAGATCGAGATCAACCGGGCGCTCTATCTCGACGAGGCCGAGTTCCGTCCCTCCGAACGCTTCGCGCGCATGCGCGCCGATATCGACGTGCTGGTGGAACGGCTTGCCGGGATGTCCTTCCGCGACCTCCTGGCCTTTCCGGCCGCGGCGGAGTGACCTCGGGCTGATCGACCTTGGGCGGCGTCATGCCCTCTCCGGCCGATCGGGTCTTCGCGCCGCATCCCGATCGCCGAAGAATCCCTTTCGGGCCAAGGATTTCCTGGCGAGACCGTTTCCGATCTCCCGAAGGGACCAGCCGGAAACCGTGTGGCGCGCGGCGGGCTCGCGCACCGGGCCGATCCGTGCCGCTCGCACTGCACCCGCGCGTCCGGCCATAAATCGCTGAATGCGTGCGACATCAGGCTTGCGGTTTTCGCATACGGCGCTATCAGTTTCGTACGAGAGCGGTTCCGCCGGTGCAGGCCGAAGGGGGGGGATCCTGTCTGGGATCGTCCCGTTGGCGACGAATGGCGGCCGGACACCCGCTCCAACGAGAGCGTACGCACAAAACAGGCGCGCAAGGCGCAGCAGCGTCCGCCAAAAGAAAGAGGCCGCCCCGTGAACGGAGCGGCCCAAGTCTAGGGAGGAAACGCCCAAGGAGGGCAGCGGTATTGCGACGCGACCGCAATACCGCGCTGCAACAATATGGCTGTGCGCCGCAAAAAAGGCAATCCCCCTGACGCATTTTTCTATAAGTGTCTGTAATGTAATGCTTTTTATCGCTTTCTGAAGCGCCGGCGGGGCTTGCGGCCGCGCCGGAAGCGGTAATTAAGGACCGTCCAGGGATGAGTCGCCGGCCGTTCCGGGCGGCTCCAGCCGGGTGAAAGCCGCTCCAGCCGGACGAAGGCCGCTTGGCGTTGCCTTGGGAAGTGGCGTTGCCTTGGGAAGCGGCGGTGCCTTGGGAAGCGGCGTTGCACTGGGAAGCAGCTTGGCGGTGTCTCGGGCGGCGTGTCTTGGTCCCTCGCGGCGCCCTCTTGGCGGCCTCGCGGCGTCCATCTCCGGCGCCCCCGTTCTGCAAGAGCCTCTCGACAACGGGATTTTCGGCGATCAGGCGACGGCTCGAAGGCGGGGCGGCCGGACGCCCTGTCAATCCTTCCGCACCCTGGCCTTGTCCGAGCCGGGGAAATAGCCCTTGTTCTCGGGTGGCGGAATCGCCGGCAGCGGCTGGGCGGCGAGCGCGAGAACCGGATCGGCGGCCCGCTCCTGGAGCGACTTCAGCGCGCGCTCGGCCTCCATCGCCACCGGCGCGGGCTGGGCGACCAGCAGGTTCTCCATGGCGTCGCGGTAGATCGCGATGCGCTGGGCCAGCGCCGAGCGCACCGCGTCGATCAGCATCTTGTTCTCCTCGACGCGGGCCATCACCTGCTCGCGCTGCATGTCGCTCACCGCCTGGACGAAGCGGAAGCTCTCGGTGCGGACGCGGTCCATCTCGGCGACGTGGGCGGCGACCCGCACGAAGGCGCCGATGCGGTCGCGGTCGGAGCGGATGTCGTCGATCAGCCGCTGCCAGCGGGCGGTGGTCGAGCGGTACTGGTAGGCGAGCAGCGCCTGGGTGTAGAGGCCGGGCGCCGGCTCCAGCGGGCCGTTATTGGGCAGGATGCGCGGGGCGCGCAGCTCGGCGACCGGCAGGCTCAGGAACTTGAAGCCCTCGGGCGGCGCCAGATAGGCGTAGGCGCGGTCGCGCAGCTGGCGCTCGTCGTCGGTCATGGCGACCAGCGACACCGGCTCGCCGCGCACGGAGGCGAAGGCGCCGCCCGCCACCGGCAGCACGTCGTCGCGGATGACATTGGGACGCGGCCGGGCGAAGTCGCCTTCGAGCTGGGCGCAGCTGCCGGCCAGCGCGGCGATCAGGCCGGCGGCGGCGGCCCGGCGGCAGCGAAACCGGGTCTTTGGCGCGCGGGTCTTTGGCACGTGGGTCATGGGCGTGCGGATCATGGGCGCGTCTGCCCTCGGCCGCCCGCCTGGGTGGATGGCCGGCAATCCGTTTGCGACGCGCAGGCGCCCGCCTCACCGATGCGCTCGACGCGCACCGCCGGCAGGATCACCACCTCGGCGCCGGTGGCGCCGTCGGACGTGTCGCAGGCGCGTGCGCACTTCGGTGCCGGCGGCGACAGCCGCTCCACCGGAAACCTGAGCACCGTGCCCATTCTCCTCTCCCCCATGGCCGTGTCGGCGTCCGCCGTCGCGACCGGCCGGCTTCGATCGGCGGCGATTAAGGGGCCGGTAAGGTTAACAGCCTGTTAAATGCTCGGCCGATAGGGTCGCCTCGCCAACGCCTCACCCCCGAGTCGCGCCGCCAACACGATCAGCAAGACCCGCTGCATGACGACCAGAACGCCCAATATCCGCGGTCTCATCACCCTCGCCCGGCAGGAGGGCGTCGACATCCGTCCGACGCTGGTGCGGGTCATCACCGACCTCTATGTCGGCGAGCCGGTGCACAGCGCCGCCGAGGTGGAGCGCTACACCGAGCTGGCGCGCCACATGCTCGAAGCGGTCGACGAGGGCTCGCGAATCGCCGTGGCCATGAAGCTCGCGCGCTATCCGCAGGCGCCGCGCGAGATCCTGATGATGCTCGCCGTCGACACCATCGCGGTGGCCGAGCAGGTGCTGGCGCGGGCGCATTTCGCGGAAGCCGATCTTCTTCAGCTCGCCGGCATGCTCGACGACCAGCGCCGCCGGATCATCGCCAAGCGGGCGGACCTGCCGGCCTCAGTGGCCGAGCACCTCGTCGCACTGGAGTATGGCCGCCCGCAGGGCGCCGCGCGCGACCCGCTCCGCCCCGCACCGAGGCTCGACGCGGCCCCCGACCTGCAGCCCGATCTCATCGGGCCCGATTCGGCCCAGTCCGCGGAGACCGCGGCGCCGCTGCCCTGGCTGCCGAGCCCGCCTGCCGCGGCACCCGCGCCGGCTTCGGCCGGGCGGCTCGCGCCGCTGCCGCTGCCCAACCCCGCCGACTACGCCTTCGCCGCGGCCGAGCTGGAACAGGCCGCCTTGCAGAACCGCACCGCCGACTTCATCGACCAGCTTGCGCGCGTGTTCGACCTCGACCGCGCCAAGGCCGAGGAGATCGTCGCCGACCCCACCGGCCAGCCGGTGGCCATCGCCTGCCGGGCGCTCGGCATGTCGAGCGACGCCTTCTCGCGGATCATGCTGTTTCTCGATCCCACCATCGGCCGCTCGGTGGCGCTGGTGTTCCAGCTCGCCGAATATTACGGCCGCCTGTCGGTGGCCGAGGCGCGCGAGGTGACGGCGCTGTGGCGCGAATCGCGCCGGCCGGGCGGGCGCCACGTGCCGGCGACATCGCCGGACGGCACCGGGCGCCACAGTTTCGAGTCGCGCCGCAGTTCGACCTCCCTGCCCGCCGAGACCCGCACCACGCTGCGGCGGTAAGCCGGCTCGGGGTGGCTCAGCGCGGCACCAGCGGCTCCAGGAAGTGGCGGCCGGCGCGGTCCTCCACCGTCACGATCCACAGGTCGGAATCGAAGCGCATCTCGCGCGCCAGGATCGCGTCCGCCTCGGCGGCGGTGATGGTCTCGCCCGCATGCAGCGGCGTGAAGGCGCGGTCGGGCGCGGCCTCGCTGAACGCGCTCTGCGGCGCCGGGCCAAAGAGCGCCACGCGGCCGTCGAGCCGGTCGACCTCGACGAACACGGTGCCCGCCTCCTCCGCGCCGCGCCGGCGCACCACGGCATAGGCGCCCTCGACCTGACAGCGCCGCAGATAGGCCGAAACCCAGATCGCGCTCTTGAGGCGGCTCATTCGATCGGCATGCCGCTCACCGACGCCAGCTCGCGCACCAGCCGGTCGCTGATCTCGCCGGTGACCGGCAGGTTGCGGTCGCGCTCGAAGCGCTGGACAGCGGCGCGGGTCTCGCCGCCAGGGCGCCCGTCCGGCCGCACCGGCCCGTAGCCGAGGCGGGCCAGCGCCCGCTGGACGGCGACGGTGCGGGTGTCGACCACCGGCAGCGGCGGCCGGGGCGGCGGCGGCTTGGTGTCGGCGCGCTTCAGCGCCGCCAGCAGCGCCTCGGTCGGCTCGCCGGATTCGCGCCAGCCCAGCGCCAGCTCGATGTCGCGGATCGCCGCCTCGGTCTTGGGGCCGAGCACGCCGTCGGGCGTGCCGTCATAGAGGCCGTGGCGCTGCAGCTCGCGCTGCAGGTCGGCGATGATCTGCTGGCGCGGGCGGGCGGCGGGCGTCGCCGCCTGCGGCGCCACCGCCGCGGTGGCATTCAGCGCCGCCGGCCGGGCCACCGGCAGCGGCGCCAG
Organism: Blastochloris sulfoviridis; assembly: GCF_008630065.1. Classification (GTDB taxonomy): domain Bacteria; phylum Pseudomonadota; class Alphaproteobacteria; order Rhizobiales; family Xanthobacteraceae; genus Blastochloris; species Blastochloris sulfoviridis. Next base: position 24,224 of record NZ_VWPL01000004.1, read on the forward strand.
GGCGCCGGTCGCCTCGCCCACGGCCGCCTTGTGCACCAGCGCCTTGGGGTCGAGCAGCTTCGACTCCAGACCCTTCGATTCGGCGCCTGCCGCGCCCTTCGACGCCTCCGCCTTGGGCACGGCGGCGACGATCGGCGCCGGATGCGGCCCGCTCTGCATCATCAGGGCGTTGACGGCGACCGCGCCGGAGGCGACGGCGATCACCATGAGCCCCACGGCATCGGCCGGGCGCAGCCCGAGCGCCTCGCTCACCCGGCGCAGCACGCCGCGCTGCGTGCGCTCCTCGTCCGGAGCGCCCCAGCCTTCCTCGACCATTTCGCTACGCACGCTTGCGAATCTCCCTGGTCTCGTCGCCGGCCACGGCATCATCCTGGTGCGCGCGGCGCGGCAGCGCGGTGACCACGGCCGCCGCCCGGGCCGGGTGGCCCGCCGACTCGCCGTCGCGCGGCAGCCGGACGGTGACCAGCGTACCCTCGCCCAGCCGGCTGGCGATTTCGAGGCGGCCGCCATGAAGTTCGACGAGACCCTTGACCACCGACAGGCCGAGCCCGCTGCCCTCGAAGGGCCGGTCATAGGCCGAGCCGCACTGGAAGAACGGCGCGCCGAGGCGCGGCAGGTCGGCGGCGTCGATGCCGATGCCGGTGTCGGCGACCGCCAGGCACACGTCGCCGCCCTCGATGGCCGCGCGCACCGTCACCGTGCCGCCGGGCTTGGTGAACTTCACCGCATTGGAGATGAGATTGATCAGGATCTGCTTGAGCGCGCGGCGGTCGGCGACGATCTCGGGCAGGCGGTCATCGACGTCGGCCACCAGCGACAGCCCGGCGGCCTGCGCCTTCAGCGCCATCATCTCGCAGCAGCCATCGACCACCGGCTTGAGCGCGAACGGCTCGGCCAGCACGTCGAAATTGCCCGATTCGATGCGCGAAACGTCGAGGATGCCGTTGACCACGCCGAGCAGGTGGTGCCCCGATTCGTGGATCAGCCGGGCATAGTCGCCGCGCTTTTGCGCGTCGAGCGGCATGCGGCGCTCATTGATCAGGATCTCGGCGAAGCCGATGATGGCGTTGAGCGGCGTGCGCAGCTCGTGGGTCATGGTGGCGAGGAAGCGCGTCTTGGCGCGGTTGGCACGCTCGGCCTCGCAGCGGGCGAGATCGAGCGTCTTCTCCTGCCGCTTGCGCTCGGAGATGTCGCGGGTCACCGCCACCACCTGCCGGCGGGTGCCGTGCGGCACGCCGTCCTCGAGCGGCCGGCAGCGCATCTCCACCCACACATGGCCGGCCTCGGCGCCGTCCCGGGCGCTGCCGCGCCGCAGGCGGAACTCGACCGCGCCCGGCTCGCCCTCGGCGGTGGCGCGGCTCAGCGCGGAGAGATAGGCCGGCCGGTCGGCGACGTGGACGCGGGCGAACAGGCCGTCGGCGGCAAGCTCGGACGGCGCGACGCCGAGCAGCGATTCGGCGGCCGGCGACACGAAGGTGACGGCGCCGTTCGGCGCGTGGCGGGTGACGAGGTCGGTCATGTGCTCGGCGAGCAGGCGGTAGCGGGCATCCTGGAGGAGCTGCAGCCGCTCCACCGAGGCCAGCAGCGCGCCGGAGCCGAGCGCCAGCATGGTGCCGTAGACGACCGCCGCCAGCACCACGGCCAGCATGATCGCGCCCGGCGGCAGCGCAGCCGCAGCGGGCGGCACGAGACCAAAGGCGTCGGCCGCGAACATGCCGAGCAGCGCGGCAAGCGCGATCGCGCCGGCACCGATCATCACCCGCCGCCGCCCCGACAGCGACGCCTGCAGCGGGATCACCACCAGCCACGCCATCGCCGGCGAGGCGGGGCCGCCGGTGACGGCAGCGAGCGTGAGGGCGAGGCCGGCATGGGCCACGGCCGAGGCGAGGTGGGCGGTGGCGAACCGGCCGCTCGCCGACAGGAACCAGGCCAGCGCCAGCGGGCTCGCCAGCCACGCCAGCGCCACCACCGCCGCCGCATCGGGCGCGCCGCGCACCGCGAGATAGACCGGAAGCAGCGCCAGCGCCGCGACGCCGGCGGCCAGATGGGTGCCGATGAACGCGCGATGGCGCGCGGTCACCAAGGCATCGGCGCGGACACTCGGGTGCACGAGCCCGTCAATGTAGGTCCGGATCGGCTCGAACACCGGCACGCACGCAACTCCCCGCGCAGAAGCGCTTTCACGCGTTGCATCGTGCCATCCGCCCCTTAAATGAAGCCTAAGCGGACGGCCCGGAAAGACTCTGGAAGCCCTAACGATGCGTTGAGGCTGGCGCTTTCGCGTTCATGGTGAATAACGGGTGAAGACTCGGCCCCGCGGCGCCGCCCGCGGCCGGGTGGCCTCGCGGCATTTGCTGGGCAGCGGCCGGCGCAGGCGGCGCAAATGCGATTCAAGTTCGCAGAAAACGCTCCGTTGATTTGAACGAATTGCGCGGCGCGAAGAAGAGCAAATGGAAACCAATCCCTGCTAGATTTGCCTCTGGACCGGCGTGCGGCCCGGCGGCGAGGCGCGACGCGGACGGACAATCGGGGTTCCTGAATGGGGTTCCTGCTCAGAGCGGCATTGTTGCTGGTGGTGGTGCTGGCGCTGATCCCGACCGGCAGCGGCACGGACTCGCGCACCGGGGCGATCGGGGCGGGCGATGCGATGTCGGCCGCCCAGGCCGCCATCGAGGACGCGCGGGGATTCTGCACCCGCCAGCCGGACGCCTGCGCGTTCGCCGGACGCTTCGCCTCGGCATTGACCGACAAGGCGGAGGCGGCCGCCAAGATGCTCTATGAGTTCCTGCGCGACCAGAGCAACAGCCACGCCAACCCGGCCACCACCGGCAGCGCGAGCGAAGCCGCCGACGCCCAAGCCGCCGACACCCAAGCCGCCACCCACACGCTGGCCCCGAGCGAGCGCGGCGTGCCCTGGCGCGCCCCGGATGCGCCGCCGCGCCGGCACGAATGATCGCCCACGCGGCGCAAGTGATTGCGCACGCGGCACAAGCGCACCCTCGCGCCGGCACTGGCGCCGACACAACGGCAGATCGGTTCCCGCGGCATCCGCGACGCTCTATATGTCGATCATGACCCTTGATGAGATCACTGAAAATTTCGCGCTGCTCGACGATTGGGAGGACCGCTACCGGTATCTCATCGAGCTCGGACGGCTGATGCCGCCCTTCCCCGCCGAGGCCCGCACCGACGCCAACAAGGTGCAGGGCTGCGCCAGCCAGGTGTGGCTGTCGACGCACATCGAGCCGGGGCCGGAGCCGATCCTCACCTTCACCGGCGACAGCGACGCCCATATCGTCAAGGGGCTGATCGCCGTGCTGGTGGCGCTCTATTCCGGCCGGCCGGCGCGGGCGATCCTCGACACCGACGCCATCGAGCTGTTCGACCGCTTCGGCCTGCGCGAGCACCTGACGCCGCAGCGCTCCAACGGCCTGCGCTCGATGGTCGAGCGCGTCCGCGCCGACGCCCGCGCCGCGCTGGCAACCGCCTGAACGGCGGATCGCCGCCGGCTTCGTCTCAGGATGAGTTTCGATGGCCCCGGGCGTCCGCGCCCGGGGCGTTCGCGATTCATACGGTTTCCGGATGATCCCTCCGGGATCCACCTACGGCTCTCCGGCCTGATCGGCCGGAAGCCGTATCAGAGCATTTTCAGCAAAGGTGGGAACCGGTTTTGCGGCAGAAAATGCGACGACTCTGAAGCCTGCAGCGTCCGCCCTGATGCAGTCAGGCGGACGATCTAGAACAGCTCGTCGAGCTGCTCGAAGAAGGTGCGCCTTGCGCCATCGTCGGCTTGGCCGATCGCCGCTAAAAACTCGCCCGCCGCGTCGTCGGAAATGTCGTCGCGGAGATTGCGCAGGACCAGGGTGATGTCCGCCCAGCGGTCGGCGCGGCCGCCGCGGCCAAGGTCGATGAAATAAAGATTGTCGCGGTCATCGACGAAGACGTTGTTGTCGCAAAGGTCGCCGTGGCTGAACACCACGTCCTCCCGCGGCCGGCTGGCCTCAAGGTGCGCCAGCAGGTCCCGCGGCCCGGCGAAGCCCGGCCATTGATCGAGGTCGCAATCGTCGGCGGTGAGGCCGTGGTCCAGGAGATAGGCCAGCTCGCGGAGGCGAACCTCGACCCGCGAATCGAACGGGCAATCGTCCACCTGCACCGCCTGCAGGCGGTGCAGGGCGTCCCGGAACAGCTCGACCACCGGCCGTCCTGCGCTGATCCGCGCGGCCAGCGATTCGCCCGGCACGGCGCGGGTGATCATGAATTCGCCATCGCCATTGGACGCGGCGAGCACGACCTCCGGCACCGCCAACCGGCCGCTCAGCCAGTCGAGCACGCGTGCTTCGCGCCGCACGCTGTAGGTGGTCGGCGCGTAGATGGCCGCAGACACCTTGAGAAAGAAGCGGTCGTTGCCGCGGGTGAAATGGTGGACATGGCTGGGCGATTCGCCGATCTCGTCGGCGATCAGGGCGGCGTCTCCGATGAATTGCGCGACGGCTTTCGGTAGATCGAACGACATTTCATTTCCGTGAAAACCGCGCCCCCCAGGAGAGCCCGGCTACCGGGACCATAGCAGCCGCCCGTGAGCCTTTGAGCGTGTGGCCGGTTTCCGGCCCTGCCTGATCGCCGGGTCTCTGTCTCATTGATAAGGTTTCCGGCCAATCGGGCCGGAGAGCCGTAGGTGGATCCCGACGGGATCATCCGGAAACCGTATCATTGGCCTCCGCGCTCCAGCTCCGCATGCGGCCGCGTGCCGGGCCGCGGGCCTCGCTGCTGAGGCCGTAGTGGCGGGCGAGGCGGTCGAGCGCCAGCCCCAGTACCACCTTGGCGGTGCGGGCGGGCCAGCCGCGCTCGCGCTCCACCGTCTCCAGCCCCTTGAGGAAGCAGCACACGTCGAGCAGCAGCCCGGCGACCTCGGGGCCGGCGGCCTCCAGCGCCCGCTCCAGCCGCGCCTTGGCCGCCACCACCGCCTCGGCGAACAGCGCCGGGTCGCGGCTCTCGCCGCGGCGGCTCGCGCCCACCGAGGCGTCCCAGCTGGCGGTGACGCGCGGCGTCATCCGGGCGCGGGTGAAGTCCGCCCGCAACCGTTCGCCGGCCAGGAACTGGTGCGGGGCGATCAACGCCCGGCCGGCCTTGTCCTTGCGGCGGGCGAGCCAGGCCAGCGGGCTTTCCTCGGCATCGCGCAGCACCTCGGCGGTGAGGCCGTCGACCTCCACCCGGTCCGCCACCAGCGCGCGGTGCTGCGCCAGGGATGGGGCCTTCGCCGCGGGCCGCGCTTCGGCGGCGGCCTTGCGAACACGATTGCGGGTGGCGGCGTTGCGGGGCGCGCTCATCGCCGCACCTCCAGGCCGAGCGAGGCCGCCAGCGCCAAGGCCCGGCGCTCCAGCGCGTCGAAGCCGCGATCGGTGGCGGCGTCCTCGCGCAGATCCTCGATGTGGGCGCAGGCGCGCTCGACGGTGCGTCGGTCGCGATGGAACAGCGCCGCCGTGGCGGCGCGGTCGAAGCCGAACACCACATGCACCAGATAGATCGCGCACTGGCGGGCGAGCACGATGTCGCGTTCGCCGCGCGGGCGCTCCAGGGCGGCGGGCGAGATGCGGTGCAGCGAGGCGGCAAGCCAGGTGGCGATGAGATAGGCCGCCTGGCGATCGCGGACGGCGGACGTTGCGGAGGCCTCGGTGCGGCGCGCGGCGAAGGCGGTGCCCGCGCGCGGCGGATCGGCAGGGGTCGGGGCGACGGACACGGCGGGCTCCTCTTCTAGGACTATAGACCCAGACTATGCCCGACCGCAGGCGCAGGCACAACCTTTCGTGGCGCCGCCCGCCGACGCCGCGCATAAGCGCTTGACACAACGCCACCTTCAGGCTGGAGCGCCGATTTCCTGACAGGAAACTATGCCCAAAAATTTGCCGCACCCCGTGCGGCGCGGCGCGCCGTCATCGAAATGTCGCCGAACCGTCAGCGGCACGACATCCCGCGGGGCCAAATCCCGCGGAGCCAAGTCTCGCGGGGCCAAATCCCGCGGAGCCAAGTCTCGCGCCTCCGATCGCCAGAGCGTTATCCGATCTGACTGCATCAGATCGGACGCTCTAAGTTTTTGGTTTGTCGCATTTTCTTTCGCAAAACCGGTATCTGCTTCTGCGGAAAATGCTCCAGGATAGGAAAGGACTCGTCATGCGTCTGACGGCCTGCATCGTGGCGGCCTGCGCGCTTGCCACGCCCGCCGCTGCCCAGCAGCAGTTCCCGGCCACCCTCGCCGGCCACGCCCTCATTCCGGCAGCGGCCAGCTTCGCGCCGCCGTCCGACGCGCCGGCCGATCTCGCGGTCTCCGGCAAGTTCGTCTCGCCCGACCGCCGCCGCGTCGACGCGGTCGGCGCGATCGAGGGCACCTCGTTCCTGTCCGCCACCGCCGCGCCGCGCAAGACCGGCTTCACCGTGCCGATCAAGGGCCAGCCGGTGCAGGGCTTCTCCGGCATCAAGAGCCTGGGCGACGGCACCTTCCTGGTGCTGACCGACAACGGCTTCGGCGCCAAGCGCGACTCGGCCGACGCCCTGCTGGTCGCCCATCGCGTGCGCCCGGACTGGAAGAGCGGCAAGGTGGAGATCGCCGAGACGATCTTCCTGCGCGATCCCGACCGCAAGGTGCCGTTCCAGATCACGCTCGAAGGCACGCCCACGCGCTATCTCACCGGCGCCGATTTCGACATCGAATCGATCCAGCCGATCGGCGACGCGCTGTGGTTCGGCGACGAGTTCGGCCCCTACCTGATCCGCACCGACAAGACCGGCAAGGTGGAAGCGGTGTTCGACACGATGGTGGACGGCAAGGTCGCCCGCTCGCCCGACCATTTCCAGGTGCTCACCCCGGCGGTGCCGGGCGGCAAGGTCGAGTTCGGCGTGCGCCGCTCGCGCGGCTATGAGGGCATGGCCGCCTCAATAGACGGCAAGTTCCTCTATCCGCTGCTCGAAGGCCCGCTGTGGGACTCCGCTGCCGGCGCCTGGGAGAGCGTCGAGGGCAAGAGCGTGCTGCGCATCCTCGAATTCTCGACCGCCGAGAACAAGTGGACCGGCCGCTTCTGGTACTACCCGCTGGAGCTTGCCGGCAACAATATCGGCGACTTCAACATGATCGATCCCGCCATGGGCCTGATCATCGAGCGCGACAATGGCGAGGGCGCCGAGGCCGAAGCCTGCCCGGAGAGCGCGCCGCGGCCGGACTGCTTCAACGTGCCGGCGCGCTTCAAGCGCGTCTACAAGATCGAGCTGTCGGACGCCACCGTCGGCAAGCCGGTGCGCAAGGTCGGCTACATCGACCTGATGGCGATCCAGGATCCCAAGGGGCTCGCCCGCCAGGGCGGCCACGCGGGCACGCTCAGCTTTCCGTTCGTGACGATCGAGGATGTCGATCGCGTCGATGCCACCCACATCGTCGTCGCCAACGACAACAACTTCCCCTACTCGGCCGGGCGCAAGCCGCAGGTGCAGGACGACAACGAATTCGTGCTGCTGGACGTCGGCGCGTTCCTTGCCGCCAAGTGACGTCGCCAAGTGACGTCGCCAAGCGACGCCGCCAAGTGACGTCGCCAAGTGATGCCGCCAAGCGATACGGGTTCCGGCTGACCGGGTCAGCCGGACCCGCTCTCACCCCCGCGCACTTCATACCAACGGCCCCAAACGCTGACGCGTGGGGCCGTTGACTCTCGCGGATTTTCTCATCCGAAATCAAAGATTTCGCGAAAATCCGCGACCGGAACCAACGGTCCGCGTTCGCGGCCGTTGGGATCATACTGTTTCCGGTTGATCCCTTCGGGATACCGGAAACGATCTGGCCGTAAAACCCTTGATCGGATGAGGATTTTTCGGCGAACGGCATACGGCTCGAAGGCTTGATCAGCCGGAAACCGTATCAAGCCCCGTCCGGCGCCAGCTCGGCCGCCAGCGCCGCGCGGTCGAAGTCCCTCGCGAACTCGACGTGCAGCGTCAAGAGGCTGGTGCGCAGATGATTGCGTACGATCAGCGAATCCTGCTGCTTGATGTCCGGGTGCATCGGCATCAGGTCGAAGATGCGCTGCCCCACCGGCACCGCGATGTCCTTGACCGGCTTGGGCGGATGCAGGCCCACCGCGACGAGCTTGTCGTGCAGCTCGCCGCGCATCGCGGCCCAGGCGTCCGCGCCGATGGCCGCAAACACCGGGTGGCGGTCGAACGCCGCCAGCGCGCACGCCGCCACCGCCTCCGGCAGCGCCACGGGTACGGGCGCAAACGGGCGCAGCGCCCCCTCCACCATCTCGCCGACCAACTGCAGCCCGATCGGGAACGAGCGCCAGCGCGCCACATCCAGCGCCTCGATGAACATCGGCTCCTGGTAGATCATCTGCCAAGCGGTGCCGGCGCGGGCACGCGAATATTCGTGGATGCCCTTCTGGATGAGGTGGGCGGCGCGGCTGTCGAGCCACGCCACCAGCGCCGCCCGGTCGGCGGCGGGCGGAGTCTTGCGGAACAGATCGAACAGCGCCATCGGATCTCCCGTCATACGGTTTCCGGTTGATCCCTGCGGGATGCCGGAAACACACTCGCCGAAAATCCTCGCCCCGAAAGAGGATTTTCGGCGATTTGAATACGGTTTTCCGGCTCGATCGCCCGGAAACCTTATCGCGCCGCGAGCGGCGGCCACGCCGGCCGCATAATGCCAGCCCAGCATTGCCACACCAAGAGGGCGGTCCGGGCTCATATGTCCGCGGCCCGCCCGTCGCGGCTGGGCCGCACGCGGCAATCGGACACGGCGGCGGGGGCAGCACAGCAGGCCACGCCGGTTGCGATGCGAATTCCGCGCGCGGGCGCGGGGCCCGCCCTCCGCGCCGCAGGCAGTATTGACGGGCATTTGCGCCTGCCCCGGCCTGCGCGCGGGCATGCTGCAGCGCAATAAATGCCAGCGATTTCAGCGGGTTCGGATGAAGTCTCAGCAAATAGTAGCATAGGGAGGGGGTCATAAGCCTGATAGGCTGCCAACAAGTCCCCTTTGCAACAAACTCAAGCGGGACGCTTCGGGAAGCGCCACGGTCGGCTGGAAACGCTCGGGTTCCGGCGGTCTTCCCGTTTGACTTTTTGTTGGCCGCACCGTTGCGGCTCGCAGTCATCGAGGAGGAGCCACGCCAATGTCCAACCCCAAAGAGGCCACCCACTGGCCGCGCACGGTCCGCCTGATGTGGATCATGCTGGCGCTGTGGGCGTTCTTTTCGTTCTTCATCCACTTCTTCGTCACGGCCCTGAACAAGATCGTGATCTTCGGCTTTCCGCTCGGCTTCTACATGGCCGCGCAGGGCTCGCTGATCGCCTTCGTGGTCATGCTGTTCTGGTTCGCCTACGCCCAGGACAAGATCGACCGCGACTGCGGCGTCGCCGAAGACGAGTGAGGGAGAGAACCGCACCATGGCGACCCAGACCCAAGGCACTTCGGACTTCACGGCCAATCTCGGCAAGATCTACGCCTTCTACACCGGCGGCTTCCTCGGCTTCGTGGTGGTGCTGGCGATCCTCGAACAGGTGGGCGTTCCCAACAACGTCATCGGCTACCTGTTCGTGGCGCTGACCATCGGCGTCTATGCCTTCATCGGCATCATGTCGCGCACCATGCAGGTGTCGGAATATTACGTCGCCGGGCGGCGGGTGCCGGCCTTCTACAACGGCATGGCGACCGGCGCCGACTGGATGAGCGCGGCCTCCTTCATCGGCATGGCCGGCACGCTCTATCTGCTCGGCTATGACGGCCTCGGCTTCGTGCTGGGCTGGACCGGCGGCTACGTGCTGGTGGCGATCCTGGTCGGACCGTACTTGCGCAAGTTCGGCTGCTACACCGTGCCGGACTTCTTCGCCTTCCGCTACAGCGGCAATTTCGCCCGCTTCCTCGCCATCATCGTGCTGCTGTCGTGCTCGTTCACCTACGTGGTGGCGCAGATCGTCGGCACCGGCCTGATCGGCGCGCGCCTGCTCAACATGGACTTCACCGTCGCGGTCTATGTCGGTCTCGCCGGCATCCTGGTGTGCTCGATGCTCGGCGGCATGCGCGCGGTGACCTGGACCCAGGTCGCCCAGTACATCGTGCTGATCATCGCCTACATGATCCCGGTGGTGATCCTGTCGGCGCAGAAGTTCGGCCTGCCGCTGCCGCAGTTCACCTATGGCGAAGTGCTGCAGGCGATCACCGCCCGCGAGCAGGAGATGGTGCAGCAGGGGCTCGCCGCGGCCGGCCAGATCAAGTCGCACATCCAGCCCTTCACCACCTACGATCCGCTCAACTTCTTCGGCCTGATCCTGTGCCTGATGATCGGCACCGCCTCGCTGCCGCACGTGCTGATGCGCTACTTCACCACGCCGTCGGTGCGCGAGGCGCGGCTGTCGGTGGCGTGGTCGCTGCTGTTCATCTTCATGCTGTACTTCACGGCGCCGGCCTATGCCGCCTTCGCCAAGCTGGAGGTCTATCAGGAGGTCATCGGCCGGTCGATCACCGAGCTGCCGCAGTGGATCTACTCCTACGGCAAGGTCGGCCTGATCAATGTCTGCGGCGTGCAGGCCGCCGATCCGGCCGCGGTGCTGGCGGCGTGCCAGAAGATCGCGGGCCACGCCGGCATCCTGCGGTTCGGCGACTTCGCCATCCAGGCCGACGCCATCGTCATCTCGACGCCGGAAATCGCCGGCCTGCCCTACGTCGTCTCCGGCCTGGTCGCGGCCGGCGGTCTCGCCGCGGCGCTGTCGACCGCCGACGGCCTGCTGCTCGCCATCGCCAACGCGCTGAGCCACGACGTCTACTACAAGATGATCGACAAGAACGCACCGACCGCCCGCCGGCTGCTCATCGCCCGCACGCTGCTGATCATCGTCGCGCTGCTCGCCGCCTACACCGCCTCGTTCCGCCCGGCCGACATCGTGGCCATGGTGGCCTGGGCGTTCTCGCTCGCCGCCGCCGGCATCTTCCCGGCGCTGGTGATGGGCATCTGGTGGAAGCGGACCTCCACGGCCGGCGCGCTCCTCGGCATGATCGTCGGCTTCGGCCTGTGCCTCTATTATCTCGTCGGCACGCGCTACTTCGCCGGCTCGTTCTACGAGATGTGGAGCTTCCTGTCGTCGGCCACCCCGGCGCAGGCGGCGAAGTATGCCGAGCTCAAGGCGGCCTGGCTCGCGGCGCCCGACAACGCCGCGGCGTGGAAGGCCTACGACACCCTGGCTCAATCCATCGCCAACTGGTGGGGTGTGAAGAACATCTCGGCCGCGCTGTTCAGCCTGCCGCTCGGCTTCCTGATCATCTGGGCGGTGTCGCTGATGACGCCCGGTCCGACGGCCGAGATGCGCTCGTTCATCGACGAGATCCGCAAGCCGCGCGGCAAGGCGCTCTTCCAGGAGAAGACGACCTGAGTCGAAGACGACCTGAGCCGAGGACGACTTGAACCAAAGACGACCTGAGCCGCGGCTCCGGCGACCGAATAAAAAGCACCCGATTAACACCCGAGTGCAAAGATGTTGCAGAAGACTGGCGGGGTTCCTCGGAACCCCGCTCTTTTTTTGAGGGCGCGGTGCCGGATGCTCCGGGCGTGGCGTCATGCCAACGGCGGCGATCGCCGACCGCTGGTTCCGGTCGCGGCTTTTCTTGAAATCCTTGATTTCCGAAAAGAAGATCCGCGAGTGTCGGCGGCCCCACGCATCAGCGTTCGGGGCCGTTGGCGTCATACGAATCTCCGGCTTGATCCGGAGGGGTCCATCGAAAAAACTCGCAGGGCCGCGCCAGTCCGGGACGGCGCCGCAGGGAGGCGACTTTGGCAACCGGGACGATCTTCGCCCACTGGTACTTTCATCTGCCGAACTTCCTCCTGGCGGCGCTGTTCTACACGCTGCTCGGACGGGTTCTGCTCGGCCTCGTGGTGGATGCCGACTCGAGAAACTACATCTGGCGCTTCTTCTGCCGCGTCACCGGCCCGGTGGTGACGCTGGTGGGGATGGTGACGCCGCGCGCGGCCCCGCCGATCCTGGTGTGGCTGTTCGCGCTGGTGTGGCTGTTTCTCGCCCGCGTCGCGCTCTATTTCGCGCTCGCCACCTCCGGCCTGCTGCCGGCCCCGACACCGGCCGCCTGAGGAGGGCTCGATGCCGCGCAACGCCTATTTCGTCGCCATCGCCTTCTTCGGCACCATCAACGGCCTGTTCAACACCGGCGTCCTGTCCTTCGTGTTCTTCCACGTGCTGCTGCTGTCGCCGGCCATCCTGTTCGGCTCGGGCCCGCTCACCTTCATGTTCGCCTCGCTGATCACCGCCACCGCCACCATCATCGCCGCCGGCATCCCGGCCGCGATCTACGAGCGGGTGCGGGGGCAGGCCGACTCCGACGAGGTGTCGCTCTTGATCTGGATGGCCGGCACGGCGCTGCTGACGCTGCCGGCGATGGGACGGTTCCTGACCATCGGGCTGTGAGGCGAAAGAGCGCCTTCGGGGATCGCGTCGTCCCGGGCAAGCAGCGAAGCTGCGCAACCCGGGACCCTTCTCCGTTTCTCGTCGTCCCGGACGGCGCGCAGCGCCGAGCCGGGACCGTCCGCAGGAAGGGTGCCTTTTCGGATGACGATCCCGGGTCTCACGGCTTCGCCGCTCGCCCGGGACGACGCGGCACGTGCAAGGACAGGCCGCAGATCACGATTGCGCGCGCCGCTGGATCGCGCCTTGCGTGCGCCGCGCAATCGATTCACGCTCACGCAACGGTTCGGCCCGAGCGAGGTTCCCCATGGACGAACTGCGCAAGCTTGCCTTCTTCACCGTGGCCAAGGGAGCCGCATTCGGCCTGCTGGCGATCTTCTGCGTGATGGTCGGGTTCAGCTACCTGCCGCGTCTGGCGCTGCAGGCCGGCGGCGCGATGTCGCTGGCGATGAGCATGATCCTGCTCGCCAAGGCCTGGAACATTTCCAGCGCCAATTACCGCAAGACCGAGATGTGGCTGCTGCTGCCCCAGGAGCGCCGTCCGCCCGAACCCCACGCCCGCTGGGCGGTGACAACCGTGCTGCGCGACGCCTACACCGTGTTCGCCATGCGCGCGGCGGGGCTGGCCTCGTGCCTGCTGGCCGGGGCGCTGGTGCTGCGGCTCGGCGGGTTCGACTGATCCGGCTTCCGGGATCCCGACGGGATCGTCCGGAAACCGGATGGGAACTCTTGAGCTTGTGCGTTTGATCTGAATCAATGTGACGGAACGCGGACGGTCCCATCCTTCGCGTCGCGTGCAGGCAGCTATGCGCTTCGGCGCTCCGCCACCCGGTCCACGCAACCATCCGACAATCCGATCCGGTCCTCCGGTTCCGCCGCCCTTTGTGCCGGCGGGCGTCCGGCGTCGGCTTCGGCGAAGGGACCGGGCATGGGTTGCGCGCAAGGCTCCGAGGGGGCCGCTCTTGACGGCTTTGCCGCGCTTGCCGCGTCGCTGAAGCCGCTGCGCCGGCATCTCGATATCGCCCACCATGTGCGCGGGCGCATCCGCCTGCGGCTTTCGCCCTCGGGGCTCGACCTGCTCGCGCCCGGCCTCGCCCGGCGGCTGGCCGACCACGCCGCCGCCACCCCGGCCATCCGCGGCGTGCGGGTCAATCCGGCGGCGCTGTCGGTGGTGATCGACTACGCCCCCGGCCTGATCGCCCCCGATCTGTGGGGCCGGCTGATCGCCGCCGGCGACGCCGAGTTCGACCAACTGGCCGGGATCGAGCGGCCCGCGGCCGGCACAGCTTCGGGAGCCCGCCATGTCGCAGGATGATCTGTTCGAAGGCCTCGCCCGCGGCGTCCGTCGCGCCGGCCACATCGTCGACGAGCTGATGGACGACCACGCCCCCCGGCGCTTCCGGGGCGGGGCGGCCGGCCTGCTCGACCGCCGGACGCTGGCGAGCCGCAAGTTCTGGACCGGCGCGGCGCTCGGCGCCGCCGCCGTGCTCACCCTCGCCGCCATCGCCGGCCGGCGCGGCGCGCCCGGCAAACAAGGAGAGCCCTGATGTCCCGCTTCAAGCATCTTCCCGGCGAGGTGATCGACGCCGCGCTGCGCTTCGGGGCGGTCGGCGCCGCGGTCAGCGGCGGCATCGTCGCCGGCCAGCAGGTATCCGCCGTGCGCCGGGGCGAGGCGTCCTCGCAGCAGGCGGTCGCCCGCACGCTCGACGCCGCCGCAACCGGCGGCCTCGCCTCGGCGGTGGGCGGCGCGGCCGCCGCCGCCATCGGCGGCCATGGCGTCGCCCGTCTTGCCGTCTTCCTGGCCGGCGCCGCCGTCGCCACCTGGGCGATGAGCCCGAAGGCGACGCCGGGCACGCCGAAACCTGCCGATGCCGGTGCCGATGCCGGCGCGCTCGCCGCACCGGCCGAGGATGCGCCGGCCGCCCCCGCCCTTTGACCGGACGTTGACCCATGAGTGACAAGACCGATGACAAGACCCCGCAGCAGCCGGCGTGGGGCGGCGCACCCTATGGTCCCGGCCCTTACGGGCCCGGACCCTACGGACCCGGCGCCTACGGACCTCATGCTTATGGGCCCGGCCCCTTCGGGCCCAGTGCTTATGGGCCCTATGGACCGGCCGGCTTCGCCCCGGGCGAGCCCTCCGGCCCGCACGACGACGCGGCCGAAGCCCGCCGTGCCGGCTATTGGCCAGGCTGCCCGCCGGGTTGGGGGCCAGGATCGGGACCAGGATGGGGACCGGGCTGGGGATACCATCACGGCCACGCCCCGTGGGCGCCGGGCGGTCCGGCGCCGGGCTGGTGGGGTCCGGCCTGGGGGGCGCCGCCGCCCCGTGCGGCCGACAAGGACGACGAGTCCTCGCTCTTCACCTCCGGCCTCGGCGTCCACAACGACGCGCTGATCAAGGGCCTGCTGATCGGCGCCGGCCTGACCTTCCTGCTCACCAATGACAGCGTGCAGAAGAACCTGATCGGCGCGGCGGTGAAGGTGTGGTCGACGCTGCAGGGCGGCGTCGAGGAGATGAAGGAGCGCTTCCGCGACGCCGAGGCCGAGCTCGCCGCCGGCGAGGACGACCCCGCCAAATGAGCGCCGGGCCGTGCGCCCGGCCATGAGCCGATGACCGTCATAGCTCACGAAACCAGGAGCCGGACCGGCGGCCGGCTGCGCCTGCGGCTCGACCGCAGCTCAGCCGAGCTCTGGGCCCGCAGCGCCGCACGCATCGGCGTGGTGCGCGGCGTCAGCGAGGTGCGGCTGAATGCGGCCTGCGCCTCGCTGGTCGTCGCCTTCGACGGCACGCCCGACACGCGGCGCGCCGTCCTCAAGGCGCTCGACGAGCCGATCGCCGCCGACGCCGTGCCGCCGGCGGACGGCGACGGCCCCGACCTCGCGCAGGTGGTGATGTCCGGCGCCGTGCTGGCCCTGACCGCCGTGCTGCCGGCGCCGCTCCGGAGCGCGCTCACCGTGCTCAATGTCGCGGGCGTGGTGCTGCGCGGCATCAAGGCGGCGGCGCGGGACGGGCTGACGGTCGAGGTGCTGGACGCCGCCGCCATCACGCTGCCGACGCTGCGCCGCGAATACCTCACCGCCAACTTCACCCGCTTCCTGCTCGATCTCGGCGGCTATATCGAGGCCTCCACCGCCCGCCGCTCCGACCATCTGCTGCGCGACCTGCTGCAGGCGCGGCCCAACACCGTGACCATCGAGACCCCCTCCGGCGAGGTGATCGAACTCGCTTACGACGAGGTGGTGGAGGGCGCCCGCGTGGTGGTGGGCACCGGCGGACGGGTGCCGGTCGACGGCGTGGTCGCGGCGGGCGCGGCCTGGGTCAACGCCTCGGCGGTGACCGGCGAGAGCCTGCCGGTGCCGCGCGAGGCCGGCGATTCCGTGCTGTCGGGCTCGGTGGTCGAGGAGGGCCGCCTCGTCATCGCCGCCGAGCGGGTGGGCGAGGCCACCACCACCGCCCGCATCTCGCGCTACATCCAGCAAGGGCTGGCCGATCCCTCCGGCATCCAGTCGGAGAGCCAGAAGATGGCCAACCGCCGGGTGCTGATCACGCTGGCCTCGGGCGCCGGGGTGTTCGCGCTCACCCGCGACTGGCGGCGGCTCGAATCGGTGTTCCTGGTCGACTATTCCTGCGCGGTGAAGTTCGGCACGCCGATCGCCATCAAGGCGGCGATGTTCCGCGCCGCCAAGGAAGGCTGCCTGATCAAGAGCGGCCGGTCGCTGGAGGCGGTGGCCGGCGTCGACACCGTAGTGTTCGACAAGACCGGCACGCTGACCCACAACACGCTGGAGGTGACCGACATCCACCGCCCGGCCGGGGCCACGCTCGACGAGGTGGAGCTCCTGGCGCTGGTGGCCTCGCTCGCCGAGCACACCTCCCATCCGGTCGCCGGCGCGGTGGTCGATCTCGCCAAGCGGCGCCACCTCGCCCACATCGGCCACGAGGAGGTGAGCTTCCTGGTCGGCCACGGCATCGGCTCCACCGTGTGCGGCCGCTCCATCCGCATCGGCTCGCGCCACTATCTCGAAGAGCACGAGGGCATCGGCTTCGAGGGCGTCGAGGCGCTGATCGACCGCCTCGCGCACGAGGGCAAGTCGCTGCTGTTCGTCTCCGCCGACGGCGCGCTGATCGGGGTGATCGGCTTGCGCGACCGGCTGCGCGCCGAGACGCCCGCGGTGCTGCGGCGGCTGCGGGCGCTGGGCGTGACAACCGTGGCGATGATCACCGGCGACCACGAGGCCAAGGCGCGCCAGATCGGCGACGCACTCGGGCTCGACCTCGTGTTCCACGACCAGAAGCCGGAGGACAAGGCCAAGGTGGTCGAGGCGCTGAAGGCACAGGGGCGCACCGTCGCCTTCGTCGGCGACGGCGTCAATGACGGGCCGGCGCTGATGGCCGCCCATGTCGGCATCGCCATGCCGCGCGCCGCCGACATTGCCCGCGCCACCGCCGATATCGTGCTCTTGGAGGATTCGCTCGACGCCATCCCGATGCTGCGCGGCCTCGCTACCGAGACCATGGCGTTGATCCGCTCCAACTTCGCCGCCTCGGTGGCGATCAATTCGGCGATCATGGCGGGGGCGGCGCTGGGGCGGCTGTCGCCGGTCGCCACCGCCACGCTGCACAACGGCACCACCATCGCCATCCTGCTCCGGGCGCTGGCCTCGACCGGCGCCGGGCGGGCACGGCGATGACCTATCTCGTCCACCGCCTGCCCGGACGCTGCCGCTTCAAGGTGCCGGCGCTGCGCACCGACCCCGCCGTCGCCGCGCAGTTCCGCGCCGCCGTCGCCGCCGTGCCGACGGCGCAGGTGGAAATCCGGCTGCGCGCGCAGAGCATCATCGTCACTTACGACCCCAAGGCGGTGTCCGGCGCGGCGGTGCTCGCCGCCATCGCCGATGCCGGGCTGATCGCCGCCGAGCCGGGCGTGGCGGTGGCGCCGCCGGCCGGGATCGTCACCGCGCTGGGCTCGGCGATCGGCCATGCGGTGGTCGGCGCGGTGGTCAAGAGCGGGGTGGAGACATCGGTCGGCGGCGTCATCCGCCGCCTGCGCGGGCGCTGACCGGCCGGCCGGCGCGGGCGCCGAGGCCCTTGTCCTTGTCCTGGCCCTTGTCCTGGCCGGCGCGGCGGCCGAATGTGACGCCATGCTGATCGCCAGATTCTTCGGGGCGGCGGAGCTGCACCGCGACGACAAGCTCGCCAGCGTGCGCTTCCTCAAGCCGTTTTGCGTGCTCTCCACCTGCCACGCCAATGGCGGCTTCGCCGACCATCTCGACATGGTGTTCAACCACCAGAGCTGCGAGCCGGTGGGCCACATCATCCCGGCGCTGCACGAGGCCTACCGCCAGCCGCAGCGCTACGTCGCCGGGCTCGTCGCCGGCCACGGCCTGGAGGGGGCGGCCGCCGGCCTCGCCACCGCCGCCAACATCAACACGCTGGCGGTGGCCGAGGAGACCTATCGCGATCTGGCGGTGGTGGCGCTCGCCACCGCCGGCGTCGAGGGCGGGGCGGCGCGGGCCGGCGATCCGGCCTCCTATTACGAATATGACGGGCGCTTCGAATTGCGCGGCGACATCGGGCCCGCCACCCCCGGCACCATCAATCTCATCGTGCTCGTCAACACGCCGATGACCGCGGGCGCGCTGGTGCGGGCGGTGATGACCGCGACCGAGGCCAAGGCCGCGGTGCTGCAGGAGCTGTCGGTGCCCTCGCGCCAGTCGCCGTCGATCGCCACCGGCACCGGCACCGACCAGATCGCGGTGGCCGCACCCGCCGAGGGCACGAAGCCGCTGACCGGCGCCGGCCATCATTGCGCGCTGGGCGAACTGATCGGCAAAGCGGCGATGGCGGCGATCCGCGAGGCGGTGGCGCGGCAGAACCTGCTGGTACCGGCGCGCCAATGCGCGGTGAGCCGGCTCATCGAGCGCTACGGCTTCGATGTCGAGCGGCTCGCCGAGGCGGTGGCCGCGCATCTGCCGGCCGATGTCGCGGCCATGCTGCGCGACAATCGCGACGTGATCGACCGCGACCCGCGCACCGTGGCGCTGGCGGCAGCATTGATCCATGTCCACGACCAGGTGCGCTGGGGCGTGCTGCCCGCCGCCTGCTGGCGCGAGAGCGCGGCCGAGCTCGGCGCGGCGCTGGCCGTGGCGGTGGCGGGCGTGCCGGCGCGGCGCGAGGCCTATCGCGCGGCGCTGGCCGAACGGCTGGCCGGCGCGGCCGGCGACGGCCCGGCCGAGGTGGTGGTGCAGGCGCTGGCGCTGGGCCTGCCCGACAAATGGACGCGCACCGCCGACATGCTGGCGGCGGTGGTGGCGCGCGAGTGAGGACGGGGCGGATCGCCCGCAAGAGCGTGATCCGATCTGACTGCATCAGATCGGACGCTCTACGTTTCTGGTTTGTCGCATTTTCTTTCGCACAACCGGTATCCACTTGCGCGGAAAATGCTCTAGCCGGCCCAGAACCTGGAATCGACGGACACGGTCGCCGTGCGGCCGGGCGCAGGCCCGGGCCGCTTTCGCCGGCATCGGCCGGGCCGCTCCAACACCGCCGCAGCGACAGGCTGCGGCGGTGTCCGGGATTTGCCCTTCGCCGGCACCGTCGCTCACGCCAGCAACTGACCGTTCGACTGGAGTTCCAGGATGTCGGAGCCGACGTAGCCGGCCAGCGTCAGCGTGTTGGTGCCGTCGCTGATGGTGAGAACCCCGGTCGTATCGTAATAGTTGCTGTAAGTGTAGACGAGGTCGTCGACATCGGTGATGAACGACACAGCGGAGAAGTCGAGCACATCCATGTCGCCGCTGGTGTCGCCGAAATCGGTGATCGCGTCATCGCCCCAGCCGTCGTCGAACACGAAGGTATCGTTGCCGGCATCGCCGGTGAAGGTGTCGTTGCCGGCGAAGCTGTACTGCTTGTCGTTCCCCGACGTGCCGTACTGCTCGGTGCCGGTGGAGGCGAAGTAGCTGTAGAGATAGCTCAGATTGACGGTGCCGCCGGTTCCCATCAGGCCGTAGATGGCGTAGTTGAGCGCCGCCGCCGAGGAACCGCCGAGATCGATCTCGAGCTGCTCGGTGCCGATCGAGAATCCGCTCGATGGATCGCCGGACAGGTCGACCCCGAAGGTCAGCGTTTGGGCCGTGCCTGAGAAGCCGGCCGGCTGCTGATAGGTGAAAGCGCCCTCGAGCAGCACCGAATAATCCCCCGCCACTTCGCCGCCACCGGCCCATTGTTCGTAGGGGGACGTCGCCGGGCTGAAGGTGCCGTGATCGGACAGGGGATCATCCTCTGCCCAGTCGTTCAGGTAGCCCAGCAGGTCGGCACTTGCGCTGGTCTGGTAGATCTTCGCGACCATGTCTTCACCTCATCGTGTGGTTGGTTTCTGCATTCGTCCGTCCTGCGACGGACCCCGGACCCGCACAGCGCGGGAAACCTTTAGAACCTCAAGTTCAGCGACACGGTCGCCGTGCGGCCCGGCGCCGGCAGCGACGAGACGCCGAGCGCCGGCACATAGGCGAGGTCGGTCAGATTGTTGACGGCAAAGCGGAGCCTGGCGTCGTCGGTGACCGCGAGCGAGCCGTAGAGGTCGTAGACCGTATAGCTCTCGGTCTGATAGGTGCCGACGAGGCTGTCCAAATAGCCCCAATTGCCGTCGGCGACGCCGACATAGGTCATGCGGCCGCCGAACGTGAGTCGCCGGTCGAACAGCCGGATGCCGGCGTCGAGGGTGTATTTGGTCTCCGGCGGCACGAAGATGACGTACTGCTCGGTGTTGTAGGTCTCGCCGTTGTAGGTGTAGGTCTTGGCCCAGTCGGTCAGCAGCCGCGTGTACGACGCGCCGACATAGAAAGGGCCGAGGTCGTAATTCGCCTCGAGCTCGAAGCCCTTCATTTTCGTCGTGCCGTCGAGATTGACGTAGGCGGCGTATTCGATCGTGTCGTTGCCGGCGACGAGATCGATGTTGCCGAGCGCGATGTAGTTCTCGACATCGCGGCGGAAGGCGACCGCCTTGGCCCGGAACGTGTCGGTGGCGGTGAAGATCCCGTCCTTCGCGATATTGAGGCCGACCTCGTAGGTCTTGGCCTCCTCGGGCTCGAGCGCCGGGTTGGGGGCGAAGCCCGGCCCATAGGCGCCGGAGTGCGAACCGCCGAGCATCGCCTCCATGATGGTCGGCGGGCGGAACCCGTCCGAGTATTTCGCGAAGACCTGGAGGCCCTTCCACGGTTCGACCGCGACGGTGGCGGTCGGCGTCCAGGCTTGGCCGGAGAGGTCGACATCGACCTGTTCGGTCGGGAAGCGGGTGACCTCTTCCGTCTCCGTGTGGATGTGCGGCGACGAGCAGAAAGTGTCGTCCGGATAAAATGTGTATCCGTTGGAAATCGCGTTGTTGTACCAGTTCTGGTAGGCTGTCGGGTTTGTCGTCCGCAGCGCCACGATGCCGGCCGGAATCGCGCGGCAGATCCGCACCTCGGTTTCGGTGACGACCGTCTCGGTGTAGGGGTTCAGAAAGACCGTCGAGGTGCCCGCCAGCCTGTAGTGCTGGTAGCGCATCCCGCCCGACACGGTCAGCCAGTCGTGCTCGAACGTGGCGTTGCCGAAGCCGCTCCAGACGTCGCGCGTGCCGCTCGGGTTCGCGCCCGTGAACCACAGCGCCATGTTGGGGTCGTCGTCGATGCCCTGCCCTTCGGCCGTGGTGCTGCCGACGTCGCGAAACCCTTCGAGCCCGTAATTGAGCGAGAGCGCGCCGGCCGGCAGCGCGAAGGTGCTGGTGTTGTCGAGGCTGCCGCCGAAGCTCGTCAGCTGATAGCCGGTGGAAACATCGGGGATCTGCGCGTTGCGCGCGGGCCGGAACTCGTCATTGGTGGTGTCGTTGAACCAGAACCGCGCCTTCGCATCGATCAGCGCGCTCGCCGGGTTCCAGCCGAGCGTCGCCGTCGCCGTCTGATTGCGGATCCATTCGTCATTGCGCAGCGCCGCATCGCCCTGGGAGAACTCGGTCCTGTAGCCGAGCCAGCTCAGATCGAGCGACATGTCGTCGGTGGGCTTCATCTCGGCCTTGAACAGCGCGGAGGCGGCGCTCGAGCCCATGAACATCGGCCGGTCGACGCCCAGCAAATCCCAGCCCGCGGAATGCCAGCCGAGGTCGCCGTTCTGGCCGATGGCATACGCGCCGATCTTCTTCTGGCTGAAGCCGGCGAGGACGGAGACGTTGTCCGAGACGCGCACCGCGGCCGACGCCATGCCGGCGAAGTCGAACTCGTTGGTGCCGGTGGTGGCGTCGATCTCGACGCCCCACTGCTGGCCGGGCTTGATGATGTCGTCGGCGATGATGGTGCGGAAATTGACCGAGCCGGCGAGATTCGCCGCGCCGCCCACGCCCGCATTGACGCTCTTGTCGACGTCGATCTCACGCAGCAGCGCGCTGTCGACAAAGGTGTAGCCGGTGGAGCCGTGGCCGCTGCGCTGGAAATTCTGGCGCGCCCCGTCGATCATGGTGACCACCCGGCCCTGGTCCTGCAGGCCGCGGATGTTCACATTGATGCCGGTGTTCTGGTTGTTGTCGCCGGACGTGAACACGCCGGGCACGCTCGCGAACAGATCGCGGGCCGAGCGGGCCGGATGGGTCTGGATCGCCTCGCGCGAGATCACGCTGACGGATTCCGGCACCTCGTAGACCCAGTCCGGCGTGCCCTGGAAGCCCGAGCCGGATGCGGCGTTCCAGCCGCCGGTGACGTCGATCACGTCGAGCACCGTCGCCCCGTCGGCGTCCCCGGTGGTCGCAAGCGAACGCGAACCCGGCCCGGTGATGGTCACCGTCGTCGCATTGGTGAACCGGTAGCTCAGGCCACTGTTGGCGAGCAGCCGGCTGAGCGCCTCGGTTCGGCTGAACGTGCCCTGCGCGCCGGGCGACTGGAGGCCGCGCACCAGATCGGCATTGAAAAACAACTGCACGCCGGTGCTGCGCGAAAACTGCATCAGCGCCTGCGACAGCGGCTGCGGCGGAATGCTGAGCGACACAGCGCCGCCGGCCGCGGCCGGTTGGCTCTGGGCCAGCGCGCCGGCCGGCAGCGCCACCAGCGTGCCCAGCGCCGTCGTCATCATCAGCGCCAGCAGCAGCCTGCGTGTATGCCCGCGTGCCCGCCCACATGATTGCAAACGCCACGCATTCGCATCGCTAGATCCCAGAATGCCGCCGGTCCGATCGCCTGCCATCGCAACGCCCCACCCTCTCCCGCAAGCGGCGGGATCGCCGGAGGGCGTCGTCAAGCCCCCCTTAAGGGCTGACACCCGGCAGAGCGGGCCGCATGATCGCGCCCGCGAAATTTCGCCGATTCCAAGCTGCCATCCGCAGACCGCGTCACCACGCCGGATAGACCAGGGCGATCCGCTCGGTTGCCCGCAGCACGCGCACCGGCAGGGTGTCGGCGATCGTCTGCAGGGCGTCGTCCGGCTGGCGCGTGTCGAACACCGCCGTCACCGGAATGGCGCCGATCGCCCCGCTCAGCAGCAGGATGCGGCCGCGACGGTAGCGCTCGATTTCGACCAGCACCCGGCGCAGCGGCACGTCCTGGAACACCATGCGGTCTTGGCGCCAAGCTTCCACCGCCTCCAGATCCGCGCGCACGAGGCCGCCCAGCCCGTCGCGGCCATAGCTGACCTGCCAGCCCTGCCCGACCCGGATGGCGGCCGGCGCATCGGCCGCGCGCACCGCCACCGCGTGCTCGGCCACCGCCACCGTGACGAGACCGTCGACATGCTTCACGTCGAAGCGGGTGCCGAGCGCCTGGATGGAGCCGCCGGCCGCATGCACGCGGAACGGCCGGCCGGCATCGGCCGCGACATCGAAATACCCCTCGCCGCGAAACAGGCGGAGGTCGCGTCCGCGATCCGTGACATCGACCGACAGCGCCGAATGGCTGCCGAGTTCGACCGAGCTGCCGTCGGCCAGCACCAGCGTACGCCGCTCGCCGACATCGGTGACGACATCGGCCATCAGGTCGCCGCGGCCGAGGGCGTAGATGCCGCCGGCGCCGATCAGCGCCGCGCCGCCCACGGCGAGCGCGCGGCGCCGGCTCATGGCGGCCTGCGACCGGCGCAGACGCGCGATCTCCGGCTCGACGACGTCGAACCGCCTCCACAGCCCTTCGGCCTTTGTCCACGCCGCCGCATGGGCGGCGTCCTGGGCGAGCCAGCGCTGGAACGCCCGGCGATCGGCGTCGCTGGCCTTGTCGTCGCGCAGCCGCACCAGCCATTCCAGCGCCGTCACGAGGGTCGGGTCGGGAGCGTCCTTCGCCATGGTCTCACTGCGGCCTTGGTCCGGCCGGACGGCGCGGAACGGGAGCCTCTATCCCTAATGACACCCGGATGACGGCAAAGAAGGATGGCTGCGGGCAACAAATCACGGCCGGCCGGTCAGGTCCGCTCCGGTCCGGTCTGCTCCGGTCCTGTCTCCTCCAGGCGGCGGTGGAGGTCGGTCAGGGCGGCAACGATCTGCGAAATCACCGTGTTGCGCGACACGCCCTGCCGGGCGGCGATCTCGTCATAGCTCAGCCCCTCGAACTTGTTGAGAACGAACGCCTCCCGCCGCCGCGGCGGCAGCGCGGCCACCGCCTTGAGCACGCGCCGCAGCTCGCAGCGGACAACCGCCGCCGTCTCCGGCGACGGGCCGGGATCGGCGATGGCCTTGAGGTCTTCGTCCGGCAGACCGATCTCCGACCGGCGCGCCGTATCGCGCAGATGATTGAGGGCGAGATTGCGGGCCGCGCAGGTGAGATAGGCCGGGCAGTTGGCGAGATCGCCGCAATCGGGGCCGACCAGCAGCTTGAGGAACGCCTGGTGGACGAGATCCTCGGCGGTGGCGCGGCTGCCGACCAGGCGCCGGACGAGCTTCTTCAGCCGCCCCTGTTCCGAGGCGTACACGCGCGCCAGATCGATCGTGCGGGCCACCATGCCTCGAGTGTCCAGAACCGGCGTCGAGAGCGCCATCCGATCCGACTGGATCAGATCGGGCGATCTAACTCTTTGAATTGGCGCATTCTCTTTCGCAAGACCGGCTCCCACTCTTGCGGAGAATGCTCTGTTGTCCAGAACCGCTGCCCAGGCGCTTGACGGATCGGTCGAAGACCGCTGCCATCCGCCCAGGGTCACCCGCGGATTCTCATACAGGATGAAAAATACACCTGCAAATACAATGATTTGGATCGCCTCTAAGCTGACCCGGCAAGTTGGCGCGAACGGCGGCACCGCCGGTGCCCCGCGTGTCAGCCCAGCAGCAGGTCCGGCAGGGCGTCGAGGCCGGACAACGTGGCGACCGGGTCGAGCCCGTCATATTCGGCCGGCGCGCCGGAGCGGTTGACCCACACCGGGCGGAAGCCGAACGCCGCCGCCCCGGCAATGTCCCAGCGGTTGGAGGAGACGAAGGCGATCTCCTCGCCGGCAGCGCCGAGCGCCGCGGTGGCCAGCGCATAGACCTCCGGGCGCGGCTTGTAGAGCCGCACCGCATCGACCGACAGCACGTGGTCGAACCGATCGGCGAGCCCGGAGGCCGCCAGCGCGTCCGCCAGCATGTCCGGCGTGCCGTTCGACAGGATGGCGGTGGCAAGCCCGCCCGCCCGCAGCCGCGCCAGCATGCCGGCAACCTCCGGATAGGCGTCGAGGGTGCGGTAGGCCGCGAGCAGCCGGGGCTTGAGCGCGCGATCGACCCCGGTGAGGCCGAGGGCGGTGTCGAGCGCCTGTTCGGCCAGCTCCCAGAACGGCTGGTAGCGGCCCATCAGCGTCAGCGTCCAGGAATATTCCAGATGGCGCTGGCGCCACAGCGCCGACAGCTCCGCAGCGCGCGGGCCGACCGCAGCATCGTGCCGGCGCACCGCCGCAGTGACGTCGAACAGCGTGCCATAGGCATCGAACACCACCGCGCGCACCGGCATCCAGTCCTCCCCTGATGTCTGGCCATGGTGCCGCAACGGCGGCCATCGCGAAAGTGCCGGCGGGGAGGCGGTTCCCTGCCCGCTCTGCAAGACATGCGCCTGATGAAGAACAGACTTGCTGCCGCTGAAGAACAGACTTGCTGCCTTGCCGGCAAGGGCGCGTTCGCGGGCATGTCCGGCCGACGCGCGAGGCCGGCCGCTGGCGGCAAGGCCCGGCAGGCGCAGGGGAATCCGGCCCCGGCCCGATCCACGCTCAAGGAATTTATGCCCAGAGCCAGCCGTCCCCCGCACACTCGCCGCAAGGAGGAGCGGCATGCGGGAACAGAGTACACGGCGCGGCGCCATTCGCGCCTTCCGGACGGAGGATGTCGCGGCGCTGGCCGAGGCGCGGGCGGCCGCGTTCGATGGGTTCGGCGACCCGGCCGGGCGCGGGGCGCACGCGCTCCGTGCGGAACGGCGCAACAGGGGCGGGAAAGCTTACGATCTGCTGCGCCATCTCGGACTGGTGCGGCGCCGCAAGCGGCAGGCGCCGGCCTGACCCCGCAAACGGAACGGGCGGCCGCATGGCCGCCCGCAATGCGTGTAGTCGTACCGAGGAAGATCAGCGGCCCTTGCGGCGGCGCTGCTGGCCAAGGCCCATCTGCTTGGCCAACGCCGAGCGCGCGGCGGCATAGTTGGAGGCGACCATCGGATAGTCCGGCGGCAGGCCCCACTTCTCGCGATACTGCTCGGGCGTCAGGTTGTACTGCGTGCGCAGGTGGCGCTTGAGCGACTTGAACTTCTTGCCGTCTTCCAGGCAAATGATGAAATCGGCGGTGACCGACTTCTTGAGCGGCACGGCCGGCTTCAGCGGCTCGGCGGGCGCTTCGGTCTTGCCGCTGGAAACCTTCAGCAGAGCCGTGTACACGTCACTGATCAGGTTCGACAAATCCCCCGACGCCACCGAATTGTTGCTCACATAGGCGGAGACGATGTCGGCGGCGAGTTCGATAAAATTCGACGAGCTGGAACTGTCTGACATTTCCTCGGTGTCCTTCTAGTGCGAACCTCTGCAAGGACGCGGAGGTTCGCCCCATGATGGCAGCGCTTTCTCACCCCAACGCCCATTCTGCTGATGTGCGACGACAGGCGTCGAATCGAGCATCCTGTGTTCTGGTTCTCCTAAACTATATCTTCCGGCAACTTGCAAGGCGTTATTTCCGCCCAAGTACGATTGTGCTTTCGATATCCGCTGCCGCCAAGCTTTTTCCAATCGGCCAAGACCGGCGCAGGTGTAAAGCGTGGTAGTGGTGAACACTGAGTTCCGGCGTCAACCGGTTGCCGGCGGCACCGTCACGCTGGCGTGACCAAGGCCGCCTTGCGCCGC
This sequence comes from Blastochloris sulfoviridis, assembly GCF_008630065.1. Classification (GTDB taxonomy): domain Bacteria; phylum Pseudomonadota; class Alphaproteobacteria; order Rhizobiales; family Xanthobacteraceae; genus Blastochloris; species Blastochloris sulfoviridis. The sequence goes on from NZ_VWPL01000004.1 coordinate 50,961, forward strand.
CGGCCGCGCCGCCCCAATTCCCGCAGGGGCTCGGACGCCAAAGAAAAGAAGAGGCAAACCATGACCATGACGAAGACGGCGCCTCCCCACCACCCCCGCGTGGTCAAGAGCGACGCCGAATGGCGGGCGATCCTCACCCCCGAGCAGTACGAGGTCACCCGCGGCCACGGCACCGAGCGGGCGTGCTCAAGCCCGCTGAACCACGAAAAGCGGGCCGGCAACTTCGCCTGCGTGTGCTGCGGCGCGCCGCTGTTTCGCGCGGGCACCAAGTTCGACTCGGGCACCGGCTGGCCGAGCTTCTTCGAGCCGGTGGACGGCGCGGTGACCGAGCACGACGACCGCGCGTGGTTCATGCACCGCACCGAGGTGCGTTGTGCCGCCTGCGACGCCCATCTCGGCCACGTCTTCCCGGACGGCCCGCCGCCGACCGGCCGCCGCTATTGCATGAACGGCGTGGCGCTGCGCTTCGAGCCCGAAGGCGGGTCCGATGCGGCGTGAGGGAATGGGAGGCGGCGCCGTGAGCGCGCCCACGGCGCCGATCGCGCCGCGCCGGCCATCGGTGCGCAATCTGCACGGCCATGTGCTTGAGGACGATTACGCCTGGATGCGCGCCGAGAACTGGCAGGAGGTGCTGCGCGACCCCAAGCGCCTCGACCCCGCCATCCGTGCCCATCTGGAGGCCGAGACCGCCTATGCCGAGGCGGTGCTGGCGGGCGAGGCCGATCTGCGGCAGACGCTCGCCGCCGAGATGCGCGCCCGCATCAAGGAGGACGACGCCGCGGTGCCGGCCCCCGACGGGCCGTTCGCCTACTACACCCGCCACCGCGCGGGCGGCCAGCACCCGCTGGTCTGCCGCACCGCGCGGGCGGGCGGACCGGAGGAGCTGCTGCTCGACGGCGACGCGCTGGCCGCCGGCAAGGCGTTCTTCCATCTCGGCGACTGGCAGCGCTCGCCGGACCACCGGCTGCTCGCCTATGCCGCCGACGAGACCGGCTCGGAGTTCCAGACGCTGCGGGTGCGCGACCTCGCCGCCGGAACCGATCTCGCTGATGCTGTGCCCGACATCGCCGACGACATGGCGTGGGCCGCCGCGGGCGACGCGCTCTATTACGTCCGCCGCGACGCCCACCACCGCCCCTCGCGCGTCTTCCGCCACCGGCTCGGCACCGATCCGGCCAGCGACGAGCTGGTGTTCGAGGAGGCCGATCCCGGCCTGTTCGTCGGCCTCGCCGAGACGCAGGCGCGACGGCTGGCGCTGATCACCGTCGGCGACCACGAGACCTCGGTCGCCTATGCGCTCGATCTCGCCGACCCGCAGGCGCGCCCGCGCCTGCTGGCGCCGCGGCGCCAGAGCGTGCGCTACTCGGCCGAGCACCATCCCGGACAGCGGCTGTTCTACATCCTCACCAATGCCGACGGCGCCGAGGACTTCAAGGTGGCGGTGGCGCCCGAGGACGATCCCGCGCCCGCCGCCTGGCGCGATCTGGTGGCGCACCGGCCGGGCACGCTGATCCTCGACATCGCTTTGTTCGCCAACCACCTCGTGCGGCTGGAGCGGGAGGACGGCCTGCCGCGCCTCGTCGTGCGCGCGCTCGACAGCGGCGCCGAGCACACCATCGCCTTCGGCGAGGAGGCCTATTCGCTGAGCCTCCACGCCGGCTACGAGTTCGACACCAGGACGGTGCGCTTCGTCTATTCGTCGATGACGACGCCGGCCGAGACCTACGACTACGACATGGCGCGCCGCACCCGCGTTCTGCGCAAGCGCCAGGAGGTGCCCTCGGGCCACGACCCCGCCGCCTATGTCACCCGCCGCCTGCACGCGCGGGCACCGGACGGCGAGAACGTGCCGGTGACCGTGCTCTATCGCGCCGGCACGCCGCTCGACGGCTCGGCGCCCTGCCTGCTCTACGGCTATGGCGCCTATGGCATCTCGATGCCGGCAGGGTTCCAGACCGCGCGGCTGTCGCTGGTCGATCGCGGCTTCATTTATGCCATCGCCCATGTGCGCGGCGGCACCGAGAAGGGCTGGCGCTGGTATCGCGAGGGCAAGCTCGACCGCAAGACCAACAGCTTCACCGACTTCATCGCCGCCGCCCGGCACCTGATCGCCGAGGGCTTCACGGCAAAGGGCCGCCTCGTTGCCCAGGGCGGCTCGGCCGGCGGGCTGCTGATGGGGGCGGTCGCCAACATGGCGCCGGAGCTGTTCGCCGGCATCATCGCCGAGGTGCCGTTCGTCGACGTGCTGACAACCATGCTCGACGACACGCTGCCGCTGACGCCGCCGGAATGGCCGGAATGGGGCAACCCGATCGAGGATGCCCGCGCCTTCGAGATCATCCGCGCCTATTCGCCGCTCGACAATGTGGCGGCGCGCCCCTACCCGGCGATGCTGATCCTGTCCGGCCTCGCCGACCCGCGGGTGACCTATTGGGAGCCGGCGAAATGGGCGGCGAAGCTGCGCGCCGCCACCACATCGGGCCGGCCGATCCTGCTGCGATTGAACATGGATGCCGGCCACGCCGGCGCCGCCGGCCGCTTCGACCGCCTCGACGAGATCGCCTGGGCCTACGCCTTCGCCCTCAAGGCCGTGTCGGGCCGGGATCAGCCGGCCTGATCCCGGCCCTTTTGTTCGGCGCGCTTGTGCTCGACGCGCTCGACATGGTCGCGCAACGCCTGGACCGAGGCGAAGCGCACCAGCCCCTCGGGCAGATCCGCCTCGATCGAGCCGTCGGCATAGAGCGTGTACGCCATGCCGCCGATCACCCCGGCCTTGAGGATGCGGCTCGATGCCGGATCCTCCGGCGTATCCGTCACGGCTTCCGGCTGTCTCGGCACCGGGGGTGTTGGCACCGGCTCTCTTGAAGCCGGCTGCATCGGCACCGGCGGCCGTGTGGCCGCGGGCGGGGCCGGCACAGCCGCGCCGCCGGCCGGCGGAGTGGGCGCGGACTCAGGCTCGGGCGTGCCATCCGGCGTCAGGCCCTGGCCCCAGGCCTTCTGCCAGGCCGCCCGGAACGGATCGACCCGCTCCGGCTCCGCCTTCGGCTCGGGCTTCGGTTCCGGCTTGGGTTCCAGTCTGGCGAGTTCCGGCTTGGCCGGTTCCGGCTTCAGGAGCTCCGGTCTGGACTGGTCCGCCTTGGGCTGGAACCGCGAGTCCGGCCGGACGTCGGGTCTGGACGCGGGCCTGCCGGCGTCGGGCTTGCCCTCAGGCTTGCCGGACTCAGGCGTTCCGGCCTCAGGTTTGGGCTCGGGCCGGGGCACGGGCTTGAATCCGAATCTCGGCTCGCCGAGAGGCTTGGTCTCCGGCCTCAAGTCCGGCTCGCCCTTCGCCTCAGGCGCCGCCTCGGCTTTCGCGTCGGGTTTCGTTTGCGGCTTTGTCTGGGGATTGGCCTCGAATCCCGGCCCTGGCCGCGCCTCGGGCGCGGGTTCCCGTCGCGGCCGCAACCCGAAGCCCGGCTTCGCCTCGGAAATCGCCTCGAGCCGGGACTGCGGCCGCGCATCGTCGCGCGCCTGCGGCGGCTCGGCCGGCTGCGGCCGCGCGTGCGGCGCGTAGAGGGAGAGATCCACCTCGGGTTCCGGCTCGGGCACGCGCAGCGGCGGGATGCGCAGCGTCTCGGGCTGCAGGCGCGCCTGCTGGGACCGCTCGGCCAGGACGCGCGGCGGCGCCGGCGCCATCTCGTCCAGCATGCCGGCATCCTCCGGCGCGAGACCGGACACCGGCATCTGGCGCGCCAACTCGTGCGGCAGGGCGCGCGACGCCTCCTGCGGCCGCTCCAGATCGACGGGCGGAACCGGCGGCTTGATCGGCGCCTGAACCGGCGCCGGCATCGGCGGGTAGGGCTGGGCCGGGGCCGGCGGCGGCGCGTGCAGCGGAACCTGTGCCGGACCCTGCGCCGATCTCGGCGGGGCCGGCGGCCGGGCCATCGGCCGGGCAGCGGGCCGCCCAGCGGCCCCCGGCCCCGTGGTGGCCGGCCGCGCCAGGAGATCCATGCGCGAGCCGATCTCCTCCAGCGCCGCGAGGATGCTGCCGAGGCCAATGGCGAGAAGCCCCCCGGTCAGCCCCACCGTGCCGGCGAGAATGAGGGTGTTGTCGAAGCCGAACGCCAGAAACGGCATTCCGCCCACAATGGCCGCCAGTCCGCTGACGGCCAGGATCGTCCCGAGGACGATCAGAAAGATGGCCATGTCGTCACCTTGCCGCGCGCCTGCCGCGGCTTCGCAGAGTCATGATCCAAAATCAGCCGCGATTCCACAACCAGACCGTTCGGCGCCGCCGTTGTCTCGGCGCGCCGGCCCTCTATCTAGATGATGTCCCAGGTCCGCCTGGCCCGCGGCAGGGTCGCCCGACCCGGCGGAATCAACCCGTTCACGAAGGTCTTCGCGATGTCGTTCACGAACCAACTCATGAAGGTCTTCTCGAACCCGTTCAAGAAGGTCTTCGCCATGTCGTTCTCGCTCCCGGACCTGCCTTACGCCTACGATGCCCTCGCCCCCTATATGAGCCGCGAGACGCTCGAATATCACCATGACAAGCATCATCTCGCTTATGTCAACAATGGCAATAACTTGTTGAAAGGCACGGACTGGGAGGGCAAACCCCTTGAGGACGTGGTGGTCGGCTCGTTCGGCAAGAACACCGGCCTGTTCAACAATGCCGGCCAGCACTACAACCACCTGCACTTCTGGAAATGGATGAAGCCCAACGGCGGCGGCAAGATCCCCGGCCGGCTGGAAGCGAAAATCATCGCCGATTTCGGCTCTGTGGATAAGTTCAAGGAGTTCTTCATCCAGGCCGGCGTCACCCAGTTCGGCTCCGGCTGGTGCTGGCTCGCGGTCAAGGACGGCGCGCTCGTCGTCTCCAAGACCCCGAACGGTGAAAATCCGCTCGTTCACGGTGCCCAGCCGATCCTCGGCTGCGATGTCTGGGAGCATTCCTACTACATCGACTACCGCAATCGCCGGCCGGACTACCTGAAGGCGTTCATCGACAACCTCGTCAACTGGGAATATGTGGACGAAATGTTCGAGGCCGCCCTCAAGAAATAAAAAACTAATTACCATGTGCAGCGGCGGCGGACGCCGCCGCACTGCAGCGTCGAATTCTATTCATGAACCTATGGCATCCACTACCAAAGTTGCCGCAATCCTGATCAATATGGATGGATTGGCGGCGGTCGGGCCGCGCAAGCCGCTTCCGTAACGGAGCGGGGACACCGGCCGCAAGCTTTTGGATCGGTCTCCGAAGTCCGGCACGCGAAACCGTCGTGCCGGACTTCGCACGCGAGGGCTGTGGGGTCACGATGTTCAGAGTAGCGGCGCGCAACTGGGCTGGCGCGCACCTTGCCGATATTGCCGCGCTGGCGCTGCTTGGCGCGCTCTCCGTGGTGGCGCTCCTGACCTTCCGCCACTACGGCCTGGGATGGGACGACTACACCCACGCCGAATATGGCGAACTGCTGCTCGCCTACTACACCTCCGGCTTCGAGGACACGCGGGCGCTGTCCTTCGTCAATCTCTATTATTACGGCGGCGGCTTCGACATGCTGTCGGCGATCGTGGCGCGCATCCTGCCGCTCGACCTGTTCGCCGCCCGCCGCCTGATGGGCGCCGTCGTCGGGCTGATCGGCCTCGTCATCACCTGGCGGCTCGGCCGCCGGCTCGGCGGCCCCAATGCCGGCCTTGCTGCGCTGGTGCTGCTGACGCTCTGCCCGCTCTATTACGGCCACATGTTCATGAACGCGAAGGACGTACCCTTCGCGGTGGCCAAGATCAGCCTGCTCTATGCGCTGGTGCGCGCCTTCGAGGAATATCCAAAACCGTCCTGGAAGACGGTGGCGCTGTTCGGCCTGACCCTCGGCCTGACCCTCGGCACCCGGGTGATGGGCGGCATCGCCGTGCTGTCGGTGGGGCTCGCCGGCATCGTGCTGCTGACGCTGGAGGCGCGGCGGATCGGCCTGAAGTCGGCCATCGGCCGGTTCGGCGCCTTCGCCGGCATTCTGTGCTGCGGCCTGGTGCTGGCCTATGGCGTGATGGGGCTGGTGTGGCCGTGGTCCATCGCCGAGCCGCTCAACCCGGTCCGGGCGGTGATGTACTTCACCAAGTTCTGGGAGGTGCCCTGGCGCGAGCTCTACGAGGGCTCGGCGGTTCTTGTGCCGGAGATGCCGCGCGGCTATGTGCCGACGCTGTTCGCGGTCACCATGCCGGAAGTGTTCCTGCTGCTGGCGCTGCTCGGCATCGGGGTGGCGCTGCGCACGCTGTTCCGCGCCGACGCGCCGCCGATCCGCCGCACCATCGAGATCCTGCTGCTCGGCGCCGCCCTGGTGCCGATCCTGGTGACGGTGGCGACCAAGCCGGCGATGTACAACGGCATCCGCCACTTCGTGTTCGTCACCCCGCCGCTGGCGGTGCTCGGCGGGCTGGCCGTGGCCTGGCTGATCGAGCGGCTGGCGCCGCTGCCCCGGCTGCGCGCCGCCACCTTCGGCGCGCTGGGCCTCGCCGCGTCGGTGACTGTCGTCGACATGGTGCGGCTGCACCCCTACCAGTACGCCCACTACAACCATCTGATCGGCGGGCTGCAGACCGCCGACCGCGAGTTCATGCTTGACTATTGGGGCCTCGCCTTCAAGCAGGCCGGTGAGGAGCTGCGCGCCGAGATCGACCGGCGGGGCCTGAAGCCGCCGGTGGGGCGGCGCTGGAAGGTCGCCACTTGCGGCCCGCACAATGCGGCGCGCATCGCGCTCGGCCCCAATTTCGTCGTCACTTACGACACGCACGGCGCCGACTTCGCTCTGATGCTCGGCGAATACTACTGCCAGCGGCTCCCGCTGAAGCCGATGGTCGAGGTGAGCCGGGAAGGCGTGATGTTCGCGGCGGTCTATGACGTCCGCAGCGCCGACCCGCTGGCCAGCGTGTTCTCCACCCCGCCGATCCAGCCGCCGCTGCCCAACCAGCAGCAGGCCTCCGGCCGTGCGGCGATGCCGCGGCCGGCGGCGCCCTGACCGCGGCCGCCGCCGCCACCGCGCGCCGGGCCGGCTGACGGCCGCGGAGCCTCTTGAAGGCGCGTGCCTGTTGTGGGCACTGTGAGCCGGCGCGCCGGGAGCGGGAAGCCGTCAGCGGGAACCTGCGCGCGGGGGGCGGCGCATGAACAGCCTGGCACGGATCGACTGGATCGCGAAGGTTCCGGGGCTCGACCGGCTCGACGGCGAGGCGCGAGCGCTGATCGCCACCCGCACGCCGCTGGTGCAGGTGCCCAAGGGCGGCCACGCCTTCGCCGCCGGCACCGAATGCAGCTCCTATCTGGTGGTGGTGACGGGCTGCGTGCGCGTCCAGCTCATCGCCGAGAACGGCCGCGAGATCGTGCTCTACCGCGTTCGCTCGGGGGAGAGCTGCGTGCTCACCACCTCCTGCCTGATGACCCGCGCGCCCTACGGCGCCGAAGCCATCGCCGAAGACGACGTGGTGGCAGCGGCGCTGCCGGGCGAGACCTTCCGCGCCCTGCTCGCCAGCTCGGCGACCTTCCGCGACTTCGTGCTGGCGGCCTATGCCGACCGCGTCGCCGACCTGATCCTGACCATGGAAGACGCGGTGTTCCACCGCATCGACCGGCGGCTCGCCCGCCTCCTGCTCGCCCGCAGCATGGCGGCGGTGACGGCCACCCACCAGGAACTCGCCGCCGAGCTCGGCTCGGCCCGCGAGGTGGTGTCGCGACAGCTCAAATCGTTCGAGAAGCAGGGGCTGGTCGTGCTGTCGCGCGGCCGCATCGACATCGTCGACCGTGCGCGCCTCGTCCGCCTCGCCGACGAGGCGGATTGACCCGCCGCCCGTCTGCCGTTTGTGACGTTTCCCGGCCGTTTGTGACAAGGTCACCGACGCTGCGGCGGCCATCGGTCATGGTGACGCCATGCCCGACGGGCACCGGCGTCCCCGGCCGGCCACCAAGTCACTTCTGGAGACGTAGAGAATGACCACCAACGTTGGCGGGATCGACCGCGCGCTGCGTATCATCGCCGGTATCGCCCTCATCGCCTTCGCGCTGCTGTCGGGCAACCAATATGCCTGGATCGGCTGGATCGGCGTGGTCCCGCTCGCCACCGCCATGCTCGGCTGGTGCCCGGCCTATTCGATGATCGGCGTGTCGACCTGCTCGCGGTAGAGCGTCCGCCGATCTGATTGGATCAAGCGGACGCGTCTCAAGTCTTTGAGTTATCGCATTCTCTCTCGCAAAACCGGTTCCCACTTTTGCGGAGAATGCTCTAGACGCAAGCCGCACGCCGTAAGACGATCCCGGCCTGCGCGGCTCACGCCGCCGGGCCGGGACGACAGCCTGGGCCTCATCATCCCGAGCGAGGCGCCGGCCGAGACCGGGATCGTCGGCAGAATAGGCCCCCTCTATCCTGAAGGCGATCCCGGCTTGCGCGCTGCGTGCTTGGCCGGGACGGCGACGGGGGCTCACCAGCCCACGTCGGGGGCCTGGGCTTGGCGCTGCTTCATCATGCGCTGCGAGATCTCCACCGCCTGGCCGAAGGTGCCGAGACCGCGCGCCTCCAGCATCACCAGCAGCTTCACCCACAGCTTGGCGGTGGCGATGGCGTCGCCGAGCGCGGTATGGCGGCCCTCGACATTGACGCCGAGCCGGTGGGCCATCGCCGACAGCGAATGGTCGGGCTGGTCGGGAAACACGTGGGCGGCGAGCAGCAGCGCGTCGAGCACCGGATTGTCGAAGACGACGCCGGCCTCCTTCTCGCGCTTGGCCAGGAAGGCCATGTCGAAGGCGATGTTGTAGGCCACCAGCACCGCATCGCCGGCGAATGCCTTGAACGTCGGCAGCACCTCGCGCACCGGCGGCTGGCCGGCCACCATGTCCGCCGTGATGCCGTGGAACTTTATCGAGGCCTCCGGAATCGGCCGGCCGGGATCGATCAGCTGCAAATAGGTTTCGCCGGTCAGCAGCCGGCCATTGACCACCCGGACCGCGCCGATCGAGATCAGTTCGTCGCCGCCGCCGGGATTGAGGCCGGTGGTCTCGGTGTCGAACACCACGAACGCAATCTTGCGCAGCGGCGTCTCGGACAGCGTGGTGCGCGCCGGCTTGAACAGGTCGAAGTCGTAGAATTCGGGGCGCGGCGGGATCGGCTCGGGCGACGCGGGCACGCTGACCGGCCCCTCGGTGGTCTCGGTGAAGGTCAGCACATAGCCGGAGATCTCGCCCGTGGGCTCGCGCATCAGGCCGAGCCGCGCCTTCAGCGAGATTTCGGAGTCGAGCGCCGACACCACGCAGCGGTGAATCCGCAGCACCGGGTGGGCGTCCGAGGCGGAGCGGCGCAGCATCTCCAGGGTCTGGCGGATCGGCTCCTCGGCCAGCACGCCGAACAGCGGCCGGTCGAGCCCGAGCCCCGCCGGCCGGTGCAGCAGGCGCCGGGCCGCCTGATTGTAGAGCAGGATGCGGTGGTCGAGATTGCACACCACCACGCCCTCGGCGAGGTCGACCAGGATCGCCTCCAGCCGGCTCATCTGCTCCTCGGCGCGCCGGGTGGCCGCCGCGATGGCCTTGCCGGTGGCCTGCTGCGCCGCGTCGAGCTTGCCGAGCAGGGCCGCGATCTGCTCCGGCAGCCGGCCCAGCGCGTGCCCGTCCGGCACGTCCAGCGCCCGCGCCTGCGGATTGTCCTGCAGGAGCCGCAGGTCGCGCGTCAGCGCCTCCAGCGGCAGGATCAGCCGGGCGTGCAGCAGCCACCACCCGGCGAGCCCGGCCAGGATGCCGCCGCCGGCGACCAGCGAGACATAGAGCCCGGCCTGCGCCGGCGGCGCCCCCGCCGCACTGGCGACGGCGAGGATGGCCGCCGCCGCCACCACGGCGCCGACCAGACCGATGCCGCCGACCACGGCCAGGACGAGCGTGCGTGGCTGCATCCTCTGCTCCCTGTGCGGTTTCCGGGCGATCCCTACGGGAACCCGCAAACGATCTCGCCGAAAATCCTCGTCCGGCAGCGGGATTTCCGCGACCGGACGACGGCTCGAAGGCCCGATCGGCCGCAAACCGCCTGAACCCCATCCAGACGGAAGACTGGTTCGACCGAAACAATCGTACAAGGTCGCATTGAGACGAGTCGACTGTGCCTGCATATTGTTGCAGGGAAAACGACATGCTTCAGACCAGCGCCACGCCGCTGATCGCGCTCGACGCCGTGGCCATCGATTGCGATGCCAGCGACGTCGATCCGCGGCGCGCCCGGCTCGGCCGGATCGGGGCGGCGCGCATCCGCGCCGGCCGGCTGACCGACGACAGCCTCGACGATACCCTGCCGGCCGCAACGGACGATGCCGCGCTGCCGGACATGGCGGGCGTGGCCGGCCGGCTCGACGGGTTTCTCGGCACGGCGGTGGTGATCGGCCACGAGGTCGGGTTCGACCTGGCGGTGCTGGGGCGCGAATACGAGCGCGCGGGCCTCGCCCGCCAGCCGCCGCGGGTGCTCGACGTGCGGGCGCTGGCCGAGGTCGTCCGGCCCGACCTCGCTGGCTTCTCGCTCGATGTTCTCGCCGGCTGGCTGGGGCTTGCCGCGCCCCCGCAAGCGACGCCCCCGCACGCTTCCCCGGCCGCGCCCGAGCGGGCGCGGCTGATCGCCGCGATCTTCATCGCCCTGGTGCCGCACCTGCGCGAGACCGGCATCCGCACCCTGGCCGAGGCCGAGCAGGCCTGCCGCGGCCTGCTGGAGGCGCGCGAGAGCGGCCGGCGCACCGTGGCGGAAGACGACGCCGCGGCCAGCCGCGTCGATGCCGAGCGCACCTTCGCCCAGCTCGACAGCTATCCCTACCGCCACCGCGTCGCCGAGGTGATGTCGCAGCCGCCGCTATTCACCGCTGCCGACGCGCCGGTGGCGGCGGCGCTGAAGGAGATCATCGACCGGCGCATCTCCTCACTGTTCGTCGCCCCGCCGGGGGCCGCGCCGGAGGACGGCCCGTTCGACGCCGAGGGCGTCGGCATCGTCACCGAACGCGACCTCGCCCGGGCCCTGGCCGAGCACGGGGTGGCGGTGCTGGCCATCTCGGTCAGCGCGATCATGAGCGCGCCGCTGGCGGCGGTGCCGGCGGACGCCTTCGTCTACCGGGCCATCGGCCGGATGGACCGCCTGAGGGTGCGCCATCTCGGGGTGGTCGACGAGATCGGCCAGGTTGTCGGCGCGCTCTCGGCGCGCGATCTTCTGCGCATGCGCGCGCGCGATGCCGTCTCATTGGGTGACGAGATCGACGAGGCGCCGGATGTGCCGGCGCTGGCCAAGGCATGGGCGAAGATCGCCTCGGTGGCGGCGAGCCTGCTCGCCGAGGGCGTCGGCGCCCGCGACATCGCCGCGGTGATCTCGCGCGAGCTCGGCGCGCTCACCCGCCGTGCCGCGGTGCTGGCCGAGCAGACGCTGAGGGCGCGCGGCCGCGGCAAGCCGCCCTGCCGCTACGCCGTGCTGGTGCTGGGCTCGGCCGGGCGCGGCGAGAGCCTGCTGGCGATGGACCAGGACAACGCCATCCTGTTCGCGCACGGCGCGCCGGACGGACCGGAGGACCGCTGGTTCGCCGAACTCGGCAGCGAGCTCGCCGACATCCTGCACGCCGCCGGGGTGCCGCTGTGCAAAGGCGGGGTGATGGCCAAGATGCCGGCCTGGCGCGGCAGCCTTGAGACGTGGCGCGAGCGCGTTCGCCACTGGATCACCCGCTCAAAGCCGGAGGATCTGCTGTCGGTCGACATCTTCTTCGATCTGCGCTGCGTGCACGGCGACGCCCGCATGGCGCGCGACCTGTGGCAGGAGGCGTTCGACGCGGCGCGCGGCCAGGTCGGCTTCGCCAAGCTCCTGGCCGAGGCCGGCGGCCATGCCCAACCGGCGCTCGGCCTGTTCGGCGGCTTCAAGACCGAGAGCGGCCGCGTCGACCTCAAGAAGACCGGGCTGTTCGCCATCGTCACCGCGGCGCGCTGTCTCGCCATCCGCCACCATGTCGTCGAGCGCTCGACCCCGGCGCGGCTGGCCGGGGTGCGGGCGCTTGGCGTCGGCGGCGAGCGCGACCTCGACCATCTGGCCGAGGCGCAGAGCGTGCTGCTCGAAGCCATCCTGCATCAGCAGATCGAGGACGTGCATTCCGGGCGGCGGCTCGGCAATGCCGTCGATCCCGGCCGGCTCGATGCGACGATGCGCGAGCGGCTGAAGGAGGCGCTGCGCGTCGTCGGCACCATCGACGAGCTGGTCCGGACGCTGATGTTCGCTGCCGCCCGCTGAAGCAGAATGCGGGCTTCACTCCGGCACGCAGATCCGGCCCTGCGCCTGCGCCACCAAGGTGCGCACCAGCAGGACGACAATCAGCACCAGGAGAAACGCCCACAGGCCGAGCCCGGCAAAGGTGACGCCGGGGATGCCGGCCTTGGCGCCATAGGTGAGGGTGGCGATGGTCAGCCCGGCCGTGGGGAAGGACAGCGCCCAGAACGGCACGCCGAACGGTGCCTTGGCGATACGGCCGGCGGCGGCGACCACCAGCAGGGCAAAGGCGATGGTGGCGCCGAAGAGCACCTGCGCCCCGGCATCGAGCCCGCCGGTGAGCTTCACATAGGCGATGAAGGCCACCGCCGGCGGCGCGATCAGGATCGCCAGCGTCGGCACCAGCTTGGGCGGCAGCGGCGCCTCGAACACGAAGCGGTGGATCACCATCGGCAGCAGCACCAGCCAGAACATGAGGCCGGTGCCGAAGAACAGCCACGACACCGACAGGTAGCCCAGATCGACGCCGGCGATCGGCATCACCACATTGCCGACGGCGGGGATGAACCAGGCCGGATTGAGCGTGGCGACCGGAATGGTGCGCGGCCCCATCCAGTGCGACACCACGCCGACGAAGCCGATGGCGTGACCGATGGCGGCGATGATCCACACCACCCGCGCCACCCCCGGCGCATGGGGCAGCAGCATGGTCGCCACCAGCGCCAGCGCGATGCTGGCGGCCGGGAAGAAATTGATGCGCACGTGGTGGTGCCATTCCGCGACCACCGCGTGGGGATAGCGCAGGAGCTTGATGAAATAGGCTAGGAAGATGAAGCTGCCCACCGCCAGCGTGATGCCGGCCGCCGTCAGCGCGATCCACTGCGCGGTGACGGCGAGGCCGCCGCCCAGGGCGCGCGCCGCCGCCTGGCTCGCCAGCGTGGTGCCGGCCAACCCCATGACCATGCCGAACAGCCCCACCGGCATGTGCGCCAGCGCACCCTCTTCGCGTGCCGGCGGGGTGTGGAATTGTGCCGGTTTCTCAAATGTCTCGACCGCCTGCAATTGCGACATGGCCTGCTCCAGCTTCACCAAGTGAACCATTCCCCAGCGAGCTCTTCCGAGTGAACTATTCCAAGTGACCTATTCCAAGTGAACTATTCCAAGTGGATCATCCCCAAGTGAGCGATCCCCTATTTGGCGGTCCCCGATTTGGCGGTCCCCACTTGCGCTTGACCTCGCAGGTTCCCCTCGCAGGTTCCACGCGCGGCGTCGGTGACCTTGTCACCGACGCCCGCCGGGCGCGCAAGGCGCGCAAGGCGCACCAGATGCGCTTGGTACGCTAGGCGCACCAAGGATCGGTATTTGTTGCGTCTATTCACATGTGTAAATGTGTAATGACATTGGCCGTCCGCATGCCAAGCTTTCGCGAGGGGATGTCATGAGCGGTCCGGCGCGTCCCGCCCGCTGCGTTTCGACGGTGCCGTCGCGGCCGCGCCGCCCGGCGAGCGGCGCCGGCGCGCTGCCCTCGCCCTTCCCAACCGGCGCGATATCCCGATGACTCCTCCGCATCTCCCCCGCAGCGACGCCGGCCCAGGCGAGCCCTCCCTCGACGTCGCCGAGCTGTTGCGGCATGCGCGCGACGCCAGCGAGTTCCTCAAGGCGCTGGCCCACGAATCGCGGCTGGTGATCCTGTGCCTTCTGGTTGAGGGCGAGAAGTCGGTGATGGAGCTGGCCGAGCTTCTGGACGAGCGCCAGCCCGCGGTGTCGCAGCAACTGGCGCGCCTGAAGGGCGAGCACCTTGTGCGCGCCCGGCGCGAGGGCAAGCACATCTATTACTCCCTGGCGCGCGACGAGGTGCGCGCGATGATCGTCGCCCTGCACGCGGCGTTCTGCGCGCCGTCCTGCGGCGGCAAATGACCGCATCCCTGCCGCGCGTTTGCAGGCGTTCAGAATTGGCGCCGTGCGTGATTTGGTAGTCGTTTCCGCTCCGGTGAGTCTGAACGGGTCCGCACCGTCGCCGCGCGCCTCGTCCCCCCCGATCCCCCGGTCTCCGTGCCGCGCCCTCCCGTGCGGCAGGCCCCGCACTCTTTTCCTCACACCTTTTGCCCCGACCCTGCGGCCATGACGCTTCCCCTGAAGGGCATGCTCCTCAAACTGCTGGCGGTGTTCTGCTTCACCGGCCTGTCGGGGCTCGTGCGCCACATCGGCACGGCGGTGCCGGCCGGCGAGGTGGTGTGCTTTCGCGCCTTCTTCACGATCGTGCCGCTCCTGGCGTGGCTCGCCTATGAGGGCGAGCTGGCCACCGCCCTGCGCACGCAGCATCCGCTTGGCCACTTCTTTCGCGGCCTCACCGGCATCTTCGCGATGTTCTTCATGTTCACCGGCCTCGCGCTGCTGCCGCTGGCAGAGGCCACGGCCATCAGCTTCGCGATGCCGCTGATCTCGGTGGCCTTCGCGGCGCTGTTCCTCAAGGAGAAGGTGCGGCTGTTCCGCTGGAGCGCGGTGGCGGTGGGGCTCGCCGGGGTGCTGATCATCCTGTGGCCGCGCTTCGGTGGGGGCGACGTCACCAGCACGGCGGCCATCGGCGCACTCGCCTCGCTCACCGGCGCGGTGCTGTCGGCGGGTGCGGTGGTGCAGATCCGGCGGCTGACCTACACCGAGACCACCGGCGCCATCGTGTTCTATTTCGCGCTCTATTCGACGCTGATGGCGCTGGCGACCGCGCCGTTCGGCTGGGTGGTGCCCGACATCGAGACCATCGCCGCCCTGATCGCCACCGGCCTGCTCGGCGGGGTGGCGCAGATCCTGATGACGCAGAGCTACCGCTACGCCGACGCCTCGCTGCTCGCGCCGTTCGACTATACGGCGATCATCTGGGCGACGGCGCTGGGCTGGGTGGCGTTCCGCGAGGTGCCGGGGCCGATGGTGCTGGTGGGCGCGGCGATCGTCGTCGGCGCCGGGCTCGTGGTGATCTGGCGCGAGCGCCGGCTCGGCCTCAAGCGCAGCCGCGAACGCGAGGCGGCGACGCCCGATTGAGGCGGCTTGCGGACGATCGGGATTGCGGCTGATCGGCCGCAATCCCGGTGAGTGTCCGGGCCGCCGCCTCAGCCGGCCGCGGCGCCGCTGGCCTCCGCCCGGCGGCGAGCCCGCCGCTCGGAAAAGCCCGCGATCCAGCGGCAGATCACATAGAACACCGGCGTGAAGACGAGGCCGAACACGGTGACGCCGATCATGCCGGAGAACACCGCGGTGCCGAGCGCGCGCCGCAGTTCCGAGCCGGCGCCGGTGGCCCAGGCCAGCGGCACCACGCCAAGGATGAAGGCGAGCGAGGTCATGATGATCGGCCGCAACCTCAGCCGCGCCGCCTCCATCGCCGCGGCGAAGCGGTCGCGGCCCCCGTCCTCCAGCTGCTTGGCGAACTCGACGATCAGGATGGCGTTTTTCGATGCCAGCGCGATCAGCACCACGAAGCCGACCTGGGTGAGGATGTTGTTGTCCATCCCGCGCAGCAGGATGCCGGCGATCGAGGCGACGAGACACATCGGCACGATCAGGATCACCGCCAAGGGCAGCGTCAGGCTTTCATATTGCGCGGCCAGCACCAGGAACACGAACACCACGCCGAGCACGAAGGCGAAGGTGGCGGTGTCGCCGGCGCGCTGCTGCTGGAAGGCGATGTCGGTCCACTCATAGCCGATGCCCGGCGGCAGGGTCTCGGCGGCGATCTTCTCCATGATCGCCATGGCCTGCCCTTGCGAGGTGCCGGGCATGGTGTCGCCGTCGAGCTCGGCCGCGGGATAGATGTTGTAGCGCGGCGTGCGGTAGGAGCCGGAGATGTCGCGCACCGTGGTGAAGGAGCCGAACGGCACCATCTCCCCGGCCTTGTTGCGCACGTGCAGCTTCAGAATGTCGTCCGGCTCCAGCCGGTAGGGCGCGTCGGCCTGCGCCTGGACGCGGAAGGTGCGGCCGAACAGATTAAGGTCATTCACGTAGGACGAGCCGATATAGACCTGCAGCGTGTTGAAGGCGTCGGCGATATTGACGCCGAGCATCTGCGCCTTGGTGCGGTCGATATCGAGATAGAGCTGGGGCGTCGCAGTCTCGTAGAGCGAGAACACCTGCTTCAGCCCCGGCGTCTGCGCCGCCTTGCCCATCATGCCATAGACCGCGCCCTGCAGCGCCTGCGGCCCGAGCCCGGCCCGGTCCTCGATCATCATGCGAAAGCCGCCGGCATTGCCGATGCCGTCCACCGGCGGCGGCAGCACGACGATCATGAAGGCGTCCTGGATCGCCGCGAACTTGCGGAACAGCTGGCCCTGGATCGCCGTCGCCGACCGGCTGGGATCGCCCCTGCGGGCCTCGAACGGCTCCAGGATGACGAACATCGCCCCCGCATTGGGCGCGTTGGTGCGGGTGGCGCCGGAGAAGCCGACGATGTTGACGACGTGGGCGACGCCGGGCGTCGCCAGCACCATGTCGGCCGCCTTGCGCATCACCGCGTCGGTGCGCGCCATCGAGGCGCCGGGCGGCAGCTGCGAGGCCACCACCAGCACGCCGCGGTCCTGCTGCGGGATGAAGCCGCGCGGCGTATCGGCGAAGAAGTTGAGGCCGGCGGCGATGATCGCCGCATAGGCGATCAGCATCACCACCGCGATGCGCACGACCTTGCCTACCACCCAGCTGTAGCTGCGCGCCACGCCGTCGAAGCCGCGGTTGAAAAGGCGGAAGAACGCGTGGAACGGCTTCTCCCACCATGTGTCGCGATGGCGCGGATCGTGGGGCTTCAGCAGCAGCGCGCACATCGCCGGCGACAGCGTGAGCGAGATGATCAGCGAGATCACCGTGGCGCTGGCGATGGTGAGCGCGAACTGGCGGTAGAACTGGCCCGAAATGCCGGTGATGAACATCGAGGGAATGAACACCGCGCACAGCACCAGCGCGATGGCCACCAGCGCGGTGCCGACCTCGTCCATGGTCTTGCGCGCCGCCTCGTGCGGCTCCATCCCGGTGGCGATGTTGCGCTCGACGTTCTCCACGACGACGATGGCGTCGTCGACGACGATGCCGATGGCCAGCACTAGGCCGAACAGCGACAGATTGTTGATCGAGAAGCCGGCGACGCTCATCACGAAGAAGGTGCCGATCAGCGAGATCGGAATTGCCAGAATGGGGATGATCGCCGCCCGCCAGGTCTGCAGGAACAGGATCACCACCAGCACCACCAGCGCCACCGCCTCCAGCATGGTCTCGATCACCGCATTGACCGACTGCTGGATGAACTGAGTGGGGTTGTAGAGGACGGCGTATTTGACGCCCGGCGGGAAGGACTTGGACAACTCCTCCATCGTCGCCAGCACGGCGTTGCCGGCGGTGAGCGCGTTGGAACCCGGACGCTGGAAGACGCCGAGCCCGACCGAGGGGTCGCGGTCGAGATAGGAGGTGGAGGCGTAGTCCTGCGCCGTCAGCTCGACCCGCGCCACGTCCTTGATACGGACGATGGCGTTGTCGGTTTGCTTGACCACGACGTTGGCGAACTGCTCGGGCTCGGTGAGCCGCCCCAGCGTCTGCACCGCGACCTGGAAGGCAAGCTGGTCTGGCACCGGCGGCTGGTTGAGCACGCCCGAGGCGACCTGGATGTTCTGCGCCTGCAGCGCGGCGGTGACGTCGCCCGCCGTCAGGTTCAGCGACTGCAGGCGGTCGGGATCGAGCCACACCTGCATCGCATAGTCGCGGCTGCCGAACACCGTGATGGAGCCGACGCCGTCGACGCGCGACAGCACGTCCTTGATCTGGATGTTGGCGAAGTTGGAGATGAACAGCGTGTCGCGCGACTTGTCGGGCGAATAGAGGCTCACCACCATCAGGATGTTGGGGGAGCTCTTGGCGACCGTGACGCCGATCTGCTGCACCTGGGATGGCAGGCGCGGCGTGGCGGTGGCGACGCGGTTCTGCACCTGCACCTGGGCGATGTCGAGATTGACGCCGATGTCGAAGGTCACCGAAATCGTGAAGCGGCCGTCGGCGGTGGAGTTGGAGTAGATGTAGAGCATCCCCTCCACGCCGTTGATCTGCTGCTCCAGCGGCGCCACCACGGTGGCGGCCACGGTCTCGGAGCTGGCGCCGGGATACTGTCCGGTGATGTTGATCACCGGCGGCGCGATCTCGGGATACTGCGCCACCGGCAGGCGGAGGAACGCCACGCCGCCGAGAATGATGAAGACGATCGACACCACCGAGGCAAAGATCGGCCGGTCGATGAAGAAGCGGGACAATCGCATGGGGGCGCTGCCTTATTTCGCCGGGGCGGCGGTGGGGCCGGGGGGCGCCGCGCCCTGCGGCTGCGGCGTCACCTTCATCATCGGCCGGATGCGGGCGAGGCCGTTGACCACCACGCGGTCCTGCGGCGACAGCCCCTCCTTAACCACCCTGAGCCCGTCGACGAGCTGGCCGAGCACGACATATCTGGGCTTGGCGATGTCGTCGTCGCCGACGACATAGACGAACTTGCGGATCTGCTCGCTGGCGATGGCGGTGTCCGGCACCATCAGCGCCTCGCCCGCCGCCGCCGCCGGCACCTGGATGCGGGCGAACACGCCGGGCGTGAACAGGCCGTTGGCATTTTCGAACACCGCGCGGCCGCGAATGGTGCCCGAGCCCTTTTCGACCACATTGTCGATGAAATCCATCTGGCCCTTGTGGCCGAAGGTCTTCTCGTCGATCAGCCGCAGCAGCACCGGCGTCCGGCCCTCCCGGCTGGAGATGCTGTCGACCCCCTCCTTGGCCAGCCGCTGGTAGCGGATGAAGGAGGCCTCATCGATGGTGAACTCGAAGCGGATGGGATCGGTCGAGACGATGGTGGCGAGCAGCGTGGTGTTGCCCGTGACGCCGCCGGTGACCAGATTGCCGGGCGACACCCGCCGGTCGCCGATGCGGCCGGAGATGGGGGCGCGCAACTCGGTGAAGGCGAGGTCGAGCTCGGTCTGCTTCACCGCCGCCTCCTGCGCCGCCACATTGGCCTCGGCGACCCGCTTGGCCTGGACGCGCTGGTCGAAGGTCTGTTCGGTGATAGTCTTGTCGCGCACCAGCTGCTGGGCGCGGTTGAGATCGGACTCGCTGAAGGCGAGGTTGGCCTTGGCTTGGGCCAGATTGGCCTTGGCCTGGGCCAGCGTCGCCTCGAACGGCCGCCGGTCGATGGTGAACAGCAGGTCGCCCTGCTTGACGAGCTGGCCGTCGGTGAAATGGATGGCGTCAAGATAGCCGGACACGCGGGCGCGAACCTCGACGGCGTCGATCGCCACGAAGCGGCCGACATATTCGTCGGTCTCGGCCACCACCTTGCGCACCGGGTTGGCGACCGTGACGGCCGGCGCCGCCGGCGGTGCCGGCGGCTGGCTGCCGCCGCAGCCCGCCAGAAGACCGAAGGCCACCAAGCCCAAGACGAACAAGCCGGTGCGGCGTGCACCAGCGCCCATGATCCGCATGCGGTCTCCCCTCGCCGCCCTCGGCCTCCGATGTGTCCGGCACGGGGCGGCATTATCACGGACTGTGTCGAACGCTCCCTATGGCACCGGGACGCGGCGACAATCAAATGCGATCTATTGCTGCCGATCCATCAACGCCGGCGATGGCCGATGCTCCGGCCGCCCTGTCACGATGAACCTGCGTCTTCGGCAACCGAACCGATATGGGGGATGGCGGACGATTTCGCGAGTCATGGCGCGCCACGCCGCGATAATCCCTGTCCGAACAGGCGGTTCCCGGCGGACGCGCGATGAGGCGCCGCCCGCGGGCGCGGTTTCAGCCGCAACAAGACATGCGGTTCGATCGGGACTGACCTTCAGTCACCTTTCCGTGATCGACGGGCTGGCCGGCGCCCCGCGCCGCCCCAGCAGGGCCCGCAGGCGCCGCCGCCCAAACAGCGCCAGCACCACGCCGACATAGACCAGCGCACCGATGAGCCCGAGCGCCGCCAGCGTCAGCTCGTCGTGCAGCGGCAGGCCGGCCAGTGCGGCGCGCAGCGGCGCCTCGGCGAACACCAGCACCAGCGCCAGCGCGCCGCCGGCGGTGAGAATGCGGGCGGCGGTCGCCACCGTGTCGCGCCCGAGGCCGGGAAAGCCGCGGCGCGCCGCCAGCACGGCAAGGAGGCCAACATTGACCCAGGCGCCGGCCGCAGTGCCGAGCGCCAGGCCGATCTGCGCCAGCGGCGCCATCAGTGCCACCTTCAGCGACACATTGACGAACACGCCGGCGAACACCGCCACCATCGGCGTGAAGGTGTCGCGCCGGGCGTGGAATGGCGCCACGAACGCCCGCAGCACCACGAAGGGCAAGAGACCGGTGGCGTAGGCCGCCAGCGTCTGGCCGGCCGCGGCCGCGTCGGCACTGGTGAATGCACCGCGCGCGAACAGCGCCTTCATCACCAGGTGCGGAATGGTCAGGAACACCGCAAGGCACGGCACCGCCAGCAGCAAGGTGATGGCGATCACCCGGCGCTGCGCCTCGGCGGCGCCCGCCTCGTCGCCCGCCGCCAGCCGGCGCGCCATCTCCGGCAGCAGCACGGTGCCGGCGGCGATGCCGATGACGCCGATCGGCAATTGCTGCAGGCGGTCGGCATAATAGAGCGCCGACAGCGCCCCGACCGGCAGCAGCGAGGCGATGATGGTGTCGGCGAACAGCGCGATCTGCGTGCCCATCGAGCCGATGGTCGCTGGCCCCAGCGCCTTGAAGAAGCGGGCCACCGCCCCGCCGAAGCGCGGCCAGCGGAAGGGCGGCAGGATGCCGGCCCGGCGCGCATCGGCCATCAGGAGGGCGAGTTCGGCGATGCCGGCAACGAACACGCCCCAGGCGGCCGCATGGGCGGCGGTCGGAAACGCCGCGGCACCGGTCAGCGCCGCGACGATCGCGACATTGAGCAGGATCGGCGCGCCGGCCGCCGCGGCAAAGCGCTTGTGGGCGTTCAGCATGCCGCCGAGCAGGGTGACGACGGAAATGAACACCAGATAGGGGAAGGTGATGCGGATCAGCGCCACCGCGAGGTCGAAGCGGCCGGCATCGCCGGCAAAGCCCGGCGCCAGGAGGTCGATCACCTGCGGGGTGAACGCCATGGCGAGCGCGGTGACGAGCCCGGTCGCCAGCACCAGCAGCGTGAGGATGCGGCCGGCGAAGGTGCGCGCCGCCTCCTCGCCCTCCTCCTCGCGGGCTCTCGCATAGGCCGGCACGAAGGCGGCGTTGAAGGCGCCTTCGGCGAAGATGGCGCGGAAATGGTTGGGCAGCCGCAGCGCCACCAGGAAGGCGTCATTGAGCGGGCCGGCGCCGAGCACGGCGGCGAGCACCACGTCGCGGACGAAGCCGGTGACGCGGGAGAGAAGCGTGAAGCCGCCGACGGAGAGGATGCCCTTCAGCATGGCATGCGCTTATGTGAGGAGACTGAGGTCGCCGACGCGAGACGCGTGAATCTTGTGGTGATCCTAGAAAAGACGCCGAAAACCTAGTTAGCGTCGGCATCTGCCTTGCGGAGAGGGTGCCAAATGAAGCGAGGGCGGGTGAGGATGTCTCCTAATTAGATGGGTTGGGCTTCAATATTGCGCCAACCTTGTTCCCGGCTGGACGGAGTTGTTCAATTAAAAACTCCTCGAAAGAGGGCGCCTCAAACGCGTTAGCCACGGTGATAAGCGTCACCGACGCTGCATTTTCTCGCCACCATGACATAGGTAGTCTGTGGTCATGTGCAAACAAGCGATCACCAATGCTTTTTGCAAATGACGCCTTTCCAATGTAAAGCGGCTTATAATCTTCCGAAAAATACACGTAGCAGCCAGACTTGTAACTTTCTGATGTGCCGCGCCAACTTTTTATGGTGTGGTGAAACACTCCAAACGACATGAGGGCAGGGTGTCGAAATTCATTGCAATATTTCGCAACGACTCCAAGTAGGAATTCTCCATCTTTCATGCCCCCACTCCTGCTCGGCCACATTGTTAACTGCACAGCGTTGATGAATAATTCTCCGCCTAAAATGGTGGCTTCAAAATTAGGGCATTACCGGTTGACTGGTAAACTGGTGGCGTCCGTTTCCCTTACCCGCCTCGCTATCTCTCGCCACATTAAGATTGCGAGCCGCCCTCCCAAAAATGAAGAGGGTCGATAAGTCACGCCAGCGCCCGACGCACCGCCTCGATGATACGGCCTTGCGTCGCCTCGTCGAGATAGCCGTGCATCGGCAGCGAGATCACCTCGTCGACCAGCCGCTCGGTCACCGCCAGGCCGCCGTCGGCGACCGGGAAGTGGCGGTAGGCCACCTGCTGGTGCAGCGCCTTGGGATAATAGATCGCGGTCGGGATGCCCTGCGGGCGCAGGTCGGCGGCGAGCCTGTCGCGCCGGCCGGGCCGGAGGCGCAGGGTGTACTGCGCCCACACCGAGGTGAGCCCCTCGGGCACGCGCGGCACGATGGCGAGGTCCTTGAGCGCGGCACTGTAGGCGGCGGCGGCGCGGTCGCGGGCGGCGATCTCGTCGTCGAAGATCTTCAGCTTCTCGATCAGCACCGCCGCCTGGATGGTGTCGAGCCGCCCGGTCATGCCGAGGCGGACATTGTCGTACTTGTCGGCGCCCATGCCGTGGACGCGCAGCGAGCGCAAAACCTCGATCAGCGCATCGTCGTCGGTGAACACCGCGCCGCCGTCGCCATAGCAGCCGAGCGGCTTGGCCGGAAAGAAGCTGGTGGCGGTGGCCACGCCGAACGTGCCGACCTTGCGGCCCCGATAGGTGGCGCCGAAGCTCTGGGCGGCGTCCGACAGCACCGGCAAGCCGTGGCGCTCGGCGACCGGCAGGATCGCGTCATAGTCCGCCGGCAGGCCGAACAGGTCGACCGGAATGACCAGCGCCGGCCTGAGGCCCAGCCGCCTGGCGGTGGCGATGCCGCGCTCCAGCCCCTGCGGACTCATGTTGAAGGTCGCCGCCTCGACATCGACGAACAGCGGCGTCGCCCCCACCAGCGCCACCACCTCGGCGGTGGCGCAGAAGGTGAAGGACGGGCAGAACACCGCATCGCCCGGCTTGATGCCCTGCGCCAGCAGCACCAGCATCAGCGCGTCGGTGCCCGAGGCGCAGCTCAAGGCGTGCCTGGCGCCGCAGACGGCGGCGAGCCGGCTCTCCAGCTCGCGCACCTCCGGCCCGAGAATGTACTGGCCATGGTCGATGACCCGTGCCACCGCCTGATCGACGGCCGCGCCGAGGCGGCGGCGCTGGGCGCCAAGGTCGATGAAGGGAATCGCGGCAGGCTCGGTCATGTCGTGCATCCGGTCTGGGAGGACGTTTGGAGCATCCGCCGATCAGACTGAAACGGCCGGACGACCTAAGCTTGTCGCATTCTCGTTCGCAAAACCGCTTCCCGCTCTTGCGGAGAATGCTCTCGTGTCCTGCCCGCGAAGTTCGCCGGATTGCCAGCGAACGAAGCGGACAAGCAGGCCACTAGCGCGCCTTGCGCACCTTGGCGGCGGCGAAATCCGCAATGGCGGGCGCGTTCGCCGCGCCGGCGAGGCAGCGCATGGCGATGTCGAGGCTGATCACCCCCTCCTCGCCGGTGACGCCGGGCGGAATGCCGCTGCTCAGCGCATTCAGGAAGCTGTTCAGCTCCAGGCGCAGCGGCTCGGTATGGCCGACCGGCAGGTGGCGCATCGAATAGCTGCCGTCGGGGCGGTAGCCGGAACATTCGGTCACCTGGCGGGTGATCAGGTCGCCGATGACATACTTGTCGCGGGTGGCGACGTGGATGTGGCGCGCCTTGAACGGCGTGAGCCAGTTGGTGTTGATGTGCGCCAGCACGCCCGAGGCGGTGCGGAACTGCAGGAGCGCGATGTCCTCGCGCTCGGCCACCGCGTTGGAAAGCTGCGGCTGGACCTCGACGATGTCGGATTCGGTCAGCCAGCGGATCAGATCGATGTCGTGCACGGCGAGATCGATCACCACGCCGACATTCGACATACGCGGCGGAAACGGGCCGACGCGGGTGATGGCGATCGACAGGATGTCCTCGTCGCGGATCGCCTCCTTGACCGTCTGAACGGCCTGGTTGAAGCGCTCGACATGGCCGACCATCAAGGTGACCCCGGCGCGGACGGCCTTTTGGACCAGGTCGCGGCCTTCCTCGGGGTTGGAGGCGATCGGCTTCTCGATCAGAACATGTATGCCGCGCTCGATCGCCAGCGTCGCCAGCGGGTGGTGCAGATGAGTGGGGGCGGCGATCACCATCGCCTCGCAGCCCAGCGCGATCAGCGCCTCGATGTCGGGGACCGCCTGGGTGCCGAGCTGGGCGGCGACCGGCGCGGCGGCCGCGAGGTCTGGATCGGCAATCGCCACCAGATCGGCGGCCGCAATCTCCGAGAGCACCCGCGCGTGGTTGCGCCCCATGACGCCGCAGCCGACCACGCCGATTCGCACCCGTTCCCCGTCCGGCCGCACCGTCTGTGACGCCATCACCTTCTCGACCTCGAACATGACTTCCGACTTCCGGCGCATCTAACACGCTCGAAACGGCGGCGCGACACAGGAAGCCGGCCGGCCCGGCGCGTTTGCGATCACGACTCGTTGCGACACGTTACCGGTTTCGAGCGCATCCGGCGAGTTGTGCCGGTTGCAGCCAGCCTGCCCTAACGTCCGCTGGTGCCACGCGAATCAGCTTCTTTATCCGCACCACGGTAACTCTTTCTTCGGCGACCTCGATTAGGTTGTGTGGCTGACCCCGCCCGATCCTGCGTGGAATGCCATGTCCCTGTCCTTGTCCTTGTCTGCCGCCAAGGCTCCGCTGCTCGCCGACCTCGACACGGTGCTGACCCGCAGCTCCCACTCCCAGCGCGTCGATGCGCTGCGCAGCGTAACGGACCTGTTCATCTCCTCCGAGCCGAGCCTGACCGACGCGCAGGCGGCGCTGTTCAATTCCGTGTTCCAGCGCCTGGTCAGCAACATCGAGGCGGCGGCGCGGGTCGAGCTGTCGGAGCGGATTGCCCGCCTGCCGCAGGCGCCGCACGGCGTCGTGCGTGGGCTTGCCCTCGATCCGGACATCCACGTCGCCCAGCCGGTGCTGCGCCATTCGCAGGTGCTGCGCGACGAAGACCTGGTGTGCGTGGTTGAAAGCCACGGCCGCGAGCACATGCTGGCGATCGCGCAGCGCGAAACCCTCGGCGCCACCGTCACCGACGCGCTGGTGAAGCACGGCGACAATGAGGTGATCCGCATCGTTGCGGCCAATGACGGCGCCAAATTCTCCCGCGCCGGCTTCCACCGGCTGATCGACCGCTCCAAGGGCGATTCCGACCTGCAGGAGGTGATCGGCACCCGGCCGGACCTGCCCGACGACTGCTACCCGGCGCTGCTCGCCCAGGCCACCGAGGCGGTGGTGCGCAAGCTCAACGCGGCGCGCTGCTTCCACGACCCCAGCCGCATCCGCCGCGCCGCCCACGACGCCGCCGACCGTTTCGCCGCGCTGCTGCTCGACGAGGACTCGGACCTGGCGCAGGCCATGGTGGAGGTGCAGGCGCTGCGCGACTGCGGCCGGCTCGACGAGCGCCAGCTTCGCGATTTCGCCCGCCGCCGCCAGGCCGCCCACGTGCTCGCCACCATCAGCCTGATGTGCGACCTCGGCCTCGCCGTGGCCAAGCGCCTGTTCGAACTCGACACCGTCGATCCGCTGGTGGTGGTGGCCAAGGCCAACGGCATCAGCTGGCTGGCCTTGCGCGACGTGCTGCGGGCGCGCGACGATCGCGGCACCACCGAGGCGGCGCTGGCCCAGGCGTTCGACGCCTATACTAAGATGACGCGTGAGACCGCCGGCCGCATCATCCGCTTCTGGCAGGTGCGCGACCCTTCGGTGCGCCCGCCCGCCGCGGCGTGAGAGGCCTTGCGGGCGAGGGGCTTGCCGCCGCGCCGCGGAGTCGGCCCCTGCGCTAAAATCCCAGCAGCGCCGCGATCTCCTCGGCGGCCAGCGACACCGGCAAGGTGCCCTCGGCGACCGCCTTCTCCAGTGCCGGCACGCGGGCGCGCACTGTCGGGTCGGAGTGGATCTTGGTCTTCAGCCGGTCGTCGACCATCGCCCACATCCATTTCACCTGCTGGGTGCGGCGCTTCTCCTGCAGCTCGCCGACGTCCGAGGTCTTCTTGCGGTGGTCGAGCACGTGCGACCACAAAAGCTCGATGCCCTCTTTCGTCGCCGCCGAATAGGTGATCACCGGCGGCTGCCACACCGCCGAGGCCGGGGCGAGGATGTGCAGTGCCGCCTTGTATTCGGCCGCAGCAATGCGGGCGCGGGCGAGGTTGTCGCCATCGGCCTTGTTGACGGCGATCAGGTCGGCGAGCTCCAGCAGGCCCTTCTTGATGCCCTGCAGCTCGTCGCCGGCACCGGGCAGCATCAGGGCGACGAAGGTGTCGGTGAGGTCGGACACCGCGGTCTCCGACTGGCCGATGCCGACCGTCTCGATCAGGATGACGTCGTAGCCCGCCGCCTCGCACACCAGCATGGTCTCGCGCGTCTTGGCGGCGACGCCGCCCAGCGTGCCGGCCGAGGGCGAGGGCCGGATGAAGGCGTTGTCGTCGGCGGCCAGATTCACCATGCGCGTCTTGTCGCCGAGGATCGAGCCGCCGGTGCGGGTCGAGGACGGGTCGACCGCCAGCACCGCGACCCGGTGGCCCTTGGCGGTGAGGTGGCTTCCCAGCACGTCGATGGTGGTCGACTTGCCCACGCCCGGCACGCCGGTGATGCCGACCCGGGTCGCCCGGCCGGTGAAGGGCAGAAGCTCCTTCAGCAGCGCGCGGGCATCGGCCTGGTGGGCCGGCTTCTTGGACTCGACCAGCGTGATGGCGCGGGCCACCGCGGCGCGGTTGCGGGCGCGCACGCCTGAGACCAGCGCCGCGATGCCAGCAAGATCGGGGGAGCGGGCGAGGTTCGTCATGCCCTTCGCTTAGAGCATTCGCCGCAAAAGTGGAAACCGGTCGTGTCGGGAATTGCGCGCCGGCGCAGGGGAGGGCGGACCGCGGCCGCCATCGGCCGCTTGACTTCGTCGCGAGGGAGCCGCAAAGCGGCGCCATGTCGCTCGCTCGCCCTTCCGGTTCCGCAGCGCCGCCGGTTCGGGCGGCCGACTCGTCCTGGTTCGACCGCGCGCTCGCCGCGCGACGGCCGCTGGTGATGGGCATCCTCAACGTCACGCCCGACTCGTTCTCGGACGGCGGCAGGTTCGATGCGCCTGACTCCGCGCACACCCGCGCCCGCGCGATCCAGGCCGAAGGCGCCGACATTCTCGACATCGGCGCCGAATCGACCCGCCCCTATGGCGACGCCACGCCGGTTTCGGCCGAGGCGGAATGGGCGCGGCTCGCCCCGGTGCTGCCGGCGGCGGTCGGCCTCGGCATTCCGGTGTCGGTCGACACGATGAAGGCCGAGGTGGCGGCCCGCGCGCTGGAGGCCGGCGCGGCGATGCTCAACGACGTGTGGGGCCTGCAGCGCGACCCCGACATGGCCAGCGTCGCCGCCGAGCACGGCGTGCCGGTGGTGGTGATGCACAACCGCGAGGCGGTCGACCCCGACATCGACATCGTCGCCGACATCGAGCGCTTCTTCGACCGCTCGCTGGAGATCGCGGCGCGCGCCGGCATCTGGCGCGAGCGCATCGTGCTCGATCCCGGCATCGGCTTCGGCAAGACGCCGGCCCAGAGCCTGATCGCCATCGCCAGGCTCGCCGAGTTCTCGGTGTTCGGCCGGCCGGTGCTGATCGGCCTGTCGCGCAAGCGCTTCATCGACGCGGTGTCGCCGGCCGCGGTCGAGCGGCGGCTCGGCGGCTCGCTCGCCGCCAATCTCGCGGCGGTGTCGGCGGGCGCGCGCATCGTGCGGGTGCACGACGTGTTCGAAACCGTGCAGGCGCTGCGGGTGGCCGCCGCCCTCGAGGGCGTGCGATGAGCGGCCATGCCGGCGACCGGCTGTTCGTCACCGGCCTGACGCTGCACGCCTTCCACGGCTGCCACGCCTTCGAGGCCAAGCTCGGCCAGCGGTTCGTGCTCGATCTGGTGCTGGAGCTCGACCTGGCCGCCGCCGCGGCCAGCGACCGGCTGGAGGATACCGCCTCCTATGACGCGATCGTCGAGGTGGCGCGCGACGCCTTCTGCAGCCGGCGCTTCAAGCTGGTGGAGGCAGCGGCCGGCGCCGTGGCCGACGCCCTGCTCGCGGCGTTCGAAAGGCTCGAATGCGTGCGCGTCACCGTGCACAAGCCCAACGCGCCCTTGGAGGCAGTGTTCGCCGATGTCGGCGCCACGCTGGTGCGCCGCCGCCCGCAGTCCTGACATGACGGCGGCCGCCGTCGACACCATTCTCGGGCTTGGCGGCAATCTCGGCGACGTGCCGGCGACGCTCGACCGGGCGCTGGCGCTGCTGGCAGAGGGCGGCAGTGTGCAGATCGTGCGCGCCTCCTCCGACTGGCTGACGCCGCCCTGGGGCCTCGCCGACCAGCCGACGTTCGTCAATCGCTGCGTGCTGGTGGAAACCACGCTGACGCCGCGGGCGCTGCTGGAAACGGTGCTCGGCGTCGAGCGCCGGCTCGGCCGGGTGCGCGAGGCCGGGCCGCGCTGGGGGCCGCGGCCGATCGACATCGACATTCTCGCCTATGACGACGTGACCCTCGACGAGCCGGGCCTCGTGCTGCCGCACCCGCGGCTGTTCGAGCGCGCCTTCGTGCTGGTGCCGCTGGCCGAGATCGCGCCGGACCGGGTGATCGCCGGCCGGCGGGTGCGGGACGCGCTGGCCGAACTCGACACCGGCGGCATCGTGCGGCGGGCGTAGGAAGTTATCCGGTTTCCGGTCGATCCCTTCGGGATACCGGAAATGGTCTCGCCGAAAACCCCTTGTTCGATAACGGGATTTTCGGCGATTTGAATACGGTTCTCCGGCTTGATCAGCCGGAGAACCGTATTACCTCGCTATCGGCGCGGCGGGCGAGGCGGTGCGCTTGTCGAACTGCCGCACCGCCGCGTTGGCATCGGCTTCGCCGGCGCCATAGACCTCGTCGCGGCCCTTGCGGCCGAGGTCGCGTGCCGATGCGGCGAGGGCTGCGCGCACCGCGTCGGCCGAGAGCGTCGGGTCGCGCTCCAGCATCAGCGCCACCACGCCCGAGACGTGAGCGGCGGCAACCGAGGTGCCCGAGGTGAAGGCGTAGGCGCCCTCGGGCCCCGGCACCAGCACGTCGACGCCGGGCGCGGCGATGGTGACGTGGCGGCCGCGATTGGCCAGGTCGAACACCTTGTCGTCGGCGTCGGTGGCGGTGACGGCGATGACGTTGCGGTCGGCCGCCGGATAGAGCGGCGGCGATTTCGGCCCGGCATTGCCGGCCGCCGCCACCAGGATCAGGCCGCGCTCGTGCGCTCCTGCCAGCGCCCGGCCGAGCAGCGCGTCGCGCGGGCCGGCGAAGCTCATATTGACCACCCGCGCGCCCTCCGCGAACGCGGCATCGAGCGCCCGCAGAACGGTGACGGTGGTGCCGCCGGCGCCCTCGCCTTCCGGCCGGAAGGCGGTGATGGCAACAAGCGACGCCCCGGGCGCGACGCCGACGAGCTGGGCGCGGGCGGCCAGGGCGCCGGCCATGCCGGTGCCGTGGCTGTGCGGCGCCGCCGTCCCGTCGGTGCCGGTGACGTCGAGGCTCTTGGCGAGCGCCCCGGCGAGTTCCGGATGGGCCGGATCGACCGCGGAATCAATCACCGCCACCAGCACCCTGTCGCCGCGCGCCATCTGGTGGGCCTCCGCCAGGCGAAGCGCCCGCGGCGCATAGAGCAGCGAGGGATCGATCGTCGCGGCGGCGGTGCCGGAACTGGCCAGCTTGAACGTCGCCCGCGGGGTGCTGAAACGGTAGTTGGGCTGGGCGGAGGCGACGCGCCGCTCGCGCGACAGCGCCGCCAGCACCGCCGGCAAGCGGACGCCGTCCGGGAGCCGGTAGCGATAGATGGTGCGGCCGGCCAGCACGAAGCTCTCCTCCGACAGCCGGACCAGCTTCAGCCGCCGCTCGATCGCCGCGATCTGGGCCGGCGTGACGCCGCGGCCGACCTCGACCAGCACCTCGTTGGGCACGAACCGCGTCTCGCCGCGGGCGATGGTGAAGCGCGGCGCGGGCGGCGACGCGGCGGAGGACGGCGCGGAAGGCGGATTGGGCGGCGGCGTGGGCGTGTGATGGAACGGGCGGGGCGGCGGATTGTCGCGCACATTGCCGCGCCAATCGTCCTCGTCGCCGCGCGGCCGCGTGGCGGCCTGGGACTGGGAGGCAGCGATCAGGGCGCCGATCGCCAGCGCCGCGCCGATGCCGATCGCCACGCCGGCGGCATTGCCGCCGCCGCTGTGGCCGCCGGACCCGCCCGAGAAGGGGCTGCCGCGCTCGTAATTGGTCTGGGCGGCGGACACGCCGGCCCGGCCGATCAGGGCCAGCACGGCGATGGCGACAACGGCGCAGTGCCGCAGCGCACGGATTCGGGGTCGGGACATCGCCATCTCCTCGCTGTCTCGGCTCGCGTGGCCCTGGTCGTCACTGTCACACGTCGCGTCGGTCCATACGTCTTATTTAGTGCACCGGCGCAGCCATCCGCACCAACGTGCGGTCGGCGCCAAGGCGCTGAACGATCTTGTTCAACTCCTCCGGCGGCAGCCTATCAGCCGACACGCGCAGCTTGAACAGGCCGCCGGCGCGCGGACCATCGACAATGACGGCTTCGTTGGCTTTCAGGAACGTCAGCACCTGGGCGGCGGTCGCCGTCTCGGTGAAGCCGACCAGCACGAAGCTGCCGCCCTGCGGTTCGAACGTCGGGGCGGACGCGGTGGAAAAGCCCGCCGGCCGCTCCTCGATCAGCAGCGAGCCGATGATGCCGGCCTGCACCACCAGCGCCAGCGCGGCGGCGGTGACGGCCAGCGCCAGCGTGCGCGGCGCCAGCGCCGCCAGCCATTCCGACAGGCGCGAGGCAAGCCCGCCCGGCGTGGCCAGGGGGTATTTCGGCTCGGCGTCGATCTTGGCGAACAGCTTCTCGATGGCGTGGGGCGAGGGGGCGCCGAGCCGCTCATTGACGCGGATGGTCTCGTCCAGCTCGTCGCGGACCAGATCGAGCCGGCGCGCAAGCTCGGGGTCGGCGCGCAGCGCGGCCTCGACGCGGGCAGCCTCGGCGGCAGACAGCCGGCCGGTGGCATGCCACGGCAAGAGCTCATCGATGGCGGCGCGCTCGTCCTTCAACTCGGTCATGGCCAACCCCTATCGATTCCTGCCGCCTGCAGCATTTCGGAGAGCTTCTTTCGCGCATAGAACATGCGAGTCTTGACGGTATTCTCCGGAATTCCGACGATCTCGGCGACCTCCTCGATCGTTTTCTCATGGTAGTAGACCAGATCGATCACTTCGCGATGATCCACCGACAGCCGCTGGATGCAGTCGCGAAGCAGCTCGCTCTTGTCCCGCTTCTGGGCCGCAACTTCAGGATCATCGCCGGTGTCCTCGATCGCCTCGGCCTTGGCCTCGTCCAGTTCTTCGGACTTGGGACGCCGCAGCGCCGAGTAGGCCTTGTTGCGGGCGATCGCCAAGAGCCAGGTCGAGACGCTGGAGCGCGCCTCGAAGCGGCCGGCATAGCGCCAAACGTCGAGAAACACCTCGCTGATCACGTCCTCCGCCGCGGCCTCGTTGCCGATCAGCCGCAGGACGAACCGGAACACCTTGATCTGGTGCCGGGCGAACAGCACCTGCATGGCCATCCGGTCGCCATTGGCGATCCTCAGGATGAGCGCCTCGTCCGAACTCGCCGTCATGCAAGCTCCGATGTCGTCCGCTCGCAGGTTGGACGCGCGAGCCGCAGATTGGGTTCAATCACGGGAGCGCAATTTTGCACGGGCTTGAGTGCACGCAAAGCCGCAACCGGGACGTTTTTTGCCCAGGCGCACAAACCCAGGTGCACAATATGAAAGTGGCCGGGACGATGCCCGGCCACTTTGAAGATCGGTCTTTCAGAGCCCAGTCAGGCCTGCGCGCGCAACTGATAGCGGGCGCCCGGGATCGCGTGCAGGAAGCCGTTGGACATCGGCGCGTCGCCGATCAGCCCCTGCAGCGCGGTGGTGGCCTCCGCCCCGTCGCGGGCGCCGTCGGCGACCTCGCGGAAGAGCTTGGCCACCGCCACCATGTCGCAGGCATGCGGCGACAGCCGGAGCGCGGTGACGCCGGCTGCGGCAAGCGCCGGCACGTCGGCCAGCAGGTTGGCGTAGGTCTGCGACATGGTCTGGATGCCGTTGACCGCCAGGAAGCGCTCGCCGTCCAGCGTGTCGACGGCGAGGCCGTCGAGATCCTGGGCGCAGACGAACTGGCAGGAATCCTTGTGCAGGCCGTGGACGCGGGCGTGGTAGCAGCGCGCCGAGACCGCCAGCGGCACCCGGCCGAAGGCGAACAGCTCGGTGTCGACGCCTAGGGGGGCTGCCGCCTTGGCGATCACCGCGATCGAGGTCAGCGGCAGCTCCGGCGGCAGGCACACGGTCTTGGCGCCATAGCCGGCCAGCGTGCGCATCGTGCCTTCATTGTAGACATTGACCAGCGGCCCGACCGCGAACGGCCGGCCGGCCAGCGCCGAGACCGCGGTGATGTCGTTGGCCTCGACCAGACCGGTCCAGTCCTCGGCGGTCGCCACCACCCGGTGGCGCTCGCGCGGCAGCGTGACCAGCGCCAGCGTGGACAGCACGACCTCCTTGCCAGCGCGCTGAAGGCGCTCGACGGCCTCGCCCATCGCCTGCTCGCGGAACGGCTCGCGCTTGGAGCACACCACCTCGCCGATATAGACGCGCTCGACCGGCATCTCGTCGGCTACGCGGGCGTAGAAGTCGCTCCAGATGTCGTTAGGCCAGTTGAACAGCACCGGCCCGAGGGACAGCTTCATCGTGTTGGTACTCATGAGCGGACTCTCAGCGCCACGTCTTGCGGTAGGCGCCGCCGGTGGTGGCGCCGCCCTCGGTGAGCGCGGCCAGCGCGCCGGCGCGGATCTCCAGGCCGCGGTCGAGCGAATCGACCGCCGCCCGGAACGCCTTCACCACCGCGTCGGCATAGGCGCGGCTCCTCTGCCGGCCCTCGATCTTCAGCGCCTTGACGCCGGCCGCCTTGAGGCCGGGCAGGAGCTGGGAGGCATCCAGGCTCGCCGGATCCTCGAACACGTGCGTGGCCTTGCCGTCGATGACGAAGCGGCCCTTGCACAGCGTCGGATAGGCCGCGGGCTCGCCCTTGGTCACCCGGTTGATGGTGAACTCGCCCAGCCGCGACACGAAGGTCGAGCCCTCCTCGCGGTAGGAGATGCAGCCGGCCGGCGAGCAGGCGCCGTGCATGTTGGGCGACTTGCCGGTGGCATAGCTGGAGAGCAGGCAGCGCCCCTCGGCCATCACGCACAGGCCGCCGAACACGAACACCTCGGTCTCGCAGGTGATCTCGCGATGGATGGCGGCGATCTCCTCGACGGTGACCACGCGCGGCAGCACAACCCGCTCGACGCCGAACTGCTTGACGTAGAACTGGATGGCGTCCGGATTGGCCGCCGCCGCCTGCACCGACAGATGAAGGCGCAGGTTGGGGTGCTTCTCGCGGGCGTGGGCCAAGAGGCCGAGATCGGCCAGGATGACCGCGTCGGCACCGGCGGCTTCCGCGTCGGCGATCGCCCGGTGCCACAGGTCGACGTCGCCGGCCCGCGGGAAGGTGTTGATCGCCACCAGCACGTTGCAGCCGCGCGCATGGGCGCGGGCGATGCTGTCGGCCAGTTCGGCGCGCGAGAAGTTCAGGCCCGGAAAGTTGCGGGCGTTGGTCTCGTCATTGAAGCCGCAATAGACGGTGTCGGCACCGGCGGCGACGGCGGCGTCCAGCGCGGCCGGCGTGCCGGCGGGGCAGACGAGTTCGAGCGAACCCTTGGCAGGTCTCATGGCGTGCTCTCCCGGGGAGGCGTCGCCTGGCGATCGCTGCCGGCGACCAGGAAGGTGCGGGCGAAGCGCTCGGCGAGGTCGGCGCCGTGCGTCACCAGGCCCGAGGCCGGGCCGAAGGCATGGGCGGTCTCGACGACGATGTCGACCGCCTCGGCGTCGAGCGCATTGCGCAGCGCCACCACGGCCTCCATGTCGCCCTCGACCACGATGTCGCGCGAGAAGAACAGCGCGTCGCCGTCGAGCCGGCCGCGCACCATGTCGAGCAGCACCAGGAACGGGCCGGCGATGCGGGCCGCGACATCATGCCCCTTCAGGCTGCGCAGCGCCTCGATGCGCGGGCCGGCCGGATCGGGCGTCAGGATGAACGCGAAGGGCAGGTCGGTCGGCTCGATGCCATAGCGCTTGAACGCGTTGTCGCCCAGGCGGTCGAACATGCCTGTGTGCTGGGCGAATACGCGCGTCAGGCTGGCGGCGACGCCCCATTCCAGCGGCGTCAGCGGCAGCGGCCGGGCGAGCAGGCGGACAAGGGGGTGCAGAACGGGGAGGTCGGTCACGGGCTCTGTCACACTGATGGTTGGCGGGTGGGGCGGACGTGTACCCGCAAACGGCAGCGGGCGGTTTGGCACAGATCAATCCCTTCGCGCCATTACGGGATTCACCGGGCATGGCAGCATTGCCCTGTGTGCACCAAGTTGCCAATCCCGAACGCGCGGCCTAAGGCCTCAGGCCTTCGCAGAGGATCACCCCGTGCCCATCCGCAGCCTGCCCCCCTTCCGCGACCTGCCCGCCTTCCTGACCTTCCTTGAGGGAAAGGGCCAGATCCACCGCATCCGCGAGCCGGTCTCCACCGTCCACACGGTGACCGAGATCCACCGCCGGGTGATCGAGAAGGGCGGGCCGGTGCTGGTGTTCGAGCGCCCGATCCGCGCCGACGGCACCATCTCCACCATTCCGCTGGTGACCAATCTGTTCGGCACGGTGGAGCGGGTGGCGCTGGGCTTCGGCATCGGGACGGAGGATCTGCGCCCGCTCGGCGAGGCCTTGGCCGAGCTGCGCAGCCCCTCGGCGCCGAACTCGCTGCGCGACCTGCTGAAACGGCTGCCGCTCGCCCGCGCCGCGCTGCGCACCCGCCCGGCCGAGACCTCCTCGGCACCGGTGCAGGAGGTGGTGATCACCGGGGCGGAGGTCGACGTCACCCAGATCCCGGTGCAGACCTGCTGGCCGGGCGAGCCGGCGCCGCTGATCACCTGGCCCTTGGTGATCACCTGCCCGCCCGGCGAGTTCGAGCCCACCCACGCCAATGTCGGCGTCTACCGCATGCAGGTGCTGGGGCCGGACCGCCTCATCATGCGCTGGCTCGCCATGCGCGGCGGCGCCCAGCATTTCCGCCGCTGGCAGGCGCAGGGGCGCGACATGCCGGTGGCGGTGGCCATCGGCACCGACCCGGCCACCATCCTGTCGGCGGTGATGCCGCTGCCCGAGGGCATCTCGGAACTCACCTTCGCCGGGCTGGTCCGCGGCGAACGGCCGCGCCTGACCAAGGCCGTCAGCGTGCCGCTGATGGTGCCGGCCGATGCCGAGATCGTCATCGAGGGGGTGGTGTCGGCCACCGAGACCGCGCCGGAAGGCCCGTACGGCGACCACACCGGCTATTACAACTCGGTCGAGCCGTTCCCGGTGATGCGGGTCACCGCCATCACCCGCAAGTCGAAACCCGTCTATCTCTCCACCTTCACCGGCCGCGCGCCCGACGAGCCCTCGGTGATGGGGGCGGCAATGAACGAGATGTTCATTCCGGTGGTGAAACGGCAGTTCCCGGAGATCGTCGACGTCTGGCTGCCGCCGGAGGCGTGCTCCTACCGCATCGCCGTGGTGGCGTTCAAGAAATCCTATCCCGGCCATGCGCGGCGGCTGATGATGGCGCTGTGGAGCGTGCTGCCGCAGTTCACCATGACCAAGCTGATCATCGCGGTGGATGCCGATGTGAAGGCGCGCGAATGGTCGGACGTGATGTGGGCGGTGGCGACCCGCTCGGACCCCTCGCGCGACCTGCTGGTGCTCACCGACACGCCGATCGACTATCTCGACTTCGCCTCGCCGAAGGCGGGGCTCGGCGGCAAGCTCGGCATCGACGCCACCACCAAGATCGGCACCGAGACCGAGCGCGAATACGGCCAAGTGCTGGGCATGTCGTCCGATGTCGCGGCGGTGGTCGATGCGATCTGGCCGAAGCTGGGGCTGAAGTAACCGCCGAATATTCGAGCGGCATCTTCACTCCGCCGCGATCGGCAGGGCGCCGGCGGCGAGATGCCGCGAGGCGGACAGCACCTCCAGGGCGACGATGCGGCCGTCCTTGTCGAAGTCGAGCACCACGCCCGGCGCGACCTCCTCCGACTCCACGACCTTCGCCTCGGCGAAGCGCACATAGAGCGCGTCAGTGTCCTTGTCGTAGAGCGTCTTCATCGGCGCCGGCCGGCTCACTCGGCGGCCGAGAGGATTGTGCCGCCGAGGTGGCGCGAGGGCGCCGGCACCTCGCGGCCGAGATCGCGGGCGGCTTCGATCCAGGCGCGGATGGCGTCCTGGACGTTGACGATCGCCTCTTCCGGCGTCTCGCCGTCGCTCATGCAGCCGGGCAGGTCCGGCACGATCGCCGCGAAGCCGCCGCCGTCCGCCTCGGACAGCGGCTCGA
Source organism: Blastochloris sulfoviridis (assembly GCF_008630065.1). Lineage (GTDB taxonomy): Bacteria > Pseudomonadota > Alphaproteobacteria > Rhizobiales > Xanthobacteraceae > Blastochloris > Blastochloris sulfoviridis. The sequence goes on from NZ_VWPL01000004.1 coordinate 87,820, forward strand.
CCACCACCGGGTATTCAAGACGGGTTGGGTCATTGCGGGTCATGGGCTTTCCTCACGGTGTCGACGAACGCCACCAGCCTGCGAATATATACCGGCTTGATCGGCCTCTTGTAGGGCACGGTGAGAATCGCCGGCACCGCCGGGTGGGCGACCTTGAAGTGCGAGCTGCCGCCTCGCGCCGCCTCGCAGGTGATGCCGTGCTCGCGGCATAGCGCCTCGACGTCCGCGATGCGCCAATCGCCCTGCGGGTTGCCGCGCATCTGCTCCAGGCGCTTGCTCACCTCGGTTGCCCTTCCGCACGCCGGCGCTGCCGATGGTCCCGCCGGCGTCGCTCAGGCCTTCTTGAGGAACTCGGTCTTCAGCACCAGGCCCTTGACCTGCTTGGTGTTGCACTCGACCTCGCCGGAGGTGCCGGTCAGGCGGATGTTCTTGACCAGCGTGCCGCGCTTGATGGTCTCCGACGTGCCCTTGACCTTGAGGTCCTTGATCACGGTGACGGAATCGGCGTCGGCGAGCTGGTTGCCGTTGCTGTCTCTCACGATGTCGTCGCTCATTGCTTTTCCTTCCTGCGCCGGGGCGGCGTGCATGTCATTGATGATCAAGCAGTTGCGCCGACTCGGCACATTGTCCCCATTATCCCCGGTGACCTACTATATTTGGGGCTTTGTTCATTCCTGGCGTCGACTTCTTGACGTCGGACGGAGAGTCGACCTAGCTTCCGGTTGCGTCGCGAACAAAAAGAGGCCGCCGCGTTGGCGCGCGACGGCCTCGATATTGCGACCACGGGGCTGGCCCGTTTTCGTATGCACCGCGAGGTCTATAACCCGCGTGGAAATTGTCCAGCCTCAGGCGCTACCGACCAAAGTCAAATCCCCCCGGGAAGGAGGCTTTTGGTCACCACCTCAAGCACCTGAAAGGGCTGGATAAAATGGCAAAAGTTCCCAATTTGGTCACCATCCCAGACCAACTCACGCTCGACCTGGAAATTGCCGCCGAGCGCGAGATTGACGGAATTGGCATGGGCGTCCTGTCGGACGGTTCGACCTATCTGACGCTTCGCGGCTTGGCTAAGATGTGCGGGGTCGATCACTCCGGCCTCATCCGCCTGACTGCGCAGTGGCAGGAAAGTCCGCAGCCGCCACGTATCCGAAAAATCAGGGAGATCGTCCGCGATCAGGATGGCGATGATCGAAGGGCTTTCCTGGGTATCAAAAAAGACGGAATTATCCATCATGCAGTTCCAGAGAAGGTCTGCATGGCTATTCTTGAGTATTATGCATTCGAGGCCCCCGGAGAGCAGCGGGAGCTCGCGGCGCGAAATTATCGACTACTGGCTCGCAAGAGCTTCCGCGACTTCATTTATGCGGCAGTTGGCTATAACCCAACGAACTCAAATGTTATTGAGTGGCAACAGTTTCACGATCGAGTTTCCTTAACCTATCACATGGTTCCTGACGGATACTTTAGCGTGTTCAAGGAACTTGCGGACATGATAGTTACATTAATCCGCGAGGGCGCCAGTCTTGGGCCGAACTTTGTCCCGGACATCAGCGTTGGACTGCACTGGGGGCGTCATTGGACAGACAATAACCTCGACCACGTATACGAAGCGCGAATTAAATACCCACACAGTTATCCAAGATATTTTCCGCAGTCTGCATCCAACCCGCAGCCGGCTTTTTGCTATCCGGATGAATCTCTTCCTGAGTTTCGCAAGTGGATGCGGGATGTTTACTTAAAACAGAAGCTGCCGACCTATTTGCTCGGAAAGCAAAAATCTGGTGAAATTGCCGCCCCTGCTGTGACAAAAGCTCTCACGGCACTTTCGGCTAATCGGAAGAGAGCCCTAACAAGCCACTGACGGGCACACGGTGACCGGTCTGCCCAACGTGCGTTGGCCGGTCACCATCTGCCCGTAAAGCTTGGCCCACCTCCCAGACCTATGCCCTTCCGCAGCCGTACGCCCGGCCCGCCGCCGTTTTCCGGGATGAACTCGACGCCGGCCTCTTCGAGGGCGCGGCGGATGGCGGCGAGGTTGCCTGTTGTTGGAACTCGACGGCCCTTCTCGGAATCTCGGAGCGTACTCTCGTCAAGGTCGGACTGATTGGCGAACAGTGTCTGCGATCAGTCCAACAAGCCTCGCACGGCCAAGGTCCAGACCAAGTCGGGGCGCCGAGCCATCACCTGCACGAATTCTTGGCATACGCCTCGGGCGCCGAGCCCCAGCCGCGGATCTCCTCGGCGCGGGCGATGGCGGCCTCACGGTCCATCGGCCCGTCGACGGCGCAGTACCAGCCGGGCGCGAAATTGGGGGTGTCCGGGCCGGCTTCAACGACGACGCTCATGATCGCCTCGTGCTGGTCGCTCCAGTAGGCCGCCTCGCTCCGCTCGCGCGAGCACACGAGATCGCGTACCAGCCGCAGGCGGCGCGGCTTTCGGCCATCGTGACGGGGCCGGACTCAGCGGCACCGGCGATGGTCAATCCCAAGGAACAAGCGAGAGCGCCCGCAAACCGCATCGGCCCGTCCGACTCACAGGTTGCAGGGCATCATACCGCAACCGCGCCCGACCAGCGCCCCCCGCTCACCCCTTGTCGTAGGGGTTCTTCGGCTCGCGATAGGCGACGCGGATCGGCGTGCCGGGCAGCTCGAAGGTCAGGCGCAGCGAATTGACGAGGTAGCGCGTGTAGCTCTCCGGCAGGGCGTCGAGCCGGGTGCCGAACAGCACGAAGCTCGGCGGGCGCGCCTTGGCCTGCGTCGCGTAGCGGATCTTGATGCGCCGGCCGCTGACCGCCGGCGGCGGGTGCTGCTCCAGCACGCCCTCCAGCCAGCGATTGATGCGCGCGGTCGAGACCCGCTTGTTCCAAACCTCGTAGGCCGCGACCACCGCGTCCATCAGCCGGTCGAGCCCCTGGCCCTGCTGGGCGGAGACCGCCGCGATCGGCACGCCGCGGATCTGCGGCAGGGCGTGGTCGGTGTCCTCGCGCAGCCGCTTGATGGCGCCGGCCTTGGCCGGCACCAGATCCCATTTGGTGAAGCCGATCACCACCGCCCGGCCCTCGCGCTCGGCGAGGTCGGCGATGCGGGTGTCCTGCTCCTCAAACGGCTTGGTGGCGTCCATCAGCACCACCACCACCTCGGCGAAGCGCACCGCGCGCAGCGCGTCGGCCACCGACAGCTTCTCCAGCTTGTCCTCGATGCGGGCGCGCCGCCGCAGGCCGGCGGTGTCCCACACCTGGAAGGCGCGGCCGTTGAAATTGAGGTCCACCGCGATGGCGTCGCGGGTGATGCCGGCCTCAGGCCCCGTGAGCAGCCGGTCCTCGCCGAGCAGCGCGTTGATCAGGGTCGATTTGCCGGCATTGGGCCGGCCGATCACCGCCACCTTGATCGGCCGGGACGGATCGGGCGCCTCCCCGGGCTCCGCCTCCTCCTCGTCGTCGGGCGGCGGGCGGGTGGCCTCGGGCAGGGTCTCGCAGATGGCGTCGTAGAGGTCCGACAGGCCCTCGCCATGCTCGGCCGACAGCGGGATCGGCGTGCCGAGCCCGAGTTCGAAGCCCTCCACCGCGGCCGCGCCGCCCTTGCGGCCCTCGCTCTTGTTGGCGATCAGGATCACCGGCCGGCCGGCGCGGCGCACCAGGTCGGCGAAGGCGCGGTCGGTCGGCGTCAGGCCGGCGCGGGCATCGATGACGAACAGGATGGCGTCGGCGTCGCGGATCGCCGCCTCGGTCTGGGCGCGCATGCGCCCCTCCAGGCTTGCGGTGGCCGCCTCCTCGAGCCCTGCGGTATCGACGATGGTGAAGCTGAGGTCGCCCAGCCGGCCCTCGCCCTCGCGGCGGTCGCGCGTCACGCCCGGCCGGTCGTCGACCAGGGCCAGGCGCTTGCCGACCAGCCGGTTGAACAGCGTCGACTTGCCGACATTGGGCCGGCCGACGATGGCGAGGGTGAACATCTGCGCTTCCTGACGAAACGGGCTGAGACGGTCTCCGTCTCGGAGTCTTGTCCCTCTCCCCATGTGGGAGTGGGTGCCGAGCGATCAAAGATCGCGAGGCGGGTGAGGGGTAACATCGAGGCGACGTGAAGCCCCCTCTGCCGGCTCGACCTCGCTCCGCTCGGCCTTGCCACCCTCACCCGCAAGGGGAGAGGGCCGGAAGAGGGCCGGTCAGCCCCGCCCTCAATCCTCCGGGGCCGGCTGCTGTTCTTGCTGCTGCTGGGCCTTGGCGCGCTTCTTGGTCTTGCCCGCGGCCGGCGCGGCCTGCTGCGCCGCCTCGGGCGGCTGCTCGACCACCGGCGGCGGCGCGTTGGCCGGCTGGGGCGGCGGCTCGCCATAATTCACGCCGGGCACGCCTTCCGGAAACAGCGGCTTGCGGTCGCCGGGCAGCGGCGCCTTGCGCTCGTCGAACGGGTTGAGCTTCTCCATCGTCTCGCAACCGGCCACCGCCAGGGTCGCGGCGACGAGCAGCGCGAGACGCACCGCCGGAAATGATCGCCTGCGCATCATCGCCTCAATTCGCCTTTGCCGGTTCGGTCTTTGCCGGTTCGGTCTTGGCCGGCTCGGTCTTGGCCGGTTCGGCTTTGGCCGGTTCAGCCTTGGCCGCCTTGGGCGCGCCGCCGGTCGACAGAAGCTCGCGCAGGATCTCGCCGCGCAGCCGGAGGCTGGAGCTTGCCGCCGGATCGCTCATCAGCATGTCGGTCCATTTCATGGCCTCGGAGCGCTCCCCGGCCTTCCAGGCCGAGGCCGCCAGAAGCTCGCGCGCGGTATGCCGGTAGGCGCTCGCGGCCGACCCCAGCGGCTCCAGGCGCGGCTTCATCTCGGCATAGGGAGCGGAATCGATCAGGATCAGCCCGGCCCGCACCTGGGCGAGGTCGCGGATCAAGGCCGGCGCGCCGGAATCGGCGGCGATGGCGTCATAGGCGGCAACCGCCGCCGCCTTGTCCGTGGCCGACAGCACGTCGGCGCGCGTGAGGCGCGACAGCAGGGCATAGCCGCCCGGCCCGTCGCCCTGCAGCGACGCCAGGGCGGCCTCCGACTCGGCTGTCTTGCCCTCGGCGGCAAGGCGCAGCGCCGCCTCGAAGCGGACGCCCGCGGCTTCCGCTTGGCGGTGCTGCCACCACTCCCAGCCGCGCCAGCCCGCCACCCCGATGACGATGGCGACAGCCAGGGCGAGCACGAGGCCGCCATACTTGTCCCACAGCGCCCGCAGCTTCTCGCGGCGGACTTCCTCCTCGACTTCCCGGAAAATGTCGGACATCGGCCCAATGAACTCCCGATCGGCCGTCAGGCCTTAAGGTGGGGTCGTGGCGAGGCCGTGGCAGAACCGGCCGCCCTGGTCAAGCCCCGACGCCCGGCAGCACCGGCACGCCGATCAGCCAATGGTGCACGCCGAACAGGAAGGCGAGCCACAGCAACGTGCCGGCGATCACCGAAATGGTGTCGGCCCTGGTCCAGCCGCCGGGGTTGTCGGGCACCTTCAGGCCGCGGCGCTTGACCGAGATGCGGTCATAGACCCCGAACGCCAGGAACGAGCCGAACAGGGCGATCGAGCCGAGGTCGCCATTGGCCAGGAGATGGGCGAGCGCCCAGATCTTGATGCCGGCCAGCATCGGATGCTTGATCCTGTAGCGCAGCAGGCTCGGCCGCGGCGGCATGGCCGCGAACACGATGAAGGACGGCAGCATCAGGGTCAGCGCCAGGTGCTGGGTCCACACCGGCGGGGTCCACACCGGGATCATGCCCGCGGCGCGATAGTCGCCGAAACCCACGACGATCAGCACCAGGCCGGTCATCGCCACCGCGCCGTGGACGGCCTTGTAGACGTTCTCGTTGCCGCCGAGCGCGGCGACGAGGCGCCCGCGCAGCGGCCGAAAGGTCGGCAGCAGATGGGGGGCGAAGAACAGCGCAAGGCCGAGAACGAGCAGCGTCATGGGAGATCCGCGGGCTGAGGGCGGCAGGAAAGGTGGCAGATGGGGCGGCGCAGATATAGGCGAAAACCATGCCCGCCGGTACTCATCGTGTCATCGTCGCCCCGGGCGAGCGCAAGCGAGACCCGGGGCCGTCAGCAGGACAGCGAGCGAGCGCCCAAAACGATCCCGGGCCGCGCCGCTTGCCCGGGACGACAGGAAGCCGCCCGAACCTCACCCCGCCGGCTTCTTCATCGCATAGGTGTGCTCGGGGCCGGGGAAGGTGCGTGCGCGCACCTCGCTCGCATAGGCCTCGATCGCAGCAGTGATGCCCGGCCCGAGGTCGCCGAAGCGCTTGACGAACTTCGGCACCCGCGGGGTGAGGCCCAGCATGTCCTCCATCACCAGCACCTGGCCGTCGCAGGCCGGCGAGGCGCCGATCCCGATGGTCGGGCACGCCACCTCGGCGGTGATCTTGCGGGCCAGCGGCTCGGCCACCGCCTCGATGACCATGGCGAAGGCGCCGGCCTCGGCGACCGCTTTGGCGTCGTTCTCGATAGCCGCCCAGTCGGCCTCCTCGCGGCCCTGGGCGCGGAAGCCGCCCAGCACATTGATCGACTGCGGGGTGAGGCCGATATGGGCCATCACCGGGATGCCGCGCTCGACCAGGAAGCGGATGGTCTCGGCCATGCGGCGGCCGCCCTCCAGCTTCACCGCGCCGCAGCCGGTCTCCTTCATCACCCGCGCGCAGTTGCGGAACGCCTCCTCGCGCGAGGCCTCGTAGCTGCCGAACGGCATGTCGACCACCACCAGCGCGCGCTTGGAGCCGCGCATCACCGCCTGGGCCTGCAGGATCATCATGTCGAGCGTGACCGGCACGGTCGATTCCAGCCCGTGCATCACCATGCCGAGCGAGTCGCCGACCAGGATGACGTCGCAGGACGCATCGGCAATGCGCGCGGTGTGGGCGTGGTAGGCGGTGAGCGACACGATCGGCTCACCCCCCTTGCGGGAGCGGATGTCGGGCGCGCTCAGGCGGCGGACCTCGGCGGACGCGGACGGCAGGGGGGCGTGAACGGACATGGGGGGACTCGTGATGGCGGACTCGTGATCGCCGACGCGCGACCCGGCAGACCCCGCGCAAAGGGGAAGACTCGGAGCCGGGACGCCGGGCGGTGGCAAAGCCGGGCAGTCTCCCTACATATTCGGCGTCGTCAACAATCGAAAGGAGGTGATCCAGTGTCCCATTGTCCCTCGCCGCGGCCGGCGGCGCAGTCGGCCTGGATCCTCGCCTCGGCGGAGATCCGCACGGCCTGAGCGGCCGGACCCGGTTCAATCCTGGAAGGGCCGCCCACGGGCGGCCCTTCGCCTTTGCATCGCCGCCGCCGGGCCGCTATCACCCTGCGGCTCATGACCCAGACCGCCGCACCCATCTCCTTGCGCATCCTTGTCGACGCCGACGCCTGTCCGGTGAAGGACGAGGTCTATCGCGTCGCCGAGCGTTTCAACCTGGCGGTCGTCGTGGTCGCCAACAGCCCGCTGCGGGTGCCGCAGAGCCCGTTCATCCAGCGCATTCTGGTCGGCGACGGCCTGGACGCCGCCGACGACTGGATCGCCGAGCGTGCCGGGCCGGACAGCATCGTGATCACCGCCGACATTCCGCTCGCCGCCCGCTGCGTTGCCAGCGGGGCGGCGGTGATCGCCCCGAACGGCCGGCCGTTCACCACCGACTCGATCGGCATGGCCTTGGCGATGCGCGACCTGATGACCGATCTGCGCTCGGCCGGCGAGGCCACCGCCGGCCCGCCGCCCTTCACCCCGCGCGACCGCTCGGCGTTTCTGTCCGAGCTCGACCGCACCCTGCGACGCCTGCACCGTACCCGAGCCTGATCCATGGCGCCGCCGCTGCTCCAGCTCCGCAATATCGGCCTCACCTTCGGCGGCCCGCCGCTGCTGGACGACGCCGAGCTGTCGCTCGCGCCCGGCGAACGGGTGTGCCTGGTCGGCCGCAACGGATCGGGCAAGTCGACGCTGCTGCGCATCGCCGCCGGGCTGATCGAGCCCGACCGCGGCACGCGCTTCCTGCAGCCCGGCGCCACCGTGCGCTACCTGCCGCAGGAGCCCGACTTCGGCGACGCGCCGACCGTTCTCGCCTATGTCGAGGCCGGCCTGGGGCCGGGCGATGATCCCCATCGCGCCCGCTATCTGGTGGAGCAGCTCGGCCTGCACGGCGAGGAGAACCCCGCCACCGTGTCGGGCGGCGAGGCACGGCGCGCGGCGATCGCCCGCGCGCTGGCGCCGGACCCCGATCTCCTGCTGCTCGACGAGCCGACCAACCACCTCGACCTCGCCGCCATCGAGTGGCTGGAGGCGACGCTGCTCTCAAGCCGCGCCGCGCTGGTGCTGATCAGCCACGACCGGCGCTTCCTCACCAATCTGTCGAACGCCACGGCGTGGCTCGACCGCGGCCGCACGCGGCGCATCGAGCGCGGCTTTGCCGCCTTCGAGACGTGGCGCGACGAGGTGCTGGCGGAGGAGGAGCGCGACCAGCACAAGCTCGACCGCAAGATCGTCGCCGAGGAGCACTGGCTGCGCTATGGCGTCACCGCGCGGAGGAAGCGCAACGAGCGGCGCCTCGCCAACCTCCACGCGCTGCGCCAGTCGCGGCGCGACTATCGGTCCACCGCCGGCAAGGCCCAGCTTGCCGCCGTGCAGGCCGACGCCTCCGGCGCGCTGGTGATCGAGGCCGAGCGCATCGCGAAGAGCTATGACGGCCGGCCGATCGTCGCCGAGTTCTCGACCCGCATCCGCCGCGGCGACCGCATCGGCATCGTCGGGCCCAACGGCGCCGGCAAGACCACGCTGATCGAGATACTGACCGGGGTCGCCGCGCCCGATTCCGGCACCGTCAAGCTGGGGGCTGGCCTCGCCATGGCCCGGCTCGACCAGCACCGCGACAGCCTGGATGCCGCCTCCACCGTCGCCGACACGTTGACCGGCGGGCGCGGCGATTCGGTGATGGTGGGCGGCAAGCCGCGCCACGTCATCGGCTACATGAAGGACTTTTTGTTCGCGCCGGAACAGGCGCGCACCCCGGTCGGCGTGCTGTCGGGCGGCGAACGCGGCCGGCTGATGCTGGCGCAGGTGCTGGCCAAGCCCTCGAACCTCTTGGTGCTCGACGAGCCGACCAACGACCTCGACCTGGAAACCCTCGACGTGCTGGAGGAGATGCTGGCCGATTACGCCGGCACGGTGCTGCTCGTCAGCCACGACCGCGACTTCCTCGACCGGGTGGTCAACGGGGTGATCGCGCCGGAGGGCGAGGGCCGCTGGGTGGATTATGCCGGCGGCTATTCCGACATGCTGGCCCAGCGCGGCGCGGACCTGTCGCGGCCCGCCGCCAGGGCAGCCGCCAAGGATGCCGCGAAGGAGGCGCCGAAGGACAGGCCGGCGAAGTCCACGGCCCCCGCCAAGCGGCGCCTGAGCTTCCACGAGAAGCACGCGCTGGAGACGCTGCCGGCCAGGATGGCCAAGCTGCACGACACCATCGCCGCGCTGCAGAAGAGGCTCGACGACCCGGCGCTGTTCGCCCGCGACCGCAAGACTTTCGACGACGTGTCGCACAAGCTCGCCACCGCTCATGCCGAGCTGGCGGCGGCCGAGGAGACCTGGCTGGAGCTGGAGATCCTGCGCGAGGAGATCGAAGGCGGCTGACGGCGCGTGCGGCGCGGCATGACGGCGCCGCCGCCTTGGCAACCCCTGACTGCGAAATCATTCCAGGCTTTCGCTTTGCATTCGCATGATTTCCGGTTTTCCGCGCAATTCACGCAGAAACTTCCCATGCGTTAATGAATTCGCTCAAACCCTAGTAATGAGATTACCGGATTATTTGAGCGTGTCGTTAACCTCAAGGTCATATTTGCCGCCGGCCGGCTGCCGAAAGCCTTGTCCCGACGGATGATGCAACCTCTAATAAGGAGTTACTGCAACCAAAGATGTCGTTTGCATGGCGCCCGTTTTCCGTCACAGTTTTAAGTGGAGGGGGTGCCGGTTGCGCCGCAACCGGGGGCGGGGAAGCAATGAAGATCCGGAAGTTCCGCTCGGCGGAGAGATTTGCCTCGGCTGCCCAGGTGTGGCTGCTCGGCACGGTTATCGCCGTGGTGGCGGTCGCCGTGGCGTTCTTCGCCCTGGGCGGCTATCGCGACTATGACGTGACCCTCGAAAAGGGCTGGTCGCAGGCCGAGACTACCGCCCTCGTGCTCGCCGAGCAGGCGAGCCGGATGATCGAGATCAGCGAGATCCTCACCGCCGAAATTGCCGACGCCGCCATCCGGGACGGCCTCGACCACGTCACCGGCGCCGGCTGGCCGCGTTTTCTCGACCGTCTCGAACCGGTGCCGCAGATCGGCTCGCTGTGGATCCTTGATGCCGACGGCACCGTGCTGGCCAGCTCCTTCCGCCCCGTCCCGGCAGCCACCAGCTTCGCCGACAGCGACTATTTCCAGCGGCTCAAGAGCGGCACGCGCGTGCTGATCTCGCCGCTGATGTTCGGCCAGTTCAGCCGGGTGTGGTTCTTCGGCTACAACCGCGCCATCGTGAAGGACGGCGCGTTCCTCGGTGTCGTGCAGGTCTCGATCCACGCCGACCATTTCAAGTCGTTCTTCGAGCGGCTGGCGCTCGGGCCGGACGCGGCGATCGGCATCTATGACACGGACGGCGCGGTGGTGATGCGCTGGCCGCTGCCGGAGAATGGCGCTCCGACCGGCCCCGGCCACCTGCTTCCGCCGGGCGCGATGCAGGCGGCGGCGGGGCGTCTGGAATCGACCTCTCCGGCCGGCGTGCCGCTGCTGGTGGCCTACCGCCGGCTTGACCGCGCGCCGCTGGTGGTCGCGGCCGCCGTGTCGAAGGACAACGTGCTCGCGCCCTTCCGCACCCGCCTGGCCTGGGGTGTGATGCTGCTCGGCATTGGCGGCGCCATCGTCGCCGTCCTGGGCGCGGCCGCCTTCGGCACCGCCCGCCGCGAGCGCGCGGCGCAGGTGATGGAACGCGCCGCCGCCCGCAAGCTGGCCGCCATGCTTGCCGACCGCAATCATCTGGTGCAGTCGCTGCAGGAGAGCGAGCGGCGGTTCGATCAGATCGCCGCCGCCATCGGCGACGTGTTCTGGATCGCCGAGCCCGCCGCCCGGCGCTACATCTATGTCAGCCCCGCCTACGTGACGCTGTGGGGTCGCAGCGCCGAGGCGCTCTACCTCGACGCCAGCGAATGGGCGGCGGCCGTGCATCCGGACGACCGCGACCGCCTGCGCGACAGCTGGAGCATGATCGCCGCCGGACGCGATCTGCAGTACCGGATCATCCGCCCCGATGGCAGCATTCGCTGGATCCGCGACCACGGCTTTCCGGTGGCGGACGCGCCGGGACGCTTCGCCGGCATCGCCGCCGACGTCACCGACTTGGTCGCCGCCGAGGCGGCCGAGCGCGCCGAAGCCGCGCGCATGCGGGTGGCGCTGCGGGCCGGCGGCCTCGCCGCCTTCGCGCTCGACGTCGTCGACGGCACCTTCGTGCACGATCCGGCCCTCGCCGAGATGCTCGGCCTGCCCGCCGACGCCAGGGTGCCGACCGAGGCCGATTTCATCGCCGCCATCCACCCGGAGGACCGCGACCGCTGCGCCGCCGAATTCCGCAAGGCGTTCAGGCCGGCCGGCCTGTTCCGCGCCGAGTTCCGGATCATCCGGCCGGACGGCCAGACCCGCTGGCTGATCGGCGCCGCCGAAGGCGTGCGCACCGCCACCGGCATCGTGCAGGCGGTCGGCTTCACCGGCGACATCACCGAGCGCAAGCTCGCCCACGACCGCCAGGCGCTGCTCATCCGCGAGCTGCACCACCGGGTGAAGAACATCCTCAGCGTGGCGCAGGCGATCGCCGGCATCAGCCTGCGCTCGGTGCGCAGCCTCGATGAGTTCCGCGAGGTGTTCAGCGAGCGACTGGTGGCGCTCGGGCGCACCCATTCGCTGCTGATCGACAGCGGCTGGGCGGGCGCCCAGCTCGCCGACCTGTTCCGGCTGGAATTCGAGCCCTATGCCGACCGCGCCCACCAGCTCCATTACGAGGGACCGCAGGTGCTGATGCCGCCGGGCACGGTGGTGACCTTCGGCCTGGCGGTGCACGAGCTGGTGACCAACTCCGCCAAGTACGGCGCCCTCTCGGTGCCCGAGGGCCGGATCGAGGTCAGTTGGCGCGTCGAGGGGAGCGAGTCGGTGCGGCGGCTCAAGATCGACTGGGTCGAGACGGGCGGCCTGACGCCGGCGGCGCCCAAGCACGCCGGCTTCGGTACGCAGCTTCTGCAGAAGATCCTGCCCGGCCAGCTTCGCGCCGATGTGAAGGTGAGCCATTCCGACGGCGGCCTGCGGGTGGCGATCGACGCGCCGCTGCCGGCCGAGGGCGCCCCGGACCCGACGCCGCCCGTCAGCTCGGCGGCGTGATGCGGCTCTGCGGCCGATCTGGCCGGAGAACCCTATGCCGGCGCCGAAAAATCCCTCCCAAATCAAGGGTTTTTCGGCGACACTGGTTCTGCGGTCGCGGAGCGGTCGGCCGGAAGCCGCATGAGGGCCGATCGGCTGCGCAATCGTCCCGGCGGGCATCCGGCCGGCGCCGGCTCTTTTTGCACCGCAACGAAACTATTCCGTCATCCCGCCGTTGCCCGCCTTGGAACAGCAGGAGACCCCGATGCCGCTGCGTGGACTGGAAGACTTGGCGGCCGGCCTCGCCGCCCAGCGCCGAAGGTGGCGGGGGCTCGCCGGCCTGCCGCTGGAGCCCCGCCCGCCGCTGCCGACCGGCAGCCCGCTGGTCGAGATCAAGGATTTCGGCAGCAATCCCGGGCGGCTGCGGATGTTCGCCCACATTCCAACCCGCCTCGCCGAGCGGCCCGGGCTGGTGGTGGTGCTGCACGGCTGCACCCAGAACGCCGCCGCCTACGACCTCGGCGCCGGCTGGTCGACGCTGGCCGACCGCTATGGCTTCGTGGTGCTGGCGCCCGAACAGACCCGGATCAACAATCCGCGCACCTGCTTCAACTGGTTCCGCACCGGCGACATCCGGCGCGAGCGCGGCGAGTGCGCCTCGATCCGCCAGATGGTCGAGCGCATCGTCCTCGACCACGGCCTCGACCGCGGGCGGGTGTTCGTCACCGGCCTGTCGGCCGGCGGCGCCATGACCAGCGTGATGCTCGCCACCTATCCCGAGGTGTTCGCCGCCGGCGCCATCATCGCCGGCCTGCCCTATGGCTGCGCCGACGGCGTGCCGCAGGCGCTGGAGGCGATGAAGGGCGGCCGCACGCGGCCGGCGCGCGACTGGGGCGACCTGGTGCGCGCCGCCTCCAGCCACCGCGGGCCGTGGCCGCGCGTCGCGGTCTGGCACGGCGACGCCGACGACGTGGTGGCGCCGCTCAATGCCGGCGAGATCACCAAGCAGTGGAGCGACCTGCACGGCCTGCCGGAGGCGCCGGACGCGACCGACCGGCTCGACGGCCACCCGCGCCGGCTCTGGCACGGCCAGGGCGGCGAGGTGCGGATCGAGGAAGTTTTGGTGGAGGGCATGGCCCACGGCACGCCGCTGGCGATCCAGGGCGTCGAGGCGCCGCATGGTGCCGCCGGCCCGTTCCTGCTCGATGTCGGCATCGCGTCGAGCTACCACATCGCCAAGTTCTTCGGCCTCACCGGCCCGGTGACGTTGCAGGCGACGACACAGGCGGGCGAGCGCCCCCCGCCGCCGCCCGACGCGCTGCCCGGCGTCTCGGGTACCATCGCCCGCGCCCTGCGCGCCGCCGGCCTGTGGCGGGGATGATCCGGATTCCGGGTCGTCGCTTCGTGATAGCCCGGGACAGACTCGCCGAGAACCTTTGTTCCGAGAGGAGATTTTTTGGCGCGCCGAATGCGAGATTCAGGCCTAATCAGCCGGAAGCTGTATGATTCTATTTTAGGTTGATTCTTCCGAGATGCCGGGATTCGGGATACCGGCCACCTCCTCGCCGAACCCCCTTGTTCGATAACGGGATTTTCGGCGGTCGCACGGCGGTGCGCCGGCCTGATCAGCTGGAAACCGCACGATGAGTCGGCGCAGAAGGGCCGGATGTCGCAGGACGGGCCGAGCCCGTCCGAAGGCCGCGCGGCGCGGCACCTGTGCATGCGTTCCCATCCACCCTGGCAAGCCCCAGGCGCACATGAGAGGCGTTGACGTCCGCCGTGCGGCGCCTATGCCAAGCGTCGGAATACGAGGTCATGTTGAGCACGCCTGAGCACACGCGGCAATTTGCGCTCAATGACAGCGCCACAACCGGATGCGCGCCGAGCCGGTTCCGGATTTCGGCGCCGGCAGCCCGGATCCTGCTGGACCTGGGCGAATTCATCGCGATCGTGCTGCTCGGGCTCGCCTCGGGCGTGGCCTATTCCACATTCGTGCTGGGCAGCGCCCCCGAATTTGACGAGATCGCGGGCATCTCGGTCTGCGCGGCCATCCTCTATGCGCTGACGCGGGGCCTGCGGCGCGTCCAGCGGCCCAGCGGGCCGGCGAGCCTGTCGCATGAGCTGATGGCGATGCTGGGAAGCTGGGTGCTGGCGCTCGTCACGATGAGCATGATCGCCTTCGTGATGAAGTCGGGCGCCGACTATTCGCGCGGCTTCGTGCTGGTGTTCGCCACCGTCGTGCCGGCGGCGCTGGCCGTGCTGCGCTGGACGTTCCGGCGGCTGTCGCGCCCGCGCGGCGGAACGCGGCTGATCGGCCGCGGCGTCGTCGTGCTCGCCGACCCGGAGGAACTCGCCGACCGCAACCTCAAGGAACGGCTCGACGCGCGGGCGATCGACGTGGTGAGCTCCTTCGCCCTGCTTGCCGCCTCGCCCGGGCGATGCGGGCTGGGCGAGGTCGACCGGCGCACGCTCGACCACCTGATCGAGACCTGCCGGTGGAACGGCGCCGACGAGATCCTGCTGGTCCTGCCCTGGCAGGACCAGCAGCGCATCCACGCGGTTCTCGACGAGCTCACCCGGGTTCCGCTGCCGGTGCGCCTGCTGGCCGACCGGTCGCTCGAAGGCATCATGGCGCGCTCCGCCGGCTGGAACGCGCTTACCACCATCGAGGTGCAGCGGGCGCCGCTCGGTCTCGGCGAGCGGCTGCAGAAGCGGACCTTCGACATCCTTGCCGCCGCCGCGCTGCTGCTGCTCCTGATGCCGCTGCTGCTGGGCGTGGCGGCGCTGATAAAGCTCGATTCGCCGGGTCCCGTGCTGTTCCGGCAGCGCCGCAACGGCTTCAACGGACGGGTGTTCCGGATCTGGAAGTTCCGCTCGATGACCACCGCCGAGGACGGCGCGACGATCCGCCAGGCCGTCCGCGACGACGCCCGCGTCACCCGCCTCGGCCGCTGGCTGCGCCGCACCAGCATCGACGAGCTGCCGCAGCTTTGGAACGTGCTGGCGGGCGACATGTCGATCGTCGGGCCGCGGCCGCACGCCGTCGCCCACAACAACGACTACACCCGCCGCATCGCCAATTACGCCCTGCGCCACCACATGAAGCCGGGTCTGACCGGCTGGGCGCAGGTGAACGGCTATCGCGGCGAGACCCCGCATTTGTCGCTGATGGAGCGCCGGGTCGAGCACGACCTCTGGTACATCAACAATTGGTCGATCTGGCTCGATATCCGCATCCTGGCCACGACCACGCGCGTGCTGCTGAAACCCTGCGCCTACTGAACCGACCGCGGCGCCGACGCGCCGCCGAACTCGGGCGCGGCCAGGAATGGCGCCGCGCCGGTGAGGCCGGCCGGGGGCAGCCGGCACTGGACCGACAGATCCCGGATCATTGCCGGGAAATCGCCAAGATCGACCTCGCCGGCGGTGACGTCGGCGCCGCCATTGATGACCCGGAAGGCCGCCCGGCGGGCGCGGGCGGCGGCCTGCAGGAACACGGCGGCGTCCTCCGGCATCAGCCCCACTGTGGTCGGCGGCAGCAGCACGGCGGCCCTGGCCTTGACCGGCGGGCGATCGTCCAGCCGCCATTCGATCTGCGGCCGGTCGCGCGGCGGGATCGGCACGATCAGCGCCAGCACCACGTCGAGGCCGCCCTGGCCGCACCGCACCATCAGCGCGGCGAAATCCGGCCCGGACCGCAGCGTGTCGGCGATCTTGACGGTGCTCACCAGATCGGAGCCGCCGCGCGGATCGGGCGTGCGCAGAAGCCGCCAGCCGCTGCCCTCGGCAGCCAGCGCGCCGCCGGCCGCGGCAAAGGCCAGCACCGTTGCGATGATGCGGGCCGCCGCGCGGCCGGACGTGAGAAGCTTGGTCATGGCACCCATGGTGGCGGACGAGGAGATTGCCGCCGCCGTCGGCGTTTGAAAACCGTGATTGCGCGACCCGGCCCGCCGCGCCCGTTCGAGTCATCCGGTTTCCGGCCGTTTCCCCTCGCGATCCCGGAAACACCTTCGCCAAAAGTCCCCAGAACGGGAATTTTCGGCGCGCCGTCCGCAGGGTCATGAAGAAGTCTTACGGAAACCGTATCCTTCGCCCCGGCGCGAGGATGGGACCTGAACCAAAGGTTGCCGAAAACACGCCCTGATGCAAGGCGCCGGGGTGCCCGCGCAGATCCTCAATCAAGTCAGGCCACCGCGGCGGTCTCGCCGCGCTGCCACAATCTTTTGGTGCATAACCCACGTTGTAATTGCGCCACAGTCGGCAAGATTCCAGCAGGTTAGGTGGCAAACGACCGTAAACAAGCTTGGCAGCTTCCATGGGCAAGGCTAAGTGTCCTGTGTCTTTTCGGAGGCTCCCGCATGACCATCAATTCTCGGCATCCTCGGTCCAGTCGGCTGGTCGCGGTTATAGGGTTCGCGCTTCTCGCCGGCGGCTGTTACGTGTTGCCGGCGGCCGGTCCAAATGGAGCCTACGTCAAGTCGGAGGCCGTTGGCGACCAGAGTGGGCTGCCCTACGACCTGATCGAGCTGAACGCAGGGGTTGCAGCCGTGCTGGCAACCCGCGGCAGCGGCACGTTTGCCGGAACGTTCAAGGATCGGCGGCCGCCGGCCGACATCCCGATCGGCATCGGCGACGTGGTGTCGGTGACGATCTTCGAAGCCCAGCAGGGCGGCCTGTTCATTCCGGCCGAGGCGAGCGTGCGCCCCGGCAACTTCGTCACGATTCCCGACCAGGTGGTCGACCGGTCCGGCTTCATTTCGGTGCCGTATGCCGGGCGCATTCCGGCGGCCAATCGCGGGCCGGCGGAAGTGCAGGGCATCATCGAGGCGCGCCTGCGCGACCGGGCGATCGATCCGCAGGTCGTGGTGGCGGTGACCAACCAGCGCTCCTCGCAGGTCAGCGTGCTCGGCGAGGTCAATTCGCCGGTCAAGTATCCGCTGACCAGCGCCGGCGACCGCATCCTCGACGCCCTGGCGCGGGCCGGCGGCCCCAAGGGCCAGGACTACGACACCTGGATCACGCTGCAGCGCGGCGGGCGCGAAGCCTCCGTCGGCTACGGCACGCTGATCAGCGCGCCCTCCAACAACATCTATGTGCAGCCGGAAGACACCCTGATCGTGTCCCGGCAGGCGCCCGCCTTCATGGCGTTCGGTGCCTCCGGTGCCAACGGTCAGTTCAAGTTCGACAAGGAGCAGGTCAATCTGGCCGAGGGCATGGCCATGGCCGGCGGCCTGCTCGACGACCGGGCCGAGCCGTCCTACGTGTTCCTGTATCGGCTGGAGACACGCGAGGTGGCCGAGAGGATCGGCGCCGACATGACCAAGTGGGAAACCAAGCAGGTGCCGGTGATCTACTCGCTGAACCTGCGCAATCCGGGCGGCTTCTTCCTCGCCCGCAAGGTGCCGCTGCGCGACAAGGACATCATCTACGTCGCCAATGCCGACGGCGTCGAATGGGCCAAGTTCCTCCAGTTCGTGCGGCTGCACATCACCACGGTGCTGGAAGCCGACGCGATCAAGACCGTGGGCCAGTGATCGGAAGTCTGGTCCCGGACACCCGACGCGACATCCGGACCATCTCCCGCCAAGAGATGCGAACTCCGGCCGAGAGGCCGGAGTTTTCGTTGAAACCGACACGGCGCCCTTGGTGCCATCGGCTTGCCGCCGAAATCCGGGCTGGCTTTCCCCATCCCGCGCGGCAGCCTCACAAACCGGCAACCGCCGTCCTCGCGGTCCGGCCTCCACTCTTTCGGAGACTGCTCTACCGGACCGGATGTCCGATGAGCGCGGCGCGGTAGCGCTCGCGCACCACCGACAGCGGATGCCCCTGGGCGTCGAGCAGCACGGCGCGGTGTTCCAGCACCACCCCCGGATCCAGCGCGTCCGGGGCGATCGCCACGCGGAAGGTGCGGCGGTAGGGCTGCAGCGGCGCGACGATGGCGCCGAACGGCACGTCGGTGGTGTGCAGCGCCTGCGCCATCGCCGCCGGCAGGCGGCAGGGCAGGAACCAGTTGTCGGCCTCCGACAGCACGAGGTGGCCGCGCAGCAGTAGCACTGACCGATAGCCGACCGGCTCGCCGGCCTGCGGCGCCAGCTCGGCGCGCTCCTGCGCGTCCAGCGCGGGCGGCTCGGCCGGGCGGCGGTGGACCACGGTGATCGGGCCGCTCGACAGGCCGCGCGCCTCGCACCACAGCAGCAGGCCCTCGGTCGCCGTCGGCGAGCCCAGCAGGTGCTCACTCAGCCGGTGGGCGGCCTCCAAGTGGGTGCAGTCGGTCACTGTGTTGGTGGAACGCATCCGTGTCCCGGCGGTCTTCCGAACTGGTTCGTCCAAGGCCGCGCGCGGCGTGCCCCGATGTCGCCGGCGGCCAGCCTGACGCGACCCTGGCGCGACCGGCGGCCGGCGACGCTCGCGCCGCCATCAAGGCGATGTTACCGGCGTTGTCAAACACCGCGGCGGCTGCCCGAAGCAAAAACCGGTTGCGGCCGCATCCGCGCGCAACACGGACGGGAAGCCTCAACGCCCGATCGTGACGCTCTCGCGTCGCCGCCCCGTTTCCTGCCCGGCGGCGTATGCTAGAGAAAGGCCGCTTTTTTTGGGGGGGCGCATGCAGCCGAGCCATATCGATGCCGTCTGCGGCATCCTGCCCGGCCATCGCATCCGTGCGCTGGTCGAGGGCGGGCACGTGCGCGCGGCGACCGAGATCGCGCCCGACCAGATCCAGCCTGCGAGCCTCGATCTCCGGCTCGGCCGGCGGGCGTGGCGGGTGCGGGCGAGCTTCCTGCCCGGCCGCGACGTCTCGGTGCACCAGCGCCTCGACGCCCTGGCGCTGCACCAGATCGACCTTGAGCCCGGCGCCGTGCTGGAGACCGGCTGCGTCTATCTGGTCGAACTGCTGGAGCGCTTGGCGCTGCCGCCCTCCATCGCGGCTGCCGCCAACCCCAAGAGCTCGACCGGCCGGCTCGACGTGTTCACCCGGGTGATCGCCGACGGCATGCGCGCGTTCGACCAGATCCCGGCTGGCTATGACGGCCCGCTCTATCTGGAGATCTCGCCGCGCACCTTCCCCATCCTGGTGCGCGCCGGCTCGCGCCTGTCGCAACTGCGGTTCCGGTTCGGCTCGGCGGTGCTGACCGAAGACGAATTGGCGCGGCTGCAGGCCGCCCAGCGCCTCGTCGACACGCCCGAGCCCGACCTCGGCTCCGGCGGCATCGCCGTGTCGATCGACCTCGCCCCGCGCGACGGCGTCGTCGGCTACCGCGCCAAGCGCCACACCGGCCTCGTCGATGTCGACCAGCGCGCGGCCTGCGACGTGCTCGATTTCTGGGAGCCGATCCGCCGGGTCGGCAAGGTCGGCCTCGTGCTCGACCCCGACGAGTTCTACATCCTGGCCTCCAAGGAGGCCGTGCAGGTGCCGCCGGCCTTTGCCGCCGAGATGGTGCCGTTCGACCCGCTGGTCGGCGAGTTCCGCGTCCATTACGCCGGCTTCTTCGATCCCGGCTTCGGCTGGGCGGCGGCCGGCGGCGCGGGCGCCCGCGCCGTGCTGGAGGTGCGCTCGCGCGAGGTGCCGTTCATCCTGGAGGACGGCCAGATCGTCGGCCGGCTGATCTATGAGCGCCTCACCGAGCCGCCGCAGACGCTCTATGGCGCGGGCCTCGGCTCCAACTACCAGGCCCAGGGGCTGAAGCTCTCCAAGCATTTCAAGACGGACGTCGCCGCTGGCCCGTAGCCGGGCAAGAGGGCGCGATGCCGGCTGTACCGTGCCGGGAGGCTCCCGTCCGCCGCGTCCCTGCCGGACCGGCCGGTGCCGGCGCCATCGCCGTTGCCCCGGAATTCCTCTTGTTTCGGACGTCCGCCTGCCGCTGCCTCTTGCCCCCGCCTGCCCTTCCTCGCTAATGTCGGCGCCTGCTGCGGGCGTAGTTCAGTGGTAGAACATCAGCTTCCCAAGCTGAGTGTCGTGGGTTCGATTCCCATCGCCCGCTCCAGTTTTCGAGAACTCCGAAAAATCGATCCTTGCGGCGATCTCCCCTGTGACGGCCGCAGGGGCGTGGGGCCGCATGCGGCGTTGCGAGGCGCCGGACGCCGCATGCTGTTGGGGCCGTCGGGCGCCCGCGCCAGCACGTGCGCGCAACCTGCCCACGGTTGGGTTTGGTGCGGGCGGCACGAGGCGGATTCTGCGATGGCGAGTATCGGACGACGAAACTCCGGCTTGAGCGGCCGGAGTTCGCTTACACGGCCTCGGCGTAGACGGCGGTGCGGCCGGACGCGATCTCCGGATCGATGAGCCTCAGATTGAAGGCCCGCGAGATCAGATGCGCGCGGTTGGTGCAGTTCAGCTTGAACCGCGCGCTTTCGAAATAGGCCCGCACCACGCGCTCGGAAATATCCAGCTCCCGCGCGATCTCCTTGTTGGTCTTTCCCATTGCCGCCCAGCACAGACACTGCCGCTCGCGCGACGACAGCGACCGCAGGATCGTGCTTTCGGATCGTACGAAGCCGAGAACCCGCTCATGGACAAGATGGGACAGGAAATGAAAGTCCCGCAGATAGGCGCGCTTCAGCTTGGCCCACTCGGCATCCGCAACGCCGCTGGTGATGGTGAAGAGGGCGCGCTCGCCGCTCACGCCGCGGATCGGGAATGACAGGCCATGAGGGCCGATGCCGAACTCCGCCGCCTCGTCGAACACCTGTTTGGCGCCGGGGCCGCGCCGGTCGAGCTCGGCCCAATCGACCGGCAACAGGCTGGTCGCCGCCGCACCGATCACCGGATCGACCGAGAAATAGTTCTGCTCGACATAGCGTTCCACCCATTGCGCCGGATAGGTCAAGATGGTGACCGGGTTCGTCTGCTGCACCGCGGGCAGGCTGATGGCGTGATAGACGGCGTGCTGGAGGCCGTAGCGCTCGATCAGGCGCTTGAGAAACTCGAACAGGGCGGCTTCCGAAGGCACCCCTCCGAGTTCGTTGACCGAGCTTTCGTAGGCGTCATCGAACATGCCGTCACCCTGCAGACGCAAGGGTGGCATCGTAACATAGGCGGCGGCACGGACAACGGAGGTTTGCAGGCGCAGCACCACTCCACCATGCCGATCACCGTCTCCAGCGAGGGCCCGGTTGTCGCGCAGCACTGCGGTGCCCGGCCGGCCCGCTACTGCCGGCCGGTCTCGAACCGAAGCTGCAGCAGCGCGTAGCGCAGGGCGATCGACGTCTCGCTCAGCCCCATTTCCTCCAGCAGCCCTGCCGCGAGCTCGATCGTCTTGTCGATTTGCGTGATCAAGCGCTCGTCGTCGGTCGACCCGAGACCCGAAAGATCGATCAACCTTGCGTCAAGAGCGTGGTACGGCATCGTTTCCTCCAGTCCGATGGCCCACCTTCGTCCTTTCGCCGCACCGGAAAAGCCGGCCGCAACGCCAGTGGCAGGAATGCCCCCGTCGAAAACGACGGGGATCTTCCTCAGGGCGGCACGCGCCCGGCGGGGATGGACGCGGCGCCGATCGCCGCCCATAGTGCCGCGATGCACAGCCCTGCGCCGTCCCCGTCGACGTCATCGGCCCGGCCGGGATGGGCGACGCTTATGGTCGCCGGCGCCATCGCTGCGCTCGCCTTCGCCGCCGGGCTTCTGTGGGCCACCCAGGGGGGCGCGGTGTTCTTCGAGGCGGTCACCGCCGGCATCGCCGCCTGCTTCTGAGCCGCCAAGGCCTTTGCCATGCGCCAGGACGCTCTTTCGCCATGCGCCAGGATACTCCGCGCTCCCCATCGCCGCGCACGGTTGCGCTTCTCGTCGGCTTCTTTCTCGTCGCCATCGCCGCCGGCATCGGCGCGGGGGTGTGGCTGAACAGCCGCGAGGCGTCGGCACCCGCGGGCGCCGCGGTCGGCGGGCCGTTCCGCCTCACCGCCCATGACGGCCGCACCGTGACGGAGGCCGACTTCATGGGCATGCCGGTGCTGCTGTTCTTCGGCTTCACCCATTGCCCGGACATCTGCCCGACCACGCTCGCCGACGTCTCCGAGGTGCTGGAGCGGCTCGGGCCGGACGCGGAAAAGGTGCAGGCGTTGTTCGTCAGCATCGATCCCGAGCGCGACACGCCGCAGGTGCTGGCGAGCTATATCGGCGCCTTCCACCCGCGCATCCTCGGCCTGAGCGGCGACGAAGCGACGACGGCGGAAATCGTGCGGGCCTATCGCGTCTACGCCAAGAAGGTGCCGCTGAAGGATGGCGGCTACACCATGGACCACACCGCGGTGGTCTATCTGCTGGACAAGGAGGGCCGCTTCGTCGCGCCGTTCGATCTCAGGCGGCCGGCCGAGGCCGCCGCCGCGGAGCTGCGGCGGTATTTCTGAGGCGGCTTGCGGGTGACGGGCTCCTTTCTTCCCTCTCCCGCACGGGCGGGAGAGGGAAGAAAGGGACCTTGTCGGCAGGAAGTCGGATCACACCAACCGGGATCACACCGCCAGCGAATGGCGGGCCTTGCCCTTGGCGAGGTAGGTGTCGAACGCTGCGGCGGCGAGCCGCACGAACGGCCGGCCGGCCTCGGTGATGGCGATTTGGCGGCCGGCGATCTCGATCAGCCCCTGGGAGGCCAGCGGCGCCAGCGCCGTCAGCTCCTCGCCGAAGGTCAGGTCGTCGGCCCCGGCGGAGGCCGCGACCTTGTCGAGATCGACCGAGAAGTCGCACATCAGCCGCTCGATGATGCTGGCACGCAGCTTGTCGTCGGCCGACACCGCAATGCCGCGCACAGTGGCGAGCTGGCCGGCGTCGATCGCCCGGCTCCAGCCGGCGATGTCGGGGGCGTTCTGGATGAAGCCCTGCGGCACCCGGCCGATCGAGGAGGCGCCGATGCCGAGCAGCGCGTCGGCCTCGTCGGTGGTGTAGCCCTGGAAATTGCGGTGCAGCCGGCCGGTGCGGGCGGCCACCGCCAGCTCGTCGTCGGGCCGGGCGAAGTGGTCGAGGCCGATCGGCACGTAGCCGACGCCGGCCAGCGTCTCGTGCGCGGTCTCGGCCTGCTCCAGCCGCTCGGCCGGGCTCGGCAGGTCGGTATCGTGGATCAGCTTCTGGTGCGACTTGAACCACGGCACGTGGGCATAGCCGAACAGCGCCAGCCGGTGGGGCTTCAGCGCCTCGGCCAGCAGCACCGTGCGGCGCACGTCGCGCAGCGTCTGCTTGGGCAGGCCGTACATCAGGTCGACATTGAGCTTGTCGATGCCGACGCCGCGCAGAAGCGCCACCGACTGCTCGACGACGTTGAACGGCTGCACCCGGCCGATGGCTTCCTGCACATGGGCCGAGAAGTCCTGGACGCCGAGGCTGGCGCGGGTGACGCCCATCTTGGCCAGCGTCTCGACCAGTGCCGGGGTGACTTGGCGCGGATCGAGCTCGACGGCATGCTCGGTCGCGGCGTCGAACCTGAACAGCGCCTTCAGCGTCTCGGTGACCTTCAGCATCTCGGCGCCGCCGAGCATGTTGGGCGTGCCGCCGCCCCAATGGATGTGGACGATCCGCCGGCCGCCCGCGCGCTCGCCGATCAGCTCCACCTCGCGCACCAGGCGCCGGGCGTAGGCCTCGACCGGCTCGCGCCGCCGCACCACCTTGGTGTGGCAGCCGCAGTACCAGCACATCGACGCGCAGAACGGCACGTGCA
This sequence comes from Blastochloris sulfoviridis, assembly GCF_008630065.1. Taxonomy (GTDB): domain Bacteria; phylum Pseudomonadota; class Alphaproteobacteria; order Rhizobiales; family Xanthobacteraceae; genus Blastochloris; species Blastochloris sulfoviridis. The sequence goes on from NZ_VWPL01000004.1 coordinate 111,814, forward strand.
GATAGATCGACAGCGTGGCGTCGGGCGGCAGCGCCTCAAGCCAAGCGCCGTACTGGTCCGGGCCGACATCGGCCGAGAAGTGCGGCGCGGTCGGGTACGATGTGTAGCGGGGTACCGTGCGCTCGGCGAGTAGAATCGGCGTATCGCTCATGCTTAACCCTCGACCGCACTGGAACAAAGATAAGGTGGCAACCTAGCGGGACAGGTCCCGGTCAGCACCTCCGGAAACATCCCGATCCGTCGCATGTTCCTCTCGCGCGTTCCTGCCACCGCGGTCAAGGGCCACAGGGTCCGACCGCGAGCCGGGGCGCGGGCGCATAGGCCCTATGCGGACAATCAGGGTGAAACCGGATGCGTTTTGTTTATTAGGAATAATTCGCAGGCGAATTTTTTGATAAGCTCCAATGTCGACGCGCGGGAGCCCCCTATAATGCAACCAGACGCGGTCGAAACAATCGGTCGGCATCGCCAGGCCGGGGCTACAGGGTAGACAATGGCAGTCGCAACCAGCCGCTCATCCGTCACGTTCGGAGAAGCAGGCGCCGTCCTGGCACTCTCGGCCGGCCTCCTGCTGTGCATCTATGTTGCGGCCAACGCTGCGGATTCGGTGATGACGTTTCACGCGCTGCTCGCGGCCGCTGCCGCGGTCGGCGGGGTGGCTGCGATCTTCAGCCGCTACGCCTCCGGCACGCGCGACTTGCGCGCCGAGATCGACGGCAAGCCCAACTACAATTGGGGGCCGGTCAAGTTCGCCACCATCGCCGCGGTGGTGTGGGGCGTCGTCGGCTTTCTGGCCGGCAACATCCTGGCCTGGCAGCTCGCCTTCCCGGCGCTGAACCTCGACCTGCCCTGGACCAATTTCGGCCGGCTGCGGCCCTTCCACACCTCGGTGGTGATCTTCGCCTTCGGCGGCAACGCGCTGATCGCGTCGTCGTTCTATGTGGTGCAGAAGACCTGCCGCGCCCGGCTGGCCGGCGACATGGCGCCGTGGTTCGTGGTGCTGGGCTACAATTTCTTCATTCTCGTCGCCGGCACCGGCTATCTGTTCGGCGTCACCCAGTCCAAGGAATATGCCGAGCCCGAATGGTACGCCGACCTGTGGCTGACCATCGTCTGGGTGGCCTATCTGCTCGTGTTCCTGGCGACGCTGTGGAAGCGCAAGGAACCGCACATCTACGTCGCCAACTGGTTCTATCTGGCGTTCATCGTCACCATCGCCATGCTGCACCTCGGCAACAACGCGACGCTGCCGGTGTCGTGGCTCGGCACGAAGTCCTACATCGCCTGGGCCGGCGTGCAGGATGCGATGTTCCAGTGGTGGTACGGCCACAATGCGGTGGGCTTCTTCCTCACCGCCGGCTTCCTGGCGATGATGTACTATTTCGTGCCCAAGCGGGCCGAGCGGCCGGTCTATTCCTACCGGCTGTCGATCATCCACTTCTGGGCGCTGATCTTCATCTACATCTGGGCCGGGCCGCACCACCTCCATTATACCTCGCTGCCCGACTGGGCGCAGACGCTCGGCATGACGTTCTCGATCATGCTGTGGATGCCGTCCTGGGGCGGCATGATCAACGGGCTGATGACGCTGTCGGGCGCCTGGGACAAGCTGCGCACCGACCCGGTGCTGCGCATGCTGGTGGTGTCGGTCGCCTTCTACGGCATGTCGACCTTCGAGGGGCCGCTGATGTCGATCAAGGCGGTCAACTCGCTCAGCCACTACACCGACTGGACCGTCGGCCACGTGCATTCGGGCGCGCTGGGCTGGGTCGGCTTCGTGTCGTTCGGCACCCTGTACTGCATGGTGCCGTGGCTGTGGAACAAGAAGCAGCTCTATTCGCTCAAGCTGGTCAACTGGCACTTCTGGATCGCGACGCTCGGCATCGTGCTCTACATCACCGCGATGTGGGTGGCGGGCATCCTGCAGGGCCTGATGTGGCGCGCCTACACCGGGCTCGGCTTCCTCGAATACTCGTTCATCGAGACCGTCGAGGCGATGCACCCCTTCTATGTGATCCGGGCGATCGGCGGACTCCTGTTCGTCATCGGCAGCGTGATCATGGCCTACAATTTGTGGATGACCGTGCGCCACGGCGAGGCCGAGGTGCCGGCCGCCGCCCGCCCTGCCCTTCAGCCGGCCGAGTGAGGAGGCGCACATGTCCGTCTGGGCCAAGCATCAGGTTCTCGAAAAGAACTCGATCCTTCTCCTGCTCGGCATCCTGTTCGTGGTCGCCATCGGCGGCCTCGTCGAGATCGCCCCGCTGTTCTACCTCAAGAGCACGATCGAGAAGGTGGAGGGGATGCGTCCCTATTCGCCGCTCGAGCTCGCCGGCCGCAACATCTACATCCGCGAGGGCTGCTACAATTGCCATTCGCAGCAGGTACGGCCGCTGCGCGACGAGGTCGAGCGCTACGGCCATTATTCGCTGGCCGCGGAGTCGATGTACGACCACCCCTTCCAGTGGGGCTCCAAGCGCACCGGGCCGGACCTTGCCCGCCTCGGCGGCAAATATTCCGACGAGTGGCACAAGGAGCACCTGATCAATCCGCGCGCCATCGTGCCGGCCTCGATCATGCCGGGCTATCCGTTCCTGTTCCGGCGCGAACTCGACGCCAACGACATCGCCGCGCACATGAAGACGCTGCGCCTGCTCGGCGTGCCCTACACCGACGAGCAGATCGCCAATGCGGAAGCGGACCTGAAGGCGCAGACCATGCCGGACGATCCGGGCGCGGCGGCGGTGCAGGCGCGCTATCCGAAGGCGGTGGTGCGCGAGTTCGACCGCAATCCCGACCGTCTCACCGAGGGCGACGCCCTGATCGCCTATCTGCAGATGCTCGGCACGCTGGTCGACTTCAAGCTCTACGACAACAAGGCCAACTTCCGGTGAACGCCATGGAAACCTATTCCACGTTTGCGGCCTTCGCCCAGACCTGGGGCCTCGTCTATTTCGTCGCGATCTTCCTGGGGATCGTCGCCTATGCGCTGTGGCCGACGAACCGCGCCCGCTTCGACGACGCCGCGAACATCCCGTTCCGGGAGGACTGATCCATGGCCACCGAACACAAGGAAATCGACGCCGTTTCGGGCATGGCGACCACCGGCCACGAATGGGACGGCATCAAGGAACTCAACACGCCGCTGCCGCGCTGGTGGCTGTGGATCTTCTATGCCTGCATCGTCTGGTCGATCGGCTATTGGGTCGTATATCCGGCTTGGCCGCTGATCACCACCCACACCAAGGGCGTGCTGGGCTATTCCTCGCGCGCCGCGCTGGCCCAGGACATGGCGGCGCTCGCGGCACGCCGCGGCGAGGCCGGCCGCGCGCTCGCCGAAGCCTCGCTGGAAGACATCCGCAAATCGCCGGATCTGCTGGCGTTCGCGATGGCCCAGGGCAAGGCCGCCTTCGGCGACAATTGCGCCCCCTGCCACGGGCTTGGCGCCACCGGCTCGAAGGGCTTCCCCAACCTCAATGACGACGACTGGATGTGGGGCGGCACGCTCGATGCCATCCACTTCACCATCGCCCACGGCGTCCGCAGCGACGATCCCGACACCCGCGTGAACACCATGCCGGCCTTCGGCAAAGACAGCATCCTGACCAAGGATGAGATCGGAACGATTGCCGATTTCGTGCTGTCGATCTCCGGCCAGACGCCGGGCGCGGGCGCCGATCTCGAAAAGGGCCAGCAGCTCTTTGCCGACAATTGCGCGGTCTGCCATGGCGAGGAGGGCAAGGGCAATCCCGAGCTCGGTGCGCCCAACCTGACCGACAGGATCTGGCTCTATGGCGGCGACCGCGCGAGCATCGTCGCCACCATCACCAACGCCCGCGCCGGCGTGATGCCGACCTGGAAGAACCGCCTCGACGAGCCGACCATCAAGGCACTCACGGTCTATGTTCACGCACTCGGCGGCGGCAAATGACGCCGCGGGCGGGACGCCGTCGCGGCGCCCCGCCATCCTCCCGGACCGAGGGATGCGGCAAGACGCTGGCCGCAGCCTGCATCAGTCTGCGGAGCGTCCGCCGATTGCGCGAAACCGGTGGGACGCCCCGCTTTTTCGGCTCCCTGCTTCAACCGGATCGGCGGACGCGCTAGCGCTGCACGCGCTCGAACGCCGCCTTGATTTTCGGCAGCGCCCGGTTGGCAAAGACGTACATGCGGCCGTTGTCGCCATAGAGCGCGTAGTTGGTGAACAGCGTCAGCGTCGCATCATGGGCGGAGGCCATCAGCGGCCCAAACGCCGCGTCGAAGCCTGCCGCATCCAAGTCCTTGAGCTGCTGCAGGATGGCGGCACGGTTGCGGTCGGTGAAGTTCGTCCCGCCCGGCAGCTGGGCGCCGCCCGGCAGGGCCGCCGGCAGAAGATGCGAATTGAGGAGCAGCTCGTTGCGCAGCGGCACCTGTTGGGCGATCACGGCCTCGGCCGCCTGCCGCACCGCCGGGTTCTGCGACTTCTCCAGCGCCAGCCGAGCCGCAGCGATCTTGAAGGTCGAGCTGAACAGTACCTCCTGCCGGAACGACGGGGTCGGCTCGGCGGTGGGCGCGGACCTGACGACGTCGGCGCGGGCCGCCGCGAGGGGTCCGGTCACGGCCGCGATCAGGGCCGCCGATGCGACGGTGGCGACACGCAGCGACAGTCGAGATACCGACTTGCCGGATACCAGTCTGGCGTAAGAAGGCGTCACGGACGATCTCCTCGATCTTGCTATGATTGCCCCGCAGCCGGCCGGTTAACTGAATCGCGCCGGCGAGGTTCCCAAAACCCACGCGCCGATTTCGCATCACGATTGTGCGAGAGGCCTGTGCGCATCATGTCTGGCGCCAGATCTACCGGCGCACTGCCCGTCACGATGCTGTGGCCCGGCCGCGGCCGGCTTTCCCCCGCACGGACGATGCCAAGGACGCCGCCAAGGGCGTTCCCAAGGATGATCCCATGAACTTGCACGCGGCTCCCGATCCGGTCGACGAGCTTCCGCTCTACGTTCCGCACAGGAAGATCTATCCGCAGAGCGTCCAGGGCATCTTCCGCAAGATCAAATGGTGGCTGTTGGCGTTCTGCCTTGGCGTCTACTACTTCCTGCCGTTCGTGCGCTGGGACCGCGGGCCGGGCGTGCCGAACCAGGCGGTGCTGATCGATTTCCCCAGCCGACGGTTCTATTTCTTCGACATCGAGATCTGGCCGCAGGAGGTCTACTACATCACCGGCCTCCTGATCCTGGCGGCGCTGGTGCTGTTCCTGATGAACTCGGTCGCCGGCCGGCTGTGGTGCGGCTATCTCTGCCCCCAGACGGTGTGGACCGACCTGTTCTACGGCATCGAGCGCTGGGTGGAGGGCGACCGGCGCGAGCGCATCAAGAAGGACCACGAGCCGATCACCGCCTGGCGGGTCGGCGAGATCGTGCTGAAGCACTGGCTGTGGCTGATGATCGCCTGGTGGACCGGCGGCGCCTGGGTGCTCTATTTCGCCGACGCGCCGACCCTGATCAAATCCATCGCCACCGGCCAGGCGCCGACCGTCGCCTATGTGTGGATCGGCATCCTCACCTTCACGACTTATTCCTTAGCCGGCTTCATGCGCGAGCAGGTGTGCGTCTACATGTGCCCGTGGCCGCGCATCCAGGCGGCGCTCACCGACGAATGGGCGCTCAACGTCACCTATCGCTACGACCGCGGCGAGCCGCGCGCTCACGTCAAGGAGGCGAAGAAGCTCCGCGCCGAAGGCCAGCCGGCCGGCGACTGCGTCGATTGCGGCCAGTGCATGGCGGTGTGTCCCACCGGCATCGACATCCGCAAGGGCGCGCAGCTCGACTGCATCATGTGCGGCCTGTGCATCGACGCCTGCGACCGGGTGATGGAAAAGGTCGGGCGCCCGACCGGGCTGATCGCCTACGACACCGACGACAACTGCCAGCGCCGCGCCCGCGGCGAGGCGCCGGTCTACCGGCCGCTGCGGCCGCGCACGCTGATCTATGTCGGCGCCATCGTGCTGGTCACGGCGGTGATGATGTGGTCGCTCGCCACCCGCACCACCACCAGCCTCAATGTGCTGCACGACCGCAACCCGCTGGTCGTGGCGCTGTCGGACGGCGCGGTGCGCAACGGCTACACCGTGCGGCTGCTCAACAAGCAGCAGAGCCCGCGGTCCTTCACGCTGGCGGTGGAGGGCGTGCCGCGGCCGCACATCGAGGTGGTCGGCATCGACACGCCGGCGGGCGAGGCGCCGCGCGTCGCCATCGGCCCGGACACCACGCGTGAGCTGCGCGTGCTGGTGACGGTGCCGGCCGATGCGGCGGCCGGGCTTGCGCGCTCATCGGACGTGACGTTCCGCATCATCGACGAGCACGGCGCCAGCGCCAGCGCCAGCGCACACGACCATTTCGTCGCCCGCTGAGCGAGTCTCCGGCTATCGGCTCGAAACTGTCATCAGCCTGAAGCCGCCCCTTCCCTCTCCCCTTGCGGGAGAGGGTGGCGAGACCGTGCAAAGCGAGGTCGAGCCGGGTGAGGGGTAAATGCGGGCACTCGCCTGAAGATTCACCCCTCACCCGCCTTGCGATCTTCGATCGCTCGGCACCCTCTCCCACAAGGGGAGAGGGAAGGAAGGCTCAAGCGGATCAGCCCGAAAGCGCGCTCACGCCGCCAATTCGTCGCGCACCACGGCACGCAGCTCGTCGATCGGCCGCAGCCGGCTGCCGTCGCTGAAGTGCCAGAAGGTCCAGCCATTGCAGGCTTCGGCGCCCTGCACCAGCGCGCCGATGCGGTGGATCGAGCCCACCACGGCGTTGTGCTCGAGCGTGCCGTCGGCGCGCACCCGCGCCGCATAGCGGCTGCGGCCATCGGTGAGCATGGCGCCGGGCTGCAGAAGGCCGCGCTCGACGATGGTAGCGAAGGCGACGCGCGGCGCGTCGCGCTTGGTGGCGAACGGCGCCAGCGTCGCCTCGGGCAGAGGGTCGACGGCGGCGATGCGCGCCTCGGCGGCGGCGGCATAGTTCGCATCGCGCTCGATGCCGACGAAGCGGCGGCCGAGCTTCCGCGCCACCGCGCCGGTGGTGCCGGAGCCGAAGAACGGATCGAGCACCACGTCGCCGGGCCTGGAGGCTGCGAGCATCACCCGCGCCAGGAGCGCCTCGGGCTTCTGGGTCGGGTGCAGCTTGCGGCCCGACTCGTCCTTGAGCCGTTCGGGACCGGTGCACAGCGGGATCGTCCAGTCCGAGCGGACCTGGGTGTCCTCGTTGCCGGCCTTGAGCGCCTCGTAATTGAAGGTGTAGCCGCGCGCGTCCTTGTCGCGCGCCGCCCAGATCAGCGTCTCGTGCGCGTTCTGGAAGCGGGTGCCGCGGAAGTTCGGCATCGGGTTGGTCTTGCGCCACACGACATCGTTGAGGATCCAGAATCCGAGATCCTGCAGTGCGGCGCCGACACGGAAGATGTTGTGATAGGAGCCGATGACCCACAGCGTGGCGGTGGGCTTCATCACCCGCTTCGCCGCAAGCAGCCAGGCGCGGGTGAAGGCGTCGTACGCCTCGAACGAGGCGAACTTGTCCCAGTCGTCGTCGACCGCATCGACCACGCTTTCGTCGGGACGCTTGAGCGCGCCTTCGAGCTGCAGATTGTAGGGCGGATCGGCGAAGACGAGATCGACCGAGGCCTGCGGCATCGCCGCGAGGATGGGAATGCAGTCGCCAATATGAATGCGGTCGAGATGGCTCTCGAAGGCGGCCGGCGATGGGCGGGAGATGCGGGACGCCGAACTGGGCGCCCCGCGACGCAACTGACGCATACTCGTACTCGGGATACGCAACGCGGACTCAACGTCCACAGGATGCGGCTCGCAGGGTAAAAAAAGCGTTCAGGCGTGGCTGCATGCAGACGGGCAGGGTCGCGCGGCCAAGGCCGCTTGCCCGGGCGACAAATGCAGGCGGAAAATATCGGTATCAGAACAGCGACAGCTGCTCGCCGCAGCGTGCCGGCCGCACGAACAGGTCGGTGCGCAGCTTCAATGAGCGGCGGTTGAGGCCGAGGCGGGCGCAGGCGGTCTCGAACCGGCGGCCGATCATCCACGCATACGGGCCCTCGCCGCGCTCGCGCTTGCCCCAGGTCGCGTCATAGTCCTTGCCGCCGCGCATCTCGCGCACCAGCGACAGCACGTGGCGATAGCGGTCGGGATGGTTCAGCACCAGCCACTCGCGGAACAGATCCTTCAGCTCGTGCGGCAGGCGCAGCATCACATAGCCGGCCTCGCTCGCGCCATTGGCCTTGGCGGCATCGAGGATGCGCTCGATCTCGGCATCATTGAGGGCGGGAATGATCGGCGCCACCATGACCGCCACCGGAATGCCGGCCTCCGCCAGCGCCTTGATGGTCTCGAGCCGCAGCGCCGGCGTCGGCGCCCGCGGCTCCATGGTGCGGGCGAGCCGGACATCCAAGGTGGTGAGCGAGATCGCCACCTTGACCAGCCCCTTTGCCGCCATCGGCGCCAGGATGTCGATGTCGCGTCGGATCAGCGCCGACTTGGTGACGATGGCGACCGGGTGGTCGGCGCGCGCCAGCACCTCGAGACTCGCGCGGGTGATCTGATAGCGCCGCTCGATCGGCTGGTAGGGATCGGTGTTGGTGCCGAGCGCCAGGGTCTTGGGCTCGTAGCCCGGCGCCGTCAGCTCGCGCTCGAGCAGCGTTGCGGCGTCCGGCTTGGCGAACAGCTTCGATTCGAAGTCGAGCCCCGGCGACAGGCCCATATAGGCGTGGGTCGGCCGCGCGAAGCAGTAGACGCAGCCGTGCTCGCAGCCGCGATACGGATTGATCGAGCGGTCGAAGGCGATGTCGGGGGAGTCGTTGCGGGTGATGATCCGCCGCGCCTTCTCCTCGGTGACCTCGGTGACGAAGGCCGGCAACTCCTCCAGCGAACGCCAGCCGTCGTCGACATCGACGCGCGCCTCGCGCTCGAACCGGCCGGACGCGTTTGACACCACGCCGCGGCCGCGGCGCCTGTCGCCATCGACGCTGGCGCGCTGGGCGCGGGCGCCGTCGACCGCCCGGTCATTGGTCCAGGCGGGCGCGAGGAGGCGGGTGCGGGCGATTCGAGCCATGATGAATGCTAACGCAACCCCTCGAACAAAACAAGAACATGGTCGTTGCTCCGCCGACCTAGGCGGGGCCGCCGCCCGCCGCCCAATTTCTGCGCTTGCGCAAGGCGCGGGCGGTTTGCCACCTGTCGCTTCGGGCGGTAATCGGGAGCGCGGAGGCGAGGGCAGCGTGATCAGCGTCATCATCCCGACCGAGAACAGCGAACGTATGCTGGTGCCCTGCTTTGCGGCGCTGGTGCCGGCGGTCTCTGCCGGCGTGGTGCGCGAGGTGGTGGTGGCCGACGCCGGCTCGCGCGACGACACGCTGAAGGTGGCGGACGCCGCGGGCTGCACGCTGATCGAAGGGCCGGCCGATCTGGGCGCCCGGCTGACGCGGGCGGCGGCGGCGGCGCGTGCGCAGTGGCTGCTGTTCCTGCGGCCGGACGTGGTGCTGGAGGACGGCTGGGCCGGTGCCGTCGAGGCGTTCATCGCCGCCGCCGAGCGGCGCGGCACCGTCGACAGGACGGCCGCCGCCTTCCGCTATGCCATCGACGCCGATGGCGCCGCGGCCCGCCTCGCCGAGCAAGCGAGCGCCATCGCCCGCCTCCTGTCGGGCCGGGTGCGGCCGGAGCAGGGGCTGCTGGTCCACCGCCGGCTCTATGACGGCGCCGGCCGCCACCCCGATGGGGCGTCCGCCGCGCGCCGCCTCATCGGGCGGCTCGGCAGGAAGGTGACGCTCCTGCGGGCGCGCGCCTTCGTGCAGGCCCGGGATTGATCCGTTTTCTCCGAGGGCGTGATCCGGTCTGACTGAGTCGGACCGGACGCTCCAAGTTTTCGAGTCGTCGCCTTTTCTGACGCAAAACCGGTTCCCACTTTTGCGGAATATGCTCTGGCAGATGATCGCGACGCCGGCTTCTGCTACATCGGCGGCAAGATCAGATCGGCACGACGATGCTGGACTCCTCTCCGCCGCCCGCGCTCACCGACGACGCCGTTCTGGGCGGCCGGCTCAAGCTGCTGCAGCCGGCGCGCGGCCATCGCGCCGGGCACGACGCCATCCTGCTCGCCGCCGCCGTTCCCGCCGCGCCGGGCGAGCGTGCCGCCGATCTCGGCGCCGGCATCGGCACCGCCGGGCTGGCGGTGGCAGCCCGCGTGCCGGGCCTGTCGATGGTGCTGGTGGAGATCGACCCGGGCCTTGCCGCGCTTGCCTTGGAGAATTCCCGTCGCAACGGCCTCGACGAGCGGGTATCGGCTGTGGCCGCCGACATTGGCGATATCGGCCGCGCCAACGGCCCGCCCGCGCTTCCGGCCGACCGCTTCGACCAGGTGCTGTGCAACCCGCCCTTTCTCGATCCCGGCCGCCACGCCGCCTCGCCCGATCCCGACAAGCGCCGCGCCCACCTGCCGGAGCGGCCGCGCGCCGACTGGATCGCCGCGGCGCTGCGGCTGCTGACGCCCGGCGGCACGCTGACGCTGATCGAGCGCGCCGACGCGCTGGCCGGCGTGCTGGCCGACCTCGACGCGCGCTGGGGGGCGATCGAGGTCGTGCCGGTGCATCCGCGGCCGGGTGCCGCCGCAGCCCGCGTGCTGGTGCGGGCGCGCAAGGGGCGGCGCACGCCGCTGGCGCTGTTGCCGGCGCTGGTGCTGGCGGACGCGGCGGGCCGGCCGAGCGAGGCGGCGGACGCCGTGCTGCGGGCCGGCGCCGCCCTGCCGGCCTGAGCGGCCTTTCGGCGCCGCAGAGCCTCCAAACTCTTGGTTTGACGCATTCTCTTTCGCGAGACCGGTTCCCGCTCTTGCGGAGAATGCGCTATTGGCCCGCGCATCCTTGGCCTTATGTATCGACAATGTCTGCAAGTCTCGCCAACCGGCTGCTGCAACGCCTGCGCCCCTATCTGCCCGCGCCGCTGCGCCCGCCTGAGATTCCGGTGGTGCCGGTGGTGCGGCTCACCGGGGTGATCGGCTTCTCCACGCCGCTGTCGCCGGGCATCACCATGGTCGGCGTGGCGCGCATGCTGGAGCGGGCGTTCGATGTCGCCGACGCCAAGGCGGTGGCGATCGTCATCAATTCGCCGGGCGGCTCGGCGGTGCAGTCGCACCTGATCCACCGCCGCATCCGCATGCTGGCCGAGGACGCCGACCTGCCGGTGCTGGTGTTCGTCGAGGACGTCGCGGCGTCGGGCGGCTACATGATCGCCTGCGCCGGCGACGAGATCTTCGCCGACCCGTCCTCGATCGTCGGCTCGATCGGGGTGATCGGCGCCACCTTCGGCTTCGACCGGCTGATGGACAAGATCGGCGTCGAGCGCCGCGTCTATACCGCGGGCGAGCGCAAATCGATGCTCGATCCATTCCGGCCCGAAGACCCCGACGATGTCGAGCGGCTGAAGACCATCCAGCGCGCCATCCACGCCAAGTTCATCGCCCTGGTGAAGGAGCGCCGCGGCGAGCGGCTCAAGGAGCCCGACGGTTCGCTGTTCACCGGCGAATACTGGGAGGCGGAGCGGGCCGAGGCGTTCGGCCTGATCGACGGCTTCGGCGATGCGCGCTCGGTGCTGCGCGGCCGCTTCGGCGACGAGGTGGCGACGCCGCTGATCACCGCCGAGCGCACGCTGTTCGGCCGCCGCCTGCCCGGCTTCAGCGCCGCCCCGGCGGCCCCGGGCGCCGGCCTCGCCGCCGACCTGGTGTCGGCGATCGAGGCGCGCGCGCTGTGGTCACGCTACGGGCTGTGAACGGGCGGACGGGACACCGAAGCCCCCGTCACGCCGTGGTCGTCTGCGGCTGGGTCAGCACCACATAGAGCGCCTGGGCGTCGCGCGAGGCGCGCAGCCGCTGGGCGATGTCCTGGTCGCGCAGCAGGCGGGCGATGCGGGCGAGCGCCTTGAGGTGGTCGGCGCCCGCCGATTCGGGGGCCAGCAGCAGGAAGATGAGATCGACCGGCTCGCCGTCGAGCGCCTCGAAGTCGATCGGCTTCTCCAGCCGCGCGAACAGGCCGAACAGCCGGTCCATCTTGGCCATCTTGCCGTGCGGGATGGCGATGCCGTTGCCGACGCCGGTCGAGCCCAGCCGCTCGCGCTGCAGCAACGTCTCGAAGATCTCGCGCTCGGAGTGGCCGGTGAGTTCGGCCGCCCGCTCGGCGAGTTCCTGCAGCGCCTGCTTCTTGGAATTGACCCGAAGCGACGGATACACCGCGTTCGGGGCCACGAGATCGCTCAGCGGCATGGCCGGCCCGGTCGTGCAGGAAGCGGGGCGCGATGACCGCCCCGGTTGCGAAGGCGGCGGACGATAGGCGCGGCGCCGGCCACGGTCAATGGGGCTCCGCCGGAGGGTCGACCCATCCGATATTACCGTCCGGGCGGCGATAGACGACGTTGATCCGCCCGGACGTGGCGTGGCGGAAGACCACCACAGGCGCGCCGGTGATGTCGAGCTCGACCACCGCCTCGGCCACCGAGAGCTGGCCGACCGCGGTCTTGGTCTCGGCCACCACCACCGGGTGATCGCCGTCCGGCCCGGTTTCGGTCTCGACGTCCTCGTCCTCGGAGGGCGCCTGCAGCACATACATCGGCGCCATCGGCATGGTGCGCTCGCCGCCATGCTCCTCGCGCAGCTTGCGCTTGTAGCGGCGCAGCCGCTTCTCGATGCGCTCGCAGGCGAGATCGCAGCTCTGATAGGCATCAGCCGCCGTGGCGTGCGACTGCAGCTCGGCGCCCGACGACAGATGCAGGATGCAGTCGGTGCGGAAAAACGTGCCTTCGCGCTCGACGATGGCGCGGCCGGACCAGCCGCGGTCGAAGAACTTCTCAATCGCTTCGGCGATGCGCGCCTCGATGCGCGTGCGCAGGGCATCGCCGATGTCGAGGTTCTTGCCGGACACTCTCAATGTCATTTTTGTTTGTCTCCAAGGCACCACGCCATCGGGGCACGGAGTCCGATGGTCACAGGTGATTTAGCCCACAATTGGCGGCAGCGGAATCCGGTTGAGCATGCGTCGATCCCCTTCAGGAGGCGGCGGCCGCGCTCTGCTTCTCGCGCCGGCGCTGGACGGAGGAGGGAATGCGCATGCCCTCCCGGTACTTGGCGACGGTACGCCGGGCAATGTCGATGCCCGCCTCGCGCAGCCGCTTGACGATGGTGTCGTCGGACAGCACGTCGGCGGCGCTCTCGGCGTCGATCATCTGCTTGATTCGGTGACGCACGGCCTCCGCCGAATGCGCATCGCCGCCGCCGGCCGCCGCGATCGCCGAGGTGAAGAAGTATTTCATCTCGAAGATGCCGCGCGGCGTCGCCATGTATTTGTTGGAGGTAACGCGCGACACCGTCGATTCATGCATCGAGATGGCGTCGGCCACGGTCTTGAGCACGAGCGGGCGCAGGTGCTCGACGCCGTGGGCGAGGAACGCGTCCTGCTGGCGGGTGATCTCCATCGCCACCTTGAGGATGGTCTTGGCGCGCTGGTCGAGGGCGCGGGTGAGCCAGGTCGCCGTCTGCAGGCAGTCGGCCAGGAAGGTCTTGTCCTTGGCGTCCTTGGCCACCGGGGCGACGCGGCCGAAATAGGCCTGGTTGATCAGGAGGCGCGGCAGGGTGTCGGTGTTGAGATCGACCTGCCAGCCGCCATCGGGGGCCGGGCGCACGAACACGTCCGGCACGATCGGCGTCACCGGGCCGCCGCCGAAGGCGAGCCCCGGCTTGGGGTCGAGCCGCTTGAGCTCGGCCACCATGTCAACCAGGTCCTCGTCGTCGACCTCGCACAGCTTCCTGAGCGCGGCGAAGTCGCGCTTGGCGAGCAGCGGCAAATTGGCCACCAGCACCTGCATCGCCGGGTCGAAGCGGTCGCGGTCCTTGAGCTGCAGCGCCAGGCACTCGGCGAGCGAGCGGGCGGCGACGCCCGCCGGGTCGAAGGTCTGGATCACCGCCAAGACGTCCGCCACCGTCTCCTCGGGCGCGCCGAGCTTGGCCGCCACCTCGGGGACATCGGCGGCGAGGTAGCCGGCATCGTCGACGAGGTCGATCAGATACTGGCCGATCAGCCGCCGCCGCGGGTCCGGCTCGGCCAGCGAAAGCTGCTCGGACAGGTGGTCGGCGAGCGAGGTCGACGCCGAGACATAGGCGTCGAGGTCGCTGTCGTCGTCGATGCGGCCGCCGGAGCCGACCGAGGCCCACTCCGAATAGCCCACCGGCTCGGACGCGCCGTGCGGCGGCTCGGCCGGCCCGTCATCCTGGAACACATTGCCGAGGTCGGTATCGAGCCGCGCCTCGATCGCCTCGCGCGAGCCGAGCGGGGACTCCAGCCAGTCGCCGTCGCGCTGGTCGTCGGAGGCGGGCGGCGGCGGCTCGGGCTCGCCGCTGGCGGCGTCGGTGGGCGAGGAGAAGTCGGGCTCCTCCGCCCGCTCCAGCAGCGGGTTGCGCTCCAGCTCGGCGTCGACATAGGCGGAGAGATCGAGGTGGGACAGTTGCAGAAGCTTGATCGCCTGCATGAGCTGCGGCGTCATCACCAGCGACTGGCTCTGGCGAAGTTCGAGCTTTTGCGAAAGCGCCATGGCGATTATCGGCCTTCAGGACTCTTCTACGGTTTCCGGATGATCCCTTCGGGATACCGGAAACGGTCTCGCCGAAAAATCCTTGCTCAGGACTGGATTTTTCGGCGAACGGCATACGGCTCGAAGGCCTGATCGGCCGGAAACCGCATTCGAGGGTGCGGAAGCTGGTACGAACCTTGCTTCCGCTCCCTTTAAAGCCTGAATTCTTCGCCCAGGTAAAGCCTGCGGACATCCGGACTGGACACGATGTCCTCGGCCGAGCCCTCCATCAGCACCTCGCCGGAGTGGATGATGTAGGCGCGGTCGATCAGTCCCAGCGTCTCGCGCACGTTATGGTCGGTGATCAGAACGCCGATGCCGCGGCGAGTCAGGTGACGCACCAGGGCCTGGATGTCGCCGACCGCGATCGGGTCGATGCCGGCGAACGGCTCGTCAAGCAGCATGAAGGAGGGCCGGGTGGCCAGCGCCCGGGCGATCTCGCAGCGCCGCCGCTCGCCGCCCGACAGCGCGATCGAGGGCGACTTGCGCAGCCGCGCAATGCCGAACTCGTCGAGCAGCGCGTCGAGCTCCTCCTCGCGCTTTCGGCGGTTGGGTTCGACCACCTCCAGCACGGCGCGGATATTGTCCTCGACATTGAGGCCGCGGAAGATCGAGGGCTCCTGCGGCAGATAGCCGATGCCGAGCCGGGCGCGCCGGTACATGGGCATCTGGGTGATGTCGTAGCCGTGCAGGAAGATGCGGCCGGCGTCGGCCTTCACCAGGCCGGTGGTCATGTAGAACACCGTGGTCTTGCCGGCGCCGTTGGGGCCGAGCAGGCCCACCGCCTCGCCCTCGCGCACATAGAGCGAGACGCCGCGCACCACCTTGCGGCCACGGTAGCTCTTCTCCACCGCATCGACCGCCAGGATCCCCTCCAGCCCGGGCAGCGGGCCGGTGCCGGCCTTCCGCTTCGCGGACGCTTTGGCCGGCTCCTTGGCCTGCGCCTTCGGTGGTGTCTTTGCGGGCGACTTGGGTAGCGACTTGGGGGGCGTCTTGGCCGAGTCCCTGGCCGTCGGCGCGGGCCGTTCCCTGGAGGACTGCGACGGCGCGCCCCTTTGCGCAGGCGCTTCGCCGGGCCGCGGCCAGACCGCATCCTCCGGCGCGTAACCATAGGGCGCCTCGCGCGGAAGCTGCATCGGCACGGCATCCGACCACGGCGGACTTTCCGGTCCGGCCAGATACTCGTCATCGTAATAGGTGTCCGCCGGCTCCGCACCGCGCCAGTCAGGCCCAGGCCGCCGACGCCGGAACAGGCTCGCGAAGAAATTACGCACGCGCGCCCCACCCTTCGGGGTGTCGTCCCCAACCGCGCTCATAAGCGTTCAGCCCGCCGGACGCAATGTCGGGTGCCGCCGCTCAATTGCCGCGCGCAGGGCCGAGCGGTATCGGCGCCCGCAGCGGCTGGGGCTGCGGAATGGCGGACGATTGGGGCTTGGCCTCCTGTCTCGCATCCGGCTTGCCGGACTTCTCGCTGCCCGGCACGAACAGGCCCTGGACGCGACCCGTGCCGCCCTTGCCGGCCTCGATGCGCGAGACGCCGGAATTGAGGTCGACGATCAGGCGCTCGCCGCGCAGCACGTTCGGCCCCTGCGTCAGCACGACGTTGCCCGACAGCGTCACGGTGTTGGTCGCCATCTCGAACAGGCCGGTGTCGCCGGTGGCGGTCTGCTCCTGGGTCGACACGATCACCCCGCCGGTGGCCTCCAGCCGCTTGATCTGCCGCGGCGCGACCGATTCGGCCCCCGCCTTGGCCGGCGGCTGCGATGCCTTGGGCTTTGCTTGAACTTGTGCTTGTGGTTGGGCTTGGGTCTGGGGCTGGCCCTTGCCCCCTCCCTTGCCGGCCTCAAGGTCGTAATGGACCACGAGCTGCTTGGAACGCATGGTGGTATCGCCCTGCTGCACCATCACGTTGCCGGCGAACACGGCGGCCTTGTCGCGCTCGCGCACTTCCAGGCTGGCGGCCTCGATCCGCACCGGCTTGTCGCGGTTCTTGGCGAACCCCTGAAGCGCGTTGGGCACATTGTTGCCCTGCTGCGCGCCGGCCGGCGACGACAGGGCGAAGGCCGCACACGCGGCGAGAAGGGCCACAGACATGGTGGCCGGAGATTTGAACCCGCGCATCAGCGGAGCGCTCCCGAAGCTTCCCCGGCCGTGCCAGCCGATTGCGGCAGCATCACGTTCAGCACCACGCCACCCTCGAAGCGCACGACCTGGCCCTTGTCGCGCAGGTCCATGGTGTCGGCCCGAAGATCGCCCTGCAGGAATTTGAGCTCGACCGGCTTGTTCGAGACGATGGTGCCGGCCCGCACGTCGATCTTGGCCTCGGTCAGGCGGCCCTCATAGCCTTCGCTCGACTTGAGGAAAATGCCGCGGCTCAGGGTCAGAAGCTCGGTCTTCGCGTCGAACTGGCCGTGCTCGGCGATCAGGTCGGCGCGCCCCTTGTTCGCCAGGTCGACCTTGGCCCGGATCTCCTCCAGATCGACCAGGTGCGGCTGGGTGACATCCTGCTGGGCGCGCTTGGCGGTGACCTCATAGGCCTGATTGTCCTTGGTGAAGCCGGCAAGCCGCGGCGCCTCCATGGTCAGCTTCGACCCCGACAGCACCAGCCGGCCGAAATCCCCCAGCGGCACGGTGATGGCAATCGAGCGGATGGCCGAATAGGCGAGCGGCAGCAGGATCAGCCCGACCACCACCAGCGGCACCAGCACGCGCAGCGCCCGCACCCGCCGGCTGTGGCGCAGCGCCACGCGGAACACCTCGTCGATATCCCGGCGCTGGTCGAACACGGCATCAAGCTGCCGGCCCGGCGGCGGCCGTCTCGAACCTGCGGTCTGGGACATCGTCACGCGTTCTGCCTCGCTCGGCCGGCCTCGCCATGCGGTTGCCGGTTGATCCCTCCGGGATACCGGAAACGGTCTCGCCGACCCCCCGCGTTCGGGAACGGGATTTTCGGCGATCGGAATACGGCTCGAAGGCCTGATCGGCCTGAAACCGTATCACCCACCTTCGACGCGGCCACCATAGCCGACTGCGGCGCCGCCGTCGCCCGAACGTCCGAATGCCCGGGCGCTCAGGAATGGGCGAAGATATCCTGATCCGGCCAGCCGGCGAGATCGAGGCGGGCGCGCGTCGGCAGGAAGTCGAAGCAGGCCTGCGCCAGCGCCGTGCGGCCCTCGCGGGCGAGCAGACCGTCGAGCCGGTCCTTGAGCGCATGCAGATGCAGCACGTCGGCTGCCGCATAGGCGATCTGCGGATCGGTCAGGGTGTCGGCGCCCCAGTCCGAGCTCTGCTGCTGCTTGGACACGTCGATGCCCAGCATGTCGCGGACCAGATCCTTGAGCCCGTGCTTGTCGGTGTAGGTGCGGGTGAGGCGCGAGGCGATCTTGGTGCAGTAGACCGGCTGCGGCATGACGCCGAAGGCGTTCTCCAGCACCGCCAGGTCGAAGCGGGCGAAGTGGAAGATCTTCAGCACCTCGGGATCGGCTAGCAGGCGGATCAGATTGTCGGGCCGGTCGCCACCGGGCGGAATCTGCACGATGTCGGCCGAGCCGTCGCCGGGCGAAAGCTGCACCACGCACAGCCGGTCGCGGTGCGGCATCAGCCCCATGGTCTCGGTATCGATGGCGACGGAGGCGCCGTAGTGCGACAGATCGGGCAGGTCGCCGCGATGAAAGCGCAAGGTCATGCTGGGCTCGCAATGCGCAACAGGACCACGTGCCGAACGGCCGGCCCTGCGCGGATGGAAATGCACCTTGTCGGGGCGCATCCTGGAAGCGCGTCGCCAGCGCGCGGTATGACGTTGATAAACAACGAGAATTTCAGTCTTCGCCAGGGCCTGTGTACCAGCCCGGCGCCAGCGAGGCAAGGGCGTCAGCGCGGCGGTGCCGGCGTGCCGATGGCGGCGGCGAGGCGTTCGCGCAGCACCTGCGGCATGCGCGGATGGTCGAGGATGGTGCCGTGGCTGGCATCCTCGAGCGCCACCACCGTCATCCGGGGGTTGGCGTAGCGCAGCACCTTGATGTGCGCGGCCGGAACCAGCCCGTCGGCCGGCGCATAGACCACGGTGACCGGCAGGGTCAGGCCGGGCAGGATGTCCTCGGTGGCCCACGGGCTCTTGAGCAGCAGCGTCACCGGCACGAACGGATACTGCTCCTGGGCCAGCCGGCGGATCGAAGCCGGCGGCGCGACCAGCACCAGCCCCGCCAGGGAACGCTGGCTCGCGAGATACGTCGCCACCGCCGAGCCGAGCGAATAGCCGATGGCGACCACCGCGTCCGGCCGGAACCTCTCGACCATGGCGTCATGGACCAGGAGCGCGTCGGCCTTGAGCGCCCGCTCCGAGGGCACACCGGTGCTCGCGCGACCCAGCGCGTTGGGATAGCCGCGATAGCTGACGCCGGCCACGGCCACGCCCGGCTGCGGAAACACGGTGTTCTTGAGGAAGGTGGCAAACCCCACCACGTCGTGGGCGTTGCCGCCGAAGGCGAGCACCAGCGCGGTGCGCGGCGGCGAGCCGGACCCGCCTCCCCTGTCCGGTCGCTCGGGGCCTTCGGGCGGAAACACGACGCCGGATAGCTCGGCGCCGTCGGGCGTGGAAAGACGGACCGCCTCGAAGCGCGCCTGGGCGTCACCGGGCGGCGGCACCTCATTGACGATGCGCGGATAGATCAGGCCGTCCTGCGTCAGATAGAGGTAGACGACAAAGCCCACCGGAACCAGCAGCACGGCCAGCAGCAGCAGAGCGATCTTCACGCGCACCTCGTCATGCGGTTTCCGGCCGACCGGGCCCGCGCGCCGCACGCGGCTTTCCGAAAAACCCCTTCCGGGTCAACGACTTCTCGGCGAGAGCGCGTCCGGGATCCCGAAGGATCGTCCAAAACCCGTATCACACGGCCGCCGGCCGGGCGCATTCGCCGGCCGAAAGCCCGGCGTCCGCGTCGTGGAGGGGCATGCCTACCCGGCGTTCCGGGCGTCCCGCGCCGCCTGCGCGTTCTTGGTCGCCTGCGAGATCCGTCCGATCCAGGAGCCGGGAACCCGCGTCATCCGCCGGCGCGGCGGCAGCGATTGCATGCCCTCGTTCGGCATGCGGCCGGCCTCCGGGCGCGGCGGGAACTGCGCGGCGCGGCGCATCGCCAGCGCGCGGCGCGCGGCATCGACGTGGGCTGTCCGCGCCTCCAGCTTTTCGAGGCGGTGGATTTCCTTGGTCACGCGCTTGAGCGCGCCGCTGAACACCTGCTTGCGCTGGGAGGGACGCTCCGCCGTGCCGGGAAAGCTGCCCCCTCGCGCCCGACCCTTGCCGCGGGACTCGCGCTGCTTTTCGCGCGCCAAAGTCCGCTCGCGATCGCGCATGTCGCGAAGGCGCTGGCGCAGGGCCTTCAGCCCCTCAAGCTCGATGTCGTAGATATGCGGATGATGGGACGGCAGAACCGTCTCGAACTCGTCATGGCTCAAAAGGCTCCGTTCAAATTTGCACGGAATGGCCATCTCGACTTTCCTGTTCGTCTTCGCGGTCACGGAATTCCGTCGCCAGAGGCGCGGAAAGTCCATCGACCCCAGGTGCTGCAGCCTCCCCGCGACCCCATGCCCTTATAACCAGAGGTGGCGTCACTGTATAGACAAACGCGAATGGCCGACTGCCTCCAACCAGCTGACCGTGTTCCGGATCCGGAGCCGTCTCACACGTCCACGCTGGCGGCGAGCGCGTTGTCCTGGATGAATTCGCGGCGCGGCTCGACGACGTCGCCCATCAGCTTGGTGAAGATGTCGTCGGCCTCGTCGGACTCCTTCACCTTCACCTGCAGCAGCGAGCGGACGTTGCGGTCGAGCGTGGTCTCCCACAGCTGCTCGGCGTTCATCTCGCCGAGGCCTTTGTAGCGCTGCAGCGTCACGCCCTTGCGGCCGGCATCGGTAACCGCCTCGAACAGGCCGACGGGGCCGAAAATGGCGCGGCTGTCGCCCTTGCGAGTCAGCGTCGCCGGCCGGGCATAGACCTCCTGCAGCGACAGGGCGTGGCTGTCGAGCTTGCGGGCGTCGGCGCTCGACAACAAGGCGGTATCGATGGTCGCGACCTCGCGCACCCCGCGCACGGTGCGCACGAACCGGAACGTACCGGCGGCGAACTCGCCCTCCCAGCCGCGCTCGGTCTCGTCGGCCAGCACGTCGAGCCGGCGGGCGATGTAGAGGGCGGCCTCCGCGGCCTTCTCGGCGTCGTCGAACACGGACGGCGTCAGCACGCCGGCGATCGCCGCCTGCTCGACCACCGCGCGGTCGTAGCGCGGGTGGAGGCCGGCCAGGATGGCGCGGACGGTGCGGGCCTCGTCGAGCACGCGGCGCAGATCGGCGCCGCCGCGCACCTCGCCGGCGGCGAGCGTCAGCGTCGTGTCGTCGAGGCCGGTATCGATCAGATAGTCCTCGAGCGCGCGCTCATCCTTCAGGTACTGCTCGCTCTTGCCGCGCGTCACCTTGTAGAGCGGCGGCTGGGCGATGAAGAGGTGGCCGCGATCGATCAGCTCCGGCATCTGGCGGAAGAAGAAGGTGAGCAGCAGCGTGCGGATGTGGGCGCCGTCGACGTCGGCGTCCGTCATGATGATGATCTTGTGGTAGCGCAGCTTGTCGGGGTTGAACTCCTCGCGGCCGATGCCGGTGCCGAGCGCGGTGATCAGCGTGCCGATCTCCTGGCTGGACAGCATCTTGTCGAAGCGCGCCCGCTCGACATTGAGGATCTTGCCGCGCAGCGGCAGCACCGCCTGGAAGGCGCGGTCGCGGCCCTGCTTGGCCGAGCCGCCGGCCGAGTCGCCCTCGACGATGAACAGTTCCGATTTCGCCGGATCCTTCTCCTGGCAGTCGGCGAGCTTGCCGGGCAGCGAGGAGATGTCGAGCGGCCCCTTGCGGCGGGTGAGTTCGCGCGCCTTGCGCGCCGCCTCGCGGGCGGCGGCGGCCTCCACCACCTTGCCGACGATGGCCTTGGCCTCGGCGGGGTGCTCCTCGAACCACACCGACAGCGCCTCGCCGACCAGGTTCTCGACCACCGGCCGCACCTCGGAGGACACCAGCTTGTCCTTGGTCTGGGAGGAGAATTTGGGGTCCGGCACCTTGACCGACAGCACCGCGGTGAGGCCCTCGCGGCAATCGTCGCCGGTCAGATCCACCTTCTCCCTCTTGGTCAGGCCGGAGGATTCGGCATAGGCGGTGACGTGGCGGGTCAACGCGGCGCGGAAGCCGGCGAGGTGGGTGCCGCCGTCGCGCTGCGGGATGTTGTTGGTGAACACCAGCACGGACTCGTGGTAGCCGTCGTTCCACCACAGCGCGCACTCCACCGTGATGCCGTCGCGCTCGGACTTCGACACCACCGGCGCCGGCACCAAGGGCGTCTTGTTGCGGTCGAGATAGCGCACGAACTCCTCGACGCCGCCGTCGTAATGCATCTCCTCGCTGCGCGGCTCGGGGCCGCGATAGTCCTCCAGCAGGATGCGAACGCCGGAATTGAGGAAGGCCAGCTCGCGCAGCCGGTGCTCCAGCGTGGCGAAGTCGAACTCGACCATGGTGAAGGTCTGCGTCGAGGGCAGGAACGTCACCTCGGTGCCGCGCTTGTCGCCTGCCTCGCCGACCACGGCGAGCGGCGCCACCGGGTCGCCGTGGCGGAACTCCATGACGTGTTCCTTGCCGTCGCGCCAGATGGTCAGCTTCAGCGAGGTCGAGAGCGCGTTGACCACCGAGACGCCGACGCCGTGCAGGCCGCCGGACACCTTGTAGGAGTTCTGGTTGAACTTGCCGCCGGCGTGAAGCTGGGTCATCACCACTTCCGCCGCCGAGACGCCCTCCTCCGAATGGATCTCGGTGGGGATGCCGCGGCCGTCGTCGGTCACCGTCACCGAGCCATCGGCGTTGAGGCGCACCCGAACGTGGGAGGCGAAGCCGGCCAGCGCCTCGTCGATGGCGTTGTCGACCACCTCGTAGACCATGTGGTGCAGGCCCGAGCCGTCGTCGGTATCGCCGATGTACATGCCGGGGCGCTTGCGCACGGCATCGAGGCCGCGTAGCACGGTGATCGACTCGGCACCGTAATCGCTTTCGGACGCGGACTTGCGGACAGGCTCAACCATTTACGTGAACGGTCCTGGCTTTCGAGGAATCGGCAGGCGGACTATAGGCAGTCGCGCGGGCGAATTCATGCGAAATCGGCACGCATTTTTGCGGGCATTTTCAAAAGATTAGGGCGCTTTGCGCAAAAGTGGATGCCGTCATTGTGCCACACCTGCGTGACCGCGCGGGCAAAGGGGCGCAAACCCAAGTCCAAACCTGGGAATATGGCGCGCGGCCGGGGAGGCCCGGCATCCGCAACCCGTCCGCCGGGAATCCGCCGCCGATCGAACGTCCCATGATCGCCCCGGCCCTCTGTCCTCCTCGCCAGCGTGGGAGAGGACGGCGAGGCTACGGGTCCGGACCGCAGGCGCGCCGTCAGCGCTTGGCGGGCGCAGAGGCACCGGAAGCGGGCATGGCGGCAGCGGGCGCACTGGCGGGGAGCGCGCCGGGCTGGGACGCACTGGCCGCCGGCACGTTGCCGGTGGGGCCGTTGGCCGCAGGGGTGCCTGATGCCGAAGGCGCGGGCGCCGGTGCGCCGGGCGCCAGAAAGGCGGGGAGCGGCAGGGTCTCGGCCAGGCTCGGCCCGCCGTGGACCACCATGATGTGCTGGTTGACCAGATAGATGCCGAATCCGACAAGTCCGGTACAGATCACCGAGACGGCGAGCGCGGCGCCGGCCAGCCACACGACCAGCCGGTCGTTGCGCTCCAACGCGGCGGACGCCTCGGCCGCCGTGATCGCCGGCAGGTCCGCGTCGGCATCCGGTGGTTGCGCCGCGGGCTCGGTAACGGTGATGCCCGGCGTATCGCGAACCTCGACCAGCGGCCGGTAAGAGCCCGGCAGCATGTGAAACCGCAGCGCCGCGTCGCGTCCCTCGTCGGCATAATAGGCGGTGAGCGCGGCGCGCAGCCGCGTCGCCTCCACCCGCACGATCGGATCCTTGCCCGGGTCGAAATCGCTGGGCCGGCCGAGCGCCCGCGTGGCGATGGTGTAGGCCTTCAGCTTGTCGCCGCGGCCGGCCAGGCTCTCCTCGACGACGAAGGCGAGAAAGCGCCGCAACTGCACAGCGCTGCGCAGCCGCCCGCTGGCCATCACCTGGGCCAGAGCGTCATTGACGGTCTCATCATCGACGAGACCCGGCGACAGCGGCACGGCGCCACCCACCGGCTTCACCATCGAAAGCACCTGTGCGTCTCCAGCCGCGCCATTCACGCTGTCCGGCACTCCGGACTCGCCATAGTCTGCGCGCATCCCATGCCTCTCCGCCCACGCCCCCGCCCGGAGAACCGGCCGCGAATCAACCCGCTATCCTGAAGCGAACGATGACGGATAGCCGGTTGCCGAGTCATTCCCATTTCTAGGAGCATTAAACCACCTTGACGTTTCTTCGGACGCAGATTCATCGTCCTGCGGTCGGAAAGCGGTGCTTTTGTCCGTAACGGTCAATAGCGGTGCGCAACTTACGAGAGTTATAGTACCGCAGCATGCCAGACATGCAACTGCTGCCTAGCCGGAATTTTCCCGTCCGCGCCGCGACGTCTTCCCAAGGTTTCGGGATGCCCCTCGCCACCCTGGAAACGATTTCGCCGGAATCCCCGTTCGCGAACGGCCCGTCTGCGAGCGGACACGCGCGGACGGCGGGGATCAACCGGACGCTGGTCATTCGATCAGGCCGCGGCGCAGCGCCTCGGCGACCGCATGGGCGCGCGAGGCGGCGCCGAGTTTGCGGACCGCCGCATTGAGGTGGGCCACCGCGGTGTGCTCGGAAATGCCGAGGATGCTGCCGATCTCCCAGGCCGTCTTGCCGACCGAAGTCCAGGCCAGGCATTCGCGCTCGCGCGCGGTCAGGTCGCTGGCGGGGTGAGCCGCCGGCAGATCGAGCGCGGCGAGGTGCAGCGCCGGCGCCACCAGATCCAGATATTCGACCTCGGCATCGGTGAATTCGGGCTCTCGGCGCTGGAACACCACGCCGCCGCCGAGTCGCCCCCGGAACCGCAACGGAATGGCCACCACCGCCGGCCCCAGCGCCTCGGCGCTGGCGAGGTAGTTCGGCATCAGCGCCGGCTCGGCCTCGGCGGCAGCGCGGATGTCGGCGGTCCGCACCGGCCGGCTTGCCGCGCGCAGGGCGATGATCAGCGGGTCGCGCTCGTATTCACGGTTCTCGATGTAGCGGGTGCGGAAGTCGTCCGGCAAATTGGTGGCCAGCAGCGTCCCCTTCCGGATGCTGCGCCACGCAATCGGCGCGCCGCCGACGGCGTAGATGTCGAACCGGACACTTGCGGCAACCCGGTCGAGCAGTCGCTGGAAGCGTTTCGTCGCCTCGCTGGACATGTCCGGTCGGGCCGGCGTCGGCGGATCGAAGCTAGACATGCGACCGGTTGCCCAAGGTTGTCCTTTGTGAGCGCAAAATTAACGCCAAGACCGTTGCGGAAAGTGAAAATATTGCGGCGCAAAACGATTAAAATTGTCGCTGATCGCACTGAAGTGCGCCTGATCTTTTGCGGCCGATTATCGGGCGGAACCGCGAACAATCAAGGTACCTCACGCCGAATCTCGCCAGGCCGCACCCCAATTACAGCCGAGCACGCGCTTAAGCCTCCGCCCTCGCGCGGAAAACGCGAATTCAACATGCACCGTCCGTATCCTGCGGGCGGCGGCTGCGCGGTTGATGGAGGGGGGCGACGGAGACGGCGGGACGGCCGCGTTGACGCGGTTTCAGGTCGACCCCTCGGGAGACCGGAAACCGCCGTATGGAACTGCGCCCTCAAGACCGGGATTGGCGGCGATCCAAGCGCAGAACGCCGGCCGCGGGGCCGGCGTTCTGAAGCGGTCGGTCCGGGAGGACATATTATACGGTTTCCGGTTGATCCCTTCGGGATGCCGGAAACGCCTCGCCGAAAATCCTTGTTCGTCAACGGGATTTTCGGCGATCGGAATGCGGCCCTAGGGCCTGTTGAGATTCATCGGGAATGGATGACGGCGGCGGCGAGATAGATCATGGCGGTGAAGCTGGTGTCGGTCTTGTCGGCGCGCATGGCGATGCGTTTAAATTCTTTAAGCTTGCAAAAGAAGTTCTCGATCAGATGACGCCATTTATACACCTCGTCGTCGATAGGGATCGGCTTGGCTCGACGCGGATGCTGCGAGATGACGATCTTGGCGCCACGCGCATCGAGATCAGCAATGATGGCATTGCTGTCAAAGGCCTTGTCGGCGATCAAACCGCCGAAGGAGACCCCCTCGATCAGCGGCTCGACGCCGACAGTGTCGAAGCGATGCCCCGGCAACAACGCAAAGCGCACGAGGTTGCCCAGGGCATCGGTCAACGCCAGGATTTTGGTGGTCAAGCCGCCCTTGGAGCGCCCGATGGCCTGGCTTTGAGTCCCCCTTTTGCCCCCTGTCCGTGCCGGTGGACCTTGACGATGGTGGCATCGACCATGGCGTATTCCATGTCCGGCTCCTCCGAGCAGGCCTCGAAAAGCCGAACAAAAACATCGGCTTTGACCCAGTCACGGTATCGCTTGAAGACGGTATTCCAGTTGCCGAACGAGGCAGGCAAGTCGCGCCATGGACTGCCGGTGCGCACGATCCACAACACCGCCTCAATGAACAGGCGGTTGTCCTTGCCGCTGCGCCCGGGGTCGGTCGGCTTGCCCAGGCAATGCGGTTCCATCTTCGCCCATTGGGCGTCCGTCAGCACAAATCGCTCCATCCAAAGCTTGAATCACATTCAAGCCACCGGTGGAATCCCAAATCTCAACAGACCCTAGAGCGTCCGCCGATCTGAGTGAAACGGGCGGACGCCCCAAGCTTTTGGTTTGTCGCATTTTCTTTCGCAAAACCGGTATCCACTTTTGCGGAAAATGCTCGAAGGCTTGACCGGCCGGAAACCGTATCAGCGGTGCAGCAGCGTTCCAGCGCCGGCGTCGGTGAGCAGTTCGATCAGCACGGCGTGCGGCGCCTTGCCGTCGAGGATGACCACGCCCTCGACGCCCTTCTCCAGCGCGAAGATGCAGGTCTCGACCTTGGGGATCATGCCGCCGGAAATGGTGCCGTCGGCGATCAGGCGGCGCGCCTCGGCCACCGACAGGTCCTTGATCAGCGTCTTCGACTTGTCGAGCACGCCCGGCACGTCGGTGAGGAACAACAGGCGCTTGGCCTTCAGCGCGCCCGCCACCGCACCGGCAAAGGTGTCGGCATTGACGTTGAAGGTGCCGCCGCCGGCCGCCGCCGCCACCGGCGCCAGCACCGGAATGATCTCGGTGCCGATGATGCGGTCGAGCACGGTGGTGTCCACCGTCTCCGGCTCGCCGACGAAGCCGAGATCGACCACCTGCTCGATCGCCGAGTCGGGATCGGTCACCGTGCGCGTCACCTTGCGCGCGGTGACCATGTTGCCGTCCTTGCCGCACAGGCCGATGGCCTTGCCGCCGGCCGCATTGATGAAGCCGACGATCTGCTTGTTGATCGAGCCGGCCAGCACCATCTCGACGATCTCGACGGTGGGCGCATCGGTGATGCGCAGGCCCGCCGCGAACTTGCTCTCGATGCCGAGCCGGGTCAGCATCGACTGGATCTGCGGCCCGCCGCCATGCACCACCACCGGGTTCACCCCGGCCTGCTCCAGCAGCACGATGTCGCGGGCGAATTCGCGCGCCAGATGCTCGTTGCCCATGGCGTGGCCGCCATACTTCACCACCACCGTGGCGTCGTCATAGCGCTGCATGTGGGGCAGCGCCTGGGCCAGAACCCGGGCCTGCATCTGCGGATCGGTGGGGACGGCGATCTCGGCCATGACCTGACTTCGTGTTGCGGCTTGTTGCGGCGTGGACATTTGCGCGAAACGCCGGCCAGGCGCCGGCGCGCCCCTGTCTACCAACCGTCGCGGGGCGCTGCTAGTGTCTGACGGACATGCTCACCGTTCCCGATTCCGCACCGCCCCGCGCCGCGCGCGGCTTCGAGGCCGTCGACACGTGGGTGTTCGACCTCGACAACACCCTCTACCCGCCTCACCTCGATCTGTGGTCGCAGATCGACCAGCGCATGAAGACCTACATCGCCGGTTTCCTCGGCCTCAGCCATGACGAGGCGTTCCGGCTGCAGAAGGACTATTACCGCCGCTTCGGCACCTCGATGCGCGGGCTGATGATCCATCACGGGCTCGATCCCGAGGAGTTCCTGGCCTACGTCCACGACATCGACCATTCGCCGCTTGCGCCCGACCCCAGGCTCGGCGCGGCGCTGGAGCGGCTTGCGGGCAAAAAGCTCATCCTCACCAACGGCTCGGTCGCCCACGCCGAGGCGGTGACGAAGCGGCTCGGGCTCGACCACCATTTCGACGGCGTGTTCGACATCATCGCCGCCGATTTCATCCCCAAGCCGAGCCCCGAGACCTACGCCCGCTTCCTCGACCGCCACGCCATCGACCCCGGCCGCGCCGCGATGTTCGAGGATCTCGCCCGCAATCTCGAAGTCCCGCACGCGCTGGGCATGACCACGGTGCTGGTGACGCCGGACAACACGCGCGAGATCGAGCGCGAGGCGTGGGAGCTGGAGGGGCACGCCGACCCCCATATCGACCACGTGACCTCGGATCTCGCCGGCTTCCTCGGCGGCCTCGCCCCGGACGGTGTGGAACGTTGACGCCTCAGGCCCGCCGTGATTGATCGCCCCATCCGGGAGCATGACCATGACCGACCTTGCCAGCATCATCGACGCCGCGTTCGAAGAGCGTGCCCTCATCGGCCCCCACACCACCGGCGCGGTGCGCGAGGCGGTCGAGGCCGCGCTGGATCTGCTCGATTCGGGCAAGGCGCGCGTCGCCGCGCGCGACGACGACGGCAAATGGGCGGTGCATCAGTGGCTGAAGAAGGCGGTGCTGCTGTCGTTCCGCCTCAACGACATGGCACCGATCTCGGGCGGCCCCGGCGGCGCCACCTGGTGGGACAAGGTGCCGTCGAAATTCGCCGGCTGGGGCGCGGAGCAGTTCCGCAGCGCCGGCTTCCGCGCCGTGCCGCATTGCGTAGTGCGCCGCTCGGCCTTCATCGCGCCGGGCGTGGTCTTGATGCCGTCCTTCGTCAATCTCGGCGCCTATGTCGACGAAAGCGCGATGATCGACACCTGGGCGACGGTGGGCTCCTGCGCGCAGATCGGCAAGCGGGTGCATCTGTCCGGCGGCGCCGGCATCGGCGGCGTGCTGGAGCCGCTGCAGGCCGGCCCGGTGATCATCGAGGACGACTGCTTCATCGGCGCCCGCGCCGAGGTGGCCGAGGGCGTGATCGTCCGCCAGGGCTCGGTGCTGTCGATGGGCGTCTATCTCGGCGCCTCGACCAAGATCATCGACCGCGCCACCGGCGAGGTGTTCATGGGCGAGGTGCCGCCCTATTCGGTGGTGGTGTCGGGCACCATGCCCGGCAAGCCGCTGCCCGACGGCACGCCCGGGCCGGGGCTCTATTGTGCGGTGATCGTCAAGCGGGTGGACGAACGGACGCGCTCGAAGACCGCGATCAACGACCTGCTGCGGGATTAACCTCACCGATATGTCGCCGCAATCTTGACTTGCATCACCCCCCGGCTGCGCTATCCTTGCCGCAGCCGGGGGCTTATTGTCATGTCTCAGACGAACTATTCCGCGAATCCAGTCAGCAGCGATGCCCGTGCGATGATGATGTACGAGGCAAACAAGAAATCGATGCTGATCTCTTATCTCCTTTGGATTTTCTTCGGCGGTCTGGGCGGCCACCGCTTCTATAATGGCAGGACTGGAACGGCCGTTGCTCAGCTCCTGCTTTCGATATTTGGCGTTCTGCTGTCCGGAGCCGGCGGCATCGGCCTGCTGTTGCTCCTGCCCGTCGCCATCTGGGTGATTGTCGACGCCTTCCTGATTCCCGGATGGGTTCGCAAGCAGAACACGCTACTCGCGGCGCAGCTGGCGTCGTAACCGTCACCGGGATCGGTTGACGGCCGGTTCGCGGCGATAGACAACCGGCCATATGGTACGTGTCATCGACCCCCTGGCTTTCGCCCGCGCCCTGGTGCGGTGTCCCTCGGTCACGCCGGCCGAGGGCGGCGCGCTCGATCTGCTCGCCCGCACGCTCGCCCCGCTCGGCTTCGCCGTGCACCGCGTCACCTTCTCCGCCCCCGGCACGCCGGACGTCGAGAACCTCATCGCCACCCTCGGCGAGGGCCGGCCGCACCTCGTGTTCGCCGGCCACACCGACGTGGTGCCGCCCGGCGACGCGGCGGCCTGGAGCGCGCCGCCATTCGCGGGCGAGGTGATCGATGGCAGGCTCGTCGGCCGCGGCGCGGTCGACATGAAGGGCGGCATCGCCGCCATGGTGGCCGCAGCGAGCGAATTCCTCGCCGCACGGGATCTCAAGTCGGGCGGCACCCTCTCCTTCCTCATCACCGGCGACGAGGAAGGCCCGGCGATCAACGGCACGCAGAAGCTGCTCGACTGGGCGCGCGAGCGGGGCTTCGCCTTCGATCACTGCGTGCTCGGCGAGCCGACTTCGGTGGCCGAGCTCGGCGACACGCTGAAAGTGGGCCGGCGCGGCTCGCTGTCGGGCACGCTGGTGGTGGAGGGCACGCAGGGCCACGTCGCCTATCCCCACCGCGCCGACAATCCGATCCGGCGCCTCGCCCGCATCCTCAATCACCTCTACGCCCGCCCGCTCGACGGCGGCACCGCGCAGTTCCAGCCCTCGAATCTGGAATTCGTGTCGATCGACACTGGCAATCCGGCCTTCAACGTCATCCCGGCCAAGGTCGAGGCGCGCTTCAACATCCGCTTCAACGACCGCTGGACGCCGGCCAGCCTGCGCGCCCACATCGAGGCCGAGATCGGGGTTGCCGCCCCGGTCGGCCGCTGGCGCGTCGCGTGGGACCCCACCGTGTCGGAATGCTTCCTCACCCCGGCCGGGCCGTTCACCCAGCTTGTCTCGGATGCGGTGTTCGAGACCACCGGCCGGCGGCCGGAACCCTCGACCGGCGGCGGCACCTCGGATGCGCGCTTCATCAAGTCGGCCTGCCCGGTGGTCGAGCTCGGGCTCGTCGGCACCACCATGCACCAGGTCGACGAGGCGGTGCCGGTGGCCGAGCTTCAGGCGCTCACGGCGATCTACCGCCGCATCCTGGAACGCTATTTCGCCGGTTGAGGCGGGTGCTGCGTGATCGGCTCGGCTTCTTCCCTCTCCCCTTGCGGGAGAGGGTGGAGAGACCGAGCGGCGCGAGGTCGAGCCGGGTGAGGGGTACATATTGCGAATGCTGGAAGATTTACCCCTCACCCGCCTCACGATCTGACGATCGCTCGGCACCCTCTCCCACAAGGGGAGAGGGGAACGAGCGCTCCTGCCTCACGTCTCGCCGCGCTCGGCCGAGATGATCTTGTGGACGTGCACCATGTAGACGGTGGCGAAGATCGGCGTGATCAGGCTGAGGATCGGCACCGACACCAGCGCCGCGATCGGCAGGCCGGCGAGGAACACCCGCCCGGCATGGGCGCGGCGCAGCGCCTGCGCCTCCTCGGGCGAGCGGAAGCGCATCGCCACCATCTCGAAGTATTCGCGTCCCAAGAGGTAGGTGTTGGCCAGGAAGAACACCACGATGCCGATGCCGGCGATCAGCAGCGTCGGCAGCGCGGCGAGGTTGACCAGCAGCACCACGCCAAAGAACTTCGCCGCCTCCCACACCGCCACCCAGACAGGCAGGGCGCGGCCCGGCGGATGGTGGGGGTAGTCGCGCCGCTCCACCGTCTCGGCGACGTCGTCGGCGAACATGCTGGCCACCAGCGCGGTGACCGGCGGCACCAGGAAGACGAAGGCGATGAACAGGCCGAGCCCGGCCAGCACCGCCACCACCCCTTCGGCCACGCCGATCGGTCCGGCATAGCCGCCGCCCGACAGGGCCAGCAGCCAGTCAGCGCCGCGGTCGACGAACCACACCATCGACCGGTGCAGCGCTACCGCGCCGATCAGCAGCAAGCCGGTGGCCAAGCCGATCGACCTCCACAGCACGCCGCGCAGCGCCGGACTGAGGGTCTGGCGCAGCGCGCGGATCGCAGCCTCGAACAGATTCATATGGGTCTCGCCCCCCCGAAACCGCGATGAGGTATGCCGGCGGCCCGTCGCCCGCAAGGGTGCATCCAATAAGCCTGCGTGCTAGCGTTCGAAACTGACATGCTGATGAATCGCAGACATTTTCTGGTTGCCGGCGCGGCCGCGGCGGCAATGCCGGGCCGTGCGCTCGGCCAAGTCGCGGCGGCGGGCGAGGTCGACGTCGCCATCGTCGGCGCGGGTGCCGCCGGCCTCGCCGCGGCGCGGCGCGTCGCCAGCTACGGCCGCACCTATGCGCTGACCGAGGCGCTCGACCGGGCGGGGGGACGGGCCCAGACCAATGCCACGACGTTCGGTCTGCCGTTCGACCTCGGGGCCGACCGGCTGTGGGGGCCGCGACGCAATCCGCTGGTCGAGATCGCCCGCGCCAACGGGCTCGACGCCGCCACCGCGCTGCGCCTGCAGCGCGTGCGCATCGGCTCGCGGGACGCCCGCGACGCCGACGCCGAGGATTTCGCCAGCGCGCTGAGCCGCGCCAACCGCGCGATCCTCACCGCCGGCGAGCAGCGCACCGACATCGCCGCCGCCCGCGCCGTGCCCGACATCGGCGACTGGCTGCCGACCGTGTCGTTCCTGCTCGGCCCCACCTTCTCCAGCAAGGATCTCGACGAGGTCTCGGCCGCCGACTACGCCCGCGCCGAGGAGCGCGACGAGGAGGCAGTCTGCCGCCAGGGGCTCGGCACCATCCTGGCGCTGGCCGCCGTGCCGCTCGCCGTTCAGCATTCGACGCCGGTCACCGAGATCGACTGGTCCGGCCGGCTGATCACGCTCGCCACCCCGCGCGGCACCCTGCGCGCCCGCGCCGTCGTGCTCACCGTGTCGACCGCGGTGCTGGCGGGCGGCACCATCCGCTTCAAGCCGGGGCTGCCGGCGGCGCTCGCCGGCGCCTGCCAGCGCCTGACGCTGGGCAGCTACAACCGCATCGGCATCGAGCTGGCCGGCAATCCGCTGCGGCTGCGCGACGACGAGCGCGTGGTGTTCAAGGTGCCAAGCCCCGCCGCGATGACGCTGCGCGGCCGCGTCGGCGGCACCGACCTCGCCGTTGCCGGCATCGGCGGGCGGGCGGGGCGCGAGCTGGAGCAGGCGGGCTCCGCGGCCATGGTGGCGTTCGTCACCGACACGCTGGCCGCCCATTACGGCGCCGGCATCCGCAAGGCCATCGGCCGCACCTTTGCCACCCGCTGGGGCCATGAGCCGACCATCCTGGGCGCGGTCTCGGCGGCGCCGCCCGGCGCCCAGCCGATGCGGCGCGCCCTCGCCCAGCCGATCGACAACCGGCTGTTCGTCGCCGGCGAAGCCAGCCACGAGACGCAGTGGGGCACCGTTGGCGGCGCCTGGCTGTCGGGCGAGCGGGCGGCCGACCAGGCGCTGCGGGCGGTCGGCGTCGCCATCCCGCTGCCGGCGAGTCCTGCCCCGCCCGCTCAACCCAAGCCGGAGCGGACGCCCAAGCGCCGCCAGCCGCGCCGCGATGACGTGCCGCGGCGCGACTGAGCCGAAAAACCATTGATCTGAAAAGATTTTTTCGGTTGCCGGAAGCCCTATCAGCCCGCCAGATCCTGCCAGCTTTCCACCGTCGAATCGGCGTTGAGGCGGTAGACGATCGGCACGCCGGTGGCGAGCTCGCGCTTGAGGATGCCTTCCGGCGTCAGCCGCTCCAGCACCATCACCAGCGCGCGCAGCGAATTGCCGTGGGCCGAGACCAGCACGTGCCTGCCGCGCAGCACCTGCGGCAGGATCTCCTGGACGTAATAGGGCAGGGTGCGGGCCACGGTGTCCTTCAGGCTTTCGCCGCCGGGGGGCGCGATGTCGTAGGAGCGGCGCCAGATGTGCACCTGCTCCTCGCCCCATTTCTTGCGGGCGTCGTCCTTGTTGAGGCCGGTCAGGTCGCCATAGTCGCGCTCGTTCAGCCGCCAGTCGCGGATGGTCTCAAGCTCCGGCTGGCCGATCTCATCGAGCGCGAGGCGCAGCGTCTCCTGGGCGCGCGACAGGTCCGAGGTGAAGGCGATATCGAAGGTGAGACCGAGATTCTTCAGCTTGCGGCCGGCGGCCTTGGCCTCTTCGACGCCCAGCTCGGTGAGGCCGGGATCCTTCCAGCCGGTGAACAGGTTCTTCAGGTTCCAGTCGCTCTGGCCATGGCGGCAGAGCACGAGGAGGCGATCGCTCATCGGAAATCCTTGCGGTTGTCAGAAGTCTTTGAGGCCGAGCACGTCGGCCATCGAATAGAGGCCCGGCGCCTTGCCCCGCGCCCACTGCGCGGCCCGGAGCGCGCCACGCGCGAAGATCATGCGGTCCTCGGCCTTGTGGCCGAGCACGAGGCGCTCGGACGTGCCGGCGAAGATCACGTCGTGGTCGCCCACCACCGTGCCGCCGCGCAGCGCGGCGAAGCCGATGTCGCCCGCGTGCCGGGCGCCGGTGATGCCGTCGCGGCCGCGCACCGCCCGCTCGTCGAGGTCGACGCCGCGGCCCTCCGCCGCGGCCCTGCCGAGCAGCAGCGCCGTGCCGGAGGGGGCATCGACCTTCATGCGGTGATGCATCTCGACGATCTCGATGTCGAAGTCCGGCCCGAGCGTCGCCGCGGCGCGCTTGACCAGCGCCGCCAGCAGGTTGACGCCGAGGCTCATATTGCCGGACTTGACCAGCACGGTGCGTTCGGCCGCCGCCGCCAGCGCCGCCTCGTCCTCGGCCGAGAGGCCGGTGGTGCCGATGACGTGGAAGAGGCCGGCGTCGGCGGCGAGCCCAGCATGAAGCACGCTCGATTCGGGCGCGGTGAAATCGAGCACCCCGTCCGCGCCCTCGAAGGCCGCCTGCGGATCGTCGAGCACCGGCACGCCGAGCGCCGGCAGCCCGGCCAGCACACCGGCATCGCGCCCCAGCGCCGGAGACCCCGGGCGCTCGAGCGCGCCGGCCAGCGTCACGCCGTCGGCTTCCTCGATCGCGCGAATAAGGGCGCGTCCCATGCGCCCGCCGGCGCCCACCACCACCAGCCGCAGATCGGCCATCCCATCCTCCCGCATTGACGCCCGGGACTGTCGCGAGGCGCCTCGCGGAGTCAAGTCGCTTTCGGAGCGGTCAGCCGGGCTGCGGCCCGTCATAGCCCTCGATGACCACAACATCGACCTCGCAGCCGCGCAGCAGATACTGCTTGGCGTCCTGATACTCGGGCGAGGCGTAGCAGGCCTTCGCGGCCTCGATGCTCGGGAATTCCAGCACCACATTGTGGGCCCTGGAGGTGCCCATCCCCTCGAACGGGCCGCCGCGCACGATGAACCGGCCGCCGAACTTGGCGAACGCGATAGCGTTGCGCTTGCGGTATTCGTCGTAGAGCGAGGGGTCCTTCACATCGACCCGCGCGATCCAGTATCCCTTGGCCATCGTCACCTCCAAGTGGTCATCGTCGTCCCGGTCAGGCGCCGGGATGCCTCGCAATCGG
Source organism: Blastochloris sulfoviridis (assembly GCF_008630065.1). GTDB lineage: Bacteria > Pseudomonadota > Alphaproteobacteria > Rhizobiales > Xanthobacteraceae > Blastochloris > Blastochloris sulfoviridis. The sequence goes on from NZ_VWPL01000004.1 coordinate 147,074, forward strand.
CGCACGAGCCGGGATGGCGAGACGAAAGGGTGCCGAGACGAAAGTGTGCTTGTCCTGCCGGCGGCCGAGGGGCTCGCAGCCTGGCTGTCCGCCCGGGACGGCAGGCGGGGAGCGCCGCCTCAGATCGCGGCGGCCGCGGCGATCTCGCCGACGATGGCGTCGGCGGCGCGCTTGGGGTCGGGCGCGGCGATGATCGGGCGGCCGACGACGAGATAGTCCGCCCCCGCCCGGACGGCGGCGGCCGGTCCCACCACCCGCTTCTGGTCGCCCTTTGCGGCGCCGGCCGGGCGGATGCCCGGCGTCACCAGCGCCATGTCCGGGCCGACGATGGCCCGCACCGCGGCGGCCTCCGCCGCCGCGCAGACGATGCCGTCGACGCCGATCTCCTTGGCCTGGGCGGCCTGGCGCGCCACGGTCTCGGCGACCGAGCCCTGGATGCCGGCGGCGGCGAGATCGCCGTCGTCCCACGAGGTCAGCACCGTGACCGCGAGAATCCGCAGGTCGGAACTGCCGCGCCCGGCGACGGCGGCGCGCATGGTCTGGGGATAGGCGTGGACGGTGAGGAAGGACACGCCGAGCTCGGCGGCGCGCCGGGTGGCGCGCTCCACCGTGTTGCCGATGTCGTGCAGCTTGAGATCGAGGAAGACGTGATAGCCGGCCGCCGCCAGCTCGCCGGCAAACTCGATGCCGCCGGCCACCGCCAGCTCCAGGCCGATCTTGTAGAACACCGTCGATTCGGCCAGCGCCTCGACCAGTTCCTCGGCCTCGCCGACCGTCGGGACGTCGAGCGCAACGATGAGGCGTTCGCGAGCCGCTACGAGCATGGACCTTCGTTCCCTGTCCGCCTGAAGGCTGATACGCAAGCCGGCCCAAGGGCCGGGGTTCTGGATCCGGCGCGCCGAAAACCCTCGGTTGCGATTCGGATTTTCAGCGATCGGAACACGAAACGCCAGCCCCGCGGCCGGACCTCGCATCGGGCGACGGGCTGTGGGTCAGGCCGCCGCCGCGCGCCGAGCGATGCTGGCGTCGAGCAAACTCTAGCTCAGCCGCGGCGATAAACCCAGACCCGTGCCGGCGGCACGTTCATCCAGATTCGCGGGCTCACATGGGCGGAATAGTCGCCGGCATGCTTGGGGATCGGCGGCACCACCGCATAGGTGAACTGGATGAAGGGCGCGCCCGGATGCATCATCCGGAACGCTGCGTCGAGCAGCGACAGCCGTTGCGGCAGCGGCTTGGTGAACAGCGGCAGCGACGACACCACCGCCGCGGCCGGCTCGGTGAGCTGGTGGTGCAGCGCCCGCGTCAGCGCATAGGCATCGCCCTGCACCACGGTGGCGGCCGGATAGCGGCGGGCCAGCAGGCGGCAGAACTGGTCGTTGAACTCCACCAGCACCAGCCGCTCGGTCGACAGGCCGCGGGCGATCAGCGCCTCGGTGACGGCGCCGGTGCCGGGGCCGAGCTCGATCACCGCCCCGGGTCGGGACAGATCGACCTGCTCGGCCATGGCGCGCGCGAGCGCGCGGCCGGAGGGTGCCACCGCGCCGGTGATCAGCGGACGCTGGAACCACGACTGAAGGAAGCGCACCTCGTCGTCGAGGCGCAGCGGCTTCTTCGCGTTAAAATTTCTTTGGAGCATGACCGGTTTCCGGACGGGCCCGGCGAGGTGACGAAAGGCTTAAACCGAGCGTTTGGGCCGGTCAAGGCAAGGGGCCCCGCAAGGCCCCTCTATTCGCGCATGCCGTCGAAGAAATCCCGCACCTTGGCGAAAAAGCCGGCGGATTCGGGATGGTTCTCCTTGGAGGAGGCGCGGTCGAACTCCTGCAGCAGCTCCTTCTGGCGCTTGGACAGCTTCTGCGGCGTCTCGATCACCACCTGGACGTACATGTCGCCGGAAGCCTTCGAGCGCAGCACCGGCATGCCCTTGCCCGGCAAGCGGAATCGCTTTCCGGACTGGGTGCCCTCGGGCACCTTAACCTTGGTCTTGCCGCCGTCGATGGTCGGCACCTGGAACTCGCCGCCGAGCGCGGCGGTGACCATCGAGATCGGCACCCGGCAGTAGAGGTCGGAGCCCTCGCGCTGGAAGAAGGGGTGCGGCTGGATCGACAGGAAGATATAGAGGTCGCCGTTCGGGCCGCCGCGCATCCCGGCCTCGCCCTCGCCGGCAAGGCGGATGCGGGTGCCGTCCTCGACGCCGGCCGGAATATTGACCGCCAGGTTGCGCTCGCGCGTCACCCGCCCGGCGCCGCCGCAGGCCTGGCAGGGGTCGTCGATCACCGTGCCGCGGCCCTGGCAGGTCGGGCAGGTGCGCTCCAGCGTGAAGAAGCCCTGCTGATGGCGGATGCGCCCGGCGCCGCCGCAGGTGCGGCAGGGGACCGGGCTGGTGCCGGGCGCCGCGCCCGAGCCCGAGCACGCCTCGCAGGCGACCGTGGTGGGGATGCGGATCTGGGCGCTCTTGCCCTTGAAGGCCTCGTCGAGCGTGATCTCCATGTTGTAGCGGAGATCGGCGCCGCGCTCGCGGCCCGGGGCGCGCGAGCGCGCCCGCCCGCCGACCCCGAACAGATCGTCGAAAATGTCGGCAAACGTGTTGGCGAAGTCGGAGCCGAAGCCGGCCGGCCCGGCCCCGCCCCCGCCGTGCTCGAAGGCGGCGTGGCCGAAGCGGTCATAGGCGGCGCGCTTCTGCTCGTCCTTCAGGATGTCGTAGGCTTCGTTGATTTCCTTGAAGCGATGCTCGGCGTCGGTGTCGCCCGGGTTGCGATCCGGGTGCCATTTCATCGCCAGCTTGCGGAATGCCGACTTGAGGTCCACGTGCGTCGCCTCGCGCGACACGCCCAGAACCTCGTAATAATCGCGCTTGGACATGGTTTCAGTGCCGTGCATGTTCCGCACCGCCCCTCAGGACGCGTGCGGCGCACCCCTTTGCGAGGTGCGCCGGCCGAATGCGACCGATAAGGGGTGAAACGCCCCCGTCCCCTGGACGCCGGCTGTCGGCATGGAGGACGAGGGCCATGGTCCGGTCTCCAGCGGTCAGGCCGACTTCTTGTTCTTCTTGTCGTCGTCGACCTCGGTGAACTCGGCGTCCACCACGTCGTCCTGCTGGCCGCCGGTCGCACCCGCGCCAGCGCCCGGCCCGCCGGCATCGCCCTGGCTGGCGGCATACATCGCCTCGCCGAGCTTCATCGACACCTGGGCCAGCGTGTTGGCCTTGGCCTTGATGGCCTCGGCGTCATCGCCCTTGAGCGCGGTCTTGAGGTCGGCGAGCGCATCCTCGATCATCTTGCGGTCGGCCGCCGACACCTTGGCGCCGTAGTCGGCCAGCGACTTCTCGGTCGAGTGGACCAGCGCGTCGGCCTGGTTCTTGGCCTCCACCGCCTCGCGCCGCTTCTTGTCCTCGGCGGCGTGCGACTCGGCGTCCTTGACCATGCGCTCGATGTCGGCGTCGGAGAGGCCGCCCGAGGCCTGGATGCGGATCTGCTGCTCCTTGCCAGTGCCCTTGTCCTTGGCCGAGACATTGACGATGCCGTTGGCGTCGATGTCGAACGTCACCTCGATCTGCGGCACGCCGCGCGGGGCCGGCGGAATGCCCATTAGGTCGAACTGGCCGAGCATCTTGTTGTCGGCCGCCATCTCGCGCTCGCCCTGGAAGACGCGGATGGTCACCGCGTTCTGGTTGTCCTCGGCGGTCGAGAACACCTGGCTCTTCTTGGTCGGGATGGTGGTGTTGCGGTCGATCAGGCGGGTGAAGACGCCGCCCAGCGTCTCGATGCCCAGCGAAAGGGGCGTGACGTCGAGCAGCAGCACGTCGCGCACGTCGCCCTGCAGCACGCCGGCCTGGATCGCCGCGCCGATCGCCACCACCTCGTCGGGGTTGACGCCCTTGTGCGGCTCCTTGCCGAAGAACTGCTTCACGATCTCCTGGACCTTCGGCATGCGGGTCATGCCGCCGACCAGCACCACTTCGTCGATCTCGCCGGCGGTGAGGCCGGCGTCCTTCAGCGCTTTGCGGCAGGGCTCGACGGTCTTCTGGATCAGGTCGTCCACCAGCGCCTCGAACTTGGCGCGGGTGAGCTTCATGGTCAGGTGCTTGGGGCCGGATGCGTCCGCCGTGATGAACGGCAGGTTGATCTCGGTCTGGGTGGTGGAGGACAGCTCGATCTTGGCCTTCTCCGCGGCCTCCTTGAGCCGCTGCAGCGCCAGCTTGTCGCGGCGCAGGTCGATGCCCTGCTCCTTCTGGAACTCGTCGGCGAGGTAGCCGACGAGGCGCATGTCGAAGTCCTCGCCGCCGAGGAAGGTGTCGCCATTGGTCGACTTCACCTCGAACACGCCGTCGCCGATCTCGAGGATCGAGACGTCGAAGGTGCCGCCGCCGAGGTCGTAGACGGCGATGGTGCCGTTGCCCTTCTTCTCCAGGCCGTAGGCCAGCGCGGCCGCGGTCGGCTCGTTGATGATGCGCAGCACTTCCAGGCCGGCGATCTTGCCGGCGTCCTTGGTGGCCTGGCGCTGGGCGTCGTTGAAGTAGGCCGGGACGGTGATCACCGCCTTGTCGACCTTGGCGCCGAGATAGGCCTCGGCGGTCTCCTTCATCTTCTGCAGCGTGAAGGCGGAGATCTGGGAGGGCGAATAGCTCTTGCCGTCGGCCTCGACCCAGGCGTCGCCATTGCCGGCGCGCACGATCTTGTAGGGGACGAGCTTCTTGTCCTTCTCGACCATCGGATCGTCGTAGCGGCGGCCGATCAGGCGCTTCACCGCGAAGAAGGTCCGTTCCGGATTGGTGACGGCCTGGCGCTTGGCCGGCTGGCCGACGAGCCGCTCGCCATCGTCGGTGAAGGCGACGATCGAAGGCGTGGTGCGGGCGCCTTCAGCGTTCTCGATCACTTTCGGCGTCTTGCCTTCCATGACCGCGACGCAGGAATTGGTGGTTCCGAGGTCGATGCCGATGACTTTCGACATTGCGGTAGCCTTCCTTCTGCAGCGGGCCGGCCGGGCCTTTTAGAGCACCCGGATGCTGGTGGAATCGCGAAGCGGCCGTAAAGCCCCGCCGCGTCCAACCAAAGCGCGGCCCCTCAAGGGTTCGGCGGCTATATAAGGAGCGGGGGTAAAGCCCACAAGAGGCGTGGCCGGGACGGTCCGCCCGCCGTCCCGGCCACGGGATACCTTTCGCGCCCCCCGGCCCGCAGTGCCGCGCCAATGCGTCCGGCACGGGATCGAGATCATCCGGCTTCCGGTCGATCCCTCCGGGAGGCCGGAAACGGCTTTGCCGAAAACCCATTGTTCGCCAACGGGATTTTCGGCGATCGGACCACGGCTTCGCGGCCCGACCTGCCGCAAACCGCATCATGCGGGCAAGCCGTTCTCCGCCGCCAGTGCCTGGAGATTCGCCTCGGGCCGCGCCCCCATGTGCGAGATCACCTCGGCCGCCGCCATCGCGCCGAGCCGCGCCGCGGTGGCGTGGTCGAAGCCGCGGGCGAAGCCATGCAGGAAGCCGGCGGCGAACAGGTCGCCGGCGCCAGTGGTGTCGACCACCCGCTCCACCGGCATGGCCGGCACCTCGACCGGACCCGCGGCATTCATCACCAGCGCGCCCTTCTCGCTGCGCGTCACCACCGCGAGCCTGGCGTCCTGGCGGATCGCCGCCAGCGCGGTGGCGAAGTCAGCGGTCTGGTAGAGCGCGTGCAGCTCGGCCTCGTTGGCGAACACGATGTCGACGGTGCCGGAGCGCAGAAGATGCAGGAACTCGTCGCGCCAGCGATCGACACAGAACGCGTCCGACAGCGTCAGCGCCACGTGGCGCTTTGCCTCATGGGCGTAGGCCGCCGCCGCCCGAAACGCTTCCTTTGCGTTCGGCGGATCCCACAGATAGCCTTCGAGATAGGTCACCGCCGAGGCCGCCACCGTGTCGCGGTCGATGTCGCCGGGGGCCAGATCCTGGGCGGCGCCGAGATAGGTGTTCATGGTGCGCTGGCCGTCCGGCGTCACCAGGATGAAGCAGCGCGCGGTGGCCGGGCCGTCGGCGGCGGCCGGCGTGTCGAAGGCGACGCCGAGCGAGCGGATGTCGTGGCGGAAGGTGGCGCCGAGCCCGTCCGCCTTCACCTTGCCGGCGAAGGCGGCGCGGCCGCCGAGCGCGGCGATGCCGGCGATGGTGTTGGCGGCCGAGCCGCCGGAGACCTCGATCGCCGGCCCCATCGCCGCATAGATCGCCTCGGCGCGGGTCTCGTCGATCAGCGTCATCGCGCCCTTGGTCATCGCCTGGGCGGTGAGGAAATCCTCCTCGCAGCGCGACAGCACATCGACGATTGCATTGCCGAGACCGAGGACGTCGTAGCGAAAGGTCATGGGACAGGATCCGCGCTGAGGAGGGCGGCCGCGGCCTAGCATCGCCACCGGCCTGGCGCAACGCCGGTCCCCAGGAACGCCGGTCCCCATGACGGCTTCATCCTGGCCGGCTAGGGTCGGCCGAAAGCGAATCGCATGTCCCTCCTGCGCAAGGTCTCGTCCGTCGGCGCCGCCACGCTGGTCTCGCGCGTGCTGGGCTTCGTGCGCGACGCGCTGATGGCCGCGGTGCTGGGGGCGGGTCCGCTCGCCGACGCCTTCGTCGCCGCCTTCCAGTTGCCCAATCTCGCCCGCCGCCTGCTGGCCGAGGGCGCGCTGAACGCCGCCTTCGTGCCGGCGTGGCTGACGCGCAGGGCCGAGGCCGGGCCGGAGGCCGCCCGCGCCTTCACCGGCCGGGTGTTCGGCTCGCTGGCGGCGGTGCTGGCGGGGCTGGCGGCGCTCGCCGCCCTGTTCATGCCGCAGGTGGTCGGGCTGATCGCACCGGGATTCGCGCCGCAGGATGCCCGTTTCGCGCTCGCCGTCGGCTGGGCGCGCTGGACGGTCGGCTATGTGGTGCTGGCCGGGCTGGTGGCGGTGCTGGCCGGGGTGCTCAACGCCACTGGCCGAGTGGGGGCGGCCGCCGCACTGCCGATCGCCTTCAATGTGGTGATGATCGCGGCCCTGGCGGCGGCGCTGTTCGGCGGCATGGCCGAGACCCCGGCGGCGGGCACGCTGCTGGCGCTGGCGGTGCTCCTGGCCGGGCTCGTCCAGCTCGCGCTGGTCGGCGTCGCCGCCGCAAGGCTGCCGGTGCGGCCGCTCGACCGGCCCTGCGTCGATGCCGGGCCGGACATGAGGCGCTTCTTCCGCCGCGCCGGGCCGGGGCTCATCGCCGCCGGCATTCCGCAGATCAAGTTCTTCGCCGCGGTGGCCATCGCCTCGGGCGTGCCCGGCGCCGCCTCCTACCTCTGGTATGCCGACCGGCTCTACGAGCTGCCGCTCGGCATCGTCGCGGCGATCGCCGCGGGCGTGCTGGTGCCGGTGCTGGCCGCCCACGCCCGCGCCGCCGATGGCGCGGCGCTGGGCGGCGCCCAGTCGCGGGCCGTCGAGTTCGCCGCCGGGCTGGCGCTGCCGGCCGCGGTCGGGCTGGTGCTGCTGGCCGACCCGATCGCCCGCACCCTGTTCGAGCGCGGCGCCTTCGGGCCTGCGGACAGCGCCGCCACCGCCGCGGTGCTGGCGGCCATGGCCTTCGGCCTGCCCGGCCACGTTCTGGAGAAGGTGTTCGCCGCCGGCGCCTACGCCCACACCGATACCGCCACTCCGATGATGACGGCGCTCGCCGGGCTCGTCGTGGCGATCGCCGGCGGCGTGCTGCTGTTGCCGGCGTTCGGCGCGGCCGGCGTGGCGGCGGCGATGGCCGCCTCGGGCTGGGTCAATGCCGCGAGCCTCGCCGCCATCGAGGCGCGGCGCGGCCGGCTGCGGCTCGATCGGTCAACGCCGCGCACCCTGGCCAAGGTGGTCGCCGCCGCAGCGCTGATGGCGCTCGCGCTCGCGCTCGTGCGGGAGTTGGCCGCGGGTCTTCTGGAGGGCGGCACCGCGGCGCGGGTGCTGGCGCTCACGGCCCTCATCGGCTGCGGCGGCGCGGTCTATGCCGCGGCCGTCCAGGCGATGGGCGCCTTCGACCTCGCGCAGCTCGCCGGCCTTCGCGGCAGGCGGACCTGACGTCCCTCCACCGGTCGCGCCGGCTGTCGCAAGGTTGTCGTCGCCGGGCGATTCATTAATATTTGACCGTTCCGGCAGGTTCCGGCCGGGCGGACCCCGCGTGAGGCAGGGTTTGTTGACCGTCATGCTGCAGCTTCGTGGTCGGCCGCCGCATGAGGGAGGGGTTCGTTTGCTGGCGTTTCAAAGCGCTTTGGAACTCCCGCGAGCTCTTGGCCGCAGCATGTGTGCGGAGAATTTGGGCGCCACGGGCGGAAGATCACGAAAGATCGGTATGCCGTTGATAAGAAATACGTGCTAGCACGCCGCATGATCCCCGGCCCATGACCCCCCGGCTCATGACCCGCGAACCATGACCACCGGCCTTGGTAAGCACAGGACAGTTTGTGGACAGAGGCAGATGACTGCGAACCGACAGGCAGCCCGCCCCGGCGTGGCGTTCCCGAAATCCCTCTGGGCGGCGGTCACGGCCGGCGGACCCACCTATCGCACCCTTGACGGCGAGGCCGAGGCCGATGTCGTCGTCGTGGGCGGCGGCCTTTCCGGTCTGGCGGCGGCGCTTCATCTCGCCGAGACCGGCCACAGCGTGGCGGTGATCGAGGCGGCCGAGCCCGGCTGGGGCGCCGCTGGCCGCAACAACGGCCAAGTCATTCCCACCCTTCCGTTCCACGATCCCGACGACATCATCGCCCGCGAAGGCGAGGCCGGCGAACGCTTCGTCGGCCTGCTGCGCAACAGCGCCCAGCATCTGTTCAACACCGTCTCCCGCCTCGGCATCGTCGCCGAGGCCCAGCAGACCGGCTGGCTCCAGCCGGCCCACTCGGACGGCCGCATGCGGCAGGTCGAGAGCCGCGTCGAACAGTGGGCGAAGCGTGGCGCGCCGGTCAGTCTGCTGACCAGCGAGCAGGTGCGCCAACTGACCGGCTCGGACGCCTGGTTCGGCGGCTGGGAGAACCGCTCGGGCGGCCACGTCAATCCGCTGGCGCTGACGCGCGGCCTCGCCCAGGCGGTGACGGTTGCCCGCGGCCGCATCTACGCCAATTCGCCGGCCTATGGCATCCGCCGCGACGAGGACCGCTGGGTGGTGGACACCAAGGACGGCCGGCTCACCGCCCGCGCGCTGATCCTGGCCACCAACGCCTATACCGGCGAGTTCGCCTCGCTGATGGGCACCCCGGCCACCCATATCCGCCGCGAGATCCTGCCGGTGCTGTCGTGGCAGATCGCCACCGAGCCGATGCCGGCCTCGGTGCAGCAGGCGGTGCTGCCGCGCCGCCATGCGCTGACCGACACCCATCTCGATCCGCATTTCATGCGCTGGGATGCCCGCGGCCGGCTGGTCACCGGCGGCGCGCTCGCCAACCCGCTCAGCGGCGCCTGGAACCTGAAGACCCACATCACCCGCCGCCTGCAGCGCCTCTACCCGGGCGTGTTCGACGACGTGCGGTTCGACTATGTCTGGAACGGCCGCATCGCGGTGACGCCCGACCATTTCCCGCGCTTCCACAAGCTCGGCCCCGACGCGGTGGGCTGGACCGGCTGCAATGGCCGCGGCGTGGCGCTGGCGCTGTCGGTCGGCCGCGAACTGGCCCGCTCCGTCACCGGTACGCCCGACCAGGACATCGCATTGCCGTTCGGGCCGCCGACGGTGGTGCCCTATCAGTCGCTGGCCAAGGCGGCGACGCCGCTGGCTGTGGCGTTCCTGCGCTGGCAGGACAGCCGCGAGGTCGCCTGATCCGGGGTTCGGCCCGAACGGACGCGTTCGGGCCCATACGGCTTCCGGGTGGTCGGCGCAGCGTGATCGGCGCGGCTTCTTTCGACCCTCTCCCCTTTCGGGAGAGGGTGGCGAGACCGAGCATAGCGAGGTTGAGCCGGGAGAGTGGGGATTTTCCGGCCTGAGAGCCCACCCCTCACCCGCCTCGCGATCTGAAGATCGCTCGGCACCCTCTCCCGCAAGGGGAGAGGGGAAGGGAGCGCGGCTCACCGGCGTTGACCGCCCCGAGGACCGCCCCGAGTTTGTCGCCCGGAAACCGTGCGAAGGGCGCGATGCCGCGGTTCAGCCTGACCATCGAATATGACGGCACCCCGTTCGTCGGCTGGCAGGTGCAGGCTGCCGGCGCCAGCGTTCAGGGCGTGCTGGCGGATGCGGTGTTCGCGCTGTCGGGCGAGCGGGTGCGGCCCACCGGCGCCGGGCGCACCGATGCCGGCGTCCATGCGCTGGGGCAGGTCGCTCATCTCGATCTTGCGCGCGACTGGCGGCCGGACACCCTGCGCGACGGCCTGAATGCGCATCTGCGGCCGTACCCGGTGGCGGTGCTGGCCGCAGCGCGGGCCGCCGACGAATTCAATGCCCGCCTGTCGGCGCGCCAGCGGCACTATCGTTATCGCATCGTCAATCGCCGGGCGCCGCTCACCGTGCTGCGGGCCCGCGCCTGGCACGTCATCCGCCCGCTCGATGCGGAGACGATGCACGCCGCCGCCCAGCTTCTGGTCGGCCGGCACGACTTCACCACCTTCCGCGCCGCCGAGTGCCAGGCCAGGAGCCCGGTCAAGACGCTGGATCGCCTCGCGGTCGCCCGCGACGGCGACGAGCTGACGATCGAGGCCTCGGCGCGCTCCTTTCTGCATCACCAGATCCGCTCGATCACCGGCTCGCTGGTACTCGTCGGTCAGGGCAAGTGGACGCCCCATGACCTCAAATCGGCGCTCGATGCCCGCGAACGCGCGCGCTGCGGCCCGATGGCGCCGCCGGATGGGCTCTATCTGGTGGCGGTCGATTATTGAGTTCGGAACCCGGTGGCGTGTTGGCGAGTTGGCGTACTGAAGCTGAGCGGTGAGCGCGCCTGAACCGCGGGCAGAGCTAGAAGGCGTGTCAGCGCCAAGCACCACGCTTTAACCAAGGATCGAGGCAAAGTTTTCGGCAAAGTTCCAGACACAATTCGTAGCAAGGATTTTCGGCAAGGGTAGGGTCCGGGGTCACGACGTGCGTTTTCGGATCCTGCGAGTCGGTTCTGTGCGGACCCAAACAGCAACAAGGGTGGAGGACAATGAAGAAAATTCTCGTGGTTTCAGCTATCGCTTTGGCGCTGGGGGGATGCAGCCAATACTCGTCGCGCGACCGCGCCGTTGCCGGCGGCCTGATCGGCGCCGGCACCGGGGCGGTGATCGGCGCTGCGGCGACCGGCACCGGCGGCGGCGCGCTAGCCGGCGGCGCGATCGGCGCGGTCGCGGGTGCGGCAATCGGCGCGGCCACCACGCCGGAGCGCTGCTACTGGTCCAGGCGCTATCAGCGGACGATCTGCTACCGCAACTGATACGGTTTCCGGTGGAAGCCGGAACACCATATTCCGCTCGCCGAGAATTCCGGTTTCGAACCGGGATTCTCGGCGAGACCGTTTTCGGGGTCGGTGCGGATCAGCCGGAACCGTCGGTCAAGCCGCCGAAAAATCCCCTTTCGGTCAAGGAAATTTCGGCGAGACTGTTTCCAGCATCCCGAAGGGATCAACTGGAAACCGTATGTGGGAGCGTTTCATGCGTCTGCGGGACAAGGTTGCCATCGTCACCGGCGGCGGATCGGGCTTCGGCAAGGTGATCGCCGAGACCTTCGCGCGCGAGGGCGCCAAGGTGGCGGTGCTCGACATCAACACCTCCGCCGCCGAGGCCGTGGCAAAGCGGATCGATGGGTCGGCCATCGCCCTCGCCGCCGACGTCGCCAAGGCGGCCGATGTCGAGGCGGCGATCTCGCGCACCCGCAACGCGTTCGGCCACGTCGACATCGTCGTCAACAATGCCGGCATCACCCACCACAACCGGCCGATGCTGGAGGTCGGCGAGGCCGAGTTCGACCGCCTGTTCGCAGTCAATGTAAAGTCGATCTTCCTGTTCGCCCACGCCGTGGTGCCGGTGTTCCAGGCGCAGGGCTCGGGCATGATCCTCAATATCGGCTCGACGGCCGCCATCCGGCCGCGGCCGGGCCTCACCTGGTACAACGGCACCAAGGGCGCCGTGCACACGCTGACCAAGTCGATGGCGATCGAGCTGGCGCGCCACAAGATCCGCGTCTGCGCGCTGGCGCCGGTGGTCGGCGAGACGCCGCTGCTCGCCAGCTTCATGGGGCAGGACACGCCCGAGACGCGCGCCAAATTCGTCGCCAGCGTGCCGCTCGGCCGCCTGTCGAGCCCTCAGGACATCGCCAATGCCGCGCTGTTCCTGTGCTCGGACGAGGCGTCGTTCCTCACCGGCGTGGTGCTGGAGGTCGATGGCGGGCGGTGCATTTGAGGGCGATTCCAGGCTGACCGGCCCAACGTCCTGTGACCGCGAATTGCCCCTCGCCCGGATCGCTGCTGCGAGCGGGTGAGGGACTGAACAGATCATCCAGCAACCGGACGACGACGACAGGACGAGAGCTCCGGCGAACTCACCGGCGCTCCCGTCCCTGGGGATCCGCGCGCGTCAGTGCACGCTGACGGCCTGCAGCTCGTTCTGGATCGCGTTGGCCACCACCGCCTCGCGCGAGTCGGCGAGCATGATCGGCGTGCCGTCCGCGCCATGCAGCGCAAACAGCATCAGGCCCGGCTCGATCGACGGCGCCTTGGGAAACAGTGCCTTCACGTCTTCGGAGCGGATCGGCTTGACATAGGCAAGCTGGCCGCCGCCGAGCAGCGCGAACGCCTCCGCACTCATCAGAGCGCCGGTGTGGGTGGCCGTTTCGTTATCGTTGGTCATTCCCGACTCCTGTTCGTTGTCGAGACCGGTTCACTCATCCGAAGCGATGGCGATCCGCCGCGCGACCCGTTCCGGCTCCAGCCGGACGAGGTCGACCGTGAGCAGGCCATTCTTCAGATCCGCGCCGAGCACCTCGATGCCCTCCGCCAGCACGAACGCACGCTGGAACTGGCGGGCGGCGATGCCGCGATGCAGATACACGCGGCCATCGTCGGCATCGACCTGCCGGCCGCGAATGACGAGCTGGTTCTCTTCCAGCGACACGTCGAGCTGGTCGCGCGTGAAGCCGGCGACCGCCAGCACGATGCGCAGCCGATCCGACCCCACCGCATCGCGCGGCAGGCGTTCGATATTGTACGGCGGATAGCCGTCTGCGCCCTTGCTGACGCGATCGAGAACGCGCTCGATCTCTTCGAAGCCGAGCAGAAAGGGGCTCGACAGGGACGATACACGGGACATGGTCTCAAAGCCCTCGTGAAGCGACTTCGACCGCGAGGCCCGCCTCAAGCAGCACCCCGCCTGTCCGCCCGGCCTGTCCTTTCGGCAGTCGGGCGCCATGTGGCAGATATGGACACCCGTACGTCCCCCCGCAAGGGCGCAGGGCCTGACGCCAGCGGACGCTGGCGGCCCGCCAGCGTCAAAATGCCATGTATGCTAAACATTATGGCCACCGGCCGGCCGGTGCCGGGAGCGCCGGGCGGGGAGAGGCCCACGCCGAGGCCCTGGCCGCGTGGGCCAACCGGCCGGCCGGTGCCGGGAGCGCCGGGCGGGGAGAGAGCAAGCCGGAGGAAGACGGGTCGCAGCATGGCGTTTGTGGCGCAGGCGGGCGGACAGGCAGCAGGCCAGGGCGCCACGGGCACCAGCCCCGGGCCGTCCGGCGTGGCGCTGCAGCGCCTCGCGCTGATCCTGGCGTGCGGGCTGGTCGGGATCCTGGTCGCGCTGGCCGTGCTGGTCTTTGCGCCGCCGCGCTATCGTGCCAGCGCCGAACTCGCGCTGCCGTCGCCGGCCGCCGCCGCGGTGGCCGAGGACGCGCTGGCTTCCGAGCCGGTGCTGCGGGTTGTGGCCAACGTGCTGGCGACCGGCACGCTGATGCCCGACGTCCCGCCAAATCCCGACGCCCCGCTAAGTTCCGAAACCCTGGCCCGCGTGCAGGCGCGGCTCGCCGCGCGACGAACCGGCGAGCGGCTGGTGATCACGGCCAGCGGCGACGAGGCGGTCGAGACGGCCCGGCTGGCCGATGCCGCGGCCCAGGCGCTGCTGGTGCTCGCCGACCTGCCGGCGACCCCACCACCGCCCGCCCGTCCCGACGCCGCGGCGGAAGCCCGGCTCGATCGTCTGGCGCAGGAACTGCGCGACGCCGAGGCGCGGCTCGACCGCGCCCGTGCCGAAACCGGCATCGCTGCCGCCACCGGCGGCCCGGCCGTCGAGCCGTCCCAGCTTGCCGCCCTGCAGGCGCGCCTGTCGCTGGCGCGGGTGCGCACCGCCGAGGAGCGGGTTCGCCTCGCCCAGATGGAGCGGCTTGCCGCCAGCGGCGCCGATCCCGACACCGTGCCCGAGGTGGTTCGCTCGCCCGTCATCGCCGCGCTGCGCGGCGACCTCGCCGAAGCGCGGCGGCTGGAGCGCCTCGCCGCCACCGAGCTGGGACCGCGCCACCCCCGGCTGGCGGCCCAGCGCGAGGAGCGGCGGCGCATCGAGAGCCAGATCCGCGCCGAGACCGTCCGCCTGGCCGCGGCGGCCCGCCAGGACGTGGAGCGGGCGGAGGCGGCCGAGCGGGCGCTGTCGGCCGAGATCGAGGCCCAGCGCGCCGCCATGACCGCGGCCATCGACGCGGTTGCCCGTCTGCGGGCGCTGGAGCAGGCGGCCGAGCGCGCCCGCACCGCGCTCGATCTCGCCCGCCGCGAGGCCGCGGCGCCCGCAGCCCCGCCCGCCGTCGAGCGGCCGGCGGGCCGGCTGGTCTCGGCCGCGGTGCCGCCCTCCAAGCCCGAGGGCCTGCCGCCCGCGGCTTTGCTCGCGCTGGGCCTCACCGCCGGCTGCAGCATCGGCGCCGCCTTCGCCACCGCCGGCGGACGCCGCTGGCGGTGAGCGTTTTTCGCCCTCTTCGAACCGGAGCCCCACGCATGGCCCAAGATGCCGAGCCTGACGTCGCCGAGTCCCAATTCGCCGAATCCCGCTTCCGCCTGCTGCGCACCGAGCGCGTCCACAACGGCTGGGCGCGGTTCCTGATCGCCCGCTACGCCACCGCCGACGGCAGCGAGATCACTCGCGAGATCGAGGACCATGGCGACGCGGTGGCGGTGCTGCCCTACGATCCGCAGCGTGGCACGGTGTTCCTGGTGCGCCAGTTCCGGGCGCCGGTGGCGATCGCCTCGGGCGCGCCCGACACGCTGGAGGTTTGCGCCGGCTGCGTCGAGTCTGGCGAGGACGAGGAGACCTGCGCGCTGCGCGAACTGGAGGAGGAATGCGGCCTCGTGCCGCTCAAGCTGGAGCGCGTCGCCACGCTGTGGAGCATGCCCGGCGTCTCCACCGAGCGGCTGACCTATTTCCTGGCCGAGGTCGACGGTGCTGCGCGCGGCACCGGCGGCGGCCGTGACGACGAACACGAATTCATCACCGTCATCGAGGTACCGGTCGCCGAGCTTGCCGGGCCGGACCGCTTCGCCCGCCTGCCCGACGTCAAGTCGCAGTTCCTGCTAGACCGGCTGCTCGACCGGCTGGCCGGGCGCTGAGCGCAGCCACGGCGGCACAGCGAACCGGGCCGGACGAATCGTCACGCGAGGTGCCGAGGCGGGTCTTGCGGCCGAAACGGCGTCCAACCAGGACACGCCCAGCCAGCACCAACGTCACATCCGGAGGACCGTCACATCAGGGGAATTTTGGTGGAGCCAAGGGGAGTCGAACCCCTGACCTCTTGAATGCCATTCAAGCGCTCTCCCAACTGAGCTATGGCCCCACCTGGCAACGGCGAGGAGCCTTCGGATCGAGGTCTTGCAGACCCGGATCCTGCGGCCCCATGGGATGTGTCACCGATGCGGGCGCTTCCGATCGAGCGTGACTCGCCGGACGCTGAGGCGGAGAAACCACAAACTGACGACAAGCACAAGCGTCCTTCGCATCGAAATCCACGCCTGGGTGCTTGCCTGTGCGCGACTGCACCGCCCTCTGGCAACCAGGGGGTGCGGGCGGGCGGCCAAACGCGTCAAATGCCGGTGATGCCGCCGCCGGGCGCATCGTTTGCCGGCGTTGCGCTGTTATAGATTCGGCAAGGCCCGGATCGAACCAACCACCAACCCTGCCGCCGAATCGGCATAGCTCCCCTGCTTTGCCGAAAGGGCTGGTTTGCTCCGGAACCCGAGAGCAAAGGCCGCACGATGGAGCTGCCCGATGACGCCGCGCCTGAACTGCCGATGAGCATCCATCTATGAGCGTCCATGACCGAATGCCCGAGGACGGCGAGAGGCCGGCCGGCCGGTGGCGGCGAAGGCTGCCGCTCATCCTCGTGCTCGCCGCATCAATGCTGATCGTCGCGCTCGGCGGCCAACGCTACGTCTCCTTCACCGCGCTGGTCGACCACCGGTCCGCGATCGACGCCTTCGTGGTGCACCATCCGCTGGCGTCGGTCCTGGCGTTCGTCGCCGTCTATGCCGCCATTGTGGCGCTGTCGCTGCCGGGGGCGGCGGCCATGACGCTGATCGGCGGCTTCCTGTTCGGCTGGCCGGTGGGAACGGCAGCCTCCGCCTTCGCCGCCACCACCGGCGCCACGCTGATCTTCCTGCTGGCGCGCACCTCGCTCGGCGACGATCTGGTCCGCGCCGCCGGGGCCGGCGCGGCACGGCTTGCTGCGCGCTTCCAGCAGCACGCCTTCAGCTATCTCCTGTTCCTGCGGCTGGTTCCGGCCTTTCCGTTCTGGATGGTCAATCTGGTGGCGGCGATCGCCGGCATGCGGCTGCCGGCCTATGTCGCCGCGACGCTGCTCGGCATCCTGCCGGGCACGCTGGTGTTCGCGGTGATCGGCTCGGGGCTCGGCGAGCCGCTGGCGGACCAGTCGGCCGCCCTCCACGACTGCCGGGCACGCGGCGGCAGCGATTGCCGGGTCGCGCTTTCGGTCGCCGATTTTCTCACGCCCGAGCTCGTCGGCGGTTTTGTCGCGTTGGGTGCGTTGTCGCTGCTTCCGGTTCTGGCGCGGCACGTTCGCCGGCCGGACGCGGCGAAGCGGCCGACCTGACGCGGCCAGGCTGGTCAGGCAAAGCGATGGCAACGCGCCTCACTCCCGATCTCTGCGTCATCGGCGCGGGCTCCGGCGGCCTGTCGGTTGCCGCGGCGGCTGCCGGATTCGGCGTGCCGGTGGTGCTGGTCGAACGCCACAGGATGGGCGGCGACTGCCTCAACACCGGCTGCGTCCCCTCCAAGGCGTTGCTGGCGGCGGCGAAGCGGGCGCAGGCGATCCGCACCGCCGGGACGTTCGGCATCGCGGCCGGCGCGCCGACGGTCGATTTCCGCGCGGTGATGGCGCACGTGCGCGCCGTGCAGGCTGCGATCGCGCCCAACGATTCGGAGGAGCGGTTCACCGCGCTTGGCGTGACGGTGATCCGCGCCAGCGCCCGCTTCGTCAGCGCCGGGGTGGTGGCGGCCGGCGATGTCGAGATCGCGGCGCGGCGCTTCGTCATCGCCACCGGCTCGAAGCCGGCACTGCCGCCGATCGCGGGGCTCACCGACACGCCGCATCTGACCACCGACACGATCTGGGATCTCGACGTGCTGCCGCGCCATCTCGCCATCATCGGCGGCGGGCCGGTGGGCTGCGAGCTGGCGCAGGCGTTTTGCCGCCTGGGTTCGGCGGTGACGGTGCTGGAGGCGGCGCGCCCGCTCGCCGGGCACGCGGCCGATTGCGCCGATGTGGCGATCGCGGCGCTGCGGCGCGAGGGCGTGGTGGTGCGAAGCCCGGTCGACGTCGCCGCCGTGCATCGCGCGGCGGATGGCGTGGCGATCGAGATCGCGGAGAACGGCGGTCGCGTCACGCTTGAGGCCTCGCACCTCCTGGTCGCCGCCGGCCGCCGGCCGAATGTCGATTGCCTCGGGCTCGACCGGGCGGGCATCGCGTCTTCGCCGCGCGGCATTGCCGTGGATGCCGGCCTGCGCACCACCAACCGCCGGGTCTATGCCATCGGCGACGTCATCGGCGGCACCATGTTCACCCACGCCGCCGGCTGGCAGGCCGGTCTGGTGGTGCGCAGCGCCCTGTTCCGCCTGCCGGTGACGTTCGATCCCGACGTCATTCCCCGCGTCACCTTCACCGATCCGGAGCTCGCCGCGGTGGGGCTCGACGAGGCATCCGCGCGATCGCGCCATCGCGACGTGCGCGTGGTGCGCGTGCCGTTCTCCGACAACGACCGCGCCCAAGCCGAGCGCGACACCGCGGGCTTCCTCCAGGTGGTGATGACGGCGCGTGGCCGCATTCTGGGGGCGGCGATCGTCGGCCGCGATGCCGGCGAGATGATCGGCGCGTGGTCGCTCGCGGTGGCGCGGGGGGCGAACATCCGCACCTTCGCCGCGCTCATTGCGCCCTATCCGACGCGCGCGGAAATCGGCCGGCGGGCGGCCTTTGCCTTCTTCGCGCCGCGTTTGACCGGTCGGCTGGCGAAAGGCATCATCCGGGCACTGCGATGGTTCGGATGACGCCGCAGCAGCTCGCCGCCGGCCATGAGCAACATCAAGACCGACAACGACACCGACAGAGAGACCGGACACGACAGGAGCGGACACGAAGGCGCCGCGACCGCGCCGGGTTTCCGATCCGTCGGGCCTGGGCTGTCGGGCCGGCTTCTTCTGCTCACCATCGTGTTCGTGATGCTGGCGGAAGTGCTGATCTTCGTGCCGTCCATCGCCAATTTCCGCGTGGCCTGGCTGTCCGACCGGCTGGCGGCGGCGCGCACGGTGGCGCTGGTGTGGGCGGCGGCACCCGACGGCACGATCTCGGCCGATCTGACGCGCGACCTCCTGGTCAGCGTCGATGCCCACGCGGTGGCGCTCAAGACGCCCGATAGCCGGCGGCTCCTGGCGATCGCCGGCAAGGTGCCCGATGTCGACGTCCACGTCGACACCCGCAGCGGCCCGCCCTGGCTTACGATCATCGAGGCCTTCGAGACGCTCACCTCCACCGAAAACCGCATTCTGCGGGTGGTCGGGCCGGCGCCGATGGATGGCGGCTTCATCGAGATCGTGCTGGAGGAGCGTCCGCTACGCACGGCGATGTTTGTCTATTCGCGCAACATCCTGCTCCTGTCGCTGGCGATCTCCGGCATCACCGCGACGCTGGTCTATCTTGCACTGATGTGGCTGATCGTGCGGCCGATCCGCCGGCTCGCCGGCAACATGACGGCGTTCCGCGCCCATCCCGAGGATGCCAGCCGCGTCATCGTGCCGTCTGCGCGCACCGACGAGGTTGGCTTGGCCGAGCACGAGCTGGCGGCCATGCAGCGCCAGTTGCAGAGCACGCTGCAATCGAAGAGCCGGCTCGCGGCGCTCGGGCTCGCGGTGTCCAAGATCAATCACGACCTGCGCAACATGATGGCCTCCGCCCATCTGTTGTCCGATCGGCTGTCGGCGATCGACAGCCCCGAGGTGCAGCGCTTCGCGCCGATGCTGATCCGCGCGATCGACCGCGCGATCGGCTTCGCCGAGGCGACCCTCGCCTATGGCGGGGCCCAGGAGACGCCGCCGGAGCGGCAGCGTTTCGCGCTTGGCCCGCTTGCCCAGGAGGTTCGCGAGGCGGTGGGACTGCTGCCGGGCAGCGCGATCGACTGGGTGGCGGCGATCGACCGCGGCCTCGAAGTGGACGCCGATCCCGATCAGCTCTTCCGCGTTCTGGTGAACCTCGTCCGCAACAGTCTGCAGGCGCTGGAGCAGCGCGCGCCGAACGATCCGGGGCGCGACCAGGTTCGGCTTGCGGCGCGGCGCGAGGGCACGGTCGTCACCATCGAGGTGTCGGACACCG
Organism: Blastochloris sulfoviridis; assembly: GCF_008630065.1. Classification (GTDB taxonomy): domain Bacteria; phylum Pseudomonadota; class Alphaproteobacteria; order Rhizobiales; family Xanthobacteraceae; genus Blastochloris; species Blastochloris sulfoviridis. Next base: position 166,815 of record NZ_VWPL01000004.1, read on the forward strand.
GCCCCGGCGTGCCGGCCAGGGCCCGCGCCCATCTGTTTGAGGCGTTCCAGGGCTCGACGCGGCGCGGCGGCGCGGGGCTCGGCCTCGCCATATCCGCCGAGCTCGTGCATGCGCACGGCGGCGATATCCGCCTCGCCGAAGGCACGCTCGGCGCGACGTTCCGCATCACCATTCCCGACCGCACCACCAGCCTCGATGCGGCGCGCGCCGAGCGCGCACATGCGTGATCAGCGGTCGCGCGAAAGATAAATTAAGCTGTTGGCATCAAATTTGAGCTGTTGGACTTGACGCGTCGCGCGCATTGACGAAAGGCTGAGTCGCTGCGTCGAGTCGCGCGGCGAGCCTAGCAGGGAGGATTTGTCGTGGCGGGCTACAGCTTCGAGATCACCAAGGACCGCAAGGGCGAGTTTCGCGTGCGCTTCAAGGCGCGCAACGGCGAGACGCTGTTCCAGAGCGAAGGCTACACCGCAAAGGCTTCGGCCCTGAACGCCGTCAAATCGATCCTCAAGAATGGCGCCACCGCGGCGATCGTGGATTCGACCAAGGCGCCGAAGGAATCGGCCGCGAAGGCCGCAAAGACCACGAAGGCAAAGACCGGGAAGGCCGCCAAGGCGCCGAAGACCGCCAAGGCAGCGAAGCCCGCGAAGGCCAAGGCGACCAAGGCCGCGAAGGCTGCCGCGCCGAAGGCCGCGACCGCCAAGACGGCGGGCCGCAAAGCCACGGGCAAAGCCGCCAAGACGGCTTCCACGAAGACGGCCGCCACCAAGACGGCTGCGGCCAAGACCACTGCGAAGGCCGCCACTGCAAAAGCCGCCACCGCGAAGGCGGCGAAGCCGAAGCTCGGAAAGCCGAAGACGACGAAGCCGAAGCTCACGCGTGCCCGCAAGCCGAAGGCCGCGCCGGCGCCGGAAGCTGCGCCTGCGTCCGACGCAGCGCCGATGGCGGCGCCGACGGTCTGATCGTCGCCGCGTCATCCCGGCATCGCGCACTGCGCGAGCCGGGATCGGACGTGGAGGCGCGAGCGCACATGAGCCGCGTTCCGTTCACGAACGGTACGCGCTGATGGAGTTGTGCTTCGCCGCGCGATCGATGCTGGATCGTGCGGTTGCGGAAGAAGAACGCCGGCTGATGAGGAACGCCGGCCGATCGAGCCGCCGTTCCGGAGGCCGTTCGCCCGGCGCCCGTCATCATGCGGTTCCGGGCAACGCGTTCGGAATAGCCTTGTTCGGAATGGCCGCGTGCCGAAGGCCGCGCTTGTTCGCTCGCAGATGGGATCCTGCACCCGGGCGCGGGCGGGCACGGTTCGGCTGGACGAGAGTTCGGCTGGACTTGAGGTCGGCTTGACTTGAGGTCGGCTTGACACGCGCACGATTGCCGAGCCGATCGGCCGAAACTCATCGGGACCGCGGACGACCGGCAGGGCCGCTCCACGCGATCTCGAGGCCGCAGGATCGCGAGGCGGTCTCGCGGACTGTGCAAGACGACAGCTCAGCGAGGCCGGCATGGTGCTGACGCGTGTTGTTCTCCTCCCGGCGCTCGTCGCCGCGTCGGCGCTGCTGGCGGCACTTGGCCCGGCCGCCGCGCAGACGCCGGGCACGCTCGATCCGGTGCCGCTGCCGCCCCTGTCCAACCCCTCCGATCCGTCGCTCGCCGCGAAGGAGCTGTTCGGCCGCGCGACCAGCCCGGCGCCGGGGCCGGCGCGGGTGATCGGCGGGTTCGCGCGCGGCTGCCTTGCCGGCGCGGTGGCGCTGCCGATCGACGGCGAGGCGTGGCAGGTGATGCGCCTGTCGCGCAACCGCAACTGGGGCCATCCATCGCTGATCGGCTTCCTGGAACGCGTTGCGCGCAAGGTGCCGGCGGCGGTCGGCTGGCCCGGCATCCTGGTGGGCGACCTGTCGCAGCCGCGCGGCGGCCCCATGCTCACCGGCCACGCCAGCCACCAGATCGGGCTCGACGCCGACATCTGGCTGACGCCGATGCCGAAGACCACCCTGTCGCGCGCCGACCGCGAGACGATGAGCGCGACCAATGTCGTCGCCGCCGACTGGAACGATGTCGACCCCGCCACCTGGACGCCGCAGCACCGCGCGCTGATCCGCCTGTTCGCAATGCAGCCGGAGGTGTCGCGCGTGCTGGTCAATCCGGCGATCAAGAAGGCGCTGTGCCGCGAGGCGGGTAAGGATCGCGGGTGGCTCGCCAAGGTGCGCCCGTGGTGGGGGCACAATTATCACACCCACATTAGGCTGCGCTGCCCGGTCGGCGCCAAGGACTGCCGCGAGCAGGGCGCCGTTCCCGGCGGCGACGGCTGCGGCGGCGATCTCGCCTGGTGGTTCAGCGCCGATGCGCGAAAGCCCAAACCGCCGTCGCGGCCGTCGCCGCCGCTCAAGCTGGGCGATCTGCCGCCGGAGTGCCGGAGCGTGGCGTTCGCGCAATAGGTCCGAACAGGATGGATCGGCCGCTGCTGCCCGGCGCGCGGCCCAGGGTGGCCGGCCCGGCACCGCGACGGCAGGGGCCCGGAGAGAGTCCAAGACAGCGACCGCGAAAGCGTCCTATAATGCGAGGGAATTTCCGATTGCTATTGGCAGCGTCCGACGACTTGGCTAAGAGCCGCTTGAACCCGCCGACGCGTTCGCTGCGATGACCGATCACCGATTCTCCACTCAGCGCCCCTCTCGCCGCGCCGTCTTGACGGGCGCGGCGGGCGGACTGCTGCTGGCACTGCCGGGGTTGGCGCAGGCGGAGAACGGGGTCCAGACCCCGGCCACTCCCCCAGTGAACGATGGCGTGCAGGAGCGGCCGCAAGAGCGCCCGGCAGACCGTCCGCTCAGCGTGCTGGCGGCGGACGCCCTGCGGCCCACGCTCGACGACATCGTCGGCCTCTATACGGCGGCGAGCGGCCTGCGGGTGATGGTCACCTATGGCGCGTCCGACGCGCTGGCCGAGACGCTCGACCAGGGCGCGGCCGCCGACCTGTTCATTTCCGACGTGCGGGCGGCGATGGATCTTGCCGTCGATCGGCGGCTGGTGAAGGCGGAGAGCCGGCGCAGCCTCGCCTCCAATCGGCTGGTGCTGGTGGCGCCCAAGGATTCAAGCCTCATCGAGGTGCTGCTCGGCCCCGGCACGCGGCTGTCGACGCTGGCCGGGCAGGGACGCATCGCCGTCGGCGCCGCCGAGGCGATGCCGGGCGCGGTGGTGCGCACGGCGCTGGAAAGCCTCGGCCTGTGGGCCGATGCGGAACCCTGCCTGACGGCGGCGGAGACGTCGCGCGCGGCGGTGGCCATGGTCGGCCGCGGCGAGGCGCCGCTCGGCATCGTCTTCGTCTCCGATTCGCGCTTCGATCCGGCGGTGAAGGTGGTCGGAATCTTTCCGGAGACCAGCCATCGGCCGATCGTCTATGAGGGCGCGCTCACCGCGACCGCCGGCATCAGCGCCCCGGCGCTGCTGGATTTCCTCCAGAGCGCGGCGGCCCGTGCGGCGTTCGAGAAGGCCGGCTATCTGACGCTGAAGTGAGACGGCTCCCGGCCTGATGCTGACTCGGGCTGATCCCTTCGGGATACCGGACACGGTCTCGCCGGAAATCCTTGTTCGAAAACGGTATTTCCGGCGAACGGAATACGAAGCCCCGGCCTGTCGGCCGGATTTCGCATCACAGCCGCAGCTTGCGCTCATAGAGGTCGGGCAGGTCGTTCTCGAACAGCACGACGTCGCCGGCGTGCACATTGGCCTTGAGCCATGCGAGCGCCTCGGCGAAGCTGGCGCACGGGATCACCGGCCGATCCGGCGCGGCGTGGCGGAAGGTATCGACGAACGCCTCGATGCGGTCGGGGATCACCGGCAGCAGCACGTCGACATGATTGGCGGCAATCGCCCCAAGCCTGGCGTGCTCGTCGTGGTGGATCTCGCCGAGTTCGACCATGCCGGGCGTGACCAGGATGCGCCGCCCGCCCGCGCCGACGATCAGGTCGAGCGAGGCCAGGGCCGCGGCGAACCCCACGGGGTTGGAGTTGTAGGCATCGTCGATGACGATCGAGCCGTCGGGCTGCGGGTTGACCTCCAGCCGGTGGGCGATCTGCGGCGTCGATTTGAGCGCGGTGACGAGGTCGTCGGGGTTGGCGCCGAGCGCGCAGGCGGCGGCAAACGCCAGCGCCATGTTGCCGGCATGATGCAGGCCGTGCAGCGGCGCCTTGAGCGCGTAGGTCTTGCCCTCCCACACCACGTCGGCCTCGACGCCGTCGCGGCTTTCGCGGGTGGCGAGCACCTTGAGCCGCGCGTCCGTCTCCGGCCCGACGACGATCACCTTGTCGGACCCCTCGCCGAGGAACGCCTTCGCCGCCGCGAACGACAGCGCCTGGCCGGCGAGAATGACGATGCCGTCGCGCGTGCGCGCCGCCGCCGCCAGTTCGAACTTGGTTTTCGCCACGGTGTCGAGCGACTTGAAACGCTCATAGTGCGCCGGGCCGATGGCGGTGACGAGGGCGAGGTCGGGCGGGGCGAGACGGCACAGCCGGGCGATCGAGCCCGGACCATAGGCCCCCATCTCGCAGACGAAGAAGCGGTGATAGGGCGCAAGCTGCTCGCGCACGATGCGGGCGATGCCCATCGGCGTGTTGACGCTGCCCGGCGTCACCAGGGTCGGCGCCTGGATCGACAGCAGGTGGCCGAGGATGTGCTTGACCGAGGTCTTGCCGAACGAGCCGGTGATGCCGACGACCGACGGCTTCAGCTTCTCGAGCTTGTCGTGCGCCTCGGTCCAGAACCGCTTCTGCTCGCGCGCCTCGAAGGGCATCAGCACGAGATTGCCGAGAACGAGAACGAACGGGATCGCTTGCACCGCGGCAATCCAGGCGAGGAGCGGCGCCTGCCAGACGACGAGCGCGCCGACGATCAGCGCCATCAGCACGCCGCTTGAGATCAGGATGCGCCGGGCGCGCGCGGTGACGACCAGCTTCTTCTTGGCCACCTGCCGCGGGTCAGGCTCCTGCCAGCCGAAATAGACGAAGGTCACGGCGCCGAACAGCGAGCCGATGGCGCCGATCACCGGCTCCTCGGTCCGCAGGAAGCCGATGCCCAGCACCGCCAGCGCGGCGCTGGCGCGCATGTCGAAGGCGAAGGAGCGAAACAGCCAGGCGAGGAAGCGCCCGCCGTCATATTCCTCCTGCTGGAACACGTGCAGATAGGTCAGCGCCCGCTTCCAGGCGAAGAATGCGAACGTGCCGGCAACGACCAGCGTTGCGATCAGGGTCAGGCTAGCCATCCGAGCCCCTTCAGGAAGGTTTGGATCTGGAACAGGGTTTGCGGCCGGGCCTGGCCCAGCACGGTGTAGTGGTCCTGGCGCTCCAGCAGCACGAGCCTGGAGCCGGGGATCAGTGCGTTCAGCCGCTGGCCGATCTCGGGCGGCGTCTCGGCGTCGAGGGTGCCGTAGACCAGCAGCGTCGGCACCTTCACCGCGCGCGCCACCTCGGTCAGGTCTTCGCGGATGGTTTCGAGGAACACCGCGCGCATCGCCCCGGCATTGGCATAGTCGGCGCTGCCGAAGCGGGCGCGCAGGCGGTCGCGCGCCGGCCCTTCCGGCACGAACAGCTTCATCGTCTTGAAGGCGCGCACCTTGAGCCACATCCGCGCCCGCTGCCACGGTGAGCGCTGGCGCTGCAGCCCGGCGGCGGCGACGAGGCACAGCGCATCGACGGCCTGCGGATGGCGGGCGGCAAGCTGCAGGCCGACGCGGCAGCCGAAGGAATGGCCGATCCACACCCGCCGGCCGGGCGGCAAGGTGGCGAGCCAGCCGGCGACGGCATCGGCATAGTCGGCGGTCGACCAGGCGGCGGGCGGCGGCGGGCTTTGGCCGAAGCCGGGAAAGTCGATCAGGGTGGAGCGGCCCCAGCGCGCCGCACTTTCGGCGAGCGGCGCCATCGCCGCGCCCGACTGGCCCCAGCCGTGCGCCCAGATCAGATGCAGGCCGCCTTCGCCCGCTTCGCCCGAATGGACGAGATGGACCGGCGCACCGGCCATCGCCACGGTCTCGATGGTCATGCCGGCCTCGTCATGGCTGCGGCACCGGCCGGTAGAAGGCGGCGGCGCCGCCGCCGCGCACCGCGGCCCACAGCCGGGTGCCCAGGTCGAAATGCCAGTATTCCTCGGGATAGTTGGTGAAGCCCTCGGTCGCCATGGCGTGGGTCAGGATGCGGCGGGCAAGGAGGCGCGGATCGTCCGCCGCGATGCGCCCGGCGGCAAGCTCGCGCTCGAAGAAATCGGTCTCGCTGCGCTGGCCGGCCTCGTCGAACCCGGCGCCGAAATCGAGGAGCGCGCCGCCGTCGCACTCGCGCAGCGCCACGTCCACCGCGCCGCCGGTGAGGTGCGGCGGCCAGGTGCCGGGGTCGGCCTCGTCGAACCCGCGCGGATCGGCGATGAAGGTCGAGACCTCGTGGGTCACCTGCATGTCCGACCAGGAGGGGTGCGCGCGGCGGACCTTGCGCTCGTAGAAGTCCCACAGGCCGCGCTGGGTGGCGAGCGGCCGCCAGCCGTCGTGAAGCCATAGCGCAAGCCCGAAGGGGGCCAGCGCCCGCTCGACCCGCACAAGCGCCTCCGCCACCCCGCGCCGGACGAGCAGGTCCGGGACGGCGCCGTCGATCGGCGCGCCATAGGGCGGGTTGCGGCCGTCGCGAATCGCATAATAGCTCTCGCCCTGCAGGCCGTGGGCGCGGGCATCGACCAGCGGCTCGCGGCCGCGGGCATCGCCGGCATCGAACGGCACCTGCCGGGCGCGCACCATGGCGCCGCGCCCGACCTGCGGGACGGGACGGCCGGCGAGGGGGTGGCTTTTCAGCCGGACGGGACTCACTATTGCCATGACCGTGGCGTTTTAGGACGTCGGCCGGGCTTGAGCAAAGAAACGTTGGGCCAAGGGACGTTTTGGGCCAAGGGGCGCTCAGCGCCCAGCCGCCGAGTCCGGCGGAATCGGGGATCGGCAGCGCATCCGGGCTGCGGTTTTGGGGGCTTCGCTTGAGGGGGCTTTGGACATGAGGACGCGGGTCGCGGTTCTGTTCGGCGGGCGCTCGCCCGAGCACGACGTGTCGATCGTCACCGGGTTGCAGGCGCTGGACGCGCTCGACCAGGGCCGCTTCGACGCGTTCCCGGTCTATGTGTCGACCACCGGGCGCTGGTTCGTCGGCGATTCCCTGCGCGAGCGCAGCTTCTATCTGCCCGGCCCCGAGGCCGAGAAGCGGCTGACCCAGGTGACGCTCGATTTGACGCCGAACGATCTCGGCCAGGGCGTGCTCCTGCCCAAGGACAAGGGCGGGCTGTTCTCGCGCACCAAGGAGATCCCCTTCGACGTGGCGCTGCCCGCCTTCCACGGCCTGATCGGCGAGGACGGCCAGATCCAGGGCGCGTTCGAGACCGCCAATGTCGCCTATGCCGGCATGCGCACGCTGGCCTCCGCCGTGCTGATGGACAAGGTGGCGACCAAGCGCATCCTCGCCGAGACCCGCATTCCCCAGCTTCCCTGCGAGGTGATCGAGCGGCCGGCGAGCGGGCTTCTGCCGTCCGCCGAGGTGCTGGCCGAGCTGACCAAGGCGCTGGCCTTTCCGCTGATCGTCAAGCCGGCGCATCTCGGCTCGTCGATCGGCGTCGCCAAGGTCGCCGATGTCGAGGAATTGCGGGCGGTGCTGCCGCCGATCTTCAAGCTCGACACGCAGGCGATCGTCGAGCCCTTCGTCGAGAACCTGGTCGAGTACAACATCGCGGTCTCGGGCTTCGACGGCCGCGTGCAGACCTCGGCCATCGAGCGGCCGAAGCGCGCCGCCGACCTGCTCGACTTCAAGCAGAAATATCTCTCCGGCAGCCCCAAGGGCGCCAAGGTGCCGGGAGTGCGCAGCGAGGGCATGCTGTCGCTCACCCGCGACATCAATCCGGTGCTGCCGGACGGCCTGGAGGCCAAGCTGCGCAAATGGGCCGAGCAGACCTTCGTCGCCGTCGGCGGCACCGGCACGCCGCGCATCGACTTCCTCGGCAATGCCGAGACCGGGGCGATCTTCCTCAACGAGGTCAATCCGTGCCCCGGCTCGTTTGCCTTCTTCCTGTGGGAGGCGGCGGCCGAGCCGATGCTGTTCACCGAGCTCTTGTCCAAGCTGATCGACGAGGCCCAGGCCCAGCACCGCGCCCGCCAGATCCCGGCCGACCCGACGCTGCCCGACGCACGGCTGTTCCCGCGCGACTGAAGTGGGGGCAGGCTTTGTCGCCGAAAATTACAGAGAGATCTCCCGGAAATCGCATCCCATGGATTCCGGGGAGTGGTTCCAAGCCACCGCGGGCCGGGTGCCGCCTTCTTCCCTCTCCCCTTGGGGGAGAGGGTGGCGAGACCGAGCGAGGCGAGGTCGCGCCGGGTGAGGGGTGCTAACGGCTATCGCTGGAAGATTCACCCCCCTCACCCGCCTCGCGATCCTTGATCGCTCGGCACCCTCTCCCGCAAGGGGAGAGGGAAAGGGGCCGAGCTTATCCCGCGGACCGCGGTCAGCCGGCCGTGCTGCCGGCTGCCACTGGCGTGCCGCGCAGGAAGGCGTCGGCCGCCATCGGCGCCTTGCCGGCGCGCTGCAGCTCGATGAGACGCACCGCGCCCGCGCCGCAGGCGATCGCGAGGCGGTCGTCGAGCGCGGTACCGGGCGTGCCGGACCCCTCCACCAGGGTCGAGCGCAGCACCTTGACCCGCACCCCGTCCAGCTCGAACCAGGCGCCGGGGAAGGGGCTGAGGCCGCGGATGTGGTTGTGGACCTCGGAGGCCTGCCGCGACCAATCGATGCGGGTCTCGGTTTTCTCGATCTTCCTGGCGTAGGTGACGCCCTCCTCAGCCTGCGGCGTGAAGGCGAGCCCGCCGCGCTCCAGCGCCGAGAGCGCCCGCACCATCAGGTCGGCGCCGAGCGCCATCATGCGGTCGTGGACGTCGCCGGCGGTGTCGTCCGCCTTGATGGCGAAGCGCTCGGCCATGGCGACCGGGCCGGTATCCAGCCCCTCGTCCATCTTCATCACCATCACCCCGGTCTCTGCGTCGCCGGCCATCACCGCGCGCTGGATGGGGGCGGCGCCCCGCCAGCGCGGCAGGAGCGAGCCGTGCAAATTGAGGCAGCCGTACACCGGCGCCTCCAGCACCGGCTTGGGCAGGATCAGCCCATAGGCCACCACCACCGCGACGTCGGCGCCATGCGCGCGGAAGGCCTCCTGCGCCTCCTCGGTGCGCAGCGTCTTGGGGTGCAGCACGGGGATGGCGAACCGGTCGGCGAGCTGGTGGACCGGGCTCTTGGTCAGCGCCATGCCGCGCCCGGCCGGGGCCGGGGCGCGGGTATAGACGGCCTTGACGGTGTGGCCATGGCCGACGATTTCGGCCAGCGTCGGCACGGAAAAGTCGGGCGTGCCCATGAAGACGATGTTGAGCGGCATGCCCTCTCCTAGCCTCTGGCGCGGGCGGGGAAAAGCGCCCGGCTGCGCCGCCGCCGGCTGCGATGGCGAAACCCATCGGGTCGAAACCACTTGGCTGGGCGGCGCGGCGCTTTGAATCGGCCACATCGGATGCTATCCCCCGCGTATGACCGAGCGCCCGATCGACAACATCCGCAACTTCACCATCGTCGCCCACATCGACCATGGCAAATCCACGCTGTCGGACCGGCTGATACAGCTCACCGGCACGGTGGCCGAGCGCGACATGGTCGAGCAGGTGCTCGATTCGATGGATATCGAGCGCGAGCGCGGCATCACCATCAAGGCGCAGACGGTACGGCTGGCCTACCGCGCCAAGGACGGCAAGGACTATATTCTTAACTTGATCGACACCCCAGGCCACGTCGACTTCGCCTACGAGGTCTCGCGCTCGCTCGCCGCCTGCGAGGGCTCGCTCTTGGTGGTCGACGCCTCGCAAGGGGTGGAGGCCCAGACGCTGGCCAATGTCTACCACGCCCTCGACGCCGGCCATGAGATCGTGCCGGTGCTGAACAAGGTCGACCTGCCGGCGGCCGAGCCCGACAAGGTCAAGGCGCAGATCGAGGACGTCATCGGCCTCGATGCCTCGAACGCCGTGATGATCTCGGCCAAGACCGGGCTCGGCGTGCCGGACGTGCTGGAGGCGATCGTCCACCGCCTCCCCCCGCCCAAGGGCGACCGCGCGGCGCCGCTGAAGGCGCTGCTCGTCGACTCCTGGTACGACGCCTATCTCGGCGTGGTGGTGCTGGTGCGGGTCATCGACGGCGAGCTCAAGCGCGGCCAGCGCATCCGCATGATCGGCACCGGCGCGACGTACGAGGTCGACAAGGTCGGGGTGTTCGCGCCGAAGATGAAGGACACCGATGTCCTCGGCCCCGGCGAGATCGGCTTCCTCACCGGCTCGATCAAGGAGGTGGCCGACACGCGGGTCGGCGACACCATCACCGACGAAAAGCGCCAGACCGCCGTCGCTCTGCCGGGCTTCAAGCCGGCGCAGCCGGTGGTGTTCTGCGGCCTGTTCCCGGTCGATGCCGCCGACTTCGAGGCGCTGCGCGCGGCGATGGGCAAGCTCCGGCTCAACGACGCGAGCTTCACCTATGAGATGGAGACGTCGGCGGCGCTCGGCTTCGGCTTCCGCTGCGGCTTCCTCGGCCTGCTGCACCTCGAAATCATCCAGGAGCGGCTGGAGCGCGAGTTCAACCTCGACCTCATCGCCACCGCGCCCTCGGTGGTCTACCGCATCAAACTGACCAATGGCGAGGAGATCGAACTCCACAACCCGGCCGACATGCCCGATCCGGTGAAGGTGTCGGACATCGCCGAGCCGTGGATCGAGGCCACCATCATGACGCCGGACGACTATCTCGGCGCCGTGCTGAAGCTCTGCCAGGACCGCCGCGGCGAGCAGCTCGACCTCTCTTATGTCGGCGCGCGCGCGATGGTGCGGTATGCGCTGCCGCTCAACGAGGTGGTGTTCGACTTCTACGACCGGCTGAAATCCGTGTCGCGCGGCTACGCCTCGTTCGACTACCACATCACCGGCTATCGCACCGGCGACCTCGTCAAGATGCAGATCCTGGTCAATGCCGAGCCGGTGGACGCGCTGGCGATGCTGGTCCACCGCACCCGCGCGGAAGGGCGCGGCCGGGCGATGTGCGAGAAGCTGAAGGAGTTGATCCCGCCGCACATGTTCCAGGTGCCGATCCAGGCGGCGATCGGCGGCAAGATCGTCGCCCGCGAGACGGTGCGCGCCTTCCGCAAGGACGTCACCGCCAAGTGCTATGGCGGCGATATCTCCCGCAAGCGCAAGCTGCTCGATAAGCAGAAGGAGGGCAAGAAGCGCATGCGCCAGTTCGGCAAGGTCGAGATCCCGCAGGAGGCGTTCATCGCGGCGCTGAAGGTGGATGGGTGAGGGCGCGATAGAGCGCCTGAACCCTATTCAGCCGCGTAAGCGGCGGGCTCGAACGGCACCAAGGCGATGAGATGGCCGGCGATGTCGGCCGCCGCCGCCGGGTCGGCCCTGAGCGCGGCCACCGAGCGCGGCGCCGGCATGGCCCGGCCGGCGTCGGCCAGCGCCTCGGAATAGAGGGTCAAGGCTTCACGGGCGTTGGCGAGCGCAGTCTCGACGTCGTCTCCACCAGAAAAACACCCCGGCAGATCCGGAAACCACACGCCGACGGCGGTCTCGGGCCCGGTGTCCTCGACGATGGCGAGATAGTGGGACATGACAAAGTGGGACATGGCAAACCCGCTCAGATCGGCCAACCAGCCTCGTTGTAGATGGCACGAACCAGCCCGATCCCCAAGTCCTTCCTGGGATGCGGCAGGACGATGACCTTGCCGGTCCTCGGGTGCCGGAACACGTGATGCGAGCCGCGGGTGCGCACCAGCACCCAGCCATCGGCGTCGAGGCGTCGCATGATGTCGCGGCTGTTGGTGAGCATGTCGACGAAGGACCTCCCGGTCCCGCTTGCATTCCAGATGGGTTCCCTTCCCCTCGCCGCTTCGCGGCTCGGCCGGGAACGACCGTGGCGGATATTTCGCACAACTTCAAAGCGGGTGTCATCGCAATGAAGCTCTCCCGCGAGCGCTCCTGATCATGGATCGTCGCCTCACCCATGCTCGCGTTCGGCGAGGCGGTCGGCCCGCGTCGTCACCCACAGCACGGCCGCGGCGATGCCGGCGGCGGCGATGGTCGCGGCCATCGGCAGCGGCGTCGACCCCAGCGAATGGCCGACCCACACGCCCACGGCGGCGGCGAACGTCATCTGGCTGAAGCCGACCAGCGAGGACGCCGCCCCCGCCCGATCCGGAAACGGGATCAGCGCGCCGGCCACCGCGCTGGGGAAGGAGAGCCCGAACCCCAGCATGTAGACCACCATGGCGGCGACCAGCAGCGCCGGCTCGGCCGCACCCGCCAGCACGATCCCCAGCATGGCGAGACCGCCCGTGGCACTCGCCGCGGTGCCGAGCCCGACCGTGATGTCGATGCCGACCTTTGGATTGAGCCGCGTCGCCAGCACCGTGCCGACGATGTAACCGACCACGCCGATCGAGAACGCCACGCCGAAGGCGAATTGCGAGAAACCGTAGAGGCCCTGCAGCACGAAGGACGAGCCCGAGATCCAGGCGAACATGCCGGCGAAGGTCGCCACCAGGATGCCGAGATAGCCGCGAAAGCCGCCATTGCGCAGGATGCCGCCGAAGATGCGCAGGATGGTGAGCGGCGAGGGCACGTCCGGCGCCCGGCGCGCCAGCGTCTCTGGCAGGCCGGCCAGCACCCAGGCGCTGGCGGCCAGGCCATAGACCAGCATGAAGCCGAAATTGGCGCGCCAGCCGAACACCGTCTCCAGCGCGGCGCCCAGCACCGGCGCCACCGCCGGCACGAAGCCCATGATCGCCCCCATGCGGGCCAGCTCCAGGCCGGCGCGCGGGCCGGCATAGAAGTCGCGCACGATGGCGCGGCCGATCACCATCGGCGCGCACGCGCCGATCGCCTGCACGAAGCGGCCGACGATCAGCAGCTCGATCGAGGTGGCCATGGCGCAGGCGGCGCTGGCGGCGACATAGATCGCCAGGCCCGCCAGCAGCACCGGCTTCCTGCCATAGCGGTCCGACAGCGGGCCATAGACGACCTGGCCGAGCGCGAAGCCGACCATGAACAGCGACAGCGTAAGCTGCACCTCGGCCGCCGAGGTCTCCAGCGCGCCGGCGATCGAGGGCAGCGAGGGCAGATAGATGTCGGTCGACAGCGCCGCGAGCGAGGTCAGGAGCGCAAGCAGCACGGTCGAGGCGACCGTGTCGGGGCGGATCGGCATGAAGGGCTCCGGTGGGGCTCCGGCGGGGTGCAGCGGACCCGCCGTCCTATCCGGCGCGGGGGGGACTGTCGAGCGGCGGCGGGTTTGCCGCGCAATCGCCTTCCGTCGCCCCGGACAAGGGCCGGAGGCCCGCAATCCGGGACCGTTTTCAGGAAGGGGGGCTTTCCCGGAGGACGATCCCGGCTCTCGGCTGACGCCTCGGCCGGGATGACGAGGTCAAGAGTCGGTCAGCCGCTCAGATCCGCGATGGCGCGGACGATCAAGTCGAGATCCTCGGGGCGGGACAGGCGGTGGTCGCCATCCTTGATCAGGGTCAAGGTGGCGTCGTCCTGGGCGAGCCGCTCGACCAGCCGCATCGTGTGCTGCCAGGGCACGTCGGGATCGGCCATGCCCTGCAGGATGCGCACCGGGCAGCCGGTGCGCACCACGTCGCCGAGGATCAGGTTGGTCCGCCCGTCCTCGATCAGCCCGCGGGTAATCGTGTAGGGCATCTCGCCATAGTCGGTGGGCGCCTGCCACACGCCCTCCTCCAGCACCGCGCGCTGACCCTCGGGCGGCATCTGCTGCCACATTAGCGCCTCGGTGAAGTCGGCGGCCGGGGCGATCAGCACCAGTCCCTTCAGCCGGCCGGGCGTGGCGAGCAGCGAGCGGGCGAGCAACAGCGCGATCCAGCCGCCCATCGACGAGCCGACCACCACGGTCTCGCCGGGGCAGCAGGCGTCGAAGACGGCGCGCGCCTCCTCGGCCCAGCGCGAGATGGTGCCGTCCTCGAACCGGCCCTCGGATTCCCCGTGGCCGGAATAGTCGAAGCGCACATAGGCGCGGCCGGCGCCTGCCGCCCATTCGGCGAGGTGGCTGGCCTTGGTGCCGGCCATCTCCGACATGAAGCCGCCGCACCACAGCACCGTTGGCCCGCGCCCCGAAAGGCTGCGCACCGCAATGGTGCGCGCCGACCCGCCCGTGCCGGCAGCAAGCAATTGCAGATGTTCGCCGTCCATGTCACATCCCACTACGTCGTCACATCCCACCGTGTCATACGGTTTCCGGTTGATCCCTTCGGGATACCGGAAACGGTCTCGCCGAAAACCCCTTGTTCGAAAGCGGGATTTTCGGCGATCGGAATACGGCTCGAAGGCTTGATCAGCCGGAAACCGTATCACATCACCGCCAAACGCCGCCGGCATGCCCGAGGAGGGGCACGGCCGCAAGAGGCTCAGGTTCATGCAGCAGCCCAACCCGACGCAACCCGGCCCGGCGGACCGCCTGACGGTGATGCAGATCATTCCCGCCCTGGAGTCGGGCGGGGCGGAGCTCGGCACCGTCCAGGTCGCCGAGGCCCTGTGCAAGGCCGGCCACCGGGCGCTGGTGGTGTCGCGCGGCGGGCGGATGGAGACGCCGATCCACGATTGCGGCAAGCTGATCCGGCTCGACGTCGCCTCCAAGAACCCGCTCACCATCATCGCCAACGGCGTGCGGCTGGCGCTGCTGGCCCGCCGGGAAGGGGTGGACGTGCTGCACGTGCGCTCGCGCGCCCCGTCCTGGAGCACGCTGATCGCCTCCAAGCTGACCGGCATTCCCTATATCGGCACCTACCACACCATCTACCGCGAGCAGAGCGGGCTGAAGAACCTCTACAATTCCGCCGTTGTGCGCGGCGCGCGGGTGATCGCGGTGGGCGACGAGACCGCCGCCGTCATGCGCCAGCGATATCCGTTCCTGCCTGCGGCGCGCATCGTCACCATCCACCGCGGCGTCGACCTCAACGTGTTCGATCCCGCCGCGGTGACCGCCGAGCGCAAGGCGGCGCTGGCCGCGGCCTGGCGCCTGCCCGAGGGCGCCGAGGTGGCGCTGCTGCCCGGCCGCATCGTCCACCGCAAGGGCCACCACGTGTTCATCCGTGCCATCCACCGGCTGGTGGAAGGCGGCCGCGACAATCTCGTCGGCGTGTGCGCCGGCGACGACCAGGGCCGGAGCCGCTATCACGACGAGATGGCGGCGCTGGTGGCGAGCCTGGACCTCGAGGACCACATCCGCTTCGTCGGCCACTGCGAGGACATGCCGGCGGCCTACGCGCTGTCGCGGGTGGCGGTGTCGGCGGCGGTGGAGAGCGAGGGGCTGCAGCGCGCCATCCTGGAGGCGCAGGCGATGGGCGTGCCGGTGGTGGTGTCCGACGTCGGCTCCGGCATCGAGGTGGTGCGGGCGACGCCGCGCGTCGCCGAGAGCGAGACCACCGGCTACAATGTCCAGGCCGGCGACCCCGAGGCCCTGGCCGAGGCGATCGACCGGGTGCTGCGGCTCGCGCCGGCCGACTACGACGCGATGAGCGGGCGGGCAAGCGCCTGGGCGCGCGGCAGCTTCTCGCACGAGGTGTTCACCGCCAAGACGCTGGCGCTCTACCGCGAGGTGGTTGACGAAGCCCGCGGCGCCGGCCCCGCCGCCGCGCAAAAAGCTTAAGCAAAGGCCTTATCGAAGAATTGACTTCCCCTGGAATAGTCCCAATCTTACCGCTCCCCCGAACCGGACCGCGCACCGCCGCGGCAACGCGGGCGGATTGCTTCAACAGCTAGAGGAGATACCTGCCATTCGCCGTCCGATGAAACCTTTGCCGGTCCCGCCCAAGGACGGGCCGCGCGTCAACCGCGAGATCCGCATCCGCGAAGTGCAGCTTATCGACCAGAACGGCTCCAACCTCGGGGTAACCCCGACGTTCGAGGCGCTGAAGCTGGCCGAGGAGGCCGGGCTCGACCTGGTCGAGGTGGCGCCCAATTCCAGCCCGCCGGTCTGCAAGATTCTCGACTACGGAAAGTACAAGTTCCTTGAGCAGAAGAAGGCTGCCGAGGCGCGAAAGAACCAGAAGATCGTCGAGGTCAAGGAGATCAAGCTGCGCCCGGGCATCGACGACCACGACTACGACGTCAAGATGAAGGCCATGAAGCGCTTCTTCGAGGAGGGCGACAAGGTCAAGGTGACGTTGCGCTTCCGTGGTCGCGAAATGGCGCACCAGGATCTCGGTGCCAAGCTGCTCGACCGGGTGAAGGACGATGTCGGTCCCCTCGCCAAGGTCGAACAGGATCCGAAGATGGAAGGCAAGCAGATGATCATGATCCTGGCGCCGCGCTGAGCGTGTCGGCCAGGACACCTCTGCGGGATCACGGCGCCTCGACGCGACGCCGGATCACCCAACTCTCCCGCGCAGGCCCGGCCCCGTCCGGGCCTTTTGCGTCCCTGGAGCATTCTCCGCAAAAGTGGGAAGCGGTTTTGCGGAAGCAGAATGCGGCCATGCGCCAAGCTGGCCTGTCCGACCGTATCAGTCTCATCGGCGGCCGCTCGGGATTCAGTGCGAGGACCGGAGGTTCACTGCGGGGAACGGCTGGAGCGCGCCAGGAGCCAGCGGATGCCCCGGGTGACGAGCGCCGTCAGCAGCACGGCGATCATCAGCGCCGCCGCCACATAGGTCTGGTCGGTGCGGCCCGACAGCCCGACGAAGGCGAACGTGATCGCGGCGATCGCGAGGCCCTGGGCGATCCGGACGAGGTACGGGTTCATGCGCCAACAGGACCATGAGGGCGGCGCGCTGTCCAGCCGGTTCGCACGCCGCCAGCGACCCCACGGTGCGGCTCGGCGGCGGCCGGCAGGCAGGGCAATCGGGTGAAAAATCACGCTGCCAGGAGGCTTGCGAGGAAGTCGTCGTCCCAGGCGGCGACTTTTCGCTTGAGGCGGAGAGAATCCTTGCCCGGGGCCTTGCGGATGAGGTTTAGGGCCATGTGCTTGAGGGTGGTGAAATTGGCGGGGGCGTGATCGGTGCGGACGCGGCAGTCGTCGTCGCGGAACACCATGTCCATGACCCAATGCAGGCTGTTCTCCACCGCCCAGTGGCTGCGGATGACGGGTCCGAGCTGGTCGGCCTGGGACGCCAGCGAGGAGACATAGAAGCGGGTCTCCTGCTCGATCTTGGCGCCGATCTCGCGCGTGCTCTCGACCATGACGACGCTGGTCAGGCCGGGCCAGTCGTGGCGGTCTTTCAGCCAGGCAATGTCGTGGAGCACCGTGGTGGCGCGGGTCTCGATGCGGCCGTGATCGCCGTCGACGCTGTGGTGGCGGCTGATCGCGGTGTCCTTGAAACCATTGGCTTTCTGCTCGGCGGCGAACAACTCGACGTCCTCTCGCAAGCT
>NZ_VWPL01000050.1 GCF_008630065.1 Blastochloris sulfoviridis
CGGGTCACCGCTTCGCAGATCGCTTCGGCATCGGCCGCATCGGTCTTGCCTCGTTTGATATACGGCTTGACATAAATCGGCGGGATCAGGCGGACCTCGTGACCCAGCGCGGCGATCTCGCGGGACCAATAGTGCGAGCTGCCGCACGCCTCCATGCCGACTAGGCACGACGGCAACTTTGCAAAGAAAGCATGGACCTCGGCGCGCCGCAGCTTGCGCCGGAGAACCGGCGCACCGTCCGCATCAGCACCATGAACCTGGAAGACATGCTTGGCCAAATCGAGCCCGATGGTGGTAATCTGCTTCATGGAACGGCTCCCCAACCTTGTGGCGTTTCGACAACGACCACGTTTAGCACTCAGATGCTGCGGTAGCGGGGCCGTTCCACCCCATCAGTTCGCCTTGCCCACCCGCAGGCCGGTTTCGTCGGAGGCGATGGTGGTGCCGGCGAGCAGCCGGGCCTTGATCGCCGCAACCGCCGACTTGAACGGCGTGGCGCTGGCGGCGAGGATGTTGACCAGCGCGCCCTCGCTGATGTCGAGCCCGAACAGGTCGCGCATCACGTCGCGCAGCCGCGCCAGGGGAATGCCCTGGACCGAGCGCAGATAGATGACGAACGCCCGAAGGTTGGGGCCGAACGGCGAGCCCGGCTCCAGGCCCGCCGGCGGGGTGGCCTTGAAGCGCTTGGCGCAGCACGGACACACCCCGCCAAACAGCGACACCCGGGTGACGTCGGGCTCGACCTTGGGGATTTCGACGCGGTCGTAGGCCTCGCAAACCACCTGCGCCACGCCGCAGACGTCCGTGCCGCAGCACGAGCAGGCCGTCGCCAGCACATCGCGCTTGGTGGTCGGGTTGGGATGCAGCGGCCAATGGGCGCCGTCATGCGGCTTGGACTTCGCCTTCGGTTTGGACGAACCGGATGGCTTCTGCCCCTTCGACGGCGGCGCGCTCGAATTGCCCGGCGTTTTCGGCGGCAGGCCGAGCTTGGCCTCCAATTCCGCCACCCGCGCCGCAAGCCGCGTCACCTCCGCGGCCAGTGCAGAGAGCCGCGTCACCTCCGCCATGAGCGCCTCATTCCGCGCCATCAGCGCGGCGATCAGGGCGTCCTTGTCGGCGGTGGGCAAATCAGGGGGAGATGTCACCCGAAGGTTGACTCATATTCGCCACCCTCGCGCAACCGAAAATGCTCAACAGGGCCGCGACCCCTCAGACAAGTCCCAAAAAGGGGGACGTGAGCAGTTACCGTCTCATAATCTCGCTCGGCGCCATCTCCGGCGGAGCACTGACCAGAACATGCACGTGATCTCCGCTGACGACACCCTTCACGATCCTGATCTCGAACGCTTCACAGGTCTGCCTCACCAGCTCACGAACCCGTACCGCAACCTCCCCAGTCAGAACCTTGTAGCGATATTTCGTAACCCAAACAAAATGATACTCGATCTGAAAAACCGCGTGGCTCCCGTATCGATAGTCCATCCGCGACCCCTCCCAGCCGCAGCTTGATGCTAAAGCTCACCGGCTGAAAGCCGGTGGTTTGAACCCTGTGATGGAGAATCAACGGCATCGCTCCGCGATGACGCTATTTGTCGTCGAATTTCTGCCGCAATCGATGATTGGCGATTGCGGAACCCATCAAACCATTTAAATTCAATGCGTTAAGGCCTACTCAGCGACAAATAGCGATGTTGGCCGGCGCCAAATAGCGATGGAACCATCAATGGAACCATCACCAGGACGCCTTCTTCAGACAGAATTAACGCCTTGCGGAACACACAATGAACGTATAGTGTCCGTTCATGATTTGTTTCTAGCTCGCGAAGCCCGACCCAAGGACGCGCCATGCTGACCCGCAAGCAATACGAACTGCTCAAATTCATTCACGAGCGGCTCACGGAAAGCGGGGTGCCGCCGTCCTTCGACGAGATGAAGGATGCGCTCGACCTCAAGTCGAAATCGGGCATCCACCGGCTCATCACCGCGCTGGAGGAGCGCGGCTTCATCCGCCGCCTGCCCAACCGGGCTCGGGCGCTGGAGGTCGTTCGCCTGCCGGAGGCGGTCGGACAGGCCGCGATGCCGCGGCGCGGCTTCGCCCCCGGGGTGATCGAGGGCGGGCTCGGCAAGGTGCGCCCGGCCTCGGAGGATTCGAGCGGCCGCGCGGTGCCGATCCCGGTGATGGGGCGCATCGCCGCCGGCACGCCCATCTCGGCCATCCAGAACCGCAGCCACGTCATCAACATGCCGCCGGACATGCTGCCGGCCGGCGAGCACTACGCGCTCGAAGTGCGCGGCGATTCGATGATCGAGGCCGGCATCCTCGAAGGCGATCTGGTGGTGATCCGGAAGTCGGACACTGCCGACAACGGCGACATCGTCGTCGCGCTGATCGACGAGGAGGAGGCGACGCTGAAGCGGTTGCGCCGCAAGGGCGCATCGATCGCGCTGGAGGCCGCCAACCCCGCTTATGAGACGCGGATCTTCGGGCCGGACAGGGTGCGCATCCAGGGCCGGCTGGTCGGCCTGTTCCGGCGCTACTGAGCCGGCAAATCTTCTCGGTTGACCGGCTGCACCTCCGGTCAGTCCGCCGCTTTTTTGTCCGTCGGAGGCTTGGGCGCAATGTCGGGACGCGATCGTTTCGCTGAAGGCGCGGGCGCAGCATGCACCATCCACGGCCGGCTGCGGGTGGCGTCGCGGGCGGACTCGATCCGCCAGCCTTCGCCCGCACGGACGCCGTCAGGCCTGCGGGTGATGGCGAGGGCGCCGTTTGCGGCAAGCTGGGCGGGATCGATCCGCGTCGCGGCGCATGGCATCGGCGTGGCGCGGCGCGTCACCACCAGCGCGGCTCTTGCGCAGTCCTCCTCCAGCGCCGCGAGGGTTTTCGGCACGGCGACGGCGGTGCCGTCCGCGAGTCTGGCGACGCAACCCTCCTTGTCGCAGGCGAAGCCGGCGGCGAGCTTCGCGTCGGTCGGCGGCCGGCGGTCGCCATCGGCGGCGAGCCACGTGCGGGCGGCGAAGCGGTCGGCCGATGCGCCGAGGATCGACAGCCGACCGTCCGCGCCGCGCACCGCCACCAGCCGGCCGGTGGCGTCGACTAGGACGTCCGGGCGGTCGGGCGACCCCACGGCCAGCACCATCGCCGCTGCGGCCGCCGGCAGCGCGGCAAGGCGCAGCGGGCTGACCAGCAGCAGCCCGACCAGCAAGGCCGCCGCGGCGAGCAGCAGCGACCCTTCGCCGAAGGCGGCGAGCCGCGAATCCGCCCCCGGCAATGTGGCGACGAAGGCGGAGATGTCGAGCGTGCGCTCGATGCCCCAGCCCATCAGCAGCCAGAACGGCCGGTCGAAGCCGAACGGCATCAGCAGCACACCGCCGAGCGCCGCCGGCATCACCAGACCGGAGATCACCGGCGTCGACGCCAGATTGGCCAAGAGGCCATAGGGCGACAGGCGGTGGAAATGGAAGGCGGTGAAGGGGGCGGTCGCCAGCCCCGCGGCGAGCGAGGCCAGCGCGAGGCCGGCCGCGCCGATCCACAGCGCCCGGCCGAGCCGTTGTACGCGGCTTCCTTCGGCAAAGCGGCGGTTCGGCACCCAGCGCTCGTAGAAGGCCACCAGCGCCAGCGTCGCCGCGAACGACATCTGGAAGCCGGGATTGAGCACGCTTTCCGGCATCACCGCCATCACCACCAGCGCGGCGGCGGCCAAGGTGCGCAGGCTGATTGCGGCACGGTCGGCCAGCACGCCGGCCAGCACCAGCCCGGCCATCAGGAAGGAGCGCGTGGTGGCGACCTCCGCACCCGACAGCAGCCAGTACATAGCCGCGGCAGCCACAGCCGCCAGCGCCGCCCACTTCTTGATCGGCCGGCGCAGCGCCAAGCCGGGGACCAGCGCCAGCACGCCGCGCACCAGCACCAGCACGGTGCCGACCACCACCGCCATGTGCAGGCCGGAGATCGAGATGATGTGGTAGAGGCCGGACACCCGCAGGCTCTCATTGGTGTCCTCGGCGATGGCGTCGCGCTCGCCGGTCACCAGCGCTACGGCGATGGCGCCGGCGTCGCCGGGCACCACGGCCCGGATGCGTTGGCCGATACCCTCGCGGATGCGCTGGGCGAGTTGCCAGACGGCGATGCGCCAGGGCGGCGGCGAGGTCGCCGGCACGATCTGCACCGCACCGAAGGCGAGCCCGGTGCCGCCGATACCGGCGAACCACAGGTCGCGCTCGAAATCCCAGGCGCCGGGCCTGGCCGGACCGGCGGGCGGGTTCAGCCGGGCGCGCACCGACATATGGCTGCCGACCGGCGGCGCCGCGCCCGGCCGCAGCACGATGCGCAGGCGCGCCGGCATCGCCGCCTGCGCCGGCGCGATGCCGGTGACGTGAAGGATGACGCGGTCCGATTTCTCGCGCTGATCGCGGTCGGCGACAAAGCCCGAGACGGTCGCCACCACCGGCCGGGTCAGCACCGGATGGGCGATCAGCGCGGTACGCAGGCTGGCGGCGGCAAAGCCGGCGGCGAAGGCCGCGGCCGCCACCGCGAGCGGAAAGCCGAGCGGATGGGCGCGGGCGGCGATGGCCAGCGCGGCGAGCGCGAGGGCCGTCAGCACGGCGGCAATGAGCGAGGGCTCGGTCTCGGCGGCGAAGTAGACCAGGATGCCGATGGCGAAGGCGACCGGCAGCCACAGCGGGCCACGCGCCGCCTCGCGCTCGCGCCGGGCCCAGGCGGCGAGCGGCGCCAGCAGGCTCGCGGCCCCAGCGAAGGGCCCATGGCCCGCGGCGAGCGCGCGGGCGCGGCCGATCACCGCCACCCGCACCCCTGTTCGCTGCCCGCCCGCCATGGCGCCCCGAAGGTCCGGGCGGCGGAACGCTCGGTCCCCGTTCAGGCCGCCCGCGCCATGCTACACACTCCACGGCGGCGGGACAGCCTGCGCGTGTCGCCGCGGGAGCATTTGCCGGTTCGTTGTCCCGGCCACGCGCCAAAGGCCCCCGCGGCCGTGCGCAGAAAGAAGAGATGCCTTTTCTGCTGACGGTCCCGGCTCGGCGCTGCGCGCCGTCCGGGACGACGGGAGGATTCCCAGTCAGGCGCCGCTGACTTTTGGCCCAAACGGGGCTACGCCCCGCTCACCTTCGCCCACGTGTCGCGCAGGCCGATGGTGCGGTTGAACACCGGCCGCGCCGGCGTCGAATCCTGGTCGCGGACGAAATAGCCCAGCCGCTCGAACTGCACCGGCTCGGCGCCGCCCTCGGCCAGCGAGGGCTCCAGCCTGGCGTCGGCGATGATCTCCAGCGAGTCCGGATTGAGGTCGGCGGCGAAGTTGCCGGCGTTGGGCTCAGGGGTCTTGAACAGCGGATTGTAGAGCCGCACCTCGGCCGGGACCGCGTCCGCCGCGTTCACCCAGTGCAGCGTCGCCTTGACCTTGCGGCCGTCCGGCGCGTTGCCGCCCTTGGTGGCCGGATCATAGGTGCAGCGCAGCTCGACGACTTCGCCGCTCGCATCCTTGATCGCCTCGCGGCAGGTGACGAGATAGGCGTAGCGCAGCCGCACCTCCTTGCCAGGCGACAGGCGATAGAAGCCCTTGGACGGCACCTCCATGAAGTCGTCGCGCTCGACGTAAAGCTCGCGGCCGAAATGCAGGGTGCGGGTGCCGGCGCCGGCATTGTCGGGATGGTTGACCGCCTCGAACGCCTCGGACGCGCCGTCCGGATAGTTCTCGATCACCACCTTCAGCGGCTTCAGCACCGCCATGCGGCGCAGGGCCTTGGTATTGAGCACCTCGCGCACCGCGAAATCGAACATGGCGACGTCGACCGTGGAGTTGGCTTTCGCCACGCCGATGCGGCGGACGAACTCGCGCAACGCCTCCGCCGGCACGCCGCGGCGGGCGAGCCCGGCCAGCGTCGGCATGCGCGGGTCGTCCCAGCCCTTGACGTGGCCCTCGCGCACCAGCGTGGTCAGCACGCGCTTCGACAGCACGGTGTAGGTGAGGTTGAGGCGGGCGAACTCGTACTGGTGCGGCTTCGAGGGCACCGGCAGGTTGTCAATGAACCAGTCATACAGCGGCCGGTGATCCTCGAACTCCAGCGTGCAGATCGAGTGGGTGATGCCCTCGATGGCGTCCGACTGGCCGTGGGCGAAGTCGTAGCTGGGATAGATGCACCACGCCGTGCCGGTGCGCGGGTGGACGGCGTGCAGGATGCGGTAGAGGACGGGATCGCGCAGATTGATGTTGCCGGCCGCCATGTCGATCTTCGCGCGCAGCACGCGGGCGCCGTTGGGGAACTCGCCTGAGCGCATGCGGCGGAACAGGTCGAGGTTCTCCTCCACCGGGCGGCCCCGGAACGGACTCTCCGTGCCCGGCTCGGTCAGCGTGCCACGGGTCTCGCGCATCTGGTCGGGCGACTGGTCGTCGACATAGGCCTTGCCGGCCTTGATCAGGTACTCCGCCCACTCATAAAGCTGCTCGAAGTAGTCTGAGGCGTGGAAGAGGTGCTCTCTCCAGTCGAAGCCCAGCCATTTTACGTCGCGCTTGATGGCATCGATGTATTCCTGCTCCTCCTTTGTCGGGTTGGTGTCGTCGAAGCGCAGGTGGCAGCGGCCACCGAACTCGCCCGCGATGCCGAAATTCAGGCAGATCGACTTGGCGTGACCGATATGGAGATAGCCATTCGGCTCCGGCGGGAAGCGCGTGACCACCGTCTTGTGACGCCCGGCGTCGAGATCGGCCTGGACGATGTCGCGGATGAAGTCGCGTCCGGCCTCCACCGCGGTGGTCTCAAAGGCTGTCATGCTGGCGAACTCCGTTGCCGAGCGCCACGCAGGCGTCCACGTGGGCGTCACATTCAAATCGCAATGCGCGTGGTGTGCCAAATTCGCGAGGCCGCGCCAAGGCGGCCATTCCGGCAGATGGCCGTTCCGTGAAAAGCCGTGACACCCGGCCCCGGCCTCGTGCTAAACGGGCGCCGATCACCACCCCGTCGATTTTGCCCTCCCTCCCGATCCGGCCGACATGAGCGAACCCGTCGTCACCCGCTTTGCCCCCTCGCCTACCGGCTTTTTGCACATTGGCGGGGCCCGCACCGCGCTGTTCAACTGGCTCTATGCCCGCGCCAAGGGCGGCACGATGCTGCTGCGGATCGAGGATACCGACCGCGAGCGCTCCACCCAGGCGGCGATCGACGCCATCCTCGACGGCCTTTCCTGGCTCGGCATCGAGTGGGACGGCGAGACGATCTACCAGTTCGCGCGCGCCGAGCGCCACCGCGAGGTGGCCGAGGAGCTGCTCGCCGCCGGTCGCGCCTATCGCTGCTATGCCAGCCCCGAGGAGCTGGCCGAAATGCGCGAGAGCGCCCGGCGCGAGGGCCGCGCCAAGCTCTATGACGGGCGATGGCGCGACCGCGACCCGGCCGAGGCGCCGGCCGGCATCAAGCCGGTGATCCGGCTGAAGGCGCCGCTCGACGGCGAGACGGCGATCGAGGATCTCGTGCAGGGCCGGGTGACCTGGCAGAACAGGGATCTCGATGACCTCGTGCTGCTACGCTCGGACGGCACCCCCACCTACATGCTGGCGGTGGTGGTGGACGACCACGACATGAGGGTGACCCATGTCATCCGCGGCGACGACCACCTCACCAACGCCGCCCGCCAGACGCACATCTACGACGCCATGGGCTGGTCGGTGCCGGCGTTCGCCCACATTCCGCTGATCCACGGGCCGGATGGCGCGAAGCTCTCGAAGCGCCACGGCGCGCTCGGCGTCGATGCCTATCGCGCCATGGGCTATCTGCCCGCCGCGCTGCGCAACTACCTTGTCCGCCTCGGCTGGAGCCATGGCGACCAGGAGATCTTCTCGACCGAGGAGATGATCGCGGCCTTCGACGTGTCGCGCATCGGCCGCTCGGCGGCGCGCTTCGACTTCGCCAAGCTGGAGAGCCTGAACGGCCACTACATGCGCAACACGGCCGATGCCGAGCTGCTGGCCGCGCTGGAAGGCGCCCTGCCTTATCTGCCCGACGGGCCGGACGTGGCGGCGAAGCTCGACGCGCCGTTGCGCGCGAAACTGCTTGCCGCCATGCCGGGGCTGAAGGACCGCGCCAAGACGCTGATCGACCTCATCACCGGCGCGGCCTTCGTGCTGGCCGAGCGGCCGATCCCGATCGACGACAAGGCCAGAGCGCTGCTGACGCCGGAGGCGCAGACGCTGCTGGCAAAGCTCGCCGATGCGTTCGAGGCGGTGGAGCCGTGGTCGGTGGAGGCGCTGGAGCAGACGGTGCGGGCGCACGCCGAGGACGCCGGCCTCAAGCTCGGCCAGGTGGCGCAGCCGCTGCGCGCCGCCTTGACCGGCAAGACGACGTCGCCCGGCATTTTCGACGTGCTGGTGGTGCTCGGCCGGACCGAGAGCGTAGGCCGCATGCGCGACCAGGGCCGCGTCGCGGCGGTGGCCTGACGGCGGGCCCGCAAGCTCCCCGTGCGGCAGCTCGGTTGCGGCGGCTGGACAAATGCTTTAGCGCTGCCAAGTGGGAGCATATCGTCGATATGCGTGAAGCCTCTCGCTCAAGGATCGATTCGTCCGAAAGTCGGTCTCGGCGCGAGGAGGAAGCCGCGCGACATTCGAGCGACATCGTTGCGCCAGCAGGTCGAGGCCGGTGCGCGAGAGTTTGAGATGTTCCTCCTTCCGGCGGAAACCATCAGCCGCCGCATGAATTGACTCGCGAAAGGCTGTTCCATGGACGCCAAGACCTCTGAGACCAACACCGGCACGCTTGCGGTCGGCGAAAAGAGCTGGAAGTTCCCGGTCATGCCCGGGAGCATCGGGCCTTCGGTCGTCGACATCAGCAAGCTCTACGGCCAGACCGGGATGTTCACCTACGATCCCGGCTTCACCTCGACGGCAGCCTGCGAATCCAAGATCACCTATATCGACGGCGACGAGGGCGTGCTGCTCTATCGCGGCTACCCGATCGAGCAGCTTGCCGAGCACGGCGACTTCCTGGAAACCTGCTACCTGCTGCTCTACGGTGAGCTGCCGACCGCGGCACAGAAGACGGATTTCGACTATCGCGTGACGCGCCACACCATGGTGCACGAGCAGATGGCCCGGTTCTACCAGGGCTTCCGCCGCGACGCCCACCCGATGGCGGTGATGGTCGGCTGCGTCGGCGCGCTGTCGGCGTTCTATCACGACTCGATCGACATCTCCGACCCGCACCAGCGGATGGTCGCCTCGATCCGCATGATCGCCAAGATGCCGACGATCGCGGCAATGGCCTACAAATATACGATCGGCCAGCCTTTCGTGTATCCCAAGAACGACCTCGACTATTCCTCCAATTTCCTCAGGATGTGCTTCGCGGTTCCGGCGGAGGACTACAAGGTCAACCCGATCCTGGCCAAGGCCATGGATCGCATCTTCATCCTGCACGCCGATCACGAGCAGAACGCCTCGACATCGACGGTGCGGCTCGCCGGTTCGTCGGGCGCCAATCCGTTCGCCTGCATCGCCGCCGGCATCGCCTGCCTGTGGGGACCGGCGCACGGCGGCGCCAACGAGGCGGCGCTGAAGATGCTCAGCGAGATCGGCTCGGTCAGCCGCATCCCCGAATACGTCAAGCGCGCCAAGGACAAGAACGATCCGTTCCGGCTGATGGGCTTCGGCCACCGGGTCTACAAGAACTACGACCCGCGCGCGAAGATCATGCAGCGCACCTGCCACGAGGTGCTGGGCGAGCTCGGAATCAAGCACGATCCGCTGCTCGACGTCGCCCTGGAGCTGGAACGGATTGCGTTGCACGACGATTATTTCGTCGAGAAGAAGCTCTATCCGAATATCGACTTCTATTCGGGCATCACCTTGAAGGCGATGGGCTTCCCGACCTCGATGTTCACCGTGCTGTTCGCGCTGGCGCGCACGGTGGGCTGGATCGCCCAGTGGAAGGAAATGATCGAGGATCCGCAGCAGAAGATCGGCCGGCCCCGCCAATTCTACACCGGCGCGCCGCGGCGCGATTATGTGCAGATCGCCCGGCGGCGCTGAACGCCCGCAGGCAATTCTTTCGATCGGTTTCGAACGGGGCGCCGGGCGCCCCGTTTTCATTTCACGTACGGGCGTGACGGATCTTGTTCGCGCGGTCAATCATGCCGACGGCCCCAAACGCTGACGCGCGGGGCCGTCGACACTCGCGGATTTTCTTTTCGGAAATCAGAGATTTCGCGAAAATCCGCGAGCGGAGCCAACGGTCAGCTTTCGCTGCCGTTGATATCACGCCGGCGCAGGCCGATCCGTCGTTCGTGAATTTGTCATTTAACGTTGGGACTTCGCTAACATCGGTGCTGTAGATGCGTCCCGGTGCGGAGGGAGGACGGCATGACGGTTCTGGTGACGGGCGGCGCGGGCTATATCGGCAGCCACATGGTGCTGGCGCTTGTCGATGCCGGCGAGAAGGTCGTGGTGCTGGACAATCTGTCCAACGGCTTCCGCTGGGCCGTCCATCCCGCGGCCGAGCTGATCGTCGGCGACGTGTCGGACCAGGATCTGGTCGAGCGCATCGTGAAGGCGCGCGGCATCGAGTCCATCGCCCATTTCGCCGCCAAGATCGTGGTGCCGGAGTCGGTCGCCGATCCGCTCGGCTATTACCTCGCCAACACGGTGAAGACGCGGGCGCTGTTCGCCGCCGCCGTGGCCGCCGGGGTGAAGCACGTCATCTTCTCATCGACCGCGGCGGTCTATGGCACGCCCGAGCACAATCCGGTCCGCGAGGACGCCCGGCCGCACCCGGAGTCGCCCTACGGCACCTCCAAGCTGATGAGCGAGCTGATGCTCGCCGACGCGGCCAAGGCCCACGGCCTCGCTTATGTGGTGCTGCGTTATTTCAACGTGGCCGGCGCCGATCCGGACGGCCGTTCGGGACAGTCGACGCCGAATGCCACCCACCTCATCAAGGTGTGCTGCGAGGCGGTGCTGGGGCTCCGGCCGGGGGTTTCGGTGTTCGGCACCGATTTCCCAACCGCGGACGGCACCGGCGTGCGCGACTACATCCAGGTCAGCGACCTTGTCGCCGCCCATCTCGACGCGCTGCGCCATTTGCGCAAGGGCGGCGGCAATCTGACGCTGAACTGCGGCTATGGCCGCGGCTATTCGGTGCTGGAGGTGATCGAGATGGTGAAGCGGGTGTCGGGCGTCGATTTTCCGGTGACGCTCGGGCCGCGGCGGCCGGGCGATCCGGCGGCGATCGTCGCCGGTGCCGATCGCATCCGCGGCGAGATCGGCTGGCGGCCGAAATTCGACGACCTCACCACCATCGTCGGCCAGGCGCTGGCCTGGGAGCGCATCCAGGCGGCACGGCGCGCGGCCTGATCGGCGCGCCGGAGCGGTGCGCGGGTCCGTTCACTCGGTTTCCGGATGATCCCTTCGGGATCGCGGAAACGATCTCGCCGAAAAGAAATCCTTGTTCGAAAATGGGATTTTCGGCGAACGGCATACGGTTCTCCGGCCCTGCAGGCCGGGAACCGCATCATCCCCCCTTCTCTTCGGACGACGGAAGTCGATCGAGCGCCGGGCTGGCGAAGAACGGAACGAAGTTCCAGGCGCGAAGCTGCCGGCGCACCGTATCGATGACGGCCGGCTCGGACAGGTACTCGGTGGCGAACATCGTCACGCCGGCATTCGATGCCTGTCGCAGATAGGACATGCTCCAGACCACGTCCTCGGGCATGTTGAAGCGGCCATAGCCCTCCAGCCCGGTGAGCAGGCTTTCCTTGTTGTGGGCGTCGATCAGCGCCAGATAATCCGGCCGGGTCATCAGGCCTTCGGCGTTCTGGGTCATCAGCAGGAAATCGGGCCGGGCCTGCCGCGCCTTGGCCGCCAGGCGGGCAACCAGGGTGACCATGTCGTCCTGTGCGCTCGGGCGCTCGGTCCAGTCCATGAAGGCGTCGACATGGTCGAGCACCACGCCGTCGTAGCCCGCCTCAAGAATGAGGTCGAGGATGGAGGCGTTGCCGGAGAAGACCAGCGACTGCCACTCCGGCTGCCAGAACTCGACATGGCGAACACCCGGCCGGGCCGGATTGACGCGCTCCGCCCACGCTGGCGGCGCATCGCGCCAAGCCTGCGGCCAATACCAGCGAGTGACGTTCGTCTCGCCGACACAGAGACGGGCGAGCGCCAGCCGCCGCTGGCCGTTGGGCTTGACGCGCAGCAGGTCGCACGCGCTGCGGCCGATGAACGCGTGCTCGGCGTCCTGCGGCCTCGGATCAAGAACGATCAGATCGAGATCGGATTTCGCGATCGCCGCCACATCGACGTTCCGATACTGGCACCCCCAGGCACGGACCGTCGTCAGCAGCTCCTTGGGCTCGGCCCGCGTCGTCCGCTGGCTGGCCACCGCCGCACGCGGCAGCCCGAGCAACGCCAAGAGCCCACCCGTCAGCAGGGCGCGGCGGTCCCAGTCCAGATATCCCGCGTCCGCAGCCCTTTCCGGGCCATGGCGCCGGGGCGGCACAATCAATGGTTTCATCTGCAACTCATCGCGTTCCGCCTCGGCACTGCCCGGGTGGATGACGCGTGCACGCGCGTTTCCCGCAGAAGTGGATGCTGGTTTTGCCGAACACGGGCGACACGTCAAGAACCTGAAGCACCCTGCCGGCTCGTAGGCATGACGGGGGCGCTCGATCTTGAGCCTGCCACCGCGCCGCCCCCGCAAGGATGCCGCTTCGACCGACGGTGAACGCCGGCCTTCGGGGCCGGCGTTCCCCTCACCGCTCGATGAACGTGCGGGCGATCTGCTCGCGCAGCGGCTTCATCAGATACTCCAGCGCCGTGCGCTCGCCGGTCTGCACGAACACCTCGGCGGGCATGCCCGGCACCAGCTTCAGCGTTTCGAGCTTGGCCACCTCGGACGCGGGAAGCGTGACGCGGACGAGATAGTGGCTCTGGCCGGTCTGCTGGTCCTTCGTCAGGTCGGCTGCGACCCAGGTCACCTCGCCCTGAAGCTGGGGCGTCGTGCGCTGGTTGCCGGCCAGGACGCGCACCAGCGTGGCGGAGGCGATGGACACCTGGTCGATATCGGACGGCGCGATCTTCGCTTCGACGACCAGCTCGTCGGAGCGCGGCACGATCAGCATCATCGTCTCGCCGGGGCTGACGACGCCACCCACCGTGTGGGTCGACATCTGATAGACCACGCCGCGCTGCGGCGCCCGGATGTCGACCCGCTTCAGCATGTCCTCGGCGGCGGCGACGCGCTCGGTCAGTTCGGCGATCTTGCCCTGGACCTCGCGCAGTTCGCGCAGCACCTGGGTGCGGAAATCCTGGTCGAGCTGCAGGATCTGCAGCTCGATCTCGCTGATCTTGGCCTTGGCGCGGGCGCCGTCGGTGACGAGCTGGTTGCGCTCGCCGCTGACGCGGGTCTCCTCACGCCGAAGCTGCATGATCCGCTGAATGCTCACGAGGTTCTTCTTGTAGAGTTCGCCGACACCCGTGAGCTCCTCGCGGATCAGCGCCAGTTCCCTGTCCTTGGCCTCGCGCTGGCCGGTCAGGCCGGCGATCTCCTCCCTGGTCTGTCCGATCCGCTCGCGCAGCTGGGCGCGCTGGCCCTCGCGGGATTCGCGGCGGGATTCCATCAGCCGCCGTTCGCTCTCGAGCGCCAGCGCCACCGCCGGCTCGCCGCTGCGCGCAAGCAGGCTTGCGGGAAAAGCGATCTCCTGAAGGTCCTCGTTCTCCGCATTGAGGCGGGCCTGGCGCGCGGTGAACTCGTCGAGCTGCGAGCGCACGACGCCAAGCGTCGCCCGCGTCACGGTCTCGTCGAGCCGCATCAGAAGCTGGCCGGCCTCGACCTGGCTGCCGTCCTTGACGAGGATCTCGTCAACCACGCCGCCGCTCGGGTGCTGCACCTTCTTGACGTTCGACTCCACCACGATCGTGCCAGGGCCGACGACCGCGCCCGAGAGCTCGCTGGTGGCCGCCCAGCTTCCGATGCCGCCCACCATCAGCGCGATGCCGATGAGGCCGACAATGTTCAGCCGCCGGATTGCCGCGCGCAGATCCTTGGTGTCCGTATCCGACATCTTGTCCACCTTCGACCCCGTCATCATCCGCCAGAGTCCTGAAGCGTCCCGCCGGTCCCGTCGTACCAGATGAACGCCGAGCTATTGAGTTGTCGCATTCTCAGTCGCGAGATCGCATTCCACTTTCGCGGAGAAGGCCCTAGCCGACCACCCGCAGCGGCGGCGTGCCGGCCGGCTCGGCCGCCTTCGGCACGACACGCTTGAGCACGTCCTCGGTGCGGCCGAACGCCTGCTGCGTGCCGGCGGCGAGATAGAGCAGCTTGTTGCAGTGGCTGAGCATCGACGGCCGCTGGGCAACCATGATGACGATCATGCCGCGCGCCCGCAGATCGCCGATCGCCGCCTGCAGCGCCTCCTCGCCCTCGGTGTCGAGGTTCGAGTTCGGCTCGTCCAGCACCACCAGGAACGGATCGCCGAACAGCGCCCGGGCGAGCGCCACGCGCTGGCGCTGCCCGCCCGACAGCACGGCGCCGCCATCGCCGATGCGGGTGTCGTAGCCGTCCGGCAGATGCAGGATCATGTCGTGGGCGCCGGCGGCCTTGGCGGCCCGCAGGACCGCCGCGCTGTCGGGCGCGAGACCCATGCGGGCGATGTTCTCGGCCACCGTGCCATCGAACAGATCGACCGTCTGGGACAGATAGCCGACGTGCCGGCCCAGGCGCGTCATGTCCCATTGGTCGAGCGCCGCGCGGTCCAGCCGGATGACGCCGCGCGCCGCGGGCCACACGCCGACCAGCGTGCGCACCAGCGACGTCTTGCCCGTTCCGCTCGGCCCGATCACGCCGAGCGCGTCGCCGGCCGACAGCGAGAAGGCGATATTGCTGACGATCGGCCGGGCGGTGCCGGGCGCGACGACCGTCACCTGCTCGACGGCCAGCTCATGCGCCGGCGGCGGCAACTCGGTGGCGGGACGCGGGACGGCGGTGCGGGTCAGCGCCTGGCTGAGCCGCCGGATGCTGTCGCGCGCCTGCTGGAAGCTGCGCCAGTTGGCGATCGCCGATTCGACCGGCGCCAGCGCGCGTCCCATCATGATCGATGCCGCGATCATCGCGCCCGCGCTCAACTCGTTTTGGATCACCAGATACGCGCCAAGGCCGAGAATCGCCGACTGCGCCAGCAGCCGCAGAACCTTGGTGACGCTGCCATAGGACGACACGGCGTCGGTCGCCAGCCCCATGGCGGTGAGATAGGTCTGGCTGGCGCTGATCCAGCGGCTCTTGAGATCCTCGCTCATGCCCATGGCGAGCGCGCTTTCGGCATTGCGGCGCGTCGCTTCGACGAGCGCCTGGCGGGTGCCGGTGTCGCGCGCCACCGTGGACCCGAATTCACGGGTCTTGCGGGCGGTCAGCACGGTGGCACCGACCAGCATGGCGGCAGCGGCGACCGACAGCAGGCCGAGGGCCGGATGGATGAGAAAGCACACGCCGAGGAAGATCGGCATCCAGGGCAGATCGACGATGGCGATCGGCCCGGCACTGCTCATGAACGAGCGGATCTGGTCGAGGTCGCGCACCGGCTGCAGCGCCTCGCCGGAGCGGCCGGCACCAACCGCCAACCGAACCACCGCACCATGAACCTCGCCGCCGATCTGCCGCTCGAACAGCGCCCCGATGCGCAGCACCACCCGGGAGCGGATGATGTCGAGCATGCCCTGGAAGGCATAGGCCCCGACCAGCAGCACCGTGAGGGCGACCAGGGTCGGCACGCTGCGGCTGACCAGAACCCGGTCGTAGACCTGCAGCATGTAGAGCGGGCCGGTCAGCATCAACAGGTTCACGACCGCCGAGAACAGCGCGACGCTCCAGAAGGCGCGGCGGCAGCTTGACAGCGCGGCGGCGACGGCCGGATGGGCGTCCGCCTTGGCGGCGGAGGTGAGCGGTGCACCGAGAAAGGACTGCATCATCGCCTCTTCGGTCGGAGTGATACGGTTCCCGGTTGATCCCTTCGGGATACCGGGAACGGTCTCGCCGAAACCCCTTGTTCGAGAACGGGGTTTTCGGCGATCGGAATACGGTTCTCCGGCTTGATCAGCTGGAAACCGTATGACGTCACCGTTGCCGGCAGGGGGTGAGCCGCCCTGCCGGGCGAGAGGGGCACAGGGCGGGTGACACCGTCACCCTGCCCTGCCATGCATCGGTGCCGGACGCCTGCGGCGCGGTCACACGATGTGGAAGTCCGACGGCACCAGCAGGCCGGTCGCCGAGATCTTGGCGATCGCCACCGCGTCGCTGCCGTCCTCGCCAGTCTGGTCCCAATAGATGGTCCCGGCGTCGTCTCCGAAGTTGTCGAAGATGAAGTAGCCGCCGGTTCCCGCGTTCGTCGCCGAGGCGAATTCGGCGACGGTCACCAGGGTCGCCGTGGCGCCAGCGACGAGATCGCCGCCAAACCCGTCTGCCGAGATCTGGAAACGGTCGATGCCGGAGACGAAGTCGGTAATGGTATCGCCGCCTTCCGACATGAAGTTGAACACGAACGTGTCGGCACCTGCGCCGCCGGTCAGCTTGTCGGCGCCGACGCCGCCCGCGATCACATTGTCGCCCTTCGATCCGATGAGCGTGTCGGCATAGTCCGAGCCGGTCACGTTCTCGAAGCCGGAGAGCGTGTCGCGGCCGGCGCCGATCGTGTTCTGCGACTTTGTCGAGGCAAGCGTCACCGTCACGCCGGCAGTGGCATGGGCGTAGGAGACGGTATCGGTGCCGAGTCCGCCGACGAGATAGTTGTTGCCCGCATCGCCTTCCAGCGTGTCGTCGAACGCCGAGCCGGTGAGGTATTCGATGCCGACGAGGGTGTCGCCCTCGGCATCGCCGCCGCTGGCCGTCCCATTCATCAGGCTGACATTGACGCCCGCGCTTGACGCCGCATAGCTTGCGGTGTCCGTGCCCAGGCCGCCATCCAGATGGTCGGCGCCGCCAAGACCGGCCAGCACGTTGTTGCCGGTGTTGCCGGTGATCTCGTTGTCGAGCGCATTGCCGGTGCCGTTGATGCTCGCCTTGCCGGTCAGCGTCAGGTTCTCGATGTCGCCGATGGCGTGAACAGCGTCGGCCAGACTGAAGGTCACCGAG
>NZ_VWPL01000051.1 GCF_008630065.1 Blastochloris sulfoviridis
AAGCGAAAAGTCGCCGCCTGGGACGACGACTTCC
This sequence comes from Blastochloris sulfoviridis, assembly GCF_008630065.1. Lineage (GTDB taxonomy): Bacteria > Pseudomonadota > Alphaproteobacteria > Rhizobiales > Xanthobacteraceae > Blastochloris > Blastochloris sulfoviridis. The sequence continues at coordinate 35 of NZ_VWPL01000051.1, forward strand.
TCGCAAGCCTCCTGGCAGCGTGATTTTTCACCCGATTGCCCTGGTCTTACGCCCCTGTCGCCCTGGCCGGCCCCCGGCGCACCCGCCGGTCCAGCAGGCAGGCGCCCAGGGCGAAGGCCCCGGCGCCGAGCGCGGTGAGGCTCTGCTCCAGCCAGTGCAGCGACAGGGTCATGGGCTCGATGCGGGCGATGCGCTGCAGCGCGAACACCATGGCCAGATTCACCAGGAACAGGGGGGCGAGCCACACCGCCCGGCGCCGCCAGGTCTCGCGCAGCAGCAGGACGGTGAGCGTGAGATTCGCCAGGCTGGCCAGCGCCAGCAGGGGCAGGAACCAGCCGCGTTCGACCGCGAGGCCCCAGTTGCGCAGGGCGGCGACGCCGTAGGCGAGGGCGATCAGCATCAGCACGAGCGGCACGAGCCAGGGCCGCCGGGGTGCCACGGTCCGGCGCTGGGCCTGCCACAGGGCGAGCGCCAGCAGGGTGAAGCCCGGCGCCATCAGCGGGAACAGGGCATTGGCCAGCCAGGGCAGCTCCGGGCCGCCCAGGGCCAGGATCAGCTTCCAGGTGGCCTTGCACAGGCCCGCCAGCACCACCAGCATGGCCCCGGCCAGGGCCATGGGCGCGCTTGCAGGCGCCAGACCGCGGACCAGACGGGCGATGCAGCCCAGGGCCAACGCGGTGAGCAGCACCGGCACGAAATTGAAGAGGGCCAGATCCAGGCCGTACTGGGGCATGTGGACCGCGGGCATGCGGGTGTCCTGAACGGTGAGACGGTTTCCGGTTGTTCGGCTCGGAACGACAGGTGGCCAGGAGCCGCGTTCCTTCCCTCTCCCCTTGCGGGAGAGGGTGCCGAGCGATCGATAAGATCGCGAGGCGGGTGAGGGGTTAACCTTCCGGCGGCGTAGTTCGCACCCCTCACCCGGCTCGACCTCGCTGACGCTCGGTCTCGCCACCCTCTCCCGAAAGGGGAGAGGGAAGAGAGAAGCCGGACCAGTCGCGGCCACGCCGGCCGGAAACCGCATGAGGCGCCTGCGCCGGAGCGTTCCGCACCCCCCACCCCCGACCCCTCCCCACCGCTCGCAAAGCTCGCGGGGGGAGGGGAGAAAAGGGGGCGCCTCTTCTCCCCTCCCCCCATGAACGTAGTGAATGGTGGGGAGGGGTCGGGGGTGGGGGGGCCTCGCGGGGTGGGCAGTGAGGCCCGCCGGCTCAGCCCGCCTTCTTCAGCCGCACCAGCTTGAAGAAGCCGATGGGGAAGCAGTTCACCGGCTCCGACACCGTGAAGTCGCCGCGCTTGGCCGCCCAGGCCTGCAGGCGCGAATATTTGAAGGTCGAGCTCCAGCCGATCGCCTTCACCAGCGGCGCGATGGCGGCTTCGACCTGGGCCTGCACGCCGCTGTCGGCGCCGAGCTTGGAGGCGATGACGATCTCGCCGCCCGGCCGCAGCACGCGCGCCGCCTCGTCGAGCGCGCCTTCCGGATCGGGCACCAGCGTGATGACGAACGGAAAGCCGACGGCATCGAAGCTGCGGTCGGGAAAGCCGAGCCGGCAGGCATCCATGGCGGCAAGTCCGCGCACCTGCGTCAGATTCTGCCCGGTTACCTTCTCGACCGCCTTCTGCAGCATCGGCTCGGACAGGTCGACCCCCACCACGCGGGCGGTCTTCGGGTAGTAGCGCAGCACCAGCCCGGTGCCGACCCCGACCTCCAGGATGTCGGGTCCGCAGGCCGAGGCCGCCGCGGCGAGCTTGGTCTGCGAGTCGGCGAGCAGTTGCAGATAGACGCGGTCGTAGAAGGCCGCCCACTTGGCATAGGCACGTTTCTGGCCGGCGAGATCATAGGTGATGGTCACGGGTCGGGTTCCGGTGTTGATCGGTTAAGCGACGGCGGGAGACAAGGTCGGCTTGGCAAGCTCGGTGCGGCAGATCACGCCGCCGCCGAGAACGCGCGCACCCCCGCCGGGGGATTCGTAGAACACGCAGGCCTGGCCGGGGGCGATGCCTTCCTCGCCATCGGCGAGCCGCACCTCGGTGCCCTCGGGGCCGTGCGCCAGGACCGCCCGCTGCGGCGGACGGGTGGAGCGAACCTTGACGTAGACGTCCTGCCCGGCCGCCATCGCGGCCTCCAGCGTGCCGTCGCCCAGCCAGTTGACCTCGCGCAGCACGATGCGCCGCGACGCCAGCGCCTCGCGCGGCCCCACCACCACGCGCCGCTGGGCGGCATCGAGCGCCACCACATAGAGCGGCTCGCCGGCGGCAAGTCCCCCCGCGAGGCCCAGCCCGCGGCGCTGGCCGACCGTGAAGCGCATGATGCCGGCATGGCGGCCGAGCACGCGGCCGTCGAGATGGACGATGTCGCCCGGCTCGGCGGCCTCCGGCTTCAGGCGCTCGACCACGTCGCTGTAGCGGCCCTGCGGCACGAAGCAGATGTCCTGGCTGTCATGCTTCTCGGCCACCGGCAGGCCGATGGCGCGGGCGATGGCGCGGGTATCGGCCTTGCTCAGGTCGCCCAGCGGGAAGCGCAAGAGGTCGAGCTGCGGCTGGGAGGTGGCATAGAGGAAATAGCTCTGGTCGCGGTCCTCGTCGCGGGCGCGGAACAGGCCGCGCCGGCCGTCCGGCAGGCGGCGGGTCGAGACGTAATGGCCGGTCACCAGCGCGGCGGCGCCGAGACCGCGGGCGGTGGACAGCAGGTCGGCGAACTTGATGCGCTGGTTGCAGTCGACGCAGGGAATCGGCGTCTCGCCCGCGGCGTAGCTGGCGGCGAAGCGGTCGATCACCGCATCGCGGAACCGCGTCTCGTAATCGAGCACATAGTGCGGAATGCCGATGCGCTGGGCCACCTCGCGGGCATCGAAGATATCCTGCCCGGCGCAGCAGGCGCCCTGGCGGTGGGTGGCCGCGCCGTGATCGTAAAGCTGCAGCGTGACGCCGACGACGTCATAGCCGGCGCGCGCCGCCAGCGCGGCGACGACCGAGGAGTCGACGCCGCCGGACATCGCGACGACGACGCGATGGTCCTGGGGAGCGCCGCCGAGGTCGAGATCGATCGCGCCGATCATGCCGGGCCTTTCGGAAACGGAGAGCCGCGCCGGCCACAGCCGCCCGCAGCCGCCCCCCTCGGGGGATGCCTCGCTTTATTTACAGGAAGCGTCCCGCCGCCGGCAAACGAACTGAGAGGCCGCAGCCGGCGCCAACGGCCGGCGCTGGGCAGTTTCTGCCGGGTGGGCGGCTTCTGCAGGGGGTTCTGCGCCGAGTGCGTGGCCGCACGTCTGACATTCCTTGCGTTTTTCCCGTCCGCGCTTGGCACGGGCCGTGCTTCGCAGCCGGGGAATGGTGTGAGGTGCGTTGTGACCAGCGTTTCGAGTATCGGCCGTGAAATCCGCCTGACCGCGGCACAGATGATGTCGGCGTCGATCCCCGGCAAGTCCGGCGCCTTCTCCGATCTGCTCGACGCCGTCGCCCCGTCCGAGCCTGCGAGCGCGAACCCGGCGGCGGTGGCGCCGTCCGCCGTCGCATCGAGCACGGCGGCGCAGCCCAAGCCCGCGCCCCAGCGCGCATCCCGCAACGACGAGCCGCCGGCCCCCGACGCCGACGCGCCGGCCGAAACCACCGATGCCGCCCCCGATGCGCCGGCGGAAGACGTCGCCGAGAACGAGGACACGTCCGAGGACGTCGCGACCGACGCCGCCGCGGACACGGCCGCGGACGCCAGCGCGGCGCCCGCCCCGCCGCCCGAGACGGTGCCGGCGGATCCGGCGGCCCTCGCCCTTGCGGCACCGGTGGCGCCGCTGCCCGCGCCCCCGCCCGCCGAGACCGGCACGGCGCCTGCCCCGGCCGCCGATGCGGACCTGGCGGCAGCGGCCCCGGCCGCGCCGGCCCAGCCGGCTGCCGCAGCCGAGCCTGCCGCCGGCATGCCGGCCCCGGCGGCCAGCGCACCGGATGCGGCAACGCCGGGCACGGCGGCGCCGGAGGCGGCCACAGCCGGCACCGCCCAGCCGCAGGACGCCTCGACCCCTGTGCCCGCGCAGCCGAAGGCGGCATCGACCAAGCCGGCCGAGCCGGCCGCGCGCGCCGCCACCCCGGTCGCAACCGACAGCGGACAGGCCACGACGGCCAGCGACAGCGGCACGGCGGCTGCCACCGCCGGCACGCAGGAGAGCGGCGCCGATCCGTCGAAGCCCGCCGCCAATGCCCCGCCGGCCCCGCACGAGGCCTCGGCCGACACCGCGAGCCCATCAGCCGATCCGGCCCGCCCGGCCGCCGCGAATTCCGCGCAGCCGGCTTCGGCCGCACCGGTGCAGACCGCGCTCGGGCTCGCCCCCGGCCAGCCGATCGCGCTGGCCACCGCGCCGGTGACCACCGACGCCGCGCGATCGACCGCGGTGGCGGCGAGCGATGTCGGGGTGGAGATCGTGGCGCGCTCCAAGGCCGGCGACAGCCGCTTCGAGCTGCGGCTCGACCCGCCGGAGCTCGGCCGCATCGAGGTGCGCCTCGACGTCGACAAGGACGGCGGCGTGCGCTCGCGCCTGATCGTCGACCGGGCCGACACGCTCGACCTGCTGCAGCGCGACGCACGGCAATTGGAGAAGGCGCTGCAGGCGGCCGGGCTCGACACCTCCAAGGGCGGCCTGGAATTCACGCTGCGCGACCAGAGCCAGTCGTTCCAGCAGGGCAGCGACCGCGACGGCTGGAAGACCACGTCGAGCGAGACGCTGACGGCGGTCGAGGAGACCGCGCCGGCCGATCCGCGCGCCGGCAGCTATGGCCGGCTGGTCGGGCGAAGCGGCGGGCTCGACATCCGGGTGTAGGGGCTGCGGCGGCTGAGCGTGGCGGCAGAGGCCGCGACCGGCGCCGGCACGGTGCCGGCACCGAATCGTTGGCACCGAATCGTTGGCATCGAATCGTTCACCTTATGATTGGCAGCGGCGGAATGCCGCCTCTAGGCAGCAAAATGGTAAAGGAGAATTAAATCTTTAGTTTCCATCTGCTTAGGGAAATGTTCAGGGTTCCTCTTTAGCCTCAGCCACAGTCATTCAGTTGCGTTGGCGTGAGAGTACCGATGTCCGAGCCGCATCGCCCAAGGGTGAAGTACGTCATCGGCCCCGATGGCAGCCCGCTCACCATCGCCGATCTTCCCCCGCCCGACACCAAGCGATGGGTGATCCGGCGCAAGGCGGAGGTGGTGGCGGCGGTCCGCGGTGGCCTGCTGTCCCTCGAAGAGGCCTGCAGCCGATATACGCTGACCGTCGAGGAATTCCTGGCCTGGCAGATGTCGATCGACCGCCACGGCCTGGCCGGCCTGCGCACCACGCGCATTCAGCAATACCGCGCCTGATCGCCGCCGCGGCGACGCGTTCGAGCCTACCGAAAAGCGCCGGCCCTCGGGCCGGCGCTTTTCGTTTTGGCGTTCGTTAAACGGTTTCCGGTTGATCCCTTCGCGATACCGGAAACGACCTCGCCGAAAACCCCTTGTTCGATAACGGGGTTTTCGGCGATCGGAATACGGCTCGAAGGCTTGATCAGCCGGAAACCGTATTAAACGGCGCGTGGCCGAAATTAACCGAATATTAGGCCAACAGACGGCATTTTTTGCCCACTGACGGGGCGAATGGGCCACGGCTGGGGGCTGGCGTGAACGGGATCGTCGCACTACTGAACAATCTGGGACCGGCCCGGCTCGGCGCCATGGCGGCCGTGACGGCAGCACTGATCGGATTCTTCGGATTCGTGATCGTGCGCTTCTCGCAGCCGCCGATGGCGACGCTGTACGCCGACCTGGCGCTGCAGGATTCGGCAGCCATCGTGAAGGACCTGGAGCGCGCCGGCGTCGCCTACGAGCTGCGCGGCGACGGCTCCACCGTCCTGGTGCCGAAGGCCGACGTGGCACGGCTGCGCATGAAGATGGCCGAGGCCGGCCTGCCGCGCGGCGGCAGCGTCGGCTACGAGATCTTCGACAAGTCCGATGCCCTCGGCACCACCAGCTTCGTCCAGAACATCAACCAGCTTCGCGCGCTCGAAGGCGAGCTGGCGCGCACCATCGGCGCCATCGAGCGCATCCAGCAGGCGCGCGTCCATCTGGTGATTCCGGAACGCGCGCTGTTCTCGCGCGACAAGCTCGATCCGTCCGCCTCGATCGCGCTGCGCGTCCAGGGCGAGCTCGATCCCGGCCAGATCCGCGCCATCCGCCATCTCGTCGCCTCCGCGGTGCAGGGCCTGAAGCCCGAGCGCGTGTCGATCGTCGACGAGGCCGGCCGCCTGCTCGCCGACGGCGCCGGCGACGACACCATGACGGACCTCGCCAGCGACGAGCGCACCGCCGCCTACGAGCGCCGCATCAAGAAGCAGATCGAGGAGATCGTCTCCAGCGTGGCCGGCCATGGCCGGGCCCGCGTGCAGGTGAATGCCGAGTTCGACTTCAACCGCATCACCCAGACCTCCGACAGCTACGACCCGGAAAGCCGCGTGGTGCGCTCCACCCAGACCCGCGAGGAATCGCAGGTCTCCACCGACGCCAACAACGGGCAGGTCTCGGTCGCCAACGAGGTGCCCAATCCCGCCGCCCAGGGCGGCGCCACGCCGGTGCGCGACCAGAGCAAGAAGAGCGAGGAGACCGTCAATTACGAGATCTCCCGCACCACCCGCACCGAGGTGGTGGAAGGCGGGCGCATCAAGCGCGTCTCGGTCGCCGTGGTGGTCGACGGCACCTATGCCCGCGACGGCGCCGGCAACGTCTCCTACACGCCGCGCACCAACGAGGAGATCGACCGCATCACCGCCCTGGTGCGCTCGGCCATCGGCTTCGACCAGAAGCGCGGCGACCAGGTCGAGGTGGTCAACCTGCGCTTCGCCGAAGGCCCGCCGCCCGGCCTGCCGGCGGACGAGGGCTGGCTGTCGCAGCTCAAGTTCGGCAAGGAAGACATCATGCAGGCGGCCGAGACCGGCGTCTTCCTCTTCCTGACGCTGATCGTGCTGCTGATGGTGGTGCGGCCGATGGTCCGCCGCATCCTCGCCAGCGACGAGGAGAAGGAGCCGGCCGCCGCGGCGCTGAGCGCGACCGCGCAGCTCCCCGCAGCGGACTCGCCGCCGCTGTCGCCGGAGGAGCTGAAGGAAAGCGAGACCGCGCGCAAGATCGCCTACGCCAAGATCCAGGGCCAGCTCCACGCCCAGTCGATCGCCAAGGTCGGCGAGCTGGTCGACCAGAACCCGCAGGAAACCGTCGGCATCATTCGCCAATGGATGCAGCAGGACGCCACGCCATGACATTGCCCGCCAAGATCATTGAAGGTCGGTCCTCATGAGCATCGTCTCGACCATTGCCGGCGCGATGTCGCGCACGGGCAAGCACACCGAGGCGGATGGTGCCGGCACCACCGCCATGGCCACCGTCGCCGTCACGACGCAGCGGCGGCCGCTGACCGGTGTCGAGCGCGCCGCGGTGCTGATGCTGTCGCTGGGCGAAACCCACGGCGCCAACATCTGGCGGCTGCTCGACGACGACGAGATCCGCGCCCTGTCGCTGGCCATGTCGACGCTCGGCAACATCCAGGCCGAGGAGGTGGAAGGCGTGCTGGTGGAGTTCGTCAGCCGACTGTCGGCAACCGGCGCGCTCATGGGCAATTTCGATTCGACCGAGCGGCTGCTGCAGCAGTTCCTGCCGCCCGACCGCGTCAACATCATCATGGAAGAGATCCGCGGCCCCGCCGGCCGCAACATGTGGGAGAAGCTCTCCAACGTGCAGGAGCAGGTTCTCGCCAACTATCTCAAGAACGAATATCCGCAGACCGTCGCCGTCGTGCTGTCCAAGATCCGCTCCGAGCACGCCGCGCGCGTCCTGGCGATCCTGCCCGAGGAGCTCGCGCTCGACGTCGTCAACCGCATGCTGCGCATGGAGTCGGTGCAGAAGGAGGTGCTCGACCGCGTGGAGGAGACGCTGCGCACCGAATTCATGTCGAACCTGTCGCAGACCACGCGGCGCGACTCGCACGAACAGATGGCCGACATCTTCAACAATTTCGACCGGCAGACCGAGGCGCGCTTCATCACCGCGCTGGAGGAGAGCAACCGCGAGAGCGCCGAGCGCATCAAGACGCTGATGTTCACCTTCGACGACCTGGTGAAGCTTGATACCGGCTCGGCCCAGACGCTGATCCGCCAGGTCGACAAGGACCGGCTCTCCATCGCCCTCAAGGGCTCGAACGAGACGGTGCGCGACTTCTTCCTGAAGAACATGTCCACCCGCGCCGCCAAGATGCTGGCCGACGACATGCAGGCGATGGGGCCCGTGCGCCTGAAGGACGTCGACGAGGCCCAGGCGATGATGGTCAACCTCGCCAAGGATCTCGCCGCCAAGGGCGAGATCACCATCTCCAAGAACCGCGGCGACGACGAGCTGGTCTATTGAGCGGCAGGGTGGAGGCGAACGTGGCGGCGGCCAAGGCACGATTTCTGTTCGACACCGATTTCGGCGCGCCGAAGCAGGAGGCCGAGGTCCGCGTCCCGCAGGCCGACCACGAGGCGGCGCTGGCCGAGGCCGAGGCGCGCGGCTTCGCGCGCGGACGGGCCGAGGCGACGGCCGAGCAGGTGGCCGAGGCCGAGCATCTCGCCGCGCTGGGGCTCGAACGCGTCGCCGGCGAGGTCGGGCGCCTGCTCTCGGCGCTCGGCGCCATCGAGGTGCGCCTGGAGCGCGAGGCCGTCGACGTCGCCGTGGCGGTGGCCCGCAAGCTGGCGGAGAGCCTGATCGCGCGCGAGCCGCTCGCCGAGCTCACCGCGCTGATGACCGACTGCTTCGGCGAGCTGCGCTCCACGCCGCATGTCGTGGTGCGGGTCAATGACGTGCTGCTCGCGCCGCTCAAGGAGCGGCTCGACCGCGTCGCCGCCGACGCCGGCTTCGCCGGGCGTCTCGTCATCCTGGCCGAGCCGACCATCGCGGTCGGCGACGGCCGCATCGAGTGGGCCGATGGCGGCATCGTGCGCGACAGCGCCGCGCTGCGCGCCAAGGTCGACGAACTCATCCAGCGCTTCATTGCCGCCCGCGCCGCCGCGGGCCATGCCGGAGGACAGTCCTGATGGTCGGCGACAACGACAAGATGCCTCTTCCCAATCTGGAGACGGACCTGCAGCTCGTCACCTCCGACGATGCGGGGGCGATCGCGCCGGAGCCCGCCGACACCGGGGCGCGGACCGCGGACGACCTCGAAGCGGTGTTCGACGTTCCCGTCCAGGTCTCGGCGGTGCTGGGCCGCACCCGCATGAATGTCGGCGACATTCTCAAGCTCGGTCCCGGCACCGTGCTCGAACTCGACCGCAAGGTCGGCGAGGCCATCGACATCTTCGTCAACAACCGGCTGGTGGCGCGCGGCGAGGTGGTGCTGGTCGAGGACAAGCTCGGCATCACCATGACGGAAATCATCAAGGCCGACCGCTGACCGGCCGAATGGCCGCGTCTCGATCGGCGCACAGGTTTGCGCCACGCCGGGGAGCAGCGACGCTCGAACACCGCTGACAGGAGACCTCCATCATGCGCCTTCTCATCGTCGGTTCGCTCAAGGGTCAGCTCAACGCCGCAACCAAGATCGTCATGGATCGCGGCGCCTCGGTCACCCATGCGCTCGACATCGAGCAGGCGCTGAAGGTGCTGCGCGCCGGCAAGGGCGCCGACCTGCTGATGGCCGACGTCGTCATCGACATCGGCGAGCTCATCGCCCGGCTGGAGCAGGAGCACATCGTCATTCCGGTGGTCGCCTGCGGCGTCGATGCCGATGCGCGCACCGCGGTCGCCGCCATCCATGCCGGCGCCAAGGAATACATCCCGCTGCCGCCCGATCCGGACATGATCGCGGCGGTGCTGGCGGCGGTGGCCGACGACCGCTGCGAGCTGATCTTCCGCGACGAGGCGATGGCCCGCGTCGTCGAGCTGGCGACGCGCGTCGCCGTCTCCAACGCCTCGATCCTGATCACCGGCGAGAGCGGCACCGGCAAGGAGGTGATCGCCCGCCACGTGCACCGCCGCTCGCCGCGTGCCGCCAAGCCGTTCATCTCCATCAATTGCGCGGCGATCCCCGACGCGCTGCTGGAATCGGAGCTGTTCGGCCACGAGAAGGGCGCTTTCACCGGCGCGGTGGCGCGGCGCGTCGGCAAGTTCGAGGAGGCCGACGGCGGCACGCTGCTGCTCGACGAGATCTCCGAGATGGATGCGCGCCTGCAGGCCAAGCTGCTGCGCGCGCTGCAGGAGCGCGTCATCGACCGCGTCGGCGGCACCCGCCCGGTCGCCGTCGACATCCGGGTGATCGCCACCTCCAACCGCAATCTCGCCGAGGAAGTGCGCAAGGGCACGTTCCGCGAGGATCTGCTCTACCGGCTCAATGTGGTGAACCTGAAGGTGCCGCCGCTGCGCGAGCGCCCGGCCGACATCATCGAGCTTGCCAACCACTTCGCCCGGCGCTTCGCCCAATCCAACGGCCTGCCGGAGCGGCCGCTGTCGGCCGAGGCGCGGCGCGAGCTCTTGGCGGCGCGCTGGCCGGGCAATGTGCGCGAGCTCGAAAACACCATGCACCGCGCGGTGCTGCTGGCGGTGGACGGCGAGATCGGCGTCGACGCCATCCGCAATCCGGAGGGCGGCCGGCTCGGCGCCCAGGGCGGCGGTGCTGCCAACAGCGGCCCGGCGGCGCAGGCGGCCATGGCCGCCGAGGCCGCGACGCGGGTGCTGGTCGGCCAGACCGTCGAGGCGGTGGAGCGCCAGCTCATCCTCGACACGCTCGGCCACTGCCTGGGCAACCGCACCCACGCGGCCAACATCCTCGGCATCTCGATCCGCACGCTGCGCAACAAGCTCGCCCAGTACGGCCACGAGGGCTACGCCGTGCCGCCGCCCTATCAGGGCGAGCAGCGGGCCGCGCCGGGGTTCTGAGCGGGACGCGGCGGGCCGCCCCCGTCCCTCTCCCACCCGGGCCGCGCTTGCGCGCGTCCGGGGGCAGGCTTTTGGGGGAGGCAGGCTCTTGGGGAGGCAGGCTCTTGGGGGGCAGGCTCTTGGGGGAGAGGGTGGCGAGACCGCGCGTCAGCGAGGTCGCGCCGGGTGAGGCGTGCTGACGGCTTTCGCTGGAAGATTCACCCCCTCACCCGCCTCGCGATTCTTGATCGCTCGGCACCCTCTCCCGCAAGGGGAGAGGGAAGAACGTGCGCTGCGCGCGCTTCATTCCTCGCCGACCTCGCGACGTGGCGCCCCCCACTTAACCCGTCCTTAACCCTGCGGCCGGCATTTTTTGCCGGGTGGTGGATCAGCCGGCGCGGGCCGGCCAATGCGTGGGACAGGCATGACCGATACGAGCGTTAGCGCAGGCGGAGCCGGCTTCAGGCTACCCTCGTTCGGCCAGATGGCCACCGCGGCGCGGCGCGGCGACCTCGCGCTGGCCATCGGCGTGCTCACCATCCTGGTGGTGCTGATCCTGCCGCTGCCGCCGCTGCTGCTCGATTTGTTCCTGGCGCTGTCGATCATCTTCTCGGTGCTGATCCTGATGACGGCGCTGTTCATCCAGACGCCGCTGGAGTTCTCGTCGTTCCCGACGGTGCTCTTGATCTCGACCATGCTGCGCCTTGCCCTCAACCTCGCCTCGACGCGCCTGATCCTGGCGCACGGGCACGAGGGCACGGATGCCGCCGGCCACGTCATCCAGGCCTTCGGCAATTTCGTGATGGCCGGCAATTTCGTGATCGGCATCATCGTGTTCGCCATCCTGGTGCTGGTGAACTTCGTGGTCATCACCAAGGGCTCGGGCCGCATCGCCGAGGTGGCGGCGCGCTTCACCCTCGACGCCATGCCCGGCAAGCAGATGGCCATCGACGCCGATCTGTCCGCCGGCCTGATCGACGAGAACGAGGCGCGGCGGCGGCGCAAGACGCTGGAGGACGAAAGCTCGTTCTTCGGCGCGATGGACGGCGCATCGAAGTTCGTCAAGGGCGACGCCATCGCCGGCCTCCTGATCGTGTTCATCAACGTCATCGGCGGCCTGATCATCGGCGTCGCCCAGCAGGGCATGCCGTTCGGCGAGGCGGCGCGTGCGTTCACCATCCTCACCGTCGGCGACGGCCTGGTGTCGCAGATTCCGGCGCTGATCGTGTCGACCGCGGCGGGCCTTCTGGTGTCGAAGGCCGGCGTCACCGGCGCCGCCGACGAAGCGCTGATGAAGCAGCTTTCGAGCTATCCCAAGGCGCTCGGCATGTCGTCGGCGGTGATGGCGGTGATGTCGCTTTTGCCCGGCATTCCGATGATCCCGTTCCTCGGCCTCGCCGTTGGCGCCGGCACGCTGGCCTGGGTGATGGACAAGCGCCACAAGGCGAGCCGCGCCGCCGAGCAGCTCGAGAAGGCCGCGCCCGCCGCGGCGCCGGCCGAGGAGCCGATCTCGGCCTCGCTCAAGATGGACGACCTCAAGATCGAGCTGGGCTACGGCCTGCTCAGCCTCGTCAACAGCCCGGACGGTGCCGACCGGCTGACCGAGCAGATCAAGGCGCTGCGCCGCTCGGTGGCCGGCGAGATGGGCTTCGTGATGCCCGCCGTGCGCATCCTCGACAACATGCAGCTTGAGCCGAACGCCTACGTCATCCGCGTCAAGGAGGTGGAATCGGGCACCGGCAAGGTGTGGCCCGACCAGTGGATGGTGATGGATCCGCAGGGCGGCCAGGTGAACCTGCCCGGCATCCACACGGTGGAGCCGACCTTCGGCCTGCCGGCCACCTGGGTCGAGGCCGACCGGCGCGAGGAGGCGAGCTTGCGAGGCTACACGGTGGTGGACGCAGCCACCGTGGTGTCGACCCACCTCACCGAGATCCTCAAGACCAACATGCCCGATCTGCTCTCCTATGCCGAGGTCCAGAAGCTGCTCAAGGAGCTGCCGAAGGACCAGGCCGAGTTGGTCAAGGATCTGGTGCCGGCGCAGATCTCGATCACCGGCATCCAGCGCGTGCTGCAGCTTCTCTTGGCCGAGCGCGTGTCGATCCGCGATCTCGGCACGGTGCTGGAAGGCGTCGCCGAGGCGGTCGGCTCCACCCGCAATCCGCAGGCGATGGTCGAGGTGGTGCGGGTGCGCCTGGGCCGCCAGCTCTGCGCGCAATACACCTCGCCCGCCGGCTACCTGCCGCTGATCTCGCTGTCGCCGCGCTGGGAGCAGGCGTTCGCCGAATCGATCATCGGCGAGCGCGACGACCGCCATCTGGCGATGCAGCCCTCCAGGCTGCAGGAATTCGTCACGCTGGTGCGCGACCGCTTCGAGGACGCCGCCCGCCAGGGCGAGTTCCCGGTGCTGCTGACCAGCCCGGCGTCGCGGCCGTTCATCCGCTCGATCGTCGAGCGCTTCCGCGCCCAGACGCCGGTGATGTCGCAGGCCGAGGTCCATCCGCGCGCCCGGCTGAAGACGATTTCGAGCATTTGAGGCGCCGTTTTCCGTTTCACGTCGTCCCGGACGGCGCGAAGCGCCGAGCCGGGACCGTGTGCAGGAAGGGGGCCTTTTTCGGATGACGATCCCGGGTCTCGCTTTGCTCGCCCGGGATGACACCACAGGGAGAGCGATCCCTCTCTCGGCTTTGCTCGGCCGGGATGACGCGGGCTTGCCGCAGGCTGTAGGATAAGCGCGTCGCAGGGTTCCAACAGCGGGCGGAAGAATGGCAGGCACAAGACGTCTCGTGGTCGGCATTTCCGGGGCATCCGGCGCCATGCTCGGCATCCGCCTGCTGCAGGTGCTGCAGCCGCTCGACGTCGAGGTCCACCTCGTGGTGTCGCGGGCGGCCGAGCTCACCATCGCCCAGGAGACCGACCTGACGCCGGATGCGGTGCGCCAGCTCGCCGACCGCGTGCATGAGCCGGCCGATGTCGGCGCCTCGATCGCGTCCGGCTCGTTCGCCACGCTCGGCATGGTGGTGGTGCCGTGCTCGATCCGCACCATGTCGGAGATCGCCGCCGGCGTGACCTCCAGCCTTCTGACGCGGGCCGCCGACGTCGCGCTGAAGGAACGGCGGCGGCTGGTGCTGGCGGTACGCGAGACGCCGCTGCACGCGCTGCACCTGCGCCACCTCGCCGACCTCGCCGAGGCCGGCGCGATCATCGCCCCGCCGGTGCCGGCCTTCTACACTAGGCCGAAGACGGTCGACGACATCGTCGACCACACGGTGGGGCGCATCCTCCGGCTGTTCGACATCGACGCCGGCCTCGCGCCGGAATGGCAGGGTTTGGGCTAGACAGAGTGGGCTAAACAGAAAGTGTGCGTGCCAATCCCACCGCAACGGCTCCCGGCAGCGAGGCATTTTCATCGTCGACGTGTCGGGTTTCCGGCGGCAAACCGAGACGGCTTCCGGCCAATTTCTGCTTTCCGTCCTCGCTGCCCACGCCGCGAAGCCCCCCACCCCCGACCCCTCCCCACCATTCACTGCGTTCATGGGGGGAGGGGAGAAGAGGCGCTCCCTTTTCTCCCCTCCCCCCGCGAGCTTCGCGAGCGGTGGGGAGGGGTCGGGGGCAGGGGAATCGCAGATGAGTATAAGGGCATTGCGCGGGAGGTAGAGAAGGATTCATTCATGAGGCTTCTCGATTCGGGGAGGCTCCCATGCAGGCTCTCATCTCGATTTTCCGCCAAGTTCACGATCCTCGCGACATCAA
>NZ_VWPL01000052.1 GCF_008630065.1 Blastochloris sulfoviridis
CCGGCCGGCGTCAAAATCGCCGACGCCGACCTTGAAGCCGTCAACCTCACCCGCCACGACTTCCACGGCGAGTGGAATTACACCATCAGCCCAAACTCACTCGGTTCGGAGCGATAATTCTCGGACAATTCCTTAGATGGCATGGCGCCACACGCCCTTGGGGTGGAGAAAGTGACCCCTGAGCCGCGCCGGGGGGGCGAGGGCGGGGGTCTCGTTCGGCACGATGTCGCCGCCGATTGCGAACGCGGTACCGATCGCCGGAAATCCCTGAACGACCTCGCGTCTCGTGGTCATCTCTCTCTAGATTTCGGTTGCCAGCGTCGAGGCTGATCCGATCAGAACCGTATCTGCGCTCCCAGAACGGGACCGTACTGGAGCGCGTCGTAGATGAAGTCGCCGTCGCGATAGTCGACCTTGAGGGCGCGGTAGCCTGCGAAAGCTCCCCAGCGGTCGTTGAAGCGGTAGCCGATGCCGCCGAACACATCCCACTCGTAATTCGACGAGATGCCCCCGCCGAGGCCGATCAGCGTCATGAACCACTTGTCCGTCAGCTCATAGATCGCCCGGCCGCCGACGACGCCGTCCATCCACTCCTCCCGCTTGCCGTAGGAGATCGACAATGGCTGGGTCTGCACGTCGATGGTGTTCTTCATCGAGAAGACGCGGGCGCCCCCCAGCAGGTCCAGGCTGAACTGACGCGTCTCGACGAGCCGGTATCCGCCCATGCCCGTGGCGATCACGGTACCGCTCTCCAGACCGATATTGGCCGGGTAGCCGAACGCCTGGAACGACTTGTCGGGCGAGATACGGGAAGCAACAATGTCGGTGAAGATCAGGAAGCGGCCATGGCGGGCCTCGGCCGTTGCCATGATCGCGCCGTCCAGGTTCTCGAGAACGGTGCCGATCCCGATGTTCACGTCGACGGCTGGCAAGGGCGGGAGGGTCCGCAGCCGCCCATCAAGGCCGGCCAGCCAAGCGTAAGCGTTGATCGTGAAGGACCATTCGGGAGGCGTGCCGGTCTTCTGACGTGACTCAGTCGGAATTTCAGCCGACTCAGCGGCCCGGGAGCCCACGGAAACCAGGAGGAGGATACCGGCGACTGAGCAATGGAGGGCAACTCGATACGGCGCAGTTTTTGTCATCGCTGATCCAGATCTTGATCGATATTCCACGCTGTACGGCTATATTTGTTTAAATGACTGCCGCGTCTCCCACGCGTATTGAAAAGCAGGCGTATTTTGCGGAAATCCGGCCAAGAAAGTCTGGTGCCAGCGTATTTCCTTTCAGTCTGATGCTTGGCGTTGACGGGTTTGACTTCAATGGGTTGTCGCTACGACAGATGCCCGTACGTTAACAATTTAATTCAATTAGATATTATGCTGCGCCGCTGAGAGCGGTGCGTCAAGCCGGATGAGAAGCGGTGATCTGGACAGCCCGATATTTCGCTAAATTCCAGGCGACGGCCGCCGGCTTGCCGGCGAACGCCCGGGAGCCGTTGGTGCCCCAGACGGCAGGCATGCGTCGCAATGAGCGCCCATCCCTAGAGCATTATCCGAGCGTGTTGATTCAATAGAGGATTCAATCTCAAGCTTGCGATTCCCATATTTGCTGGAGCGGTCGTTTCGGCTGAGACGGCCGAAGAACGTGGGAGGTCGCCATGGCACTGTCGATGGACATTCGCAGGAAGGTCCTGAAGGCGATCAAAGGCGGCATGTCGTGCCGTCAAGCTGCGGCGCGGTTTGATATCGGCCCGGCGACCGCGGTTCGGTGGGCGAAACGCGTCGAAATCACAGGAGACGTGGCGCCTCTGAAGATGGGCGGCGACCACCGATCGCAGCGGATCGAGGCGCACGCCGAGTTCATCCTCGGGCAGCTTGAGGAAAAGCCGGACCTGACCATCATGGAGCTGCGCGAGATGATCCGTGAGCGGCACGCCCTCCGCGTCGGCTACGGAACGGTGTGGCGGTTCCTGGCGCGGCACAAGATCACGCGCAAGAAGAAGACTGGCCACGCCTCGGAGCAGGACCGACAGGATATCGCAGCCGCGCGCAAGGACTGGTTCGCGGGCCAGCTCGATCTTGATCCATTGACGCTGGTGTTCATCGACGAAACCGCGATCTCGACCAACATGGCGCGCCACTTCGGCTGGGCGCCGCAGGGCGAACGCTGCCGGGCCGCGGTTCCGTTCGGGCACTGGAAGACCAAGACGCTGATCGCGGCACTGCGCTGGGATCGCGTCGACGCGCCGATGACCATCGACGGTGCGCTCGATCAGGCGGCATTCCTCGCCTATGTCGAGCAGGTCTTGGTGCCGACGCTGTCGGCGGGTGAAACGGTGGTGATGGACAACGTCCCCACCCACAAGGTCACCGGCGTACGGGCCGCCATCGAGGCGAAAGGCGCGAAGGTGCTGTATCTTCCGCCGTACTCGCCGGATTTCAACCCCATCGAAAAGCCGTTCGCGAAGATCAAGTCGTTCCTTGAGCGCATTGCCGCGCGAACCGCCGACGCTCTGGACGCGGCCGTCGGCGAGGCGTTGCGGGCCTTCACCCCGAAGCAATGCATGAACTACTTCGCTTCATCCGGGTATGATGCCGTTTGATCGGATAGTGCTCTAGCCCCCAAGAAGTTGAGGCTATGCAGAGGCTAGGGAGATTTTGGTGGTCAGATTTTCGAGGCTAAATCTTTGATTTAGTTGGTAGCGGAGGAGGGAGCCGTGACGATTTCCCGGACGAAAGGGGCGAGGAGGCGGTTCTTCACCCCGTATCGAAGGGTGAACTTGCCATCGCGAACTCCATCCCGCTAAAAGTAGATCGGTAGTCCATTTTGTAGTCCGCGATGTAGTCCCCCTCACAGTGCCGGCGGTGTTGAATCCTCGGGGCCGTGGCGGATAGGAATAAATGTGGCGGAGCGTCCCTCCCTCTCCGCCAAATTCCCCTGACCAAACAGTCTCTTGCGCCGCGAGCAGCCCGAAATTCCAAAGGAATTCCGGGGTTGTTGCCTCTGACCTGTGGACTGCGCGCGGACCGGAATGGCCGAAATCCGCTCTCTCTCCGCCCGAATTCTCCGAACCTGTGGACTGTAAGGGTCGCGGTACGGAGTTTTTGCCGTTGAAAATTCGGGATAATTTCGATTGGCCCGGCCGTACTGTTTGAACCCAATTCGGTCAGCCGAGAATAGAGAGCGAGAAACGCCTCATTGATTTTATTGATATTTTTCCGCATGTAGACCAACTTCCACGATCCCAGCGTGACGATTCGTTACGTGGGGTGGCGGCCAGCACCACCCAACAGGCGTTGATTGCTGAAGCGCATACGAACGGAACGGGCATGAGTAACGGCGATCTCAACTGGATTACGAACTTCATCTGGGGCATCGCCGACGATGTGCTGCGCGATCTCTATGTCCGCGGCAAGTATCGTGACGTGATCCTGCCGATGATGGTGTTGCGCCGTCTTGATGCGGTGCTGGAACCGACCAAGGCTGCCGTCTTGTCGATGAAGGCGAACCTCGACAAGGCCGGGATCGCCAACCAGGACGCCGCCCTTCGGCAGGCTGCCGGGCAGGCGTTCTATAACACCTCGCCCTTCACGCTGCGCGACCTGCGCAACCGCGCGAGCCAAGCGCAACTGAAGGCGGATTTCGAAGCCTATCTCGACGGTTTCTCGCCCAATGTGCAGGAGATTCTCGACAATTTCGAGTTCCGCAACCAAGTTCCGAAACTGTCCAAGGCGGACGTTCTGGGCACGCTGATCGAGAAATTTCTCGACTCGTCGATCAACCTCGGCCCCAACCCGGTGCTGAACGGCAACGGCTCCGTGAAGCACCCCGGTCTCGACAATCACGCCATTGGGACGATGTTCGAGGAACTGGTCCGTCGTTTCAACGAGGCCAACAACGAAGAGGCCGGCGAGCACTGGACGCCGCGCGATGCGGTCAAGCTCATGGCGCGGCTGATCTTCGCGCCGATCGCCGACCAGATCACTTCGGGCACCTACCTGCTCTATGACGGAGCCTGCGGCACCGGCGGCATGCTGACGGTCGCGGAAGAGACCCTGAACGCGCTTGCCACGCAGCACGGCAAGCATGTCTCGACGCACCTCTATGGCCAGGAGATCAATGGCGAAACCTACGCCATCGCAAAGGCCGATCTGCTGCTCAAGGGCGAAGGCGAGGAAGCCGACAACATCGTTGGCGGACCGGAATGGTCCACGCTCTCCAACGATGCCTTCCCGTCACGTGAGTTCGATTTCATGCTGTCGAACCCACCCTACGGCAAGAGCTGGAAGAGCGACCAGGAGCGCATGGGCGGCAAGGCCGGGATACGCGACCCGCGTTTCGTGATCGAGCACGCGGGCGATCCCGAATACAGCCTGGTCACGCGCTCCAGCGACGGCCAGATGCTGTTCCTGGCGAACCTGCTGTCGAAGATGAAGCACAATACGCCGCTCGGCAGCCGCATCGCGGAAGTCCACAACGGCTCCTCGCTCTTCACCGGCGACGCCGGCAGCGGCGAGAGCAATGTGCGGCGCTGGATCATCGAGAACGACTGGCTGGAAGCCATCGTCGCCCTGCCGCTGAACATGTTCTACAACACCGGCATCGCCACCTATGTCTGGGTGCTGACCAACCGCAAGCCCGGCCATCGGCGTGGCAAGGTGCAGTTGATCGATGCCACTTCTTGGTTCCAGCCGCTGCGCAAGAATCTCGGCAAGAAGAATTGCGAGCTGACGGACAACGACATCGAACGCATCGTCGAGACCTTCCGGCGCTTCGAGGAGACCGAGCAGTCGCGCATCTTCGACAACGCCGAGTTCGGCTATTGGAAGGTCACGGTGGAGCGGCCGCTACGCGCCACGGGCATCGACCGGGAACGCGCCTATTCCCCCAAGGAGATCAAGGCGCTGAAGGACGAGGGTCGGATTTCGGAGGGTGGCGCGCCGGTCATTCGGCGCATCCACAAGCCCGGCAAGATCGCTGCCGATCCGCTGCGGGGCCTGTTCCCGGTGATCATCGCCGGCAAGCCCAGCCCGCGCGGCGCGAGCGCACATGGCTGTGTGGTGGAATACGAGCCCGACAGCGACCTGCGTGACACCGAGACCGTCCCGTTCAAGGAGCCGGGCGGCGTGGAAGCCTTCATCCGCCGCGAGGTGCTGCCGCACGCGCCGGATGCCTGGATCGACGAGGCCAAGACCCAGATCGGCTATGAGATCAGCTTCACCCGCTATTTCTATAAGCCGCAGCCGCTGCGCTCGCTGGAGGCGATCCGTGCCGACATCCTGGCGCTGGAGCGTGAGACCGAGGGCCTGATGGCGGACATCATCGGGGCGGCCCGATGATCGACGGCCTGCGCCCCTATCCTGAGATGAAGCCGAGCGGCCTGCCGTGGCTCGGCGAGGTGCCCGCGCATTGGGATGTCTTGCGGGCCAAGCGATTGTTGAAGGCAACCGAAATTCCGGTTCGGCCTGACGACGAGATCGTTACGTGTTTTCGGGATGGACAAGTCACGCTCCGGAAAAACCGACGCTCGAATGGCTTTATGATCGCGCTGCTCGAGCAAGGCTATCAGGGTGTCCGTACTGGTCAGTTAGTCGTGCATTCAATGGATGCTTTCGCTGGCGCAATCGGCATCTCAGATAGCGACGGGAAATGCACTCCGGAGTATATCGTCTGTGAATCACGCGTGGATGACGCTGTTCTCGGCTACTATTCATGGGTTTTACGACAGGCTGCGCGGACGGGATATATCCTCGCATCATGCCCTGCGGTTCGAGAACGAGCTCCACGCTTGCGTTATCCTGATTTGGGAGAGTTGCGAGTTCCAGTTCCATCTTCCGACGAGCAGCGGCTGATCGTGCGGTTTCTGGATTGGCACGGCGCGCAGACGGCGAAGATGATCCGCGCCAAGAAGCGGATCGTCGCGCTCCTCAACGAAGAAAAGCAGGCCATCATCCACCGCGCTGTCACCCGCGGCCTTGATCCGAACGTGAAGCTCAAGCCCTCAGGCATCCCCTGGCTCGGCGATGTGCCTGAGGGGTGGGAGGTGACGAAGCTTAAGCACCTGACGCGCTTTCAAAATGGACTCGCGTTCAAGCCAAGCGACTGGTCTTCAAGCGGCACGCCAATAATTAGAATTCAAAATCTAAATGGCTCCGACGATTTTAATTTTACGATCAAGAGTGATCTGCCAGATCTCCTGCTGATAAAGAAAGGGGATCTGATGTTCGCGTGGTCAGGGAACCGTGGCACCTCATTTGGGTCATTCATTTGGGATCGAGATTTTAATGGGTATTTGAACCAGCATATTTTCAAGCTGACCGACTACAAAGTTCATGGAAAATATTTCTACTACCTGCTTCAAGCAGTAACAAAACACGTTGAGGATGAAAGTCACGGTATTATCGGCCTAGTTCATATCACAAAGCCAGAGCTAGGTTCGGTTTCGGTTCCGGTTGCCCCACCCGACGAGCAAAACGCCATTGCCACTTGGATTGATGGTCAAACCAGTGCTTTGGCGGCCATCATTCAGCGAACGACGCGCGAGATCGCCCTCATCCAGGAATTCCGCACCCGTTTGATCGCCGATGTCGTCACCGGCAAGCTCGATGTGCGGGTGCTCGCCAACGCGCTGCCTGAAATCACCGACGACCGGCCGGTCGAAGAGGCGGGCGGCGACGAAGACCTCGACGAGCAGGACGCCACCGATGCCGAGAACGAGGAGGTCGCCGCCTGATGGGGATGCCGACCAAGCCGCTGCTCGACATCATGCGCCGCTCTATGGCGAACCTCGTATTCGTCGAGGCGCATGCTGGACCGACCGGCCCCTATGAGGTCACTCAACTCATCAACACGTTCCTTGGGGCTCTTGCCCATCCCTTCGAGGCTATGCGGGACGACCTGATGGCGCTCCCGCTTACGGAGTCGGAGACCCTGGGTTGGCCGCGCATCGCTAAGGAGCGCCCTTCAGATAAAGATCCAAAGTCTCTGGGCGATCTCGTCCGCCTGATGCGAAACGGAATGGCGCATGGAAACATCGACTTCGTTTCTGACGGCAAGGCGCAAGTCCAGGCATTGCGCATCTGGAATACTGCCCCGAGCGGCGCGCGCACATGGGGCGCGGTCATCTCCGTCTCGGACATGCGTCGTGTGCTTGATTTGTTTGTCGACCTGATCGAGCGCCGGCACAAAGAGTTCGGCTGGTATGTACGAGGGGCAGCCTGACCATGCCCGTTCCCGCCCAGCCGAAAATCTACCACATCGTCCATGTCGACAATCTCGCCTCGATTGTCGCGGACGGCTGCCTGTGGTCGGATGCGGTGATGGTTCAGCGACCGGGCGGCACCCTGATCGGCATGGGCAGTATCAAGCAGCGGCGGCTTGGCCTTCCGGTTTCCTGTCATCAGGGCACCAAGGTGGGCGAATATGTCCCGTTCTATTTTTGTTCGCGTTCGATTATGCTGTTCATAATTCACTGCGCGAACCACCCCGAACTTGCCTACCGGGGCGGCCAGCAGCCGATTGTCCATCTTGAGGCCGATCTTCATCATGTCGTCCGGTGGGCGGAGGCGAACGGTCGGCGCTGGGCTTTCGCGCGCTCGAACGCAGAGGCGCCTACTACACACAGTTCCGCACCGGTCTCGACAAACTGGACGAGATCAACTGGGACGCGGTGGCGGCAACCGATTTCCGCCCGGCGGACGTGAAGGAAGGCAAGCAGGCTGAATTCCTCATCGAGGGCTCGTTCCCCTGGAGCCTTGTTGAGCGGATCGGCATTCATTCCCAGGGCATCGCGCCAAGGGTGGCCGCCGCCCTGCAGGGCGCCACGCACCGGCCGAGGGTCGAGGTCAAGCGAGCTTGGTATTATTGAGGGGATATGGCGATGATCGAGTTCAGGACCGGAGACATCCTGACGGCGGACGCGGAAGCGATCGTCAACACGGTCAACTGCGTCGGCATCATGGGCCGCGGCATCGCGCTCCAATTCAAGAACGCCTATCCGGCGAACTTCAAGGCTTACGAGGCCGCCTGCGCGCGAGAGGACGTGCGGCCGGGCAAAATGTTCGTGTTCGAGACCGGCACCTTCACCAACCCGAAATACATCATCAACTTCCCCACCAAGCGCCATTGGCGCGGCAAGAGCCGGATCGAGGACGTCGAGTCGGGCCTGAGAGCGCTTGTCGAAGAGATTCGCACGCGCGGCATCCGGTCGATCGCGATCCCGCCGCTCGGCAGCGGTCTGGGAGGCCTGAACTGGGCCGACGTGCGCCCGCGCATCGTCGAGGCCTTGCACGGCCTGCACGATCTTCAGGTGATCATCTTCGAGCCGAACAACGCACCCGTGGAGACGAAGTCCCGAGACGTTCCGAGGATGACGCCGGGACGCGCGGCGCTTGTCGTGCTGATGAACCGCTATCTCGGCGGGCTGATGGACCCGTTCGTGACGCTCCTCGAAGTGCATAAGCTTCTGTACTTCATGCAGGAGGCGGGCGAGCCGCTGCGGCTGCAATACGCCAAGGCACCTTACGGCCCCTATGCCGAGAACCTGCGTCATGTTCTGCACGCGATTGAGGGCCATCTCATCTCGGGCTATCGGGACGGCGGGGATGCTCCCGACAAGCAGCTTGAGCTGGTGCCGGGTGCCGTCACCGACGCCGAGGCTTTCCTGGCGGCGGATGCCGCCGCCAGGGGGCGTTTCGATCGCGTCGGCAAGCTGGTCGAAGGATTCGAGACGCCGTTCGGCCTGGAACTGTTGGCCACCGTGCATTGGGTCGCCACGCGCGAACAGGCTTCCGGAGTCGAGGACGCCACCGCGAAGGTCTATGCCTGGAACGACCGCAAGCGGCGCTTCTCGCCGCGCCAGATCGGCATCGCCTACGAGACCCTTCGGTCGAACGGTTGGCTCAGGGCCGCATGACGACCGACACCTCGGAACAGGGCCTCGAAGCTCTCATCGTCGCCGACATGACCGGCAGGCCGGCGGCGCGTGCCGGGGGCGGCTTTGCCGAAGAGCCCGAGCCCTTTGTCGGGCTGCACAACTGGCTGCTGGGCGATCCGAAAGCCTTTGACCGGGCATGGACCGTCGATCTGGCCCAGTTGCGCGCCTTCATCGCTGCGACCCAGCCGCCTCTGGTCGCCGCGCTTGATCTCGATAACGACAGCCCGGCACGCCAGAAATTTCTCGCCCGCCTGCAAGGCGAGATCGGCAAACGCGGCGTCATCGACGTGCTGCGGCACGGGATCAAACACGGCCCGCATGACGTGGACTTGTTCTATGGCACGCCGTCACCTGGCAACGTCAAGGCCGCCGGACGCTTCGCGCTGAACCGCTTTTCCGTCACCCGGCAATTGCGTTACAGCCGCGACGACACCGCCCGCGCGCTCGACCTCGCGCTGTTCATCAATGGCCTACCGGTCGCCACGTTCGAACTCAAGAACAGCCTGACCAAGCAAACCGTCGAAGACGCCGTCGAGCAGTACAGGCGCGATCGTGACCCGCGAGAGAAGCTGTTCGAATTCGGCCGCTGCCTGACCCATTTCGCCGTGGACGACGCCCAGGTGATGTTCTGCACCCACCTCAAGGGCAAGGCGTCCTGGTTCCTGCCCTTCAACAAGGGCTGGAAAGATGGCGCCGGCAACCCGCCCAATCCGAACGGCCTGAAGACGGACTACCTCTGGAAGGACATTCTGACGCCGCTCGGGCTGACCGACATCATTGAGAACTATGCCCAGATCGTCGGGCGCAGGGACGCCAAGACCGGTAAGGTGAAGCGCGACCAGCTTTTTCCGCGGTTTCACCAGCTCGATGTGGTCCGCAGGTTGCTGGCCGACGCCAGGGAGAAGGGCGCCGGCCGGCGCGTGCTGATCCAGCATTCCGCGGGATCAGGCAAATCGAACTCGATCGCATGGCTGGCGCACCAACTGGTGCGGCTTGGCGATGCCACCGGCCAGATCTTTGACTCGGTGATCGTCGTCACCGACCGCCGCATTCTGGATCAGCAAATCCGCGACACCATCAAACAGTTCGCGCAAGTCGGCGCGACAGTTGGCCATGCCGAGCATTCTGGCGATCTGCGCCGCTTCATTGCCGACGGCAAGAAGATCATCATCACCACGGTTCAGAAATTCCCGTTCATCCTCGATGATATCGGCTCCCAGCACAAAGACCGCCGCTTTGCCATCATCATCGACGAGGCGCATTCAAGCCAGGGCGGCAAGGCGGCAGCGGCCTTGAACGCGGCGTTGACCGGCGCTGAAGACAGCGACGAGGACGAGTCCGTCGAAGAC
>NZ_VWPL01000053.1 GCF_008630065.1 Blastochloris sulfoviridis
GATTCGCAACCAACTGGAAACAAGCAGAATCAATGCCGTGCACCTCTTCAAGCACAATCCGTGCCGGACAGCCGTGGGACAAGGCCCGGCCATGACGAGGGCGGGTCAGATCCGAGGGCCGCCGGACGAGATCATCATTCACGCCGTTCGGCATGGCGCGCGGGATCCCTCGTCAATGCCCGGCGCGGATGACTGATTGCCCGACCGTGCACGGCCCTTCACCGCGCTTGCGACTCCGCCCGCAGGTGCTCGAGCACGGCGGCGTCCGGCCAGCAGTCGAGCGTGAGGCCCTCGACCTTCTGATAGGCGCCGAGCGCGAGGCGCGTGCGCATGCCCGCCTTGCCGTCGATCTTGTCGCGGTAGAGCCCGAGCGCGGCAAGGCGGCGCTGCATCTCTTCGAGATCGGCGGTGCGCAACTGCACGATCTTGCCCCAGGGCGTGGCGAACGGCCCGCCGCCGGCGATACGGTCGGAGACGTTGCCGACGAACAGCACGTAGAGGTCGGAGAAGTTATAGTTCTTGATGACGTAGTAGTTCTTGAGGATCAGGAACGCCGGGCCGAACAGGCCGGCCGGCATCAAGAGCGAGGCGGGCTCGGCGAGATCGGCGGGGAGCGGCTTCTTCGCCGCCGGCACATAGCCGGCCGCCAGCCAATCCTTCAGCGGCCGCAGATGGTCGGGATCGGCGATGGTGCAATCGGTGCCCTTGGGTACCTTCACCTCATAGGCCCAGTGGTGGCCGGCCTGCCACCCCTTGTGCGCGAGCTGCTGCGCCGCCGAGGCCAGCGCATCCGGCATCGAGCGCCAGATGTCGGCCCGGCCGTCGCCGTCGAAATCGACCGCATGCCGATAGAATTCGGAGGGCAGGAACTGCGTCATGCCGAGCGCGCCGCCCCACGAGGCGCGCATGTCGGCGCGCGGCACGCCATCCTGCAGCATCTTGAGCGCATACAGAAATTCGTTGCGGAAGAAGTCCTTGCGCTTGCCGTAGAAGCCCTGCGTCGCCAGCACCGTGATGGCGTCGTGCGGCAGCTTGTAGCTGCCGAACGCGGTCTCGCGGCCCCAGATCGCCACAACCACCGGACCCGGCACGCCATAGCGCCGCTCGATGCGATTGAGCGTGTCGCGATGCTTCGCGAAGAGCTTGCGTCCCTCCGCCGCAAGGCTCGCCAGCGTCCGCTCGCGCAGATACTGCTCGGGCGTCTGCACGAATTCGGCCTGGCCGCGCGGCGGCTTGTCGGGCCGGCCGGGGACCACCAGATCGGGCAGCGACAGATCGGGCTCGAGTCCGGCGGCCGCGGCATCGAAGGTCGCGCGCGACACGCCGAGCTTCTGCGCATCCGGCCACAGCTCCTGCAGCCAGCGCCGGAAGGCCGGATCGGCCGCGCTGGCGGGCCGCACGCAGCCGATGGCGATGAACGCGGCAAGTAGAACGACAAGCACCGCGCCGCACCCGCGCCCGATCATCGATTGTCCGCTCCGCTGCTCGCCTGCCATCGCTGCCTCCCTCGACGCTCAGTTCATCATAACGCGCGCAGCCCGTCCGGTGTCCGGCCGGCGGCAAGCTCGGCAAGCCGGTCGAGGGCTTCCTCGACGGTCGGCACCACCGGGCGCGCCGGGATCGAGGGACGGCGCACCATCACCACCGGAATGTCGAGTTCGCGCGCCGCAGTGAGCTTGGCGTCCGCAGCAACGCCGCCGGAATTCTTGGTTACGACCATCTCGGCGCCGAATCGTTCGAGCATGGCGCGGTCGCTGGCCGCCTCGAACGGGCCGCGCGCCACCACCACCTCGACGTCGGGCAGCGGCAGCGCTTCCTTCGGCGGATCGACCAGCCGCACCAGATAGGCGTGCTGCGGCGCGCGGGCGAAGACGGGCAGGTTCAGCCGGCCGATGCCGAGGAAGACCCGGCGCCGCGCCGCGCCCAGCGCATCGACCGCCGCCGCCATGTCGGGCACGTCGATCCAGCGGTCGCCCGGCCCCGGCGTCCAGCCCGGCCGCTCGATCGCCAGCAGCGGCACGCCGGTCAGCCGGCAGGCCGCCACCGCGTGGGTGCTCATCTGCGCCGCGAACGGGTGGGTGGCATCGACCACCAGTCCGATGCGCGCGTCCCGAAGGTATTTGACAAGACCGTCTATTCCGCCGAAGCCGCCGACGCGGTACGGCACGGCGGGCGGCCGGATCGCCTCGGTGCGGCCGGCGAAGGAGACGGTGGCGTCGAAGGCGGCGTCCGCGGCCAGCGCGCCGGCAAGCCGGGTCGCCTCGGTCGAGCCGCCGAGGATCAGAACGCGTATGGGTGAGGTCATGAGCGGGAGCGATGGCACGGGCGGGCCGTGGTTGTCCATCATCGGCGTGAACGAGGACGGGCTCGAGGGCCTGTGCCCCGCCGCCCGGGCGCTGCTCGACGCCGCCGAGCTGGTGGCGGGCGGTCGGCGCCACCTCGATCTGGTCGCGGCCCTCGGCAAGCCGGAATTCGTTTGGGACGTGCCGTTCTCGGCCTCGATCCCGAAGCTGCTCGCCCATCGCGGCACCCGCGTCACGGTGCTGGCCTCGGGCGATCCATTCTGGTTCGGCGCCGGGGCGGCGCTGTCGCGGCACGTGGCGGCAGCGGAAATGCGGGTGGTGCCGGCGCCCTCGACCTTCTCGCTCGCGGCGGCCCGGCTCGGCTGGCGCATCGAGGAGACGGCGACGCTTGGCCTGCACGCCCGGCCGCTGGAAGCGCTGCGGCCGCATTTGGCGCCCGGTGCCCGGCTGATCGTGCTGCTGCGCGATGCCGCAGCCCCGGCGCAACTGGCGGGGTATCTCGCCGGGCTCGGCTTCGGCCCGTCGCGCCTGCACGTGCTGGAGGCGCTGGGCGGTCCGCGCGAACGGCGCAGCATTGCAACCGCTTCCACCTTCGATGTAACAGCAATTAACGCCCCCGTGGCGGTGGCGATCGAGGCCGAAGCGGGGCCGGAGGCGTCCATTCTGCCGGCCACCCCCGGCCTGCCGGACGAGTTGTTCGAGTCGGACGGCCAGCTCACCAAGCGCGAGATCCGTGCGCTGACCCTCGCCAGCCTGTCGCCACACCCCGGCGAGCTGTTGTGGGACATCGGCGCCGGGGCGGGCTCGATCGGCATCGAATGGCTGCTCGCCCATCCCGGCAATCGCGCCATCGGCATCGAATCGAGCGCCGACCGGCTGGTGCGCGCCCAGCGCAATGCGCTGACGCTCGGTGTGCCGCAGTTCGATCTGCGGCTTGGCGAGGCGCCCGCGGCCCTGGCTGGCCTGCCGGCGCCGGATGCGGTGTTCGTCGGCGGCGGCGCGAATGACGCCGGGGTGATCGAGGCGGCCTGGGCGGCGCTGCGGCCCGGCGGCCGGCTGGTGGTCAATGCCGTGACGTTGGAGACCGAGGCGAAGGCGATGGCCTGGCAGGCGCGGGTGGGCGGCACGCTGACGCGCATCGCCATCGAGCGGGCCGGGCCGGTCGGCAGCTTCACCGCCTGGCGGCCGGCGCTGCCGGTGGTGCAGTGGGTGGCGCGGCGCTGACCGCCGACGGCGCTTGGAGCCCCAAAAAGCGCCCCAGAAGCGTTCAGCCCGCAGGCCCCGGCAGCAGGATTTTCCGTTTCGGCCACGACCCCGCTATATAGGCCCCAACCTCACTGACCGAAATCCCGACCCAAGATCCCGACCCAAGTTCCCGACCCAAGTTCCCGACCGAAGAACCTGATCATGACCGCAACACCCCGCGAAGCCGATCCCAAATCCTTCATCAAGGGCGCCACCGGCGACTGGGAGGTGGTGGTTGGCATGGAGATCCACGCCCAGGTGAATTCCGAGGCCAAGCTGTTCTCCGGCGCCTCGACCGCGTTCGGCGGCGCCCCCAACAGCCATGTCTCGCTGGTCGACGCCGCCATGCCCGGCATGCTGCCGGTGATCAATGGCGAATGCGTGCGGCAGGCCGTGCGCACCGGACTCGGCCTGAACGCAAAAATCAATGATAGAAGCGTCTTTGACCGCAAAAACTATTTCTACCCGGACCTGCCGCAGGGCTACCAGATCAGCCAGTACAAGAGCCCGATCGTCGGCGAGGGCGAGGTGGTGGTCGATCTCGAAGGCGGCAAGCAGATCACCGTCGGCATCGAGCGGCTGCATTTGGAGCAGGATGCCGGCAAGTCGCTGCACGACCAGCATCCGACCATGAGCCACGTCGATCTCAACCGCGCCGGCGTGGCGCTGATGGAGATCGTGTCGAAGCCGGACATCCGTTCTGCTGACGAAGCAAAGGCTTACGTCACAAAGCTAAGGACGATCTTGAGATATCTCGGCACCTGCGACGGCGACATGGAGAAGGGCAACCTCCGCGCCGACGTCAATGTCTCGGTGCGCCGGCCGGGCGAGCCCTTGGGCACCCGCTGCGAGATCAAGAACGTCAACTCGATCCGCTTCATCGGCCAGGCGGTCGACACCGAGGCGCGCCGCCAGATCGCCATCCTGGAGGACGGCGGCTCGATCGACCAGGAAACCCGCCTGTTCGACCCCGGCCGCGGCGAGACCCGCGCCATGCGCTCCAAGGAGGAGGCGCACGACTACCGCTATTTCCCCGACCCCGATCTGCTGCCGCTTGAGCTGCAGGCCGACGAGGTCGCGGCGCTCAGGCGCGATCTGCCCGAGCTGCCGGACGCCAAGAAGGCGCGCTTCGTCGCCGCGTACGGCCTCACCGCCTATGATTGCGACGTGCTGGTGGCCGAGAAGGAGGCCGCGGACTTCTTCGAGGCGGTGGCCAAGGGCCGCGACGCCAAGGCGGCCGCCAACTGGGTGATCAACGAGCTTTTTGGCCGCCTGAACAAAGAGGGCAAGGACATCGGCTCATCGCCGGTGTCGGCCACCCAGCTCGGTGGCATCCTCGATTTGATCGCCTCGGGCGCCATCTCCGGCAAGATCGCCAAGGACGTGTTCGACATCGCGTGGACGGAAGGGAGCGAGCCCGCCGCCATTGTCGAGGCGCGCGGCCTGAAGCAGGTCACCGACACCTCCGCCATTGCCGCGGCCATCGACGAGGTGATTGCCGCCAACCCCGACAAGGTCGAGCAGGCGAAGGCCAAGCCGACCATGATCGGCTGGTTCGTCGGCCAAGTGATGAAGAAGACCCAGGGCAAGGCCAACCCCCAGGCGGTTAACGACCTGCTGAAGGAGAAGCTGGGGATTTGAGGACCCATCCTGACGTCGTCCCGGCCAAGCGAAGCGCGAGCCGGGACCGTTGCCAGGATGGGTGCCTTTTCCGGATGACGATCCCGGGTCTCGCTTACGCTCGCCCGGGACGACGATACCGCTGGTCACTGCTGCGTCATATCAGCATGACAAACGGGCGGCCGGCTATGCCGGCCACCCGCTCGGTTGCTGACCAAGAGACGCCGCTCACCAAGAGGCGCCGTTCAGCTCACGGCGCGCAGATTGATCTTGCTCTCGGCCGCGGCGGTGAGCTTCTTGTCCGTCGCCTTTTCCTCGTCGAGATTCTGCTTCAGCAAGGCGGCGCAGTCGGCGCGGCCGAGCTGCCGCGCCCAAGCGACCAGCGTGCCGTAGCGCGTAATCTCGTAATGCTCGACGGCCTGGGCGGCAGCGATCAGCGCCGCGTCGAGCACTTCGGCGTCGCCGACCTCGCCGACGATCTCGCTGGCTTCCTCCAGAATGCCGTCGATCGCCGGACAGCGTACCTGCCGGGCGGCGGAACCGTGCATGGCGAAGACCTTTTCGAGCCGGGCGATGTGACCTTCCGTCTCGCTCCGGTGCATCTCGAAGTCCTGCTTCAGTTGCGGGTCGCTCGCCTTCTCGACCATCATCGGCAGCGCTTTGTGAATCTGCTTCTCGGAATAGTAGATGTCGCGCAGCGTATGCACGAAGAGATCGTCGAGGCTCTTGATATCCTTGGAAAACAGGCCCATGGCTCAGTCCTTTCGATCGTTCTGTGGGGGGTACCGCGAGGCCGGCGGGCCGGTCCCGTTCTACAGTCGCGGAGAACGGGGATCATCGGCCCTCGGGCAGCAGCGTTCGTGAAAGGCCACGCCTGTCACCGGGGGGAGAGGTGCAGGTGTGTCCACGAAATGCTGTAACGGGCCGTCTCACGGACGTGCGCGGACATGTGTCTGTCCCAATAATGACGCTGTCCACGCGAGAAACCTGCGTGGTCGGCGTCTTGGGACATCCCGGCGCGCTGGCCGGTGTCCGTCGGAGTAACGTCGGGCGGAAGGGGGCGTTCCGCCGCAGCCATGATCTTTTCGTCGCACCGGCGGCGGAACAGGAGGAGGGCGAATGGACTTGGGGATGGGGGAGGGTGCGGCGTCGCTGACGATCGATCGCGCACAGCCCGAGGATCTGCCGGCGATCGTCGCCATGTTCGCTGCCGATCCGCTGGGCGGCCATGGCGACACGCTCGACCCGGCGGCGCTGGTGCTCTACCGGGCGGCATTCGATGCGATCGCGGCCTCGCCCGCCACAGACCTGTTCGTCGCGCGGCTCAATGGACGGGTCGTCGGCACCTACCAGATCATCGTGACGCACGCGATCGTCGGGCGCGGTGCGGTGCGCGCCATCCTTGAGGGCGTGCAGGTCGCTCCGCACCTTCGCGGCCAGGGCATCGGCGCGGCGATGGTGGCCGACGCCGAGCGGCAGGCACGGGCGCGCGGTGCAGCGACGCTGGCGCTGACGTCGAACGCGGCGCGCCTCGATGCCCACCGGTTCTATGAGCGGCTGGGCTTCGCCAGGAGCCACGCGGGGTTCAAGAAGGCCCTGTGATCCCGTCTCCGGCTGACCAGGCCGGTGTCTCCCCGGCCGACTGTGGCGAAACCCGTCCGCAATTCCTAGTTTTCGCCGGGTTGTCCGGGCGAACGCGCGGGGATCGTCGGCCGACCGAATGATGTGCGCCGTCGTTTCCGGCAGCCGCCCATTGCGCGGCCGACCGTTGCAGGGCAGGGCGGCTGACTTTAGGTTCCGCCGCCCGCTGCGTTGGCGGGTGGGTGCGGAATCAGGCTGACTCGGCCGGAGTTCCGCATCCGGTCGCGGAAGATCCCGTCATCGGGAACGGATGTTCGGCGAGACTTTGGATCGGGGCCGCGAGCCGGTCTTGCCGGTCCGGTTTTACTCGGAGTTCGTCATGCCTGCTGCGCCTGCGCCGATCGAACTGCACTACTGGCCGACCCCGAACGGCTGGAAGGTCTCCATCATGCTGGAGGAGTGCGGGCTGCCCTACACCGTGATCCCGGTGAACATCTCCAAGGGCGACCAGTTCAAGCCGGAGTTCCTGGCGATCGCGCCCAACAACCGAATCCCGGCGATCGTCGACCCCGACGGACCGGACGGATGGCCGATCTCGGTGTTCGAGTCGGGGGCCATCCTGCAGTATCTCGGCCGCAAGACCGGCAAATTCTATCCGGCCGACGCGCGCGCCCGCGTCGAGGTCGAGCAGTGGCTGTACTGGCAGGTCGGCGGGCTCGGGCCGATGGCCGGGCAGGCGCACCATTTCCGCATCTACGCGCCCGAGAAGATCGACTACGCCATCAACCGCTACACCAACGAGGTCGCCCGCCTCTATGGCGTGATGAACAAGCGCCTCGCCGACCGGGAGTTTCTGGCGGGCGACTATTCCATCGCCGACATCGCCTGCGTCGGCTGGGCCAAGCTGTGGGAGCGGCAGGGACAGGACATCACCCGCTTCCCGCATTTCAAGCGCTGGCTCGACGCGGTGAAGGCCCGCCCGGCCGTGCAGCGCGGCCTCGCCGTGCTGGTCGAGGAGCGCAAATAGGGCGCTATTGCCAACTGCCGCCGAGTTTGACCCCACCGTCGTCATGGCCGGTTCCTGGACAGCCACCTTCAATGGGCAATGGCTGGTCCTTGGCCAACAAGAATGAGCATAAATCTGGTTGGGTGGACCTCGTAGCGTTGCGCCAGCTCTGCCACCGTCGCCTGCTCGCGGACCGCCTCCAGCGCGATCTTCGCCTTCAGCGCCGCGTCGATCTTCCGTCTCGTATTTTCTCGAACCTGAAGGAGCCGCTGTCCGTCGGCAGGTCGTCTGGTTCGGGCCTGTGCGGGTCTGGGTGGCGCGGGTTGTAGTATTCGACGATCTTGAAGCCGCATTTGTTGACGTAGAAGTGGATGTTGCGCCGTTCGAAATACGGTGTGTGAGTTTGCCACACTCGCGTCTGGGGATATTGCCGCTCGATCGCCTGCCATGCGGCGAAGCCGAGGCCGCGGCCGTGCGCGCCGGTCGCGATGAAGAACAAGTCGAGCGAATTGCGCTGCGTGGCGTGATCAATCGTCAGCACCGCACCGCCGACCCGCGCCCCGTCCGACAGGATGTGATAGGTCACCGCGCCCGGCGCCTCGAACGAGTCCTGAATGTCGCGATCGGGCGGGATCGGCCCGTCCGGAATCGAACCGAACTCCTCGATCACCGCGACGGCGAACGCCTCCTGCAGCTCCCGGATGAACCGCGGCAGGTCGTCTTTGGCCGCAAGCTGAAGCGTCACGCGCGCGTCGTCGTTCAAGCTCTCGAACTCCTGCATTCCGCGCTTCCGACCGGCCAAGGACAATCGACCGGCGGCTAGGCCATCGACCGGGTGAAGCGTTTCGCAACGATGCCATCGACAGGGATGGTGGCGATGGTATGGCGTCGCCATGGGGCATGACGGAGTTGCGGGGCGCGCGAAAGCAAGCGTCGAAGCTGAGGTGGGGTATGCAGCGCGTAGGGTGGGCAAAGGGAAGCCTGCCCCCCATCGTTGCATCCGACGACGAGGAGCTATGTCGGAATCTGGGTGATGACGGGGTGAGAGAGGCGGCGTATCGGGGCGGGGAACCAGCCTGCCCAATCCCTCCAGAGGAGAGCGATACGCTATGAGCGAGACGACCACCGTCGTCCGGCTGCGTCAGCCCGGCGAGATTGACGATCCCCTGACCGAGGTGCTGCGCGCCGGTGCCCGGCAGTTGCTGGCCCAGGCGATCGAGGCCGAGGTCGCGGCCTTCCTGGCCGGGGTGAAGGACGAGAAGCTGCCCGACGGCCGCGACCGCGTGGTGCGGCATGGGCACGGCCCGGAGCGGATGATCCAGACCGGCATCGGGCCGGTGCCGGTCGAGCGGGCGAAGGTCCGCGACCGCGCCGACGTGCCGGCTTCGGAGAAGATCCGTTTCAGCTCGGCGCTGCTGCCGAAATGGGCGCGGCGGACGCGAAGCTTGGATGCGCTGCGGCCGATCCTCTATCTGCGCGGCATCTCGACCGGCGACGTCCAGGAGGTGCTGGCGGCGCTCTTGGGCACGGACGCGCCGAACCTGTCGCCGTCGGTGGTCGCGCGCCTGACCGCGGACTGGGAGGGCGAGTACGAGCGCTGGCGGCGGCGGGATTTGTCGGCGCGCCGCTACGTCTATGTGTGGGCGGACGGGGTCTACCTGCAGGCGCGGATGACCGAGGGCGCCGAATGCATGCTGGTGGTGATCGGCGCGACGCCGGAGGGTCGGAAGGAGCTGGTGGGGTTCCAGGTCGGCACGCGCGAGAGCGCGCAGAGCTGGCGGGAGCTTCTGGTCGACCTGAAGGCGCGCGGGCTGGTCAACGCGCCGGAACTGGCGGTCGGCGACGGCTATCAGCACCGCACCGCCTGGGCCGGCGCGGGCGATGGCGTGCTGGTCTACGACACCCATGGCGACGGCCAGATCACCCAGGCAAACCAGGTCGCCTTCACCTTGTGGGATCCGACCGCGGCGTCGGACATCGAAGCGCTGCGTGACGTGTTCGACACCGATCACGATGGCACGCTCGACGCCGACGACGCGAACTTCGCCAAGTTCAAGGTGCTGGTCACCAATGCCGATGGCACGCAGACGCTGGAAACGCTCGCCGAGCTCGGCATCGCCTCGATCGGCCTTAACGAGAACGCCGCCTCGATCACGCTTGCCGACGGCTCGTCGATCGACGGCACGACCACGTTCACCCGCACCGACGGGTCGACCGGCGAGGTCGCGACGGTGACGCTGGCGACCGATGCGCAGGGCTACAAGATCGAGCGCACCGTCACTCGCAGCGCCGACGGTTCGACGACGATCGACACCAAAGCGCGCGCGCCCGACGGCAGCCTCGCCAATGAGACGATCACGGTG
>NZ_VWPL01000054.1 GCF_008630065.1 Blastochloris sulfoviridis
TTGATGTCGCGAGGATCGTGAACTTGGCGGAAAATCGAGATGAGAGCCTGCATGGGAGCCTCCCCGAATCGAGAAGCCTCATGAATGAATCCTTCTCTACCTCCCGCGCAATGCCCTTATACTCATCTGCGATTCCCCTGCTGCCAGCCGGGGCTGGTGAAACGGATCGCCACCTCCGGGGGCGTGCCGTCCCCGAAGCGATAGCGCCGCCCCTGCGCGGTCACCACCGTGAGCTGGCCGGTCGTGACCACCGTCTCGAACATGCGCCGGAGCAGGCCGTCCATCGGCGCCTCCGTCAGATCGATCGTCGCGTCTTGCGTCTTCAGGGCCATCCTCTCGGGATGGCGGAACCACGCGCTTCCGGGCCACCCTCATGACCCCGGCACCACCGGCCCGGCCGGACCCGTACAGGCGGGGCCGGACGCGCCCTGTGTCCTCTCCGCGCTCCGCAATCGGCGGACCGAAACCGGCCACCCCTCGGGAGAACGGGCAGGTTGCGGCACCATTCAACCGCCCTGATGACCCACGGGCAATTAACGAACGCGTGAGCGGCAGCCGGCCCGGCCGGCGGGCACGAACGCATACGCCGAAAACAAAATCCGGCCCGCGGGGGCCGGATTCGTGTCGTGCGGATCGGAGCTTTGCCCGATTCGAGCCTTGCCGGATCGGAGCCTTGCCGGATCTGACTCCGGCCGGCCGGTCACGCCTCCTCGGCGGGCTCCTCGAACTCCGCCTCGGCAGCGGCGGCGGCGGCATCGGCCGCCTCCTCCTCGTCGTCCCGGTCGCGGCGGCGGCTGAGATCCTCGCCGCGGGCCTGGCGCTCGGCCTCCTCGTTGCTGCGGGCGACGTTGACCGTGACGCTCACCTCGACCTCGGGGTGCAGCGCCACCGGCACCTTGTGCACGCCCAGCGTCTTGATCGGCGAATTGAGCACGATCTGCTGGCGCTCCGCGCTGA
The DNA here is from genome assembly GCF_008630065.1 of Blastochloris sulfoviridis. Taxonomy (GTDB): domain Bacteria; phylum Pseudomonadota; class Alphaproteobacteria; order Rhizobiales; family Xanthobacteraceae; genus Blastochloris; species Blastochloris sulfoviridis. The sequence goes on from NZ_VWPL01000054.1 coordinate 958, forward strand.
AGCCGCCCTTGGTCATCAGGTCGGCGATGTCGCGGGTCGAGACCGAGCCGTAGAGCTGGCCGGTCTCGCCGGCCTGGCGCAGCACCACGAAGGACTGGCCGTCGAGCTTGGCGCCGACCGCCTCGGCCTCGCGCTTGAGCTCCAGATTGCGGGCTTCGAGCTGCACGCGGTCGCGGGCGAAGCGATCCTTGTTGGCCTGGGTGGCGCGCAGCGCCTTGCCCTTGGGCAGAAGGAAGTTGCGGGCAAAGCCGTCCTTGACGTGCACAACCTCGCCCATCTGGCCGAGCTTGGCGACGCGTTCGAGCAGGATCACGTCCATGGGGTTACTCCTTCGGGATTCACTGATCGCAAGATTCATTGATCGTTGGGGGGCGGCGGGGCGGGCGGAGCCTTGGGGCCGGGCGGCCCCTTCAGGCCCGGCTGGCGCCGGCGCAGGTCGAGAAAGGCGTCGGCGAGGCCGGCGAACACGAAGAACAGCAGCGGCCAGCCGAACAGCAGGATCGCCACATAGGAGATGCCGAGCATGAAGCCGCGCCCGGCATACCCGCGGGTGATGGCGTGCAGCAGCGACAGGCCGGTCAGCGAGTAGGCCACCGCCAGCGTGGCGGCAAACAGCCCGGCGACGATGCCGACGAGGCCGCCGACCAGGCTCAGCGCCGCCGCAACGGCAAAGACCGACGCGGCAAAGCCGGGCAGGCGCACCTCTGTGAGATCCGGCCACGGCCGCACCAGCCGGCCCGACGCCCGCACCACGCGGCCCGCGCCCCACAGATTGAGCAGCGCGGTGAGCATCGACAGCACGGCCGCGGTCAGCGGCAGCACGGTGATCATCAGCTTCACCGCCGAGTCGACGTCGTCGACGCCGGGCAGGGTCAGCGGCTGGTCGGCGGGCAAGCCGGTCTGGAGGCGCAGCACCTGCTCGACGGCCGCGCGCAGCGCGGCCGTGTAGGCCTCCTCGCTGGTGCCGAGCGCGATCACGCCGATGGAGACGCCGGCCGCCGCGATCATCGCCGCCCAGAACAGCAGGCGGCCGACCGGGTACCATTCGGCCTCGCCACGGGCATTGGGCCGCGCCAGCAGCGCCAGATAGGCGAGCAGCCACGCCGGCGCGCCGATGCCGGCGAGGAAGGCCACCAGGAAGATGGGATTGAGCGCCAGCGCCAGCACCGCCGCCGCCGTGACCGCGGCGAGCAGGCCGGCATAATGCCGCCAGCCCAGGCCGGTGATGAGAATCGGCAGCGGCGCGGCGTAGAACAGCACCATGGCGAAGGCCGACCCGGAGGAGACCGAGGCGAACAGCAGCGCCGAGGCGAGGCCGGCCGAAAGGCCGATGGAAAGCGTACTGATCATCGAGCTGTCCCGCTCTTGATGGAGCGGTTAGAGGCGGGCCCCGCCCCAACCACAGGCCGCCGGCCCATTCCGGCGACCCCGATGCGTGCTTGCCGCAAGGCCGCCCCGGCGGGGCGGCGCTCGCATGGCCGCCCCAGCGGGCGGCGTCCGCACGGCCGGCGCCGCAGCGCCGGCCTCCGCGTCAGCGGATCACGTAGGGCAGAAGCCCCAGGAAGCGCGCGCGCTTGATGGCGCGGGCGAGTTCGCGCTGCTTCTTGGCGGAGACCGCGGTGATGCGGCTCGGCACGATCTTGCCGCGCTCGGAGACGTAGCGCTGCAGCAGCTTCACGTCCTTGTAGTCGATCTTCGGGGCGTTGGCGCCGGAGAACGGGCAGGTCTTGCGACGGCGGAAGAACGGACGGCGGGTGGGCGCGGTGCTCATGCGTTGTCCTCCACGGTCTCGGCGTCGTCGCCGAAGCCGTCACGGTCACGGCGGCGGTCGCCACGGCGCTCGTCGCGGTCGCGCTTCAGCATCATCACGGACGGCGTCTCTTCGAGCGCGTCGACGCGGATGGTGAGCGAGCGCACCACGTCTTCCGACAGGCCCATCTGGCGTTCCATCTCGGCCACGGCCTTGGCCGGGGCGTCGATGTTGAACAGCGTGAAATGGGCCTTGCGGTTCTTGCGGATGCGGTAGGCCAGCGACTTGACGCCCCAATACTCGACCTTGGGAATCGCGCCGCCACCGGCCTCGATGACACCCTTGAACTGGGTGGTGAGTTCGTCGACCTGCTGGGACGTCAAGTCCTGGCGGGCCATGAAGATATGCTCGTACAACGGCATATGTGTCACGCCTTTCGTTGCGATGGTCCGCCGGCACGGCGCCAAGCCCCTCGCGGCCCGGAAAGGCTGCGGTGTCTCGGGAGAGCGGGGACACGGGACGGCGGGTGGGACCACCCTGCCGCGGCGCGCGCAAGCGCCGGCCGCGGCCGTCCGTTCAGCCCCCGGCCATGCCGGTGGAAGCTGGCGCTTATACACGGAAACCGCCTGAGCGCAACGGCGGCGCGGGCAGGCCCTTCGGGCAGGCCCTCTGAGGCCTGGGCGTGGAATTCCGGCTCCAAACCGACGGCGGCATGCCAAAGTGGATGAAATCCGCCGCTTGGCACCCACGCGTCGGAAAAATTTCATCCCCAGAATCAATAGTTTGTGGGCCGACTTGTCCCGACATTTGCGGATGCAAATGTCAGGGTCGGACCACTAGCATGGCCGCAAGTCTCGATCGCTCCGGTGGAAGGTGATGCGCATTCACAGGACATTCGCATGGCTGCTTGGCGCCCTGGCGGTGGCCGGCGGCCATGGGCGCGCCGAGGCTTCGGCCCCCGTGCCCTACGCAGTCGTCGGCTGTGTCTCGAACGGCTCGTTCCAGGCCCCCGGCCTGGTGGCGGACGGCACCGTCCTGCCGCCGATCCGGGCGATCGAGGGCAAGACCATTCGCATCGAAGGCGTCCTGTCTCCGGGCGACCGGTTCTCGGCGCGGGCCGTCTTCATCGTCGACGACCGGTGCCGGGAGGATCTCGGCCAGGGATACTTTCTCTGCGACCCCTGCCGCACCTTGCCGGGCATGCCGCATCGGATGCTGCCACCGCAGCCCGGCACGAAGCTGGACCTGCCCCCTGACGTGCTCCGGCAGTTCGATCGTCCCCGGCGGTAGGCGCGCCGGCAACCGTCGCCCATCCGGCGCTCCCCGCCTTGACACCCGCCGCTTCGGCGTATCAATGGCGCCGCTTTCCGGGGGGCCGTTCAAGATGACGACAGCTTTCGTGTTTCCGGGCCAGGGCAGCCAGGCCGTCGGCATGGGCAAGGCGCTGGCCGAGGCGTTTCCGGCCGCCCGCGCGGTGTTCGACGAGGTCGACGACGCGCTGGGCGAAAAGCTCACCGCCGTGATGTGGGCCGGCCCGGCCGATACGCTGACGCTGACCGAGAACGCCCAGCCGGCGCTGATGGCGGTCTCGCTCGCGGCGATGCGGGTGCTGCAGCAGGAGGCCGGGCTCGACCTCGCCCGCGCCGCCGCCTTCGTCGCCGGCCACTCGCTGGGCGAATATTCGGCGCTCGCCGCCGCCGGCGCGCTGTCGGTGGCCGACACCGCGCGGCTGCTGCGCCTGCGCGGCCGCTCGATGCAGGCGGCGACCCCGGTCGGCACCGGCGCCATGGCGGCGCTGATGGGGCTCGATTTCGAGGCCGCCGCCGCGGTCGCCGCCGAGGCGGCCCAAGGCGAGGTGTGCGCCGCCGCCAATGACAACGCGCCGGGCCAGGTGGTGGTGTCCGGCCACAAGGCCGCCGTGGAGCGCGCCTGCGAGATCGCCAAGGCCAAGGGGGCGTCGCGCGCCATCCTGCTGCCGGTGTCCGCCCCCTTCCATTGCCCGCTGATGGCGCCGGCCGCCGACGCCATGGCGGCGGCGCTGGCCTCGGTCGAGGTGCGGGAGCCGGTGGTGCCGGTGGTGGCCAATGTGCTGGCGCAGCCGGTCAGCGACCCGGCGGAGATCCGCCGCTGCCTGGTCGAACAGGTCACCGGCACGGTGCGCTGGCGCGAATCCGTTGGATTCATGGCCGGCCAAGGGGTCACACGGCTGGTCGAGGTGGGCGCCGGCAAGGTACTGTCCGGCCTTACCAAGCGGATCGTCAAGGAGATGTCCGCCAGTTCGGTCGGCACGCCCGAGGATATCGCGGCGTTCAAGGCCAGCTTCAGCGCGTGAGAGGACCGATGTTCGATTTGACGGGCAAGACGGCGCTGGTCACCGGCGCAACCGGCGGCATCGGCGCCGCCATCGCCCGCGCCCTGCACCGGCAGGGCGCCACCGTGGCGGTCTCCGGCACGCGCGCCGAGGTGCTTCAGCAGTTCGCGGCCGAGCTCGGCGAGCGGGTCCACGTGCTGCCCTGCAACCTCGCCGACACCGCCGCCGTGGAGGCGCTGGTGCCGGCGGCGGAGGCCGCGCTCGGCCAGCTCGACATCCTCGTCAACAATGCCGGCATCACCCGCGACAACCTCTTCATGCGCATGAAGGACGAGGAGTGGGACCAGGTGATCGCGGTCAACCTGACCGCCGGCTTCCGCCTGTGCCGCGCGGCGGTGAAGGGCATGATGAAGCGCCGGTCCGGCCGCATCATCGGCATCACCTCGGTGGTCGGCGTCACCGGCAATCCCGGCCAGGGCAATTATGCCGCCGCCAAGGCCGGCATGATCGGCATGTCGAAGGCCCTTGCCGCCGAGGTGGCGAGCCGCGGCATCACCGTCAACTGCATCGCGCCGGGCTTCATCGAGACGGCGATGACCGACGCGCTGAACGACAAGCAGCGCGAGGCGGTGCTGGCGCGGGTGCCGGCCGGCCGCCTCGGCACCCCCGACGACATCGCCGCCGGCGCGGTGTATCTGGCCTCTGCCGCCGGCAGCTACATCACCGGGCAGACGCTTCACATCAATGGCGGCATGGCCATGGTCTGAACAGGTTAATTCGGATTTGGCGCTGCTGGCCAAGCCGGATGAAGTATGCTAACGGCGGCGCCGCTGGGCTGGGACGCGCGAGCAAATGGGGAGGCTTCGGCCGCGCTGGCGTGTGCAGATTGTCCTGGTTTTTCTCTCCGTTACAGCCGCTGGACGAGACCGATCGAGATCCTAACGTGCGGCGCTGACACCAGAGACCTCAACAACACCTTACAAGGATGAATCCATGAGCGACATTGCCGAACGGGTCAAAAAGATCGTCGTCGAACATCTCGGCGTCGAGCCCGACAAGGTGACCGAGAACGCCAGCTTTATGGACGATCTCGGCGCCGACAGCCTGGACACCGTCGAGCTGGTGATGGCGTTCGAGGAAGAGTTCGGCGTGGAAATCCCCGATGACGCTGCCGAGACCATCCTGACCGTCGGCGATGCCATCAAGTTCCTGTCCAAGACCGCGGCCTGACCGCAAACCGGCCCCACTGAGCGGGCCCGCGCCGGGGTGATCCCCCGGCCGGTGGAGACGTATGATGCGGCGTGTCGTAGTGACCGGCCTCGGCATGGTGACCCCGCTGGGCTGCGGGGTTGAGGAAACGTGGTCCCGGGTTCTGAAGGGCGAAAGCGGAGCAGCGCGAATCGAAACGTTCGACGTTTCCGATCTGCCCTGCAAGGTCGCGACCCCGATTCGCCGCGGCGACGGGTCGAACGGCACCTTCAATCCCGACCAGTGGATGGAGCCGAAGGAGGCCCGCAAGGTCGACGACTTCATCGTCTTCGCGATGGCTGCGGCCCGGCAGGCGCTTGAAGACGCCGGCTGGGCGCCGAAGACCGCCGACGATCAGGCCGCCACCGGCGTCCTGATCGGCTCCGGCATCGGCGGCATCGAGGGCATTGCCGAAGCCGGCATCATCCTCAAGGAGCGCGGCCCCCGCCGCATCTCGCCGTTCTTCATCCCCGGCCGGCTGATCAATCTCGCCTCCGGCTACGTGTCGATCGAGCATGGGCTGAAGGGCCCGAATCACGCGGTGGTCACCGCCTGCTCGACCGGCGCGCACGCCATCGGCGACGCGTCGCGCCTGGTTGCGCTCGGCGATGCCGACGTGATGGTGGCCGGCGGCAGCGAATCGCCGCTCAGCCGGCTGGCGATCGCCGGCTTCTCGGCCTGCCGGGCGCTGTCGACCGGCTTCAATGACGAGCCCACCCGCGCCTCGCGTCCCTGGGACAGGGACCGCGACGGCTTCGTGATGGGCGAAGGCGCCGGCGTGGTGGTGCTCGAAGCCTATGAGCACGCCAAGGCGCGCGGCGCCAAGATCTACGCCGAGGTGATCGGCTACGGCCTGTCGGGCGACGCCTATCACATCACCGCCCCCTCCGAGACCGGCGACGGCGCCTTCCGCTGCATGCAGGCGGCGCTGCGGCGCGCCGGCATCTCGCCGGACGAGCTCGACTACATCAATGCCCACGGCACCTCGACGCCGATGGGCGACGAGATCGAGCTCGGCGCGGTGCAGCGGCTGCTCGGCAACGCCGCCGCGCGGGTGTCGATGTCCTCCACCAAGTCGGCGACCGGCCACCTGCTCGGCGCGGCCGGCGCGGTCGAGGCGATCTTCTCCATCCTGGCGCTGCGCGACCAGATCGCCCCGCCCACCCTCAACCTCGACAATCCGTCGGTCGAGACCCCCATCGACCTCGTTGCGCACGCCGCGCGCCAGCGGCCGATCGAGGTGGTGCTGTCCAATTCGTTCGGCTTCGGCGGCACCAACGCCTCGCTGGTGTTCCGCAAGGCGGCCTGATCCGCCGCACGCCCCGCGCCGCATCCGGTGGCCGTGGGGCGCGCGGCACGCTCGCTTTCGCCATATTTGCCGCTAGTCTGCCGCTGGTTCCGGCCGGCGCACGGGTGCGCCCGCGCGGCCGGAGCCGGGACGGATTCCGGCGCCGCGGCCGGCCTTTCGCAGTCCGGTCGCCGAATGGCCGATCGCCTGTCGGATGGCTGGCGGCCGCCTGCCGGATCTGTGGCCGCGCGGGCCGGGCTCTTCAGGACACGGGTGGAACTCGCGTCGCGAACCAGACGTCGAAGGACCAGATATGGCGGACGACAAGGACAGGCCGGCGGCGGATGCCCCGGCGGCAGAGCAGCCTTCCACGACAACGCCCCCTTTCGCGCCGCCCGCTGCCGACGCGGCCGAGGCCGCGCCTGACGCCGCACCCGTGGCGGCGGTGCCGGTCGAAGGTGCGCAGGTCGAAGGTGCGCAGGTCGAAACGGTGCCGGCGGCGGCCGGCCCCGTCGAGGCTGGCCCGTTCGAGCCCCGCCCCTCCGAGATCGGCCCGTTCGAGACGCAACCTGTCGAGGCTGGCGCGCCCGCAGCCGCGTCGTTTCCGGCCGCCCAGCCTGCCGACATCCAGCCCGCCGACATCCCGCCTGCCGGCACGCGCGAGCCGGCCGGTGCGGCGCCGGCCGCGACGGACGCCAAGGCCAAGCCGGCGAACGGGGGCGCCAAGGCCGCCAAGACAGCCGCCAAAAAGCAGAACAGCCGGCAGGACAGGGCGAAGGCGCGCTCGCGCCCCTCGCGCCGGGCCCGCAACCCGCTGGTGGTGGCCGGCAATGTGCTGCTGACGCTGACCGTGGTGGTCGGCCTCGCCTTGATGGCCACCCTCTCCTACAGCGAGGCGCTGCTGCGCAGGCCGGGGCCGCTCGCCGCCGAAAAGGTCGTCAACCTGTCGCGCACCTCCGGCTTCCGCGACATCGGCGACCAGCTCGAACGCGAAGGCGTGGTGGACAATGCCTGGGCGTTCGTGGCCGGGGTGATGCTGCGCCAGGCCCGCCAGGACCTGAAGGCCGGCGAATACCTGTTTCCGCGCGGCGCCAGCCTCAACGACGTCATCGGCATCATCGTCACCGGCAAGTCGGTGCTGCACCAGATCACCGTGCCCGAGGGGCTGACCTCGGAACAGACGGTGGCGCGGCTCCTTGAGAACGACGTGCTGACCGGGCCGATCCGCGAGATCCCGCGCGAGGGCAGCCTGCTGCCGGAGACCTACCGCTTCAACCGCGGCATCACCCGCGAGCAGATCGTCCAGCGCATGGCGGCCGACCAGCGCCGGGTGGTGGCCGAGATCTGGGCCAAGCGCGCCCCCAATCTGCCGCTGCACTCGCCCGAGGATCTGGTGACGCTGGCCTCGATCGTCGAGAAGGAGACCGGCAAGCCGGCCGAGCGGGCGCGCGTCGCCGCCGTGTTCCTCAACCGGCTCAGCCGGCGCATGAAGCTGCAGTCGGACCCGACCATCATCTACGGGCTGGTGGGCGGCAAGGGCGCGCTGGGCCGGCCGATCTACCGCTCCGACATCGAGCGGCCGACCGCCTACAACACCTATGTCATCGACGGGCTGCCGCCCGGGCCGATCGCCAATCCCGGCCGGGCGGCGCTGGAAGCGGCCGCCAACCCGGCCGACACCCGCGATCTCTATTTCGTCGCCGACGGCACCGGCGGCCACGCCTTCGCCGAGACGCTGGAGGAGCACAACCGCAACGTCGCCCGCTGGCGCGAGATCGAGCGCCAGCAGAACGGCCAGGCGGCCCCGCCGGCCGCGGCCCCCGCCCCCACGCAGCGCCCGACGCTGCCGCCGCGCTCGCGGAACTAAAAAGAACGTGTCCGGGCCGGGCCGACCCCACCCCAACGGCTCCCAGTGGCGAGGCGCTTTCATCGCCGGCGGGGTGGGTTCTCCGGTGGCAAGCCGAGACGGCTTCCGGCTGATTTCTAGAGCGTTATCCGATCTGACTGCATCAGATCGGACGCTTTAAGTTTCTGGTTTGTCGCTTTTTCTTTCGCGCAACCGGTATCCACTTGTGCGGAGAATGCTCTAAGTTCTTGGTTTATCGCATTCTCTTTCGCAAAACCGGTACCCACTTGTGCGGAGACTGCTCTGGTTTCGGGTTTCGCCCCGCGAAGCCCCCCACCCCGACCCCTCCCCACCGCTCGAGAAGCTCGCGGGGGGAGGGGAGAAGAGGCGCCTCTTCTCCCCTCCCCCCATGAACGCAGTGAATGGTGGGGAGGGGTCGGGGG
>NZ_VWPL01000055.1 GCF_008630065.1 Blastochloris sulfoviridis
AAATGCGCCAGTTGGGACCCAAACTTCCTGATGCAGGTCCTCCAGCTCAACCCTCGTTAACCCGGATTCCCCGCCGTGCTCTCATCGACAGCCCGCTTGCCCCGCGCAAACGGCTTGGGTATGGTCCGTCACCGCTCGAGAGGGGCTCCGCCCCGATTTGGCTCGGCTCGCGGAGAGGTGGCTGAGCGGTTGAAAGCACCGCACTCGAAATGCGGCATACGGGCAACCGTATCGGGGGTTCGAATCCCTCCCTCTCCGCCAGTTTTTATTTCCTATCCGCCAGCTTCTCTGCCCCAAATTCTCCTTGAGATTCAACGCTTCCGGCCGGAACGAGCAGGCCCGTGTCGAAGCGTGTATCCCCCAATGTATCCCAAACCGTAGCCCGCGGCGGCGCCCGCCCAGCAGCCCCCCAAGCCCAGGGCACCCCCACGCCGGTCGCCCCGCCACCGCGCCGGGCGGCACGCGCGCCCACCTATCTGGTGCGGCGGTTGTCCACCTATTTCTTCCAGATCCGCATCCCGGCCGATCTTGCGCCCGGGCAGCAACCATGCGCGCCTTTAAGGTTGCGATTGGGCGAGATGCCCAAGCGAGATGCCCAGCCGCGCGCCGGCTGGCTCGCCATGCTGGCCAAAGCCGCTTTTGCCGATCGGAGACGCCTCTTGAACGGACAGTGGACCGACACCACGCCCCCGCTCGATGGCCCCGGCTTTCCGCCGGGCGGCTCGCCGGAGGAGTTCCTCGACAACATGGCCGCCTTCCTGAACGAGGCGGCTGCCAAACTCGCGAGCCCGGCCCCTCCGCCGCGATTTGCCCCCGCCGAGATGCGAACCCTCGCCGCAATCCAGGAGGCGGTGGCCATCGAACAGGAGGTCCGCAAAGGCCCCGCAGGGCACCCGACCGTCACCGCCCGCGCGGATTTGCTGCGCCAGGACGTCTGGAACCGCTGGCGCGCCGGTGAGGGCCTCCCGCCGGAGGGAGAGGCTCCACTCGCCCGGGTCATGGACACCTTCGCACGGATCGCCGAGCGCCAGCTGGACCTCCTGGCCTGCGCCGAAGGGCGCGCAACCCACCCGTCCGCTCCGCCCATGGTGGACTGTCCCGTCGAGGCGCCGGCGGCCATTCCACCGATCGCATCCCCGGCCCCATCGGCAAGCTCGCCGATGGCAGTTTCCTCGGCGCCGCTCTTCAGCGAACTGGCCGAAGAGTACCTGACAATCCGCGAAGCAGGCGGCGCGGACCGCGCCACCATCAGTACTGCGCGCTGGCGGGTCTCCGTCTTCACCACGCTGGTCGGCGACCGGCCGATCGATCGATATTACCCGATCGACCTGCAGACCTATGTCAACGACCTGCAACACCTGCCGGTCGAACTCTCCCGGGAGGGCGACAACACCCAAGTGCTCCGCGAGATGGGAATCCACGCGGCCATCGCCAAGAACAGGGCCGAAGCCTGCTACGAGCCGATTGCGCTGAAAACGATGCAGGACGGCTACGTCCAGATCGTGCGGACGATCATCTCGACGGCGGTCGGCCTGCGCCAGTTGCGCGATCCGTTCCAGGGCTATCGAATCCGCTGGCCGAAAGACGCCAAGCCCTCGAAAAAGCGCGAGCCGCTCGACTACGAACGTCTCAACCAGGTGTTCAAACTCGGGGTCGACAGCGGCTATCTCGACGACGCCCTGCTGCCGCCGCTCTGTCTCCTGTCGACCCGCCGCCTCGGGATTTTGCCGTTCATCCGCGGTTGCGATTTCGGCGAGAAGCACGGCGTTGACATTGTGCGGGTCAACGGCATCGTCTTCGACAAGGCCAAGGGCAAATACGTCCGGGTCGGATACAAGACCGATGCGAGCCTGCAGTATTTCGTCCTGCATTCATTATTCCGTCGGATCGGCTTTGTGGATTGGGCGAAGACGCAAGGCGAGGGCTTCATTTTCCGCTTGCTTGCCAGCGCGGCTGATCCAGGCGACGCCGCCTCCAAACGTGTCAACAGGCTGCTGCGCGCTGCGGGCGCCATCGGCATGAATGTGGAAGTTGGCCATTCGCTCCGCCACGGCGGTAAGGACCTGCTGATCGAAGAAAATGTCGACGACCTCACCACCCGCCTGCAAATGGGGCACGAGGCGCAAGACGTTCACGCCGACTATGGACGACAATCCGCGCTCCGGCGTGGACAGTGCCAAGAGCTCGCGCATTTCGATCTGCCCGAAGAGATCGACTGGACGATGTTCGAGGGGCTCGATTTCGAGGCGATGGCGTCCCGGCCGCGCGCGGTCGGCCGGCCGAAGCGCAAGACCGCCTGACCCCTCGACGACCGTCCGCGAAGTCCATCCGTGGCGAAAAGGAACGACGGGCGGTCGAGGCCACCCGCGCTTTCCTCTAGGTCAACGAGTTCGGTCTCTCGGACGATAGATACCAGAGTTCCTGGCATCCAGGTTCTTCTTATGTTCTTTGCCGCATGACTGTGACAGGCTGACTGGGCTCGAACGAGAGGGAGCGCATGTCGCAGCGTCAGCGGGTGCAAGGCATGTGGGCTGTGCCCACAGGAATGCCAGGGGAAGAGCCCCGTGGACCCCAAGGCAACATCAGCTTTGAAGCGTGCGTGACGAAGCTCCGGGGGTTCGAAGTGCGGCATGCAACGCGCCTTACTCCCGGCTCACGGAATGCGGTATCTAAAAACCGCCGAACTGGCACCAACGGCGCCCAACGGAACCAATCAAAACACCAACGAAAACCCAAAAATTACCCCCTCCACACCACACGCACTTCGAGTGCAAACTACACCGGCCCGACAGAAAGGCGGCCGAAAGGAAGGCGAGCGCGTGCCGCCATTGGCCCACGGCGCGGCGGGCGCCGTCAAGGCCGCGCCTGCGGCGCGCCGCTGTCGCGGGCGGGCGCCTTGACCGCCCCGCCGGTGCCGTGGCGAGCGCTCGGCAAGCGCGCCGCGGAGGAATGAGCGCGCATAAGCTCGCCTCCTGTTTACGGCAGAAGATGAGCCTTTGCGCTCCAAGCCGTCGGCCGCGACGCCCCGCAGTTGCCAGTGCAGCGCCTCTCCCGCCATCGGCCTTGCCGCCAGCCTCACCACCGGATCCTCTGCCGAAACCACGTGATCGAGGTTCCCCGCCTTCTTCAAAATGCGTCAAAACGCTTCGAAACGAAACGCAACAAATTGCAGCAAAATGAAGAAATTTGAAATGGGCACACCTGTGCACCTGTCGGTTCGGATGCCGCGAAGGATGCCAAAGCGAGCCGTCATCAGGTCAGTTCGAGTTTCTTGTGGCCACTCTGAACCAGACTCGCCTCGACTTCCTCGGAGGTTTAGAATGCGATGGCGTTGTGCGTCATTCTCGCGAAAAGGGCTGGCCAATCGGCCGAAGGAATTTGTGGCCAACCAGAGGCGACGGCACATCCCCAGAAGGACGGTTCCGGACTTGCGCAAGATGAACCTCGATCGTGCGCACCGTTGCCAAGTAGCAATTTCGGCATCTCCCGAGGCCCGTGTCACTGCTCCGGGAGGGACCGCACTTGATCAGGATCGTTCACCCGCCCCGCGAAAAGGGCCACAGGCCTTGACGTGGAATCACTACGGTGCGGGGTGGTGTGTGCGTTCGTGGCTGGCTTCGGCCTTCTCGCCGGCGGTGCCGCGCGGGCCTGCGACAGCAGAGCGGCCGCTACTCCGTGAAGCCCCACATCGGCAACGCGCTGGGGCCGGCATTTGAGGATCATCTTCGTCTTTCTGCTCTGACGAAACGTAAGACGCCGCCGCATCGTCTTTCCATCCCTCTGTTGCTGAAGGAACACCGCGATGACCACCCGCCGCGACCTGCTTCACACCCTGCCGGCCACCGGTGCCGCCTTCGCGGTCGCCGGGCGTCTGATGCTGGAGGACAGCCCCGCCGCCGCCCAGGCGGCACCCGCCCAGCCGCTCGCCGGCCATTTCCACCCGCAGGGCAAGGCGCCGTCGCGCCACACCGTCGCAGTGCTCGCGGAGGCGCGCCGCACGCTACCCTTCGCCGACACGCGCGACTTCGAGGAGAACCGCCGCGGCTTGGTCGCGCCGATGCCGGAACCCCAGATCCGGGCCGACGCCGGCCATGTCGCCTGGGACATGGACCGCTTCCGTTTCCTCGACCAGCAGGACGAATTCGACAGCATCCACCCCTCGCTGCACCGCATCTCGCGGCTCAACAACAATTACGGCCTCTATGAGGTGATCCCCGGCATCTACCAAGTGCGCGGTTTCGACTTGGCACAGATCAGCTTTGTGCGCGGCCGCACTGGCTGGATCGTCTTCGACGTGCTGGTCACGGCCGAGACCGCGCGCGCCGCCTGGCGCCTGTTCCAGCAGCATCGCGGCGAGGGCCTGCCGATCAGCGCCGTGGTCTATTCGCACAACCACGCCGACCACTGGGGCGGCATCCGCGGCATCGTGGACGAGGCGGACGTGCGGTCGGGCAAGATTCCCATCATCGCCCCCGTCGGATTCCTGCGGAACACGGTCGAGGAGAATGTCTACGCTGGCAACGCGATGAACCGGCGGCTCGCCTACCAGTACGGCCAGCTGCTGACCGTCGCACCGCACGGCTATGTCGGGCAGGGCCTCGGCCAGGGTGTGGCGGCCGGCGCGGTCGGCCTGATCGCGCCCACGCGTATCGTTGAGCGCGACATCGAGGAATTCGAGGTCGATGGCGTCCCCATGGTGTTCCAGAACACGCCGAACACCGAGGCGCCCTCCGAGATGAACACCTGGATCCCGAGCCTCAAGGCGCTGTGGATGGCGGAGAACATCATCGCCGGGCTGCACAACATCTACACGTTGCGCGGCGCCCCGGTGCGCGACCCGCTGCGCTGGTCAAAATACATCGGGGAAGCGCTCTACCGCTTCGGCACCCAGGCGGAGGTGATGTTCGCCGCCCACCACTGGCCGCGCTGGGGCAATCAGCGCATCCAGGAGGTGCTGCGCGGTCAGCGCGACCTCTACGCCAACATGAACAACCAGGTGCTGCACTTGGCGAACCAGGGCGTGACCATCAACCAGATCCACAACGTCTACACCGTGCCGAAGGGCCTGCAGGAGATGTGGTATGCCCGCGGCTACCACGGGTCCCCGCAGCACAATGCCCGCGGTGTGGTGCAGCGCTTCCTCGGCTTCTGGGACTGCAACCCGGCAACGCTTATCCCGCTCTCACCGGAAGAGTCCGCGCCGCTCTACGTCGAGATGATGGGCGGCGCGGATCGCATTATCGCCCGCGCCCGCGCCCTGCACGACGAAGGCCGCTATCAGCACGCCTCGGAGATCATGAACCGCTTGGTCTTCGCCGATCCCACCAACCGCGCCGCGCGGGAACTGCTCGCCGATGTCTGGGAACAGCTCGGCTATCAGCAGGAGAACCCTGGCCTGCGCAACTCCTTCCTTAACGGCGCCTATGAGCTGCGCAGCGGCATCTCGACCGGCGAGGCAGCGAGCACCGCAAGCGCCGACGTGATCCGCGCCATGTCCACCGAGCTGTTCCTCAACTTCCTCGGCATCCGCATGGATGCCCGCAAGGCGGAGGGGCTCCGCTTCACCATGAACTTGGTTACGCCCGACAATGGGGAAAAGTTCATCGTCGAACTGGCCAATGCGACACTGACCAACATCCAGGGCTTCCAGGCGCAGAACCCCGACCTGACGCTGACCATCAGCCGCACCGCGCTCGAGCAGGTAATGGCCGGGGAGAAGACGCTGGAGGGTCAGATCGCCGATGGCACCGCGCGCGTGCAGGGCGACGTCAAGGTGCTGACGCGCCTCGCCGGGCTGATGGTGGATTTCGATCCGCGCTTCGAAGTGCTGCCGGGCACCCGCCGCGCCGCGCCAGTCGCGCATGCGGACGCCTACCAAGCGGTGCCACGCGCCGCGATCCCGGAATAGTGGATGCCGCACCGGTGTCAGCGTGATTGCCGTCGCGCTGGCACCTGCCGGCGCGCACGCTGACGCCGCCCAGGACATGCCCGAACGAGGGCCGCCCCACGGCGGACATGACGCTTTACGGCTGGCTGCAATTCTTCGATGGCCGTGTCGGTGGCGGCCCACCAATGTCAGCCGCGGCTTTCGCTATACCATCGAGAAGGCTGACGCCATCACCGCAGATGGGCTCCGCGCGGAGGTGCGGCACCACGGCTTGGGAGTTATTCGTCGAAGACGCCAGGCCGTTGCTCTTCGTTCGGCGTCGGCTGCGAACTGCCGACGACAACCGTCGTTCGGTCAAGTCCCGTATTTCCGTTGGCCGGATCGAACGCGTAAACGATGATGTCGTACGGCCCATCGCTAGGAATCGTGGATTCTCCGGCAAACTGGCCAATCTCGCCAGCATAGGAGAGCCGGACCTCCCCGATGTAACGGTCGCGCGAACGGATGAGCGCAGTGACCTCGAACCTGTCCGCATCCCAGTGCCCTCCAGGGATGATTGGGCAGCCGCACATCACCATCATCACATTTGCCTGAAGTACGTTCTCCGCCTGACCTGACGGTACCCGCAGCCGTGCCGAGAGCCGCCCACTGCGAAGCGTGCTCACCCGCGTGCTCGAATGCCATTTGAACCGCACGCTCGCGTACCTCGGATGAAAACCGGTTCGTCGTCGTGCTCATGGCTCCACGTTCTTAGAAATTGGAGCCCCTGAAAATCCCAGTGTGATGCACTTTATTATAAGAAAAATCCGTCATATACTGACAAGAGAACCTCATTCATAGTAATGCGCAGGTCAGTAATGCTGCACGTTGATCTCCCCACGCGAACCCAGATCGACAAGCTCGTCAGCTACCGTGGCGGCCCCGCCGTTTCGATCTATCTGCGGACGACGCCGCTGACGCAGGATGCCAAGGCGGATCGAATTGAACTCAAGAACCTCCTCAAGAGCGCCGTAGCGGAACTTGAAGCGGCGGGCACGGCGAAGCGGAGCATCTGGCCGATTCAGGAAAGCGTCGAAGCGCTCGTGGAGGATGACGATTTCTGGGCGACGCAAGCGAACAGCCTCGCGGTGTTCGTCACCCCGGACGCCGTTCAGACGTTTCGTCTGCCCAACAAACTCACCAACATCGTCGAAGTATCCGACCGCTTCCACCTCACGCCGCTGTTGCGCTCGGTGACGTTCCCTCACCACGCCTATGTCCTGGCGATCGGCATCGGAACCGTCCGGCTGGTCGAGGTTTCGGCCGACCTGCCTCCCCACGAAGTTTCCGTTCCCGGTCTTCCCCGCGATTTCGGGCACGCGCTAGGAAAGCGCAGCCACATCGAGCGCGACGGCCAGATGCGCAGCGGCGAAGGCACCAGCGAACATGCGATGCTGACACGTTATGCGCGCGTGGTCGATCAGGCTCTGCGTCCCTTACTGGCGAGTGGCGAGCGGCCGCTCATCCTCGCCGCCTCGGAGCCACTGGCGGCGATCTTTCGCACTGTAAGCAGCTATCCGCACATTCCTCAGCAGGTGATCGCCGGGAGCCCGGACGACGCGACCGATCATGTCCTCGGCAACGAGGCGCGCGCCGTGCTCGGCCATGTCTATGCCGACCAGATCCGCGTGCTGGGCGAGCTCTATGCCACGCGCGAGGCCCAGGGCCGCGGCACGACCGATATCGCTCATGCCGCCCGTGCAGCCACCTTCGGCGCCGTGGACACGCTGATCGTCGATATGGATACGGTGATGTCGGGCACGGTGGCCGAGGAAGACGGAAAAATCACCTTTGAAGAGCAACCCAATGCCGTGAACTACGGAGTGATCGACGAGATCACGCGGCGCGTTCTTCAGGCTGGCGGCCACGTCGTCGCGGCGCGGCGGGCCGACGTTCCCGGCGGCGGCCCGCTTGCGGTGTTGCTGCGTTATCCAGTCTGAGAGAACCCGATGCGTCTGGGTCGATGCGGACGTATTGCAGGATCAAACGGGACGACGTGATCTGCGGCATGGTCACGTCGCCCTGCAGGACGTTTCCGCGAGGCGTGCGTGCTGGCGCACGAAAACGCAGCACGGTCGTACATGGAACATTGGTGAGCGTCACGAAGGGACCACGGCGGCGGGGGCTTGCAATTTTTTTCTGAAGCGATCCATCGGAAGTCGTGGACGGCGGGCGCCGGCCAATTGACGGTGGGGTGGCCGGCTGGTGGGCTTGTTCGGTAGGACCGAGAACCGGAGGCCACCGTGTCCACCGAATCTGAGTTGCGGGACAAACTGCGGAAGATCGAGGCGCTGTTTTCCGGGGCCGGGACGATCGGCGAACGGCTGGCGGCGGAGGCAGCGCTCGCCCGTGTGCGGGCGCGACTGGCGGAGGTTCAGCAGCATGATCCACCGATCGAGATGAAGTTCACGGTTGCGGACACATGGTCGGTCCACCTGTTTCTTGCGCTGTGCCGCCGCTATGGGCTGAAGCCGTACCGGTATCGTCGGCAGCGGCGCAACACCGTGATGGTGCGGGTTCCCCAAGGCTTCGTCGATCAGGTGCTGTGGCCGGAGTTCGTGGAACTCGACAGAGCGCTGCAGTCCTATCTTCACGAGGTGACGCTGCGAGTGATCCGAGAGGAGATTCATTCCGACACCAGCGAGGCGCAGGAGGTGTCTGCGCCCGAGGCGCTGCCGCCGACCTGACCGCGACGTCAGGCGGCGATGGCGGACGCGGTCGTACGGGCAGCCTTCCAATTCCACGGCAGCAGCTCGTGAAGCCGATTGATCGTGACCCGGCCGGAGACGATGCGCTCCACAACGTCGGTCAGCCAGGCTTGGGGTTCAACATCGGTGAGCTTTGCGGTGTTGATCAACGACGCGAGGATCGCCCAGGTCTTCGCGCCGCTGATGCTGCCGGCGAACAGACTGTTTTTGCGTCCGAGAGCAATCTCGGGGTCATTCTGCCCATATCGGGCAGGATGTTGTGGTCCACTATCCCTGGCATCCGCTGCACGGTCGGACTGCGCGTTGTGTTTTGATCGAGCGGCGCGCGTCCGGAGAGATCGCAAATGTCGAACTCGTGCCCGGCGTCGTCACGAAGGTGGCGGCATGGAAGCTGGACCCGGTTCATTGCGCGACTCTCAAGATCGGCGCTCCGCGCGCCTCGGTAGCGGCACTGAGTGACCTGCACGGGCTGCTGATCGCCTGCGAATCGCGGCTCCCTTCTGCGAACGGCAACACCGTCACGCAGGAGGGGCACGATGGGATCGCGGATACCGCTCGCACGAGCAACGCAGCTGGTTTCGAGACCGCGGTTGGCTCTCTCGACAACACCGCGTCAGACGGAAAAATCACCTTTGAAGAGCAACCTAATGCCGTGAACTACGGAGTGATCGACGAGATCACGCGGCGCGTTCTTCAGGCTGGCGGCCATGTCGTCGCGGCGCGGCGGGCCGACGTTCCCGGCGGCGGCCCGCTTGCGGTGTTGCTGCGTTATCCAGTCTGAGAGAACCCGATGCGTCTGGGTCGATGCGGACGTATTGCAGGATCAAACGGGACGACGTGATCTGCGGCATGGTCACGTCGCCCTGCAGGACGTTTCCGCGAGGCGTGCGTGCTGGCGCACGAAAACGCAGC
>NZ_VWPL01000056.1 GCF_008630065.1 Blastochloris sulfoviridis
GTATCGAGAAAAATGAACCTCGCGCTTTGGAGCAAAGAGTTCTTCTTCGAACTCTTTGCTTATATGCGATAACCCTGCCCCCGACCCCTCCCCGCCATTCACTGCGTTCATGGGGGGAGGGGAGAAGAGGCATCCCGCTTCTCCCCTCCCCCCGCGAGCTTTGCGAGCGGTGGGGAGGGGTCGGGGGTGGGGGGCGCAGAACGCCTTCGGCGCCTCCCTCCCCGAAGATCGGGGAGGGAGAGAAGAGCGTGACATTTCCAGCTCTTGTCCCTCCTCCGCGGAGCGGGGGAGGGTGCCCGAGCGCAAGCTCGGGCGGGTGGGGGGTCTTCGGCGCGTGCAAAACCCCACCGCGTGCAAAACCCGAGCCGACCAACCGGAAACCGTATGACGAAAACGCCGGCCATCGGCCGGCGCTTCGTGTTCATCGGATCGAAATCGACGGATCGGGCGGACCCGTCAGGACGGCATCGCCGCCAGTGCGGGCGTCTGCTCCAGGGCGCGCACCCGCGCCAGCACCGCCTCCTGCACCTTCTCGAAGGCGCGCACCTCGATCTGGCGGACGCGCTCGCGGCTGACGCCAAACTCCTCGGCAAGTTCCTCAAGCGTGATCGGATCGTCCGACAGCCGGCGCGCCTCGAAAATGCGGCGCTCGCGCGGGTTCAGCACGTCCATGGCGCTCTTCAGCGCGGCGCGGCGGGAGTCCATCTCCTCGCTCTCGACCAGCAGCGCCTCCTGATTGGCGCTCTCGTCGACCAGCCAGTCCTGCCACTCGGAGCCGCCCTCGCCATCGTCGCGCAGCGGCGCGTTCAGCGAGGCATCGCCGGCGAGGCGGCGGTTCATCTCGATGACTTCGCGCTCCTCGACGCCGAGGCGCTTGGCGATCAGCTTCACCTGGTCGGGCTTGAGGTCGCCGTCTTCGAGCGCCGAAATGCGGCTCTTGGCCTTGCGCAGGTTGAAGAACAGCTTCTTCTGCGCCGCCGTGGTGCCCATCTTCACCAGCGACCAGGAGCGCAGGATGTACTCTTGAATCGCGGCCTTGATCCACCACATGGCGTAGGTGGCCAGCCGAAAGCCCTTCTCCGGCTCGAAGCGCTTCACCGCCTGCATCAGGCCGACATTGCCCTCGGACACGACTTCCGAGATCGGCAGGCCATAGCCGCGATAGCCCATCGCGATCTTGGCGACGAGGCGAAGGTGGCTGGTGACGAGCTTGTGGGCCGCGTCCGAATCGCCATGCTCGCGCCAGCGCTTGGCGAGCATGTACTCCTCCTGCGGCTCCAGCATGGGGAAGCGCCGGATCTCGTCGAGATAGCGGGAGAGGCCATTTTCGGCAGTGATCAGAGGCAGATGGGCCATGATGATGCGCCCTCCAATGGGTGATGGGCTCCCCGAGCGGGCAAGCCCTCGGGTGATCGCGTCATGCCGACCACAACGCAGACCTTACCGACGTCAATAGGTGGGATCAAATTACGCTTTCGTCAGTTTCCGCGCCGGACTATGCGCGAGTGACCTACGCAAAGCGGCAAGGTCTTCGGGAAGTTCCGATGCGAACTCCATGAATTCTTCGCTCGAAGGATGAACAAAGCCTAAGCTTGTGGCGTGAAGCGCCTGGCGGCCCAGACGATCGAGCGCATCGCGCGCCGCGTCCGCAAGCTGCGCGGCCTTGGTGCGGAAGCCCGCGCCATAGACGGCATCGCCGAGCAGCGGGTGGCCGATATGGGCCATGTGCACGCGGATTTGATGGGTGCGGCCGGTCTCCAGCCGGCATTCGACGAGGCTCGCCACCGGCCGCCCGTCAGCGCCGGCATAGCTCTCGAGCAGCCGCCAGTGGGTCACCGCCCAGCGCCCGTTTGGGCGAACCGCGATCTTCTCGCGGTTCCTCGGGTCGCGGTCGAGCGGAGCGTCGACGCTGCCGGAGGGCAGCGCCGGGCAGCCCCACACGAAGGCGAGGTAGGCGCGGGTGAAGCCGCCGCTGCGGCCGTGGTCGGCGAACTGGGCGGCGAGCCGGCGGTGGGCGCGGTCGGTCTTGGCCACCACCATCAGCCCCGAGGTGTCCTTGTCGAGGCGGTGGACGATTCCCGGCCGCGCCACCCCGCCGATGCCGGACAGGCTGGCGCCGCAATGGGCGATCAGGGCGTTGACCAGGGTGCCGGTGGCGTTGCCGGCGGCAGGGTGGACCACCAGTCCGGCCGGCTTGTCGATGACGACGAGATCGGCATCCTCGTGGGCGATGGCGAGCGGAATCCGCTCGGGCGCCGGCGTCGGATCCTCCGGCGGCGGCACGGCGAGCACGATGGTCCCGCCAGAATTGACCCTGACGCCGGGGTCCACTACCAATCGGCCGTCGATGGTCACGGCTTCGGCCAGGATCAGCGCCTTCAGACGCGAGCGGCTGAAGGCGGGGAGCCGGTCGGCGAGCAGGCGGTCGAGCCGGGTGCCCGCTTCGGCCTCGGTGACCGTCAGTTCGCTCCGTGCGGCCGCGTCCGGCCGGGGGGTCGTGTCGCTCATCGGTTCATCCGGCCCTGGTTCATCGGGTCTGGGTTCATCGGGTCTTCGCTCGTCACGTCTTGCGCCCGGCGCATCGGGCCCACATCTGCCGGGCTGCAAGGCATAGCCCTCCAGCCTATCGCCCGCCAACACACCGCTTGCCAACACATTGCTTGCCATGACATCCACCCAGGACAACGAACCGCCGCTGACCCCGGAACAGGAGCGGCTGGTGTCGCGGATGCGCCGCCTGTCGCAGGTCTCCGCCCTGGTGATGGTGCTCGGTGCGGCATCGGTGTTCGGCGTCATCGGCTATCGCCTTTTCACCGGCCCGAAAAGCTCGGGCGGCCTTGCCGACGTCACGGCGACGCTGCCGCGCGGCGCCAAGATCGTGTCGACCGCGGTCGCCGGCGACCGGCTGGTGGTCACCGTCGAACAAAGCGGGACGATCGAGGTGCATACGTTCGCGATCGATACGCTGAAGCCGGCCGGCCGGCTGCGCTTCGCCAGCGAGCCGTGAGCGGACCTCTCAGGAGGTGCGCTGCGGGGGCGGTGCAGCCAAGACGTGCGCGGGCGTCCGATCGACGCCGGTTATGCACCGCAACGCGCCCCTGCACCGCCGCAGCGTTGCTCGACGCTGTTGCAGGCGCCCCGCAAGACGGCTATATCGCAACTCCGCGCCGCAGCTCCCTTCGTCTAGCGGTCTAGGACGTCGCCCTCTCACGGCGAAAACAGGGGTTCGAGTCCCCTAGGGAGCGCCAGCAAAATCAAAGACTTAAGCCGGAAATCTCGCGCCCAGGCCCGCTTTTTGGGAAGGTTTTGGGGAGAATGCGTCGGCGTCCGCCGACATCCACGAACGTCCGCCGAGTCGCGATCGCCTCCTCGCCAAGTCCGTGCACAACCTCCGCATGGCAATCGGTCATTAGGGTCTGACGGCTAGAGTCGACCTGGATCGGACCCGGGCGTCCGCGCAAAGCCGCGGGGC
Source organism: Blastochloris sulfoviridis (assembly GCF_008630065.1). Lineage (GTDB taxonomy): Bacteria > Pseudomonadota > Alphaproteobacteria > Rhizobiales > Xanthobacteraceae > Blastochloris > Blastochloris sulfoviridis. The sequence continues at coordinate 3,473 of NZ_VWPL01000056.1, forward strand.
CGATCGCGTAGCCCCCCTTCGGCGGTTCGACAGGCCAGATGAAACCATCCGACCCGGCCCGGAAGCGACACGTCATCGACCCGCCCGATCCGTCCTGGGTGCCGCTCCGGGCCGCGCCGTTCCTGTTTCAAACCTCATTGGGAACGCCGGGGCCGTTCGTGCTGCGACCGGCGCCACAAAAATCGATCGATGAGTTTGTGCAACAGCAAGTCAGATGTCATGACGTCCTTGGTTGCGGCGTCGATCGTCACTCATATTGCCTTGTCATAAAGTATCCTGTTGCTGCACCCGACGGTGATGGGTGGGCGGCAGACGAGGTCTATCCTTACGACGTTCGCCAGCAATACATGTCGCCTGACGGCATTATGCGTCCCGGATGCGAGGACATCGTCGCCGCGATCGAATCCGTCTGGGACAGACTGGTGGTGGGATTTCGACGGGCGGTGACCCGGGGCTATTGCCGGGTGAACCGCCCCGGGTTTGTCGGGGGCTGTTTGGTTTGAGTCACGCGGCCAGTTTGTGCTCGTCGAGCATGGCGTGGTAGCGCGCCTCGGCTTCGGTCGGCGGGATGTTGCCGATGGGCTCCAGCAGCCGGCGATGGTTGAACCATTCGACCCAGGTCAGCGTGGCGAACTCGACGGCCTCGAAGCTCCGCCACGGTCCGGTCCCTTTCGATGGATGACCTCGGCCTTGTAGAGGCCGTTGATCGTCTCGGCGAGCGTATTGTCCCCCGGGTCTGGCCTTCGGCCAGCCCGAGGGCAGGCTCCACTCGCGAATCATCTGACGCCAGACCCCCGCCTTCGCGGGGACAGGCTCTTGCGCGCGCCGTAGACCTCGAAGTTCTCGGCGAAGATGCGGGCGGCCTGCGGCGAAGGGCAGGACTTTCGCTCCACCGGCGGGAACTCTCCATCGACGCCGGGTCCGGCTGACGGGATATGCATGCCGAACGGCAGGCGAAGAGAACTGTGGTCGCCCCTCAACACTGGAGAATTTTATTCTTTTAATCGCGTAATCTTTAGCATCAAGGAGAAGTCATTTGCGCTATGGTGCGGCAAAGCAACGCAAACGTTCTCCATTCCGGAAATCTTCCACATGGACGCCACCGACAGAAAGATCCTCGTTTTGCTGCAGGCCGACGCCAGCCTGTCGATCGCCGAGATCGCCGGCAAGGTTCATCTGTCGCAGACGCCGTGCTGGAAGCGCATCCAGAAGCTGGAGGCGCAGGGCATCATCACCGGACGCGTTGCGCTGGTGGCGCCGGAGAAGATCGGGCTCGGCCTCACTGTGTTCGTGTCGATCGAGAGCGGCGACCACTCGAAGGAATGGCTTGAGACATTCGCCTCGGCGATCGTGGCGCTGCCCGAGGTGATGGACGTCTACCGCATGGCCGGCGACGTCGACTACATGCTGCGCGTGGTGGTCGCCGACATGGCCGCCTATGACGAGTTCTACAAGCGCCTGATCGGCATTGTTTCGCTGAAGAACGTCACCTCGCGCTTCGCCATGGAGCGCATCAAGGCCACGACGGCGCTGCCGGTGCCGCCGGTTGGCAAGTCTCCGCGCGACAGGAGCGTCGCATGACCATCCGTGCGGGACTTGTCGAGACGATCGGCGCGACGCCGCTGATCGAACTCAAGTCGCTGTCCGCCGCCACCGGCTGCCGCATTCTCGGCAAGGCGGAGTTCCTGAACCCCGGCGGCTCGGTGAAGGACCGCGCGGCGCTGTTCATCATCCGCGATGCGATTGAGCGTGGCCTGATCAGGCCCGGCGGGGTGATCGTCGAGGGGACCGCCGGCAACACCGGCATCGGCTTGGCTTTGGTCGGCCATGCTTTGGGATTGCGAACGGTGATCGTGATTCCGGAAACGCAGAGCCGGGAGAAGAAGGACACGCTGCGCCTGGTCGGCGCGGATCTCGTCGAGGTACCGGCGGTGCCCTACGCCAATCCCAACAATTACGTGAAGGTGTCTGGGCGCATCGCCGCGAAACTGGCTTTGAGCGAGCCGAACGGCGTGATCTGGGCCAACCAGTTCGACAATGTTGCCAACAGGCGCGCCCATGTCGAGACCACCGGTCCGGAGATCTGGAACGAAACCGGCGGCGCGGTCGATGGCTTCGTGTCGGCGGTTGGCACCGGCGGCACGCTGTCTGGCGTCGCCGAGGCGCTGCGTTGCCGCAAGCCGAAGGTCGCGATTGCGCTGGCCGATCCGCTGGGCGCGGCGCTGCACAGCTACTACACCAAAGGCGAGCTCAAGGCGCAGGGCTCCTCCATCACCGAGGGCATCGGCCAGGGCCGCATCACTGCCAATCTGGAGGGCTTCAAGCCCGACGTGTCGTTCCAGATCCCCGATGAGGAGGCGATCCCGCTGGTGTTCGAGGTGCTGGCGAAGGAGGGGCTGTGTCTTGGCGGCTCGTCCGCCATCAATCTCGCCGGGGCGGTTCGGCTGGCGCGCCATCTCGGTCCCGGCCACACCATCGTCACCGTGCTTGCCGACTCCGGCACGCGCTATCAGTCGAAGCTGTTCAATGCCGACTTTCTGCGGTCGAAGGGATTGCCGGTGCCGGCGTGGCTGGAGCGGGTTGCCACTGTCGATGCGTGCCTCGAATGAGCGACAGGCAGCGCTCGATGGGTTGAAGGAGCCGGGGAGGCGCGCGGGGCGGCGCAGGGCCGGCCGCGCGAATGTGGGCGATCGGAGAGATTCCTGCTGCGGTCGTGGCTGGCCATGAAACGAATCTCTCGATGCGTGCGGAAATAGGGCGTTTCGTTCGCTTGACGAAAACCTTCCGCTGCGGCTCGATGGATTTGTCCATCATCGTGAGTGCAGTTCGATGCAGATGACGTCGAGGCCGGCCAACGCGATCGTGCAGCCGCTGCCCGGTAGTGCCGAGGTGCTGTGGCGTGCGGTGCGCGAGGAGGCGGAAGCCTTGCTGCGCGTGTCGCCGGAATTGGGCGGCCTGGTGGTGCCGACGGTCTTTCACGCGTCGTCGATCGCGGATGCGACGGCGCGGCGCATTTCCGTTCGGCTTGCGGGTGCGGCGCTGCCCGACCGGCTGCTCTATGACGGCTTCAACGAAGCCTTCGCCGACGATCCGGCGACCGCGGGCGCGGTGAGCGCGGATCTGAAGGCGGTGCTCGACCGCGACCCGGCGACGACGCGCGCGATCGAGCCGCTGCTCTATTTCAAAGGGTTCCACGCCATCCAGACCCATCGTCTGGCGCACTGGCTGTGGAAGAGCGGCCGGCGCGACTTCGCGCTCTATCTGCAGAGCCGGTCGTCGGAAGTGTTCCAGACCGACATCCACCCGGCGGTGCCGATGGGCGAGGGCGTGTTTCTCGATCATGCCACCGGCCTCGTGGTCGGCGCGACGGCGGTGATCGAGGATCATGTGTCGATCCTGCAGGGCGTCACGCTCGGCGGAACCGGCAAGCAGAGCGGCGACCGGCATCCCAAGATTCGCCGCGGCGTGCTGATCGGGGCGGGGGCCAAGATCCTCGGCAATATCGAGATCGGCCGTTGCGCGCGCATCGCCGCGGGCTCGGTGGTGCTGCGGCCGGTGCCGGCCAACACCACGGTCGCCGGCGTTCCGGCGCGCACGGTGGGGCCGGCCGGCTGCCCCGATCCGGCATCCGCGATGGACCAGACGCTCGACCGCGACGCCTATGATGCGTTCGATTACGTGATCTGACGCGGTCTCGGGCCCAGACACCAAACCTTTGCGGCGGAAGGTCCGGCAGGGACCGAGTTAGACTGCCGCCCGCAGGCGGCGAACCCGCGGCGGCACGAAGCGCGCCAAGCGAGCCCCTCGAACTGCGCCTCAACCAGTGGCGCGCACCCTGCTATGTCACCTCGCGGACGGCGCGCACGGCGGCTCCTCTGTCAGTGCATTGTACATGAGTTCTGCCCGCCTCCAGTCCTCCGGAGTGTCGATATCCTGAACCCTGTGACGAGGAAGCGCGAGCACGGTCGCCGTCGGACCAAAGAGCGGAATGTTGTCCAGCCAAGCACGTGACTTGCCGAAGTAGAACTGACCGGCATCATGCCACGCCTCCTCCAAGTCCTGGGAGCGCGTGTTCATGTGTTCGGGGTGGAACATCGCGACGCGTCGGTTCGGGTCCAGGCGGATGGCGCGTTGAATGGGAAAACTGTAGCTGGTTGCGGTGAATACATAGTCGCACCCACTCTCCTCGAGCAGGCGTGCACCATCACGTAGCGCCTCGGCGGTCACGAAGGGGGCCGTCGCGTAAAGGCAACACGCGACCGTGCAGCAATCTTCGCCGCGCGAAACGGCCGCGACGGCATGTTTCATGACAGCGGCGGTGGTGGTGTGGTCGTCGGCGAGGTCCGGCGGCCGCACGAAGGGAATTTCGGCCCCGAAGGCAGCCGCGACCTCGGCGATCTCGGCATCGTCGGTCGAGACGATCACCCGGTCAAAGACGCCGCTTGCGAGTGCTGCACCGATCGAGTGCGCGATCATCGGCTTGCCAGCGAAATATTTGATGTTCTTGCGCGGGATACGCTTGCTGCCACCACGCGCTGGTATGATCGCCACTCTCATCGAATGGTCCTTCCCCAGCTCCGCTCGATCCACCTTTATCTCGCACGCGCCAAAAGCCACCGGCAAGTGCCAAGCCCTTGCGGGCTTGGCCGACATTGCCCGATTGCTTGGCCAGATCCACTCCGCGTGTTCCGGGCCATGATTCCATGGGCTTCAAGGGATGATGCAAGCAGGGCAATCGGGTGAAAAATCACGCTGCCAGGAGGCTTGCGAGGAAGTCGTCGTCCCAGGCGGCGACTTTTCGCT
>NZ_VWPL01000057.1 GCF_008630065.1 Blastochloris sulfoviridis
GACCACCGCCGGGCCGCCGCACCCGGCCGACCGCGAATTCCTCGCCGGCCCGCAACTCGGCCAGCCCGCGCCCGATCGTGCTGCGCGCAATGCCGGTGGCGCGCATCACCGCCGTGACGCCGCCGCGCCCCGCAGCCAGCGCTTCGGCCGCCGCGAACCGGCGCCGGCCTCGCTCGTCGAGAACGTCACAGAGCGCCTCAAAGCGCAGGCGGATGGCCGATTCGTCAATCACTCAAACAGGCTACGAAATCGCCCGCCGCCCCGGAATCCCTGCCGGCCCGTAAAAGACCACACCTCGATTCACTTGTTCGTGGTCAATGCCTAACCACGCCCTGGATGTCTCAACATAAGGCCCGCGCAGGGGTGCTTCTTGCCGACAGACGCGACTTCGAGACGAAGAAACGCGGCCTGATCGCGCCAACGAAGGACATGAAGATCATTGCCGATGCCGGCCAGGTCGCCTGAGAATTGGAACACTTCAAGTTCCTCGATCCGAAGGGTTCTTTCCCCTTCGAATGTCAACGGAGGTGACATCGTGACGAACGCCTCGACACGGGAGAATAAGATGAAGACCACCCGACCTTCCTTCGGATGGATGATCGCCGCAGGTGCCGCTGTCGCATTCGGGGCCCCGCTTGCCCTCGACTCCGGGGGAGCGCTGGCGCAGGCGACCAGCCCGGCCGGGAAACACTTCGACGCCAAGGGCAACCTGCCGTCGATGTTCACAATCGAATTGCGCAAGGGCGTCTCCGCCACTCTGCCGTTTGAGGACCGGCGGGATTTCGAAGAGGCCAAGAAAGGCTTCATCGCCGAACCGCCGTTCATGAAAATCATGGCCGATGCCGGCAACGTGGCCTGGGATATGGGCAGCTACCAGTGGCTGCTGCAGGGCAAGGACTTCCCGAGCATCCACCCGTCGCTGCAGCGGCAAGCCGTGCTGAACATGGCCTTCGGCCTCTACGAAGTCCTGCCGGGCAGGATCTACCAGGTGCGCGGCTTCGACCTTGCCAACATCAGCTTCATCAAGGGCGATACCGGCTGGATCGTCTTCGATCCGCTCACGGCCAAGGAAACCGCCCGAGCGGCGCTCGAATTCATCAACGAGAAGCTCGGCAAGCGACCGGTTCTGGGCGTCGTCTACTCGCACTCCCACGTCGACCATTTCGGCGGCGTGCGCGGCGTGGTGGATGAGGCCGACGTGGTCAGCGGCAAGGTCAAATTGATCGCGCCGGAGGGCTTCATGCAGGCGGCGATCGAGGAGAACGTCTTCACCGGCAACGCGATGTCGCGCCGCACCCAGTACTCGTACGCAGTGCTGCTGCCGCGCGACCCATTCGGTCACGCCGACCAGTCGATCGGCAAGAACGTGGCGAGCGGCAACGTCGGGCTGATCCCGCCGAACCACCTGATCAAGCGTGATTTCGAGGAAGTGACGGTCGACGGCGTTAAGATGGTATTCCAGAACACGCCGGATACTGAGGCGCCGGTCGAAATGAACACTTGGTTCCCGCAGTTCAAGGCCTTCTGGGCCGCTGAGAACATCACCGGAACCATCCACAACATCTACACGCCGCGCGGCGCGCCGGTGCGCAATGCGCTGAACTGGTCGAAGCAGATCAACGTCGCACTTTACAAATTTGGCCAGGAAGCCGAGGTGATGTTCGCCTCGCACAGTTGGCCGCGCTGGGGCAACGCGCGCATCCAGGAAGTGATGCGCACGCAACGCGACACGTATGCCAACCTCAACAACCAGTCGCTCCACTACGCCAACCTTGGCGTGACCATCAACGAGATCCAGAACGTCTACCAGCTTCCGCCGAGCCTGTGGAAGCAGTGGCCGGCGCACAGCTACCACGGGTCGGAGCAGCACAACAGCCGCGGTGTCATCAACCGCTTCCTCGGCTACTGGGACGGCAACCCGGTGAACATCGCGCCCCTGTCGCCCAAGGACTCCGCGCCGCTGTACGTCGAGATGATGGGGGGCTCCGCCAAGATCGTTGCCAGGGGCAAGGAACTCATCGACCAAGGCAAGTACCTTGAGGCGTCTGAGATCCTGAACAAACTGGTTTTCGCGCAACCGGGCAACCAGGTGGCGAAGGATCTGCTGGCGAACGCCTTCGAGCAACTCGGCTACCAGAAGGAAAGCCCGACGCTGCGCAACATCTATCTGCAGGGCGCCTACGAGCTGCGCAACGGGCTTCCGGGCGGCACGCCTGTCAGGTCGTCCGGACCGGACATGATCCGGGCGATGTCGACCGAGAACTGGCTCGACTTCATCGGCATCAGCATTGACCCGCGCAAGGCCGGCGGCATGCACTTCACCATCAACCTGATCACGCCCGACAATGGTGAGAAATACCTTGTCGAGATGAGCAACGCGACGCTGACCAACATCAAGGGCGAGCAGGCCAAGACCCCGGATCTCACCATCACCGTCAATCGCGCCGAACTCAACCAAGTGATGATGGGCACGAACTCCTTCGACGACCTGATCAAGGCTGGCAAGGCGACATTCGTAGGCGATCGCAAGCCCTTCGACCAGCTTAGAAGCATTCTGGTCTCATTCGCACCGAATTTCGAGATACTGCCGGGAACGGCAGCCCCGACTGCGGCGGCGGATGCGAAGCGAAACGAGGAACCAAACCCGTTCAAGGTGCCCGACTTGATGCCGCCGGACGCGGCCGGCGACTGACGGCCAGCCATCCGTCGACGTACCGCAACGGCGCGGGATCAGTAATGGTCCCGCCAGCCGCAGACGCGGCGGCCTTTGTGCCACCGACACACCCAACGGCGCTGGACGCACACCCGCCGGCCCGAGCGGGCGTCAATCCAGCACCGGTTGCTCCATTGCACGGTTTCGGCTGCGACGTTGTCTTGGTTCGGACGGAACACTGCATCGAACGGACCAGCGGCGGCATCCGAATTGGCGGGAGAAGCGGACAGGAATGGCGCTGCTTCAGCACGGCTGGACCCGACCGCAATGGCCGCGGCGCCCGTAGCCAGGACGCCGAACATGAAAGCGCGGCGGTGAAGTTGGGGGGCAGTCATGGCGTTCTCCGGTTCGAGGGATACATCCACCGGCTTCGGCGACGTCATCCAGAATTCGGTGTCGCTGGTTGTGTAAAAGATCGGGCATGGCACGCAACGGAAGAATTGATCTTGCCGCCCGCCCCACGCGAATTTACAGCGGAAGTTCCAGACGCGGCTTCCGTTTCCGGATGCCCCGCGGGAAGGCGCGGCGGGCGGCCCGTTCGGAGGAGAATTTGTCGTATCGATCGAACGAAATCCCCCTGGCGTTGCGGATGATCGCCGCCCTCTGTTTCGTCATCGCAGCGAGCCTCACCGTCGCGACGGGTCTCATGGGAACGGTGACGCCGGCTGAAGCGATCGAGACTGGCCAGCCTCTGCGGGCGGCACTCACAAAGCCGTTCAAGGGTGACTTCGACCAGATGGTGGAGCGGCGCCGGGTGCGGGTGCTCATCCCGCTCGGCCGCGCCTATTTCCAGATTCGCGGCCGTCAGATCGATGGAGTCGCCGCCCGCCAACTTCGCGTCTTGGAGCGCCAGATTAACCGCGACATCCATGACCGATCCAAGCGCATCTTCGTTTTCGCCATCCCCACGCCGCGCGATCGGCTGATCCCCGATCTCGTGGCTGGCCGCGGCGACATCGCGCTCGGCAATCTCACCGTCACCCCCGAGCGCAACGCTCTCGTGGACTTCTCCCAGCCGCTGCTTTCGGACGTGAAAGAGATCGTCGTCACCTCGCGCGAGGTCGCCGATTTGCGTGACCCGAGTGACCTGTCGGGCATGACGGTCACGGTTCGCCGTTCATCGAGTTTCCACGAACATCTCGTCGCGCTGAACCGCGAGCTTGAAGCCGGCGGCCGTTCGCCGATCGACGTCCGCGCCGCTGACGAGCGCCTCGAAACCGAAGACCTTGTCGAAATGGTCCATGCCGGCCTGATCGAGGCGACCGTCACGGACGATCACGTCATCGACCTGTGGGAGAAGGTGTTCACCGGCATCAAGGCGCACCGGGCCGCACCGGTCCATACGGGCGGCCAAGTGGCCTTGGCCTTCCGCAAGAACAGCCCGAAGCTCGCGGAACGAGTCAATACGTTCGTTTCCACCGCCCGGCGCGGCACCGAGCACGGCAACATCCTTCTACGCGAATTCGCCAGAAACGATCGCTGGCTGAAGAACATACCCTCGAACGAAAACCGCCGTCTGCATCCGGAATATGAGCGTTTCTTCGCCACCTACGGCAAGCGTTACAACATTGATCCCCATCTGATCGCAGCCGTGGCCTTTCAGGAATCAAACTTCAACGCGAAGCTGGTGATGCGTAGGTCCGGGGCCACCGGTCTGATGCAGATGATGCCCGCCACCGCCCGCCTGCCAATCGTCGGTATCTCCAACTTGCTTAATCCCGAGGACAACGTTCACGCCTTCACCAAGTACTTCCGCCATCTCCGCGACGCCTATGTCGACCAGCCGAACATGGCCGATGTCGACCGGCTGATGCTGACACTCGCCAGCTACAATGCCGGGCCGACCAAGATTGCTCGGCTGCGGCGGCAGAGCGAGACGCCAAACGTCTGGTTCGAGAATGTCGAATGGACGGTGTGGCGCGTCGTCGGCGCCGAGACCGTCGACTATGTGCGCAACGTCTACCGCTATTATGTGTGGTTCAAGGGCATGTCGGAAGGACCGAAGCGGCAGACGGACACGCACCCCGGCGAAGTGCGCTGGACACAAAAGTGACCCGAAATCCGGCTGCTTTACTTGGTGCAGTCGACGGCGGCGTTCCAAAAGTTGCACAGTCCGAAGCGACGTGTTTCTGGATCAGCCTTCCGTCTTTGGTCCCATCATGCCCGACCACACACGAAATTCCCGATAGTCCCCCGAGGACGCCATCACCCGCCTAGTCGGCGCCATCCTGCTGGAGCAGAACGATGAATGGGCCGTCCAGCGGGCGCGCTACATGACGCTGGAAACCATCTTCCCGCTCAGCGATGATCCCATCGTCGGCCTGCCATCACTGGCAAGCTTGACCGTCCCGGCCCCGCCGGGGGATGACGGTGGCCATCCCACCAGCTACACCACGACACGGGACACGATCTCGCAGCGCGCATGTTGGTCTTGCGGGGCAGCCGGGCGAGGCCGGAGGTATCAACGGCCCGAGCCGTTCCGCCGCCAGGAACTTTAGCACAACTGACGCGTTAGCTGCGCGCCTACCGCCCATCTCAGTGAAATACCTGCCCAACACATAACACGTTCGCGGCAATACGCTCCAAGCAAATGCCGCCGCAATAAAACAACGCCCAGGGAAGGAAATGCCGGATGCCGACCGCCGCCGACAACGACCGGACCGAGTATGTCTCGACCGGCCATCTGCCGCCGCCCGAGGATGTGCGAAGGTGGCTGAACGGGGCGTATGAGACGTTCAAGTCCAATACGGAAGGCGAGAACTCGCAGGTCTATCCGGCGCTCGCCCGCGTCTCGCGCGATCTGTTCGGCATCTGCGTGGTGGGAACCAACGGTGCCGTCCAATCGGTGGGCGATACCGAGTACGAATTCTCCATCATGAGCGTCTCCAAGCCGTTCGTGTTTGCGCTGGTGTGCCAGCAGATCGGCCCGGCGGAGGCGCGCGCAAAGCTTGGCGCCAACAGCACCGGACGGCCGTTCAATTCGCTGGCGGCGATCGAGGACAGTCCGGGCGGCTTGACCAATCCGATGGTGAACGCCGGGGCGATCGCCACCACGAGCCTGGTGCCCGGCGCGAACGGGGACGAGAAGTGGAGGTTCATCCATGACGGGCTGTCGAAATTCGCCGGCCGGACGCTGCCGCTGAACGAGGAGGTCTACGCCTCCGCCTCGGACACCAATTTCCGCAACCGGTCGATCGCCCGCATGCTGCAGAGCGTGGGCCGGATCTACAGCGACCCGAAGGAGGCGACCGACCTCTACACCCGGCAGTGCTCGCTCAATGTCAGCGCCCGCGACCTTGCGGTGATGGGCGCGACCCTGGCCGACGGCGGCGTCAACCCCATCACCAAGGAAAGGGTGGTCGATCCCGCGATCTGCCACTACGCGCTCGCCGTGATGGCCACCGCGGGCCTCTACGAGACCTCGGGCGACTGGCTCTACCAGCCCGGTGCTGAAGTCTGGAATTGATCAGGCGGTTTTGGGCACGATGGCGACGACGAGCAGTGCGGGCTCGGCGTTGACCACTGCTACGACCACAAAGGTGATGGCATTGGCGGTCTGAACGACGAACATGGTGCCGGTTTTGAGCACCGCCATCTCCTTCGGCGTTCCGGTTCCGAACAGCGCCCGCATCAAGATGCCGAGATTGTAGCCGGCGACGTGGATCAGATAACGCTTGTGGACGTTCTCGCGCCCGCGCAGCCAGGTTCGGCGCATGCCGCCACGCTCGAGCACGTGGGCGAAGCTGCGCTCGACGATCTCGCCGCGTTTGCGCATCGCATCCTTGCCGACGCCCGATTTCAGCCGGCTGCGGTTGGCGTAGACCGCGGCGCGGGCGTCGTCGTCGCCGTGCCAGCGCAGATAGCCGTTGCTCGGCCGCGGCTCGGCGATGCGCGTTGTCCACGGGCCGCCGTCGAGGTCCTTCAGAACGGCGCGGGCGTGATAGCCTTTGTCGGCGACCACCTCGCAGGGGTCCTCCACCGTCGGCGCCAGGCCGACCGCGGTCAGGTTTTTCTGCGCCTCGGCCAGGGTCGGCTCCAGCGTCGTGGTGTCGCCCTCATCGGCGGCATGGATCGGCGCCGCGACGATGACGCCGGTGTCGAGATCGACCGCGTGCTCGGGCTTGAAGGCCAGATGCGTCGAGCCGTCCTTCATCTTGGCGATCCTGGCGTCCGGGTCGGTCTTGCTCGTCCACTCCGCGTTCGACAGCTTCTTGCCTTTGCGCTTGCGGTCGAGCCGGATCAGATCGTCAATCGACGGCGTCTTTATGCCGCTCTCCTCGGCCATCCGCGTCAACATCTGCCGGTAGCTCTCGCCGCTGTCGCGGCGCACGATCGTCCGCAGCGCGGCGTTGGCCTCCATGGTCGAGCCGTCGACGCCAAGCCGTTCGCCCTTCACCAGACCGCGCTCGGCGACGAGGGCAAGAACGAAGGCGAACACCGTGTCATGGACTTCGTGCGGCAGGCGCGAGCGCGTCTTCGACAGCCAGGAATGGTCGGGCACCTTCTCTCGGGTGCCCAGCCGCAGGAACTCCCGCAGCGACAGCGAATCCGAACACCGCCACACGATGCCGCGCTCGCTGTCGATCCCCTCGAAATAGCCAATCAGGTGCATGCGGAAGTACCGCCCCGGTGGCAGAGACGGCGCACCCATCCGCGGCGCGTAGTACGGCTTGCAGGTGTCCTCGACGAAGGCGTCGAAGCCGGCCTCCGACAACAGCGTCTGCAGGCGGTCGTAAAATGCGTGGCCCGGCGAGCGCGGCATCTCCGCCCACGTCACCACAAGTTCGGTCTGAACCCCGCCGTCCCGCCTCATCGCCATCGGTGCCACCCGTCAAGCCGTCGGTCACCGAACGGAATCAGCCCAGACCGACTTCGTCAACGGGCTGCTACGACATCGGGCTTCCCGGCAAGAGCGGCATCGGCGGCGGCATCGTCACCGTCTCGCCCGGCAAGGGCGGACTGGGCACGTTCGCCCCGCCGCTCGATGCCGCCGGCAACAGCGTCAAGGGCCAGCTCGTGGCCAAGTACCTGTCGCAGCGCCTGGGCATGGACCTGTTCGTCTCCAAACCGGAGGCGTGAGCCGCGCCGCAGGTCACGCAACAGTCCGACGGCAAGACCCCGATGGACACCAACTCCAAGGACGCCACGCCATGACGGCCGCAACACCAGCAGCAACAGACGCCGCAGCCGCCTCCGGGACGGAGGAGCGGAATTCCTGGGTGCCGATGGTCGCCATCGCGCTCGGCCAGGTCCTGATGTCGTACAATGTGGCTTCGCTGCCGGTCGCGATGGGCGGCATGGTGGCGAGCTTCAACGTGCCGCCCACCACCGTGGCCACCGGCATCGTGACGTATTCCATGCTGGT
>NZ_VWPL01000058.1 GCF_008630065.1 Blastochloris sulfoviridis
GCAAAGTCCGGTTCCGCTGGCTCCATCGCCCATCCTCCGCATCCGAATCGAAGGAACCGACAGATTCAGCACTTCAGACCCTTGTCACGCCTTTCTTCACCCGATCGCCCTGCCTCATTGAAGCTTTACTCTGTGCTATTTTGATGATTTCTGATTTAATTGCCTCTCTCGAGCTTCACGCTCGGGCCTCATTGAAGCTCGGGGAAGTGGTAGGAGTTGCGGCCCGCGTCCTCGATGCCTCTCCCGAGCTTCACGCTCGGGCCTCATTGAAGCACTATCTCAGGTTTGTTGTATACCTTGACGTTTAGAAGGCCTCTCCCGAGCTTCACGCTCGGGCCTCATTGAAGCACCTTCACCAGGCCCGAGGCCATGCGGAACACCAAATGCCTCTCCCGAGCTTCACGCTCGGGCCTCATTGAAGCAACTACCGCTCTGAGGTGAGTATTTCGGCGACGGGCTGCCTCTCCCGAGCTTCACGCTCGGGCCTCATTGAAGCGACCGCTCGATCTCGGCCTGCCAGTGGGCGTCGCGTGCCTCTCCCGAGCTTCACGCTCGGGCCTCATTGAAGCGCAGCGGCGTTTCGTCCGGGCGGCCGATGATGATGCGCGCCTCTCCCGAGCTTCACGCTCGGGCCTCATTGAAGCCCTAGAAGAGATTCACTGTTTTCTACAATAAAGGTAAGCCTCTCCCGAGCTTCACGCTCGGGCCTCATTGAAGCACGTCTGCCTCAGGTGGACGCGTTATTTCAACCACAGAAGGCCTCTCCCGAGCTTCACGCTCGGGCCTCATTGAAGCATTGGAAGCTAGCTATTCAATGGTGGGCTAAGGAACGCCTCTCCCGAGCTTCACGCTCGGGCCTCATTGAAGCGTGGAACGGGTGCGGCGGGAAACGGTCTTGGTCGAAGAGCCTCTCCCGAGCTTCACGCTCGGGCCTCATTGAAGCGCCATCTCGACGCCGGCCGACAGTTCCTCCACGGCCTGCCTCTCCCGAGCTTCACGCTCGGGCCTCATTGAAGCGGGTGCGCCTCCCCCCGGCAGAGGCTTTCGCCATCTGGCCTCTCCCGAGCTTCACGCTCGGGCCTCATTGAAGCACCGTCTTTGGCGTTTTGGAAAGGACTCTGCACCATGCGGCCTCTCCCGAGCTTCACGCTCGGGCCTCATTGAAGCTTCGCGGCGCTCGACATCGATCCGGTGCCGTCTGATGCGCCTCTCCCGAGCTTCACGCTCGGGCCTCATTGAAGCTTGATGTGCAGTAAGTGCAAGAAAATCCGCCGGAAAGGCCTCTCCCGAGCTTCACGCTCGGGCCTCATTGAAGCACTACACGCCATTAAAAGCCGCCGACCGTTTTCCACCTGCCTCTCCCGAGCTTCACGCTCGGGCCTCATTGAAGCTGCTCAATGTTGAAGCCGCAACAACCGTTGCGCAGATGCCTCTCCCGAGCTTCACGCTCGGGCCTCATTGAAGCTCCTGGATCGCGATCGGAACCTGACCCATGTCCGTCGCCTCTCCCGAGCTTCACGCTCGGGCCTCATTGAAGCCCGATACCTCGGGTCGGATTATCAAGAAGGTCTACGGCCTCTCCCGAGCTTCACGCTCGGGCCTCATTGAAGCCCGGTTGCGGCGATACTACATTGTAGTATGATCTCCACGCCTCTCCCGAGCTTCACGCTCGGGCCTCATTGAAGCCTCACCGATGATCGCGGCTCCTACGCCCGTCTTGCGGACGGGCCTCTCCCGAGCTTCACGCTCGGGCCTCATTGAAGCGGCGCTGTCATCACCACGCGCGCTGATGCGCTCTGCCGCCTCTCCCGAGCTTCACGCTCGGGCCTCATTGAAGCGAGAGCGACACGGCATTCATGTCGTCCAGCGATCAGGCCTCTCCCGAGCTTCACGCTCGGGCCTCATTGAAGCGTTTCCACGATGATGCCGTTGGGAAGGACGAAGTCCGGGCCTCTCCCGAGCTTCACGCTCGGGCCTCATTGAAGCCACCACGGCACGCGTGTCTTCCAGTCCGGCGAGACGGCCTCTCCCGAGCTTCACGCTCGGGCCTCATTGAAGCACCTACTGCCGAAATCCCGGAGTACCCCGGTCCCGCCTGGCCTCTCCCGAGCTTCACGCTCGGGCCTCATTGAAGCGTAATGTTTGTCTGCCCAATACCTAAAGGGGACAACAGGCCTCTCCCGAGCTTCACGCTCGGGCCTCATTGAAGCCAATAGTATCATTGCAGGTCAACCCATCACCGATTCGGCCTCTCCCGAGCTTCACGCTCGGGCCTCATTGAAGCTCGCGCTTGAGGCGCTCGGCCCAGGCGGCGGCGTCGGGCCTCTCCCGAGCTTCACGCTCGGGCCTCATTGAAGCACCTCGGATGCACGTGGGCACCGACGTATCCGCCGCCGCCTCTCCCGAGCTTCACGCTCGGGCCTCATTGAAGCAACCAAGAGGCCTATATGGAAGATTCGCTTCCCCCTTCGCCTCTCCCGAGCTTCACGCTCGGGCCTCATTGAAGCGCCTCAGGTGGAGCGTGGATCGTAGCGTCGTCCCTCGCCGCCTCTCCCGAGCTTCACGCTCGGGCCTCATTGAAGCTGGTCGGCACGTAGACCCGCCCGTTGTCCTTCACCCGCCTCTCCCGAGCTTCACGCTCGGGCCTCATTGAAGCGGCTGACAAATCCCTAGATTTCGTGTGGGGTCTATCTGGCCTCTCCCGAGCTTCACGCTCGGGCCTCATTGAAGCAATAATGGCGCGGGCGGTCCGGAAACGCATTCGATTGGCCTCTCCCGAGCTTCACGCTCGGGCCTCATTGAAGCAGCGCGCCGCCGGCGCCGAGAATGGCGGTGACGGCGGCGCCTCTCCCGAGCTTCACGCTCGGGCCTCATTGAAGCGGTGGCGCGACGGTCGGGCTCCAGATGCTCGGGCCGCGCCTCTCCCGAGCTTCACGCTCGGGCCTCATTGAAGCGTCGCGCGCCAAGTCGTAAGGGCTGAGCGTCGGGGCGGCCTCTCCCGAGCTTCACGCTCGGGCCTCATTGAAGCCCGACCACGACAATGCTTTGCGTGAGGCCGGACACCTGGCCTCTCCCGAGCTTCACGCTCGGGCCTCATTGAAGCCTGTACATGCGGCTCGATGGCCGCGACGTATTCAGTGTGCCTCTCCCGAGCTTCACGCTCGGGCCTCATTGAAGCGCCCAGGCACGCGCCGCATAGGACGGCGCGGCGCCTGGCCTCTCCCGAGCTTCACGCTCGGGCCTCATTGAAGCCTTCTGTATAAGAACCAAGAGTTTGTGTTTGAGCCAGGGCCTCTCCCGAGCTTCACGCTCGGGCCTCATTGAAGCGCGCGCAGCTCGGCGATGGCGCGGGCGGTGCGCTCGGCGCCTCTCCCGAGCTTCACGCTCGGGCCTCATTGAAGCTTGTCCTTCCCAACTTGGGCGGCTTTAATCTGACGGGCCTCTCCCGAGCTTCACGCTCGGGCCTCATTGAAGCGACACCATCGACGCCAAGCTGCTTCCCGGCGCGATGGCCTCTCCCGAGCTTCACGCTCGGGCCTCATTGAAGCTGCTGAGAACATTCCGTGCCATGCTCGGGCCGACTCGGCCTCTCCCGAGCTTCACGCTCGGGCCTCATTGAAGCGCGAAAGATCGCCGGCAGTCGGTACGCAAAGGCCAGCCTCTCCCGAGCTTCACGCTCGGGCCTCATTGAAGCGACCATTCCCGGTATCTTCGGCAACAAAGTTGCGCCGGCCTCTCCCGAGCTTCACGCTCGGGCCTCATTGAAGCTCGGCGGTTACCGAACCGTCGGCGAGGCCGCCCCCAAAGGCCTCTCCCGAGCTTCACGCTCGGGCCTCATTGAAGCATGCTGCAGAGCTTCGTGCTCAAGGACTGGTCGGCGTTCGCCTCTCCCGAGCTTCACGCTCGGGCCTCATTGAAGCCGGGGGGTGATCGCTGTGGGATTGGGCGCGATCGCGTCGCCTCTCCCGAGCTTCACGCTCGGGCCTCATTGAAGCTCCCGTTTCAATTCGGGGAAAGTCAGTCGTATATAGCCTCTCCCGAGCTTCACGCTCGGGCCTCATTGAAGCAGGCGAACCAGCATTCTCGCGCCCTCGCATCCACCGATGCCTCTCCCGAGCTTCACGCTCGGGCCTCATTGAAGCACACCACCGTTGCGGCTCTGACGCAGGCTCGCGCGGAGGCCTCTCCCGAGCTTCACGCTCGGGCCTCATTGAAGCCGCGTGAGCCAGGAACGGTAGCCGATCGCCCTCCGGCGCCTCTCCCGAGCTTCACGCTCGGGCCTCATTGAAGCGCAAATGCCGTGTTGCACGATGACACCTCAGGATGGCCTCTCCCGAGCTTCACGCTCGGGCCTCATTGAAGCGACCACGCGGGCTCGACATAGACCCACCCGGGGCCGACATGCCTCTCCCGAGCTTCACGCTCGGGCCTCATTGAAGCGGTTCGAAGGCTGGATTCGCCCCTGGCACAGCGCCGGACGCGGCCTCTCCCGAGCTTCACGCTCGGGCCTCATTGAAGCACCCAGAACCGGGAGGGGCGCCCGACCTCGAACGGCGGCCTCTCCCGAGCTTCACGCTCGGGCCTCATTGAAGCAACAACTCACTTACCCTCCTACAACGAGGTCTAGATGCCTCTCCCGAGCTTCACGCTCGGGCCTCATTGAAGCCCATGCGCCCGTGATCGCATCCCACACACCGGACGCGGCCTCTCCCGAGCTTCACGCTCGGGCCTCATTGAAGCTTTGGGTGTTGTCATGGCTTGCCCCCTCCTACGGGGGCCTCTCCCGAGCTTCACGCTCGGGCCTCATTGAAGCCCCGCGCCCGGCGCACCGCACACCATCGTCAGCGGCGCCTCTCCCGAGCTTCACGCTCGGGCCTCATTGAAGCTTCCAGGCCCACAAGACATACACGCTCGACCCGATTGCCTCTCCCGAGCTTCACGCTCGGGCCTCATTGAAGCGGGCCGGGGATGGTCATCCGAGGGCCTCGTCGATCTGCCTCTCCCGAGCTTCACGCTCGGGCCTCATTGAAGCTCGATTGACCGTCTTGCGATCGACGGAAACGCCTGGACGCCTCTCCCGAGCTTCACGCTCGGGCCTCATTGAAGCAGACGCGTGGCCGCGGCGTGGTGGTGGTGACGCTGCGCCTCTCCCGAGCTTCACGCTCGGGCCTCATTGAAGCGGCGAGATGGAGACGGAGGTGTTCGCCTTCCTGCGCTGGAAGCCTCTCCCGAGCTTCACGCTCGGGCCTCATTGAAGCGATGCTGCGCGTAGACATGAGTAGTACCATCACCACTGGCCTCTCCCGAGCTTCACGCTCGGGCCTCATTGAAGCGGCGCATGGGTCCGCGCCGGCCAGCGGATGGCCGAGCCGGCCTCTCCCGAGCTTCACGCTCGGGCCTCATTGAAGCCCGGGAAACTTCGCGTGCTCAGACCCGACGCATCCACGCCTCTCCCGAGCTTCACGCTCGGGCCTCATTGAAGCAAGCGATCCGACCAATTGTGGTCCGCCTCGCCCTCCTTGCCTCTCCCGAGCTTCACGCTCGGGCCTCATTGAAGCGCCTGCAGGATCAGCTCGCCGAGCCTGCGTTCGGCCCGGCCTCTCCCGAGCTTCACGCTCGGGCCTCATTGAAGCAAGAACGACCATGTCGGGAAATACATGGGCTTTTCGCGCCTCTCCCGAGCTTCACGCTCGGGCCTCATTGAAGCATTGGACTCCAGCGGCCCGACGTGCCATTGAGAAAATGCCTCTCCCGAGCTTCACGCTCGGGCCTCATTGAAGCACTTGGACGGGTACGAAGACCCGGCCGAACTTCGTCGCCTCTCCCGAGCTTCACGCTCGGGCCTCATTGAAGCACAGCCACGCCATTCGCCTCGCGGATTGCGCGAACCGCCTCTCCCGAGCTTCACGCTCGGGCCTCATTGAAGCCGGTGGCGCTGACCATGCTTGGCACGCCAGGCGCCCTGCCTCTCCCGAGCTTCACGCTCGGGCCTCATTGAAGCGAAACGTGTCAGAGTCTTACCCTTACGGGTCATCGACGCCTCTCCCGAGCTTCACGCTCGGGCCTCATTGAAGCGCGGTCGCGTGCGTACTTCGCGGCGCGACGGCAAAGGGCCTCTCCCGAGCTTCACGCTCGGGCCTCATTGAAGCATGCCGACCAATTTCGAGGTCGAGGCCCAGGCCAACCAGCCTCTCCCGAGCTTCACGCTCGGGCCTCATTGAAGCCTCGATGCCGTCGACCTGCGCCGAGGGCGCCGGCTTCCCTCTCCCGAGCTTCACGCTCGGGCCTCATTGAAGCGGATCGCCATAGAACCACGCGCAGGCGGCGCAGACATGCCTCTCCCGAGCTTCACGCTCGGGCCTCATTGAAGCGCGCTGACGGCGGCGAGAAAACCGTCACGCAAGTCCGGCCTCTCCCGAGCTTCACGCTCGGGCCTCATTGAAGCAACGACCGTCACGCGCGCCGGCTGAAGCTCGCCCTTCGCCTCTCCCGAGCTTCACGCTCGGGCCTCATTGAAGCGCAGCCACCTCCCGTGCGACTAATTTTTAAGATGCACCTGCCTCTCCCGAGCTTCACGCTCGGGCCTCATTGAAGCACGCTGACCAAGGCGCAGCGCTCGACGGATGAGACCGCCGAGCTATGCCGGAATGTGGGTGACGGGCGATCAGGCGGCGTTGGTGGACGACGTGGCAACGACCTCGCACCCGTCGG
>NZ_VWPL01000059.1 GCF_008630065.1 Blastochloris sulfoviridis
GCTGCGCGCAATGCCGGTGGCGCGCATCACCGCCGTGACGCCGCCGCGCCCCGCAGCCAGCGCTTCGGCCGCCGCGAACCGGCGCCGGCCTCGCTCGTCGAGAACGTCACAGAGCGCCTCAAAGCGCAGGCGGATGGCCGATTCGTCAATCACTCAAACAGGCTACGAAATCGCCCGCCGCCCCGGAATCCCTGCCGGCCCGCAATAGACCCCACCTCGATTCACTTGTTCGTGGTCAATGCCTTGGCACCCATGGGTGCATAGGTGTACCCTCTTCAAAATGCGTCATATCATTTCAATATGCGTCAATTTGCTTCGGAAGGGAATTGTCGTAGAATGCCGCAATATGCAGCGAATTGAAGAGGCTTGAAGAGTTTTGAAGAGGATTGAGGCGAATGGTTGGGTCGATAGCCAAGGCGAAGACGGGGAAGAGAGGCGCGTCTCCGGAGAAGGTTGATCCGATTCTGGCTGGCGCTCAGGAGATTGCCGCGTCGCTGATCGTCCCGGGAGGGCAGGCGTCGCTTGATTTTGTCATTGAGAAACATTTGGCCTGGTTCGACACTGCCCAAGCCCGCGGTATGCAATGGAGACACATTGCCGGCGTTCTGGCCAAAGCTGGGGCTTGCCGGGAGAATGGGCAGCCCTTCACAATCGGCCACTTGTCCGCCGTCGTCTGGCGTCAGCGCCAGAAGGCGGCGCGGGCAGGAAGCCGCTCTCGGCAGCAAAAAGAAACGCCCGTCAAGCGGGCGAAGACGGCGAAACCGGGCGGCACCCCGCCCGCTGCACCTGAACCGGAAAGGCCTCGCCGCAAGGACGCCGCGAAGCCCAAGGGGAAGGAAACGCAGACGTCTGCTATCAGGGTCGCGCCCGAAGCCGGGCCGCAAGACCATCGTCTTGCGCGCCGCCCGCACGATCGCGATGACGTGCGGGCTTTCATGCAACGCGCCGCTGAACTGCGTCGGCGGCCCGATGATGATTGAACCGGCACGCGGGATCAGCGCGGCGGCAGACCGTCACGCTACTGATGCTGTGGCATTATCCCGGGGCGCTCGGGGCAAGGCGGCGGACCTCCTCGACGAGGAGCAGCCGCGCTGGTCGAGCGGCCCGAGTCCGAGCGATCGCCGTGAGGACGAGAGCCGCTCCGCCCGGGGATGCCGGGCGGAGCCATCGCGATGGGCCTCACTCGCCATTGGCCTTGCGGCCCCGCGACCAGATCAGGGTGAGCCATCGCCGTCCTCGTCGTCGAACAAATTGGCGTAGATCGGGGCGGTGAAGGAGGGATCGTTGAGCTTGACCGAGAGATAGTCGCGGCCCTCGGCGGAGCGCTTCGACCACGCGGCGCCGATCTCGATTGCGCGGCCGACGAAGATGCGATGGCTCGGGGCGTTGTCGCTGTTGCGGGCGGCCTCGGGGACGATGCGCACGTTCTTGGCCTGCACGCTGAGGGTGACGATCTCGCCGAGGAATTCAGGTCCGGACTTCTTGAAGGTGCCGATGGTCGCCATGGAAGGTCTCCTTGATCGCTGATCTCGGGCCGCGCCCACCGCGGCCTCGATGGCGATCGAAAGGCCGGAGGCGATCGGCGCCGCATCCGTCAGGACCGCAGCGACAGCGGAGGATGGCGCGGACCCGACTTTGTTGCTGCGCGAGGAATGAGCGCGGCAGCGCTCAGGGGAAGAAAGTCGGGACCGGCCATTGCGGCTGAGGCGATCGAGGCGAAGCCGGCCTCCGGCCCGATTACGCCATTCAAAGAGGCCGGGTGGGACGCCGGCTTGGCAGCGAGGATGCTCAAGGAGGCGGTGGCGGCGGCCGGCACTGTGAGGCCGGACCGGTGGGCGAGAGAGCGCCTGCGTCAGACGTGCCGAGCATCGTATCAAATCTGCGCGCGCCACGCGCGACACCGTGCCGGCTTCCAGTGTTTGTGCCGCGCCGCGGGCACTGCCGCAGGTCTATGCGACCGCCGCGTTGGCGCCGATCTCGGCGAGCGAACGCTGCCGTGCCATCGCCAGATCACCAACCGGTCACAGACGACGCACTGGCGCGGCCATCATCTGGTCGCTTTGCGGCGGCTCCAGCGATTGGCAAGACGGCCCGCCGACGGACAGCGCTTCCGGCACGATCGGGCGAGCGCGAGGCGGGCAGGGATCAGCGCGTCAGGACGTGGCGGCGGGCCGGAACAGCCAGCCGGATCGCCGCGCGACGGTCCGGGCTTCGCGAACCGCGGCTCAGACGGCAGCGGTCCAGGGGTCGATCACGGTGAGGCCGGCGGCAAAAAATGCGCTGGTGTCGCGCGATGCCACCGCGAACTCATGCGCGGCGGCGATCGCGGCGATATAGCCATCAGGCGTGGGGAAACCCTTTCCGGCGGCGCGCGCCCTAACGGCGAGTTCGGCATAGCGTCGCGCCGCAGGGATGTCGAACGGCAGGATTCGATCCGCGAACAGCTCCAGCACGCCGTCGAGCGCGGCGGTCAGCTTGTCCTTGCGCCGGCCCTTGGGCAGCGCGCCGATGCCGAACATCAGCTCCGCAAGGGTGACGCTGGTGAGATAAAGCGTCTCCGCCGTCTGGGCGTCGAGCCAGGCGCGGACCGCAGGCGCCGCCTCGGGCTTCATCGCTTCGGAGACGACGTTGGTGTCGAGCAGGATCATTCGAACCGCAGCGGCTCGGCGGGCTTGGTGTCGCGCCTCTGTTCCAGGGCTTCGACATCGGCGTTGGTGAGCCCGATCCTCCGGCTCATCTCCGCCAGCGCGGTGCCGAGACGCAGCCGGTCCTGCGGTCGCACGGCGGCGTCCAGGATGGCGCGCATTTCCGCTTCCGTGCTGCGATTGTGCTGTGCGGCGCGGACCTTCAAGGCGCGATGCGTCTCATCGGAGAGGTTGCGAATGGTGACGGCGGGCATGACGGCACACGTTCCAGGATGGGTGTGATGATATCAATATGTGAAAATGCTATCACGATGTCAAGGCATCGTGCGGCGCTCAGGCGCCGCGGCCAAACTTCCAGACGGGAATGCCGAGCATCTTGGCCTTGTCGGCGAGATTGTGCTGGATGCCGCTGCCGGGGAACACCAGGACGCCGATCGGCAGCACCGCGAGCATCTGGTCGTTACGCTTGAACGGCGCGGCCTTGCCGTGCCGTGTCCAGTCCGGCTTGAAGGCGATCTGCGGTACCTTGCGGGTGTCGGCCCAGCGGGCGGCGATGCGCTCGGCGCCTTTCGGTGATCCGCCGTGCAGCAGCACCATGTCGGGATGCTTGACCTGGACCTTGTCGAGCCGGTCCCAGATCAGATGATGGTCGTTGAAGTCGGCCCCGCCGGTGAAGGCGACCTTGGGGCCAGCCGGCATCATCAGCTCGGCCTCGGTGCGGCGCTTGGCTGCGAGGAAATCGCGGGAGTCGATCATCGCCGCGGTCAACGTGCGGTGGCTTGCCAGCGAGCCGGCGCGCGGGCGCCAGGCGGAATGGGTGTGGCGCTCGAACAAGTCCGCGGCGTGGTCGCGGAAGGCCTCCATGGCGTTGCGGCGCTCGATCAGCGTGACGCCCTCGGCGATGAGGCGCTCAAGCTCGACCGAGCGGACCTCCGAGCCGTCCTGCTCGGTCTGGCTGCGGCGCTGGGCCTGCTCGTTGTCGTCGAGGCTGCGCTCGATGCGCTGGACGGCGCGGTGGAACAGATTGACGGTTGACCACAGCAAGTCGTCGAGGTCGGGCTCAAGGCGGGTGTCGCGCAGGGCGACGATCAAGGCATCGAAGATGTCGGCGAACCGTGCGACGTCCTCGGGGACGAGTTGGGTCCGCACGTGAGAACGAAGCTCATCAAGGCCGAGCGCCCGGAGGTCGGCGTTGAAGTCGTCGCGGTGCGGCGACAGGATGATCGCCTCGATACCGGCGGCGGTCGCCCGCGTGGTCAGGGTCTCCGCCGCGCCGTCACCGGCAGGATCGGCATCGCGCGCGATGTAGAGCCGGCGCAGCGTGGCGGGAAACAGCATGGCGGCGAGGTGCGACGCCGACAGCGCGGCGATCATCGGCAGGGCGGGCGTCGCCAGGCGCAGCGACAGCATGGTCTCGATGCCTTCGCCGGCGGCGAGAATGTCGTCGGCGTGGCCGAACCGCACGCCGTGACCGAGGAGCTGGCCCAAGGCCTTGCGCGGCGTCGCGATCGGCGCCTTGTCGGAGTGGCGTATAGGACGGGGAAACGCTAGCTTGAACCAGACAGAGAGGGATTCGATTGGAGAAGAAGGGCATCATGAGCAAGATTACAGTCCCCGCAGCGCGCGCGAAGCAGGGCGATCTGGTTCTGTATACGACTTCGATCAGCGTTAAAGAGTTGGTTTCCGAAAATTTCTATAATGTAGAGACGCTGGACCCCGAAAACAACAATGACACTGGCTATCAGCGTCTCTTGAACACCGCTCGTGCGAAAAAGTTGGCAGATTATATTATAAAAGGTCAGGACAGCAGTGATGCGTTCTTGCCAACTTCAGTTCTGCTGGCGACAGATAAGTCGATCGAGTTCAATAGTCAGAATAATACCATTGAAATCGACACATCAGAGGTAGGACCATTTAGCGTGGTGGACGGGCAACACCGCCTAGAGGGGTTGAAAATGGCGGCCCAAAAGGACCCGCGCGTGTTGGACTTCGAGGTCCCGGTCAATATAGCAATCAATCTACCGCACATAGCGCAGATGTGCCATTTCCTTATCGTCAACACGACCCAGAAAAGCGTTGATAAATCCGTTGAGCAGCGCATCATTGCCCGCCTTACGGAGGCGCTGGACGTTGAAGATATGCCGAGCCTGCCCAAATGGATTCTGAACACTGTTGAAAAGGGGGAGGTCGATAAGGCTCTCAAATATGTAATTTACTTAAATGAAGCTCCGGATTCCCCATGGAAGGGCAAAATCCGTATGGCCAATGACGAGTCCGAGGACACAACTGTTGCGCAACGATCATTCGTCAAAGCGGTCGTCAAGTACGTCCTGACAGCGAACAATCCTTTGACCATTGTGAAGGATTTTGACAAAGAGAAAAAAATATTTTTGAATTACTGGAAGGCTATTACAGAAATCCTCGACGACGGAAATGCTGCTGTATTGTATAAATATAATGGAGTAGAGCTTTTCTGTAAATTCTCAATTCCATTCTTTATGAAACTCCAGGACAAGGGCAGCTTTACAGTATCAACGATGAAGAAGACATTGGAATCCTGCTTTGAGAACGTTGATGGAGAGTATGCTGGCGTTGGTCATCCTGAGTGGTGGGCTAAGGGCAGTAAGGCAAGTTTTCTCAACGCTGGCGCGATCAATGTTGTTTCGCAGGAGATGTCGAAAGCTCTACATAAGGTCTCCATGAGCGCAGAGATTGAGCTGTGAACATCGCGGAGCTAGTTCCTCAGCCTCCACACTTTGAAACATTCAAGAGAAGCCGGGAGCGGTTCGTTCCGGAGACGTCCGGCTGCTACGCCCTGACGACATTTTCCCGCGAGGTCGTCTATGTCGGTCTCGCCAAGAATCTTCGAAGGCGGATGAACAACCATCTTGATAGCGAAGTCAAGGTGGGCCTTACGCCGCTTGGGCGTGCTGCTCTGTTCTTCTGGATCGAGAGCAACGATATCGAGAAAATTGAACGCACCTGGATGAACATTCATATTCAGCAAGAGGGCGGTCTGCCGGTATTGAACAGCGTCTATTCGCCGGTATCGACGTAAAGCGATGCAATCCGGCAACTTGGTCCACCCGCGAACTGACAAACCAGTGAACAGGAAAGATCGATGCCGGTCGACGCAGACAATGAAGCCGATAGTCCCCAGCCAGACATTTACTACCTATTTGCCGGGAACAGGGCAGTCCATCCGCTGGTAAACTGCTGGGTCGATTCCGTGGCATTCATCGACCTCTAACTGAACAGTCGCCACCGGGCGCGCGTGTCAACCAGCAGCTTAGGAACTGTCCGAGAATTATCGCTCCGAACCGAGTGAGTTTGGGCTGATGGTGTAATTCCACTCGCCGTGGAAGTCGTGGCGGGTGAGGTTGACGGCTTCAAGGTCGGCGTCGGTGATTTTGACGCCGGCCGG
>NZ_VWPL01000005.1 GCF_008630065.1 Blastochloris sulfoviridis
CCTCGCGGCGGTGAACACGGCCTGGCGGCAGGCCGCGGCGTGATTGAGAGTCCTCAAGCCGCGCTGGATGGGCGACTGTTCGTAGGACAAGTCGCCCATCGGTGATGCGTTCGTATCGGTGGCGTGGACGTGGGTGCTCACAAGGGACACACAATACCTCACGCGATCATCCGCGGACAGAATGGCCGCCGGCATGGAGTCGACTTCGGTGATTCTCCCATCCGGGTCCAGGTCACGCCAGCGAGGAAACGGTCGAGATTTTTGTTGAAGCCGATTTTGAAACCCACGCCGAGGAGCGACGACGTTTTGCCATCATCAATATTCCGCGGCATCTTTTCAGCGAAGCGTCCGGTGTCGCGGCTCGGCGGACAATTCGACCGGCACGCTGAGCGTTTTCCACCCACCCCTCAGATTTGAAAGATGGTCCCGCCGCTTCATCCACGGTCAGCGGGGCTGGCGGCAAAGTATGGGGGGGCGGAAAGCTGATTTTCGAAAGGCGGGACTGATACGGTTTCCGGTTGATCCCTTCGGGATACAGGACACAGTCTCGCCGAAAAATCCTTGAGTTGGAAGGGATTTTTTGGCGATCGGAATACGGTTCACCGGCTTGTCAGCCGGAAACCGTATGACCCGTTGACCTGTCCTTTGATCTTGTTAGCGTCGCCTCTATGGCAAAGGAATCGCGCACCAAGTCCAGCGGCGGGACGCGGCCCGGCAAGGCGGCGAAGCGGGCCGTGCCGAAGACGAGTGGACGGGCCCGTAAGGTGCTCGATCGGCCCGCCCTGCAGGGCTGGAACACCACCGACGACGAGGAGATCGCACTGCGCCGCTGGCGCGGCACCACCGAGATCGTCGCCATCGAGACGATTGAGGCGGACCATCCGGTTTTCGGAACCTTCAAGACCCGCTCGGAAACCGGCGGCTCCTACGAGGTGGAGATCCGCGACCTCAAGGGCTTTTCCAATTCGTGCGGCTGCATCGATCACCGGGTGAACGGGCTCGGCACCTGCAAGCACGTCGAGGGCGTGCTGGCGGCCTTGCACAGGCGGGGCGCCAAGGCGTTCCGCGCGGCGGCCGCGGCCGGCCCGACGCGGGTGGAGATCTTCCTCGATCGCCGCGGCACGCCGCGCCCAATGATCGCCTGGCCGGTCGCGGAGAGCGAACTGGAGGACGACCGTGAGCCGGTGCGCGGCTGGCTGGCGCCTTTCCTCGCCGCTGACGGCACGCTCGACCCGGCTCCCGATAATATCGCCACCCTCGTCGATGCGTGGTCTGTAGCGCCGGCCGACGTGCGGCTGCGGTTGCGCGTCTCGCGCCTCTTCGGACCGTGGCTCGCGCGGGAGCAGCGGACACGCTCGCGCATCGAGGAGCGCGCCGCCTTCCTGGCCGAGGTGACGCGCGGCGAGGCCGATTTCGAGGTGGTGAAGCTGCCGCTTCTGCCCTACCAGCGCGAGGGCATGCTGCATCTTGCCTTCGGCGAGCGCGCGCTGCTCGCCGACGAGATGGGGCTCGGCAAGACCGTGCAGGCGATCGCCGCCTGCGAGCTCCTGGCCCGCCGCAAGGGGATTTCGCGCGTCCTCATCGTCTGCCCAGCCTCGCTGAAGGCCGAGTGGGAGGAGCAGATCGCCCGCTTCACCGACCGGCCGGCGCATTCGGTGTTCGGGCCGCGGGCGGAGCGCCTTGCGCGATACCGCGATCCGGTCTTCTTCACCATCGTCAACTACGAGCAGGTGCTCGTCGACGCCGACGACATCAACGCCGTCCTGTCGCCCGATCTCGTGGTGCTGGACGAGGCGCAGCGGATCAAGAACTGGCAGACCAAGACGGCGCGGCGGGTGAAGTCGCTGCGTTCGCTTTATGTCTTCGTGCTGACCGGCACGCCGGTCGAGAACAGGATCGACGAGCTCTACTCGATCGTCCAGTATCTCGATCCCGAGCTGGTTGGGCCGCTGTTCCGCTTCAATCGCGACTTCTATCAGCTCGACGAGCGCGGCCGGCCGGCTGACTACAAGAATCTCGATGATCTGCACCGGCGCGTCGCGCCGGTCATGCTGCGGCGGCGCAAGGCCGACGTCGAGCGCGAACTGCCCGGCCGCACCGTCACCAATTATTTCGTGCCGATGGTCGAGGAGCAGAAGGCGCGCTACGACGATTACAAGTCGCAGGCGGCGCGTCTCATCGCCATCGCGCAGCGCCGGCCGCTGTTGCCAAAGGAATTCGACCGCCTGCAGATGCTGCTCGCCTGCATGCGCATGGTGTGCGACACGCCGGCGATCCTCGACCCAAGCTGCCGGGTGAGCCCGAAGCTTGAAGAGCTGGAGCGGGTGTTCGGCGATCTGTTCGAGGAACCGGACCGCAAAGTGATCGTGTTCTCCGAATGGGAGCGCATGCTGGAGCTGGTGCGCGAGCTCGCCGCCGAGATGGGGATCGAGACCGCCTGGCACACCGGCTCGGTGCCGCAGCAGCGCCGCCGCGCCGAGATCACAAGGTTCAAGAACGACCCCGCGTGCCGACTGTTTCTGTCGACCGACAGCGGCAGCGTCGGGCTCAATCTCCAGGTCGCCAGCGCGGTGATCAATGTCGATCTGCCATGGAACCCGGCTAGGCTGGAGCAGCGCATCGCCCGCGCCTGGCGCAAGAACCAGACCCGCGCGGTGACGGTCGTCAACCTCGTCTGCGAGGGCTCGATCGAGCACGGTATCCTGCATCTGCTCGGCCAGAAGCAGGCCCTGGCCGACGGTGTGCTCGACGGCCAGGGCGACGTGTCGGCGCTCAAGATGCCCTCCGGCCGCGGCGCCATGGTCGAGCGCATGCAGGCGATGATGGAGGCTGCCGAAAAGGCTGCGCCGCGCATCGTGTCGCCGGACGAAGCGGTCGCGGAGGACTTGAAATGCCGCCACGGTGAGGCGGCGCTGCTGATCGAGGCGCGGCAGGGCGGCGACGGCCGGGTGCGCGTGCTGGCGGTGCTCGACCTTAACGGCGAGGCGCTCGCGGCCGAGCAAAAGCGCCTCGCCACCGGCGACGGCACCGCGCCGAAGGTCGAGTTGGTCGACCGCGCGACCTGGACCGCCATGCAGCGGCTGCAGGCGAGCGGCGTGCTGCAGCTGGTGGAAGGCCCGGTGCGGGTGCTGCACCGGGCGCCATCCTTCGTCGAGACTGATGTGTCGGTCGAGCGCAAAGCCGCCGAGGCGGCAACCCTGCACGGCAAGGCGGAGCGAGCGGTGCGCATGGCCCGCGTGCTGGCGCAGGGCGGCTTCCCGGAGGAGGCGCCAGCATTGCTCGCCAAGGCGATCGGCGATGCGGCGGCGGCCCGGCTGGTGGCGCTCGGCGAGTTGCTGCTCGGTGCCGCTACCGCGTCGCCGGCCCAGATCGCATCGCTGGTCGAGCGCGGCACGATCCCGCCGAACACCACGGCCACGCTCGCCGCGCTGTGGCCCGGCACGGACTTGGTCTCGGGCGCCGAGGTCGCGCGCCTTCTCGACGCCACCGAGGCGATCGTCGCCGCCTGCCGCGAGCCCCTGGCCACCTTGCCGACGCCAATCCTAAAAATTATATAGGAATTTCAATTACATAAGAGTTCGCAGTTTTGTTCTGAATGGCGCGCCATTCTCATCAGCAAAACAAGCGCTTAGGCGAACGGCACCGGCAGGCACCCGGCGGCTCGGACCGCAATCGGCCCGACGCGCTCGGCCGCTGCAATCCCGCGTCGACACCCCTCGGCGGCGCGGGATGCGCCACCTGCGGCCGTGGTGGGGGCGGAGCCACGCGACCGATGATACGGTTTCAGGTTGATCCCTTCGGGATACCGGAAACGGTCTCGCCGAAATCCCCAGTCCTCCAAGAAACTCTCGATAACGGGATTTTCGGCAATCGGAATACGGCTCGAGGGCTTGATCAGCCGGAAACCGTATGACGCGGCCGGCGGCGCATCGCAAGTCGTTCGGCCTCATGTCATCCGCCCGGCCTCTGCCCCGCGGCGGGTCCGTCACTGGATGGCGTCTTCGCGGCGCACATGGCTGGACAGCGGCGTGCATGGTATGCGAATGCGAATGCGAATGCGATCTATTCGCATACCCTTTGTTTTTACCTCCATCGTCCGCGTGCAGGGTGGCAGCCGATGAATCGCCGGAACAATGTAGCATGGGGCCGGGCGGTGCCGCCGGCCGACGCCGACCGGACCCTCTCGGTGGCAGACATGATCGGCTCCTGCCCCAACATCGAGAAGATGTGGGCCGGCGTGGATGAGATCGCCATCGACGAGCACACGGCGTTCGCCTACGGCCAGTTCTGGTTCAACGCCGTCCGCCCGTCCGTCTTCACCAGCGGGTGCCGCTTTCGTTATCTCCACGACATCCCGGTCTCCGGCGTCTACCAAGCCAGCATCTTCGTCGGCATGCTGACCGCGGGCTGCCATGCTGCCGATGTCGAGGGCCGTTCGATCACCACCGACCGCATCGGCGTGCCGACCCTGATCGCGCTCGGCGAGCCGATGCGGTTCAGGACGCACTTCCGCGCCGGCCAGACCTGCGACATGAGCGGGTTTTTCGTCGAGGCTGAGGGCCTTGCGCCCCTGCTCGACGACCTGCAACTGGCGCCCCTGCGCGGCTGCCGGTGCGGCCTGCAATTCCGGCAGTTCGAGCGCGCCGAACGCCTGCGCGCCGCCCTGCTCGACCTTGCCGCCAACCCATATGCCGGCGCGCTCGCCCGGCTCTACGCGGAAGCGCGCATCCTCGCCGCCATTTTCGAAATCGCGATCGATCTCGATGGCGCAGCAACGGCCTGCCCCACCCTCTCCCGGCTGCGCCGCGAGCAGGCCGAACGGGTCCAGGCGATGCTGGAGAGCGCCCTCGCCGATCCACCGACCATCGGCCAGATCGCCCGCGAGATCGGCGTCAACGAGACGACGCTGCGCCGCAGCTTCAAGCAGGCGTTCGGCGTCACCATCATCGACTATCTGCGCGACCGCCGCCTCGACGTCGCGCGTGTCCTGCTGCGCGAGAACCGCCTGACCGTGGCGCAGATCGCCTACCGCGTCGGCTTCGCGAGCCCGGGGAACTTCGCCACCGCCTACCGCCGCCGCTTCGGCCACCCACCCCGCTCGGAGCTGCGGGCGTCGTGAGCCGGCCCATGCGGCGTGCAGGGTGTCGTTTGCGCAAAGATCTTATTCCGGCGCACAAAACTGACTGCGATTTGCTCGCAACAGCGCTGGCCTTAGATGTCGGCTTCACTCATAAAGAGAGTGCAGGCCGTGTCGAGCTACATTGGAATAAATAAAGACGACGGATTCGTCGGCAGAAAAACAGAGACTGGCGACGCCAATACTGATTCATGCGCCGGATTTGACCCCGGAAATCGGGAAGGCGCTCCCCTCTCCGTTCCGGCGGTCGCCCGCAGGATTCTGACTCTGATGACGAGCGGGCGCCGGTTGCTTGCCGGATCGGCTGTCGCCGGCACCCTGGCCGCGCTGCTCGCGCTGTCGCCCTACCTCGCTGCGGCGCTGGCCTTCGTCGAGCTGACCTCGCCGAACCCGAATAGCGACCGCCTCCTCGTCATCGGCCTTGCCGGCGTCGCCGGCCTCATCGGCCGCCATGTGTTCTTCGGGCTGTCGACGGCGCTGTCCCATCTCATCGCCTTCCGCGTCCAGAAGGATCTGCGGCTTCGCCTCGCCGCCAAGCTGTCGCGGGTGCCGCTCGGCTGGTTCGACGACACCGCCAAGGGCCGCGTCCGCTCCATCCTGCTCGACGACGTCGAGGCCACCGAGGACGGCATCGCCCATCTGATCCCGGAGACCAGCGCCGCGTTGCTGGCGCCGCTGCTGGTGCTGGTCGCCCTCGTGGTGGTCGATTGGCGGCTGACGGTCTTGACGCTGGTGCCGATGGTGGTCGGCATGTGGCTGCTCGGCCGCCTGCTGAAATCCGGCGAAGGGCCGACCCGCGACTAT
This sequence comes from Blastochloris sulfoviridis, assembly GCF_008630065.1. Taxonomy (GTDB): domain Bacteria; phylum Pseudomonadota; class Alphaproteobacteria; order Rhizobiales; family Xanthobacteraceae; genus Blastochloris; species Blastochloris sulfoviridis. Next base: position 5,942 of record NZ_VWPL01000005.1, read on the forward strand.
ATCGAGATCCAGGCCAGGCTCGCCGAGACCACCGCCGAGATCGCCGACGGCCTGCCGACCGTGCGCCTGTTCGATCAGGCCGAGCAGGCGACGCAGCGCGCCTTCGACATGTTCGCGCTGATGACGCGCTTCTCCAACGACTGGATGCGCGACGCCGTGGTGCCCGGCGGCCTCGCGCAGATCCTGCTGTCGAGCCATCTGCTGGTGGTGGCACCCGCCGGGCTGCTGATGGCGGCGGCCGGCGAGGTCAGCACCGCGACGCTGGCGGTGTTCCTCGCGCTTGCGCTCGGCCTTGGCGACATCTTCGGCGCCATCCAGGGCATCAGCCACCGGGTGATGCGGCAGGTGCAGCACCTCGACAACATCGAGTCCATCCTCTCCCTGCCCGAGATGCCGGAGAGCGCGACCAAGGGCACCATCGGCCCGGCGGCGGTTGAACTCGATCAGGTCGGCTTCGCCTATGGCAAGCGGGCGGTCATCGATGGCGTTTCGGTCCGGGTCGAGCCGGGCCGCAGCCTCGCGCTGGTCGGGCCGAGCGGATCGGGCAAATCGACGCTGGTGCGCCTCGTCGCCCGCTTCCTCGACGTGCGCAGCGGCGCGGTTCGTATCGGTGGCGTCGATATCCGCGACATGAGCGCGGAGGATCTCCACGCCCGCCTCGCCGTGGTGTTCCAGGACGTGTTCCTGTTCGCCGGCACCATCGCCGACAACATCCGGCTCGGCCGCGCCGATGCCAGCGATGCCGACATCATTGCCGCCGCCAAGGCCGCCCGCGCCCACGACTTCATCAGCGCCCTGCCGAATGGCTACGACACGCTGGTCGGCGAGCGCGGCCACGGCCTGTCCGGCGGCGAGCGCCAGCGCATCTCGATCGCCCGCGCCATTCTCAAGGACGCATCGATCCTGATCCTCGACGAGGCCACCGCCTTCGCCGACCCCGAGAACGAGGCGGAGATCCAGACCGCGATCGCCGAACTCGCCCACGGGCGAACCATGATCGTCATCGCCCACCGCCTGCACACCATCACCCATGTCGACGAGATCCTGGTGCTCGACCAGGGGCGGATCGCCGAGCGCGGCCGGCACGACGATCTCGTCGCGGCCGGCGGGCTCTACGCCCGCATGTGGGCGGCCCATCAGGCGGTGCGCAGCTATCGCCACGCCAGCCGGGGGAACTGACCATGAAACTATTGTCGTTCATCTGGGCGCACCTTGGCGCGGCGCGCGGCAAGTTCGTCCTCAGCCTTGTCGCGACACTGGTGGAGGGGCTGGCCGCGGCGGTGCCGGCGGCTGCGGTCGGGCTCGGCCTCGTCCGTCTCGCCGCGGGCGACGCCACCCCGTCCGACCTCCTGCCCTATGCTGGCGCGGTCGTCGCCGCCTTCGTGGTGCGCACGCTGGCGTTGCGGGTGGCGTGGAGCGCCGGCTTCCAGGCCGGCAATACCGCCACCGAAACCGTGCGCCGCCGGCTGATCCAGCACATGCGCGCCGTTCCGCTCGGCGTGCTGGTGCGCTGGAGGCCGGCCCGCCTTGCCACCTTGGTCGGCGAGGACGGGCGCTGGATCAACGAGTGCTCGACCTTCACGCTGCACCGGATCCTGGCCGGCGCGGTGGCCGGCCTCGTGTTGTTCGCCCTGGCGGCGCTGTTCTCGCCGCTGGTGGTCGCGGTGATGATCGGCACCCTCCTCGTTGCGCTCGTGGTGCATCAGCCGATCGTCCGCGTCGTCGCGCGCGTGCTGGCGACGCGCTCGCGCTTCATCACCGACCTCAACCACCGCATTGGCGAATATGGCGAGGGCATCGCGGTGTTCCGCATGTTCCTGCGCAAGGGCGAGGCGCTGGCGCAGTTCCAGGACGTCGTCGAGGGTGCCTACCAGCTGATGCGCCGCAACACGCCGCGCTTGGTGGCGATGCAGGAAGCCAACGCCCTCCTGCTGTCGCTCGGCGTTCCACTCGCTTTGGTCGCGGTCGCCCTGAGCGGTGGCGGCGCGGGCTCGCCGCCCGAGGCCATGGTGGCGCTGTTTCTCGCCATCGCCGCCCAGACCGCCTGGACCAGCGCAGTGATCAAGCAGGCCTTGATCTTCCGCCTCGGCGAACAGGCCCGCTGCGGCATGGAGGCGTTCTTCGCCGAACCGGTTCTGACCGGCAGCCGACGCGACTTCGCCGACACCCTCGACGTTCGCGCCAACCAGGTGTCGTTCGCCTACGGCAAGGACGGGCGGACCGCAGTCGAGCATGTCACCTTCACCGCCCTGCGCGGCACCGTCACCGCCATCGTCGGGCCGAGCGGCGCTGGAAAATCAACCGTGCTTGCGCTGCTGGCGCGCTTCTACGATCCGGCCGGCGGCTCGATCAGGATCGGCGGCCTCGACATTGCCGAAGCCGACCCAGCCCGGCTGCAGGCGCTGATCTCGGTGGTGGACCAGAACGTCCATTTGTTCCGCGACACGCTGCGCACCAACATCCTGCTCGGCGATCCCGGCGCCGACGACGCCCGGCTCAAGGCGGTGGTAACGGCGGCCCGCCTCGACGAGCTGGTGGCGGCGCTGCCGCACGGCCTCGACACCCGCCTTGGCGACGGCGGCCGCACCCTGTCGGGCGGCGAGCGCCAGCGCGTCGCCGTCGCCCGCGCCTTGCTGAAGAACGCGCCGATCGTCGTGCTCGACGAGGCGACCTCGGCGATGGACCCGTTGTCCGAGAAGGCGATCCAGGATGCCGTCGCCGCGCTCGAAAGCGGCCGCACGGTGATCGTGGTAGCGCACCGCCTCCACACCATCGCCGGTGCCGACCAGATCCTGGCGATGGACCGCGGCCGCATCATCGAGCGCGGCTGCCACGACGAACTGCTGGCACGTGGCGGCCTCTATGCCGGCCTGTGGGCGGCGCAGCAGCGCGCCAGCGGCTGGAGGCTGCGATGAGCGGCCCTCACACCGCAGCCGCCGCGCCCAACTCCGCCGGCCGCGCCACCGTCCAGGCGGTTGCCGCCTCCTCTTACGCCGTCGCGATGATCGCGATGTTCTTCGTCTACACCATCCTGCCGGCCACCCTGCGCCAGGCGGGCCATCCGCCGGAGGTGGTCGGGCTTGTCTTCCTCGCCTACCTGCCGTTCGCGCTCAGAGTGGCGTGGGCGCCGCTGGTGGAGCGGTGGGCGGCCGGGCGCATCGCGCGCCACCGCACGATGTTGCGCCTGTTCCTCATCCTGGCGGTGTTGGCTCTGCTGGGGCTGCTGGCGATCGATCCCGCCGGCTCGGTGTGGCCGATGCTGGGCCTCAGCACGCTGGTGGTGACGCTGCTGGTCACCGCCATCACGGCGAGTGACGCCTACCTCGTCGCCACACTGGGCGCCGCCGACCGCCAGCGCTCGGCGGTTCACCAGGGCATCGCCGCCGCGGCCGGCGGCACCGTGCTCGGCGTCGTCATCCTCGTGCTCGGCGACCGCGGCTGGACGACGCTTGTGATCGCGGTGGCGGCACTGTCGCTGCTGGTGGCGCTGCCGGCGCTGGTGCTGCCCGATCGCGCCGCCATGCGCGCCGCCGACAAAGCCGCGCCACAGCGCGGCGGTCTGTGGGCGTTCCTCGTCAGCCGGCTGGTGCAGCGGCGGCTCGCCATCTCGGTGTTCGTGCATGGCAGCTTCGGCTTGGCCTCCGGCGCGCTGCCGATCCTGCAGGTCGATGCCGGGCTCAGTGTCGGCGAAATCGGCCTGCTGTCGGCGCTCGGCGCCAATATCGTCGGCCTCGCCGCCTCGAGTGTGGTCGGCGCGGGCATGGCGCGCTTCGGCGCGTGGCGCACCCTCGCCGCGCTGTGTCTCGCCTCGGTCGCCGGCTTCGGCGTTCCAGCCGCGGCGGGCTCGGCCATTCTCGCCTGGGAGGCGGTCATCGCCCTCACCTTTCTGGTGATGGGCACCTCCTACGCCTTCTTCGTCGTCTATCGCGCCCTCACCCTCGCCGTGTGCCACGGCGAGCGCGCCGCCACCCAGGCCGCCGCCCTCACCGGCATCGACGCGCTGATCTCCATCGTTGCTGCAGCTGCGGCCGGTGCGGTGATCGCCGCAATCGGCCTCAACGGCCTGTTCGCCGCGGTCACCGGCCTTGTCGCGATCGGCGCGGTCGTGGCGCTGATCGTCGCGGCTGGACCCGAGGTCCGCGCCCTTCTTCACCACCCTTCTCTGGAACAACCGCAATAATGGGGGCCCCTTTGCGCCGATCCACGATACTGCTGGCTTCGTCTCTGCTCTGCTCCACCGCCCTGACGCCGGCCTATGCCGAGCCGGAGAACCAGAGCGAGAACAACACCGAGACCGAGACGATCGAGGAAATCACCGTCACCGCCCGCAAGCGGACCGAGAAGCTGCGCGACATCCCGTTCTCGGTCGAAACGATCAGCCGCACCGAGCTCGAACAGAAGCGCATCATCGACGGCACCACGGCGCTGCGCGACATCGCCGGCGCGGTGAAGCCCACCTTCGGCGACCGCTCCAACGACTTCATCATCATGCGCGGCGTCGGCGCCGTGACCTTTCCCTTGAGCCCCGACGACAGTTCGGTGCTGACCTTCATCGACGGCGCGCCGACCTCGCTCGCCGCCTCGAACTCGGCCTATTTCGACCTGCAGCGGGTCGAGGTGCTGAAGGGACCGCAGTCGACGCTGTTCGGCCGCAACACCTCGGGCGGTGCCATCAACCTCATTCCGGTGCTGCCGAGCCAAACGCCCGAAGCCTATGTCGGGGTCGAATACGGCTCCGACAATCACCGCCAGGTCGAGGGCGCGTTGGCCGGCGCCATCGTGCCGGAGAAGGTCGCCGGCCGCATCGCCTTCCGCGCCCGCGGCATCGACGGCTTCATCCCCAACACCGAAGGCTCCGATCTGGGCGATGAAACGTCCTATGTCGGGCGTGGCTCGCTGCTGTTCACCCCCAACGAGCGTACCCGCTGGCTGGTCAGCGCCAGCGGCGAGAAGACCGATCTGTCTCCAATTTATTACATGCAGCTCGGCGACGGCATGGAAAAGATCGCCGGCTATTCGGTCGCCGATGAGAACATGGAGTTCGTCAATCTGAACTCGAAGTTCGAATACGCCTTCGACGCCTTCACCTTCACCGCCCAGACCTCCTACCACAAGGCCGAGGTCAACTCCCGCTACAACGCGCTCGACGTGCATCTCGCCAGCGCGATGTCGGGCCTGCCAACCTCGATGTTCGCCGATCCGGCGACCAACCACATTTACTGGACCCGCGACGAGTCGCGCGCCACCCAGGAATTCCGCCTCACCTCCAATCCCGGCTCCGCCATCTCCTGGATCGCCGGCGTGGTCGGCTATCAGGACACTGCGAATCTCGTTCAGGACAACAAGCTGTGGCTTTACGCCCCGCTCATGGCCGGCACCCAGGACTACACCCAGACCACCACTGGTGCCGCGGTGTTCGGCGAGATCACGCTTCCGCTGTGGGACAAGCTGAAATGGACCGTCGGCGGGCGCCTGACCCACGAAAGCAAGGACTTCGACAACCTCTACACGTCCGACGGTACCCCGGGGACAGTCCCCTCATTTGCCGAGCAAGGCACCATGTCCTACGGCTTCTGGACCGGCCGCACCTCGCTTGCCTATGAGTGGTCGCCGAACCTGTCGAGCTGGGTCAGCGTGGCGCGCGGCTACAAGGGTGGCGGCTACGGCATGTCCAACCACTTCGCGGCCTTCGGCATCCCCCGCGATCCGTACGATCCGACGTCGATGATCGCCTATGAGATCGGCAGCCGCGGCTCGTTCCTCGACAACCGGCTGAACCTGTCCGGTGCCCTGTTCTACAACGACGTCTCGCAGGAGCAGATCACTGCCTTCAACACCACGACGCTTGAGGTGCTGGCACTCAATGTCGATGTCCAGAGCTGGGGCGGCGAGCTCGAGGGCAGCTATCGCATCGCCGAGGGGTGGGACGTCGGCTTCGGCGCCGCCTACACCCAGGGCGAGTTGCTCAATGTGTTGCCGGTTCTTGCCACTCTGGTGAACGGGCTCGTGGACGGCAACAAGATCCCCAACGTCCCGGAGTGGACCCTCAAGGCCTCGCTCGCCCACCGTACCCATGTCGAGAAACTCGGTCTCGGCAGCCAGCTCGGCGATGCACAGGCGTATTGGCGGCTGGATTACAGCTTCGTCGATGCGCGTTTCGCCGACGCCGGCAACATGTTCCTGCTCGATTCCTCGCACTATCTGGGAGCGCGGGCCGGCCTGGAGTGGGAGAAGCGGGAGTTCTATCTCTTCGGCAGCAATCTGCTGAATGAGGAAACCATTTCATACGGGAATGTTTATGCCCCGTCCGCCAAGACGGGCGAAATGCTCTCCGGCGTGAGCTACGCCCGCGGCCGCACCTTCGGCCTCGGCGCCAAGGTGCGGCTGTGACCGCTTTCCTGATTGCGGAGGCGTGACATGCACACGGTGGACATGACGCCGCTCGGGCTGTTCCTGTCGGCCGGCTGGGTCGGCCGCAGCGTGATCCTGGCGCTGACCGCGGCGTCGATCTGGTGCTGGGTGGCGATGATCGAGGTCTGGCTCGGCCATCGCGGCCTCAACCGCGCGCTCAAGGCGGCCTCGTGCGGCGAGGCGCCCGCGCTCCTCGCCGGCGTCGAGCGGGCCGGCGAGGAGGCCGCCCGCCTTCACATCGCCGCCGAGTCCGTCGCCGAACGGCGCGCCCGCATCGCCGAGGCGATGGGGCGCGAAGCGGACCTCGTGATGATGCGGCTCGAACGCGGTCTGCCCGCTCTGGCGATGATCGCCACCGCCGCACCGTTCATCGGCCTGTTCGGCACGGTGTGGGGCATCATGTCGAGCTTCATGGGCATCGCCGCGTCGCAGGACACCTCCCTCGCGGTCGTGGCGCCCGGCATCGCCGAGGCGCTGGCGGCAACCGCCATCGGCCTCGTCGCCGCCATTCCGGCCTCGCTCGGCTACAACCGCCTCTCCGCCGTGCTCGGCCACGCCGGGCAGCGGCTGCGCCATCACGTCGAGAGCCGCGCGGTTGCGCTCGGCATCGGCCCTGCTTCCCCCACGCATGGAGATGGATGATGAGCCCTGGCGGATTGGGATCCTCGCGTCCCGGCAGCTACCGCCCGTCGGCGGAGATCAACGTCACGCCGCTGGTCGACGTCATGCTGGTGCTGCTGGTGGTGTTCATGATCACCGCGCCGCTGCTGGCCGCCGGCCTGAAGCTCGATCTGCCGCGCGCCTCGACGGCCAAGCCGCTCGATCCCAAGGATCCGATCGTCGTCTCGGTCGATCGCGACGGCCACATCGCCGTCGATCAGACCCCGGTCGTCCGCGAGGAACTGGCGGCGACGGTGCTGGCAAGGATCGCGGACAATGACCACGCGGTACGGGTGCGCGGCGACCGCGACCTCGCCTATGGCGAGATGGTCGGCATCGTCGATCTGCTCGCTGGCGCCGGTGTTCGCCGTCTCGCGCTGGTCACCGAGCCGAAGACGGCGCGCGAGGCTACCGGGGGGCCTGACGCCCGCGCCAGTGCCACGCCGGAGGCCGGCAAGGCCGAGAGCGGCAATCTGGCCACCGCGACGGTTCCGCCAGCGGGCACCGCCGCGCAATGACCCTTGCGGCAATCTCCCGGCGTACCGCCTTGGCGCCACCGCCCGCGGACCGCCCATCGGGTCGCGGACGGCGGGCCGGCCTCATCGTGCTGGTCACGGCGGTGCATGCCTCGGCGCTGATCGTGCTGCCCAGTCCCGATCCGGCGCAAGCGCCGCCCACGGAGGTCGAGATCACCGTTGTCAGCGAGCTGCCCGCGCCGGAGCCGGTGGACGCCGCGCCAGAGCCACCGCCACCGCGTCCCGAACCCGTTGCGGAACCGGAGCCTGACCCTGTGCCCGAGCCGGAACCTATCATCGAGCCGCCGCCGGAGCCGATCGTCACGCCTGAGCCGGAGCCGATCGTTGCCGAGCCCCCCAAACCAAGCCCCGCGCCCCCGCGGCCGAAGCCGAAAGCCGAGCCTCCAGCTCGCCGCAAAGAGCCGGCCCGCCTTAGCGCGCCCTCGCAAGCGAAGGCGGCTGCGCCCGCCGCCGCAACGCGGTCCGGCCGCGATCCCGGCTATGCCGCGCGGGTGCGGGCCATTCTCCAGGCCCGGGTCGATGGCCTTGGCCTGGAAGAAGTGGCCGGCGTCGTTGTGGTGGCCTTCTCGATCGGCCCGAACGGCAGGCTGGTGTCGCACCGGCTGGCACGCGCGTCGGGAAACTTCACCATCGACCGCGCCATTCGCGCCGTGCTCGCCAGCATCTCCTTTCCGCCGCCGCCCGGCGGCAGCTTCGCCGGCAACGTCTCCATCCGCATACGTTAGGAACCTCTGTCCATGCAGCCGCGCACCCTCATCGGCACCGTCGTCCCCCTCGCCCTGCTCACCTCCTATGTTCTGTTCGCCGACACCGGCGATTGGGGCACGCGGGCGTTCGTCGCCGGCAGCCTGACGATGTGGGTCTTGCGCAATCTCTACGCCCACACCCGCAACGGCCCGCTCGTCGAGACCCGCATCGACATCACCGAAAAGCTCGTGCTGCTCGCCGCCGCCATGGGTGTCATGGTGCTGCCCTGGGTGACGATCTTCTGGCCCTGGCCGCCGCAATGGGTTGCGCCCGCCAGCCCCGCCGCGGTCATCGCCGGCGCGGTCATTTACCTGATCGCCGATCTCTTGTTCTGGCGCTCGCACGCCGATCTCGGCCGCCAGTGGTCGCCGACCCTCGAAATCAAGCAGGACCACACGCTGATCACCCGCGGCGTCTATCGCTGGATCCGCCACCCGATGTACGCCGCGATGTGGCTGATGGCGATCGCCCAGGCGCTGCTCGTGCCGCACTGGGCCGGCGCGCTCTCCGGCCTCGTCGGCTTCGGCGCGGTCTATGTCACGCGCATCAACCGCGAGGAGGCGATGATGCGCGACCTGTTCGGACGGGCGTGGGACGAGTACGTCCGCCGAACCGGCCGCCTCATGCCGCGTTGGCGCAGCCCGGCGTGATACGAAACTCCGGCTTGATCGGCCGTTTTCGCATGTCACCGCAGATCGCCCCCCTCGCCACATGGAATTCCGGCATCCGTCTCCGTTTCAGAACGAGAGCGTCACCGCCCCGGACGCCGCGATGACCGTGCCCACCGCAGCCAGGACGTTGCCGTTCACGAGGCGCACGGTCGCCTGATGCTCCTGATGGGCCACGACATGCGGCTGATGCCGCCGACATACGTGAAGCCGTTCGGCGCGCCCCGACGGCGCGTGTTGCCCGTGGAGAAAGGATATACGGTTTTCGTTATCCCGAAGGGATCGACCGCACGCCGTATCACTCCGCTGCGCCATGCGCCGCTCCGGCCGGCACGGGGCTCCCGGCCATTCGCAGCCGCAACCGCAACGCCATCAGCAGGCCGGTGAAGATCAGCCCGGCCGACAATCCGTACCACCAGCCGATCGGCCCCAATGGCGCGACGATCCAGTCCGTGAAGCACAGGGCGTAGCCCAGAGGCAGGCTGAAGAGCCAGTGCACGCCAAGCTGGATCAAGAACGGGCTGCCCGGGTCTCCAAGGCCGCGCAGGAAAAACCCCAAGGCGATGGCCACCACGTCCACGGTCAGGATCAGGGCCACCACCCAGAGCAGATCGAGCGCCAGGGCGGTAACCGCGGGATCCTGGGTATAGAGCCCCGCCACCTCCGCGTCGAAGGCCGCCAGGCCAGCCGCCATGGCCAGCGACGAAACCACCGCAAGGCCCATCGTCCAGGCCATGAGCGGGCGCAGGCTCGCCCGGTCGCTGCCGCCCGCGGATCGGGAGATCAGAATCGTCGCCGCCATGCTGAGGCCGGTCGGGATCATCAGCATCACCATGAGGATGTTGAAGGCGATCTGGTGGGCACCGATCGCCACGGCCCCAATGGTGGCAATGAACACGCTCACCACCCCCATCACCAGATAATCCGACAGGAAATTCAGCGCGATCGGCAGACCAAACAGGCAGAAGCGGACGATCCGCGCCAAGGATAACTCGGCGATGCGCGGAGGGCGCTGCCAAAGATACCGGACGGCACCATGCGTGCGGGTGACGCCCATCAACGCCAGCGCCATTCCCCACGACACCGCCGCAGTTGCCGCGCCGAAGCCGGCGCTTCCCAGCGCCGGCAGGCCGGCATGCCCGTGGACGAAAGCGTCGTTGAGCCAAATCTTGGCGAGGACGCCCACGACGATAACCACGGTGACCATGGCCGGGGCCCGATGGGCCTCCAGGGTGAACCGAACCGCCAGGAACAGTCCCATTCCCGGCAAGGCCAGCGCCACCCACTGCAGATAGGCCGTCGCCTCCGGGATCAGTTCGGGCGCCACCCCGACGGCGCGGAACAACGGACCGCAGCCGGCAGAGAGCGCCAGCCCCAGCAAGGCGCCTCCCAGAACGCCCACCACAACGCCCCGCAGGACGATGCCCGCGACACCCGCTGGATCCCCCTCTCCCAGACGGGCGCCGATGGCCGGCGTCATGCCGTACAGCAGGCCGAGCAGAAAAATCATCATCGGCGTCCAGACGGCGGCACCGACTGCGATGGCTCCCAGGGTCAGAACGCCGAGATTGCCTGCCATCACGACGTCCACAACGCCGTTCGCCATTTGCGCGAACTGGGAGACAATGATTGGACCGGACAACACAAGCAGTGTCGGCAGCAGCCGCGAACGCGATGCCGGCCCGGCGCGGGATACGGAACCTTCGGTCATGATGAGTCCTTCTGCGGGGCCTGTCGGTCCTCTGGGCCGGATCCTGTTGCGGAATTGGCCGGAACTTCGCAGGGCACCGGCTCGCCTTTCCGCTCCCGAACGCAGCGGAGTTCACGGCCGGTGCAGGTCCTGCGGAGGGATCCTTCGTCCCGGCCGCGACACCATGCGCCGATCAAGCGTTCACGGTTCCGACCGAGCCGAGCAACTGCTCCAACTTGTTGAGTTGCCGAATTCTTTGACGCAAGGGTGCCATCCATTCTTGCGGAGAATGCTCTCGATCTTCCGCCGGGTGGCCTTTCGAGAACGGGGAATGTGAGCAGAGACTTCAAACCAGCTTAGTATAGCAATAAAATAGAACGCCGAAACATTAAATTGCCGCACGTGACAGATTGCAATTATACAAATTAAATATTCTCATAAGCGACAAGAAGAAGAACCCCGCCTGCGCGAGCACCTCGTGCTGCGCGTCGGCGCGAAGGTCGCCGATCATCTCGACGCCGTTCCGGGACACCTCGGGGCGCGGCGTCGCGGCGGTACTCGCATCGTCCGCCACGTTCGCGCCTTTCTTGTTCTTGCCAGGCTCCGGCAACCGGAAATACACCGACTGCACCTTGCCCTCGCGGCCAAGACTCGCGACCAAGATACATCGCGGCGCGGTCGCCCCTGCCGTGCCTACCGTAGACGCGCTCGGCCTTCCGCGGCAGCGCTGGTCTATGAGGCTGGCCAGCAGCAGGGCAAGCGGGTGCTGGTCTATGATCTCGGCGGCCGCACATTCGCCGTCTCGGTCGTGCGCATCGAGGAGGGCGTGGTCGAGGTGATCGCCACCGCCCATGACCACCGATGTGTTGGAGCCGTGCCCGATTTGCGGCGCGCGCCTGAATGGCAGCGACAATCGCCGGCGTTGCCGGGCGGAGCTCGAAGCCGTCCGCCGCATCGCCGAGCAGAGCGCAGCGCTGGCTGGAGCCGGACTGGAACGCCTCGTCGCCGGCGATCATGCCGCGGCCGACCGCCTACTGCGCCGTACCGGCACATTGCGGTGGCGCAGTTCGACCTAAAGCAGTCTCCGCAAAAGTGGGGACCGGTATTGCGAAAGAGAATGCGACTACTCAAAGGCTTAGAGCGCTCGTCCGGTTCAATCAGATCGGCGGACGCTCGAGTTGTTTTACGAATGAGACGCAATAGCATTGCGTTTGGCGGGACGAGTGGCTAAAGCAGTCTCCGCAAGGGCAGGTGCTGGTTTTGCGAAGAGACTGCGACAATTCATACGGTTTCCGGCTGATCGAGCCTTCGAGCCGTATTCCGATCGCCGAAAATCCCGTTACCGAACATGGGATTTTCGGCGAGACCGTTTCCGATGGCCCGAAGGGATCAACCGGAAGCCGGATCAAGGACTTGAAGCGTCCGTCCGGTTCAATCAGATCGGCGGATGCTTCGGCATCGCGTCGAAACGACTCCTTGCGACAAAGGGTTTGCCCCGTGTCCCGACACTTCCTCGTGGCGCTTGCCGTGCTGTCCGCAGTCACGCTCCTCGCCCGGCGCGCGGACGCGCACACACCCTTGTGCGCCTGCTACGACAATGGCGACGGCACCATCCTGTGCGAGGGCGGCTTCTCGGACGGCGCGACCGCGGCCGGCGTCAGGCTGGCGGTGCTCGATCGCTCGGGCAATGTGCTGATCGAGGGGGCGATGAACGAGCAGTCGGAATTCGTCTTCGCCAAGCCCTCCGGCGCCTTCACGGTGCTGTTCGACGGCGGCGCGGGACATCAGGTCCGCCTGTCGGGGACGGACATCCATTGAGCCGGACCGATGAAGGGCCGCTCGATCGCCCGATCGTGGTCGAGAACCTGCGCTACGCCTATGGCGGCAGGGTCATCCACGACGGCCTGAGCTTCTCGGTCGAGAGGGGGCGGATCGTCGGCCTGCTCGGCAAGAACGGCGTCGGCAAGACCACGCTGATCAAGCTCTTGATGGGCTTTCTCGCGCCACTCTCCGGCGCCTGCCGCGTGCTGGGCGAGCCGTCGCACGCCTTGCCGGCACAGGCCAAGCGCCGGATCGGCCTGGTGTTCGAGGGACACCTCGCCTACGACTTCCTGAGCATCGAGGCGACGGAACGCTTCCTCTCGCCTTGGTATCCGCGCTGGCGGCGGGAGGTGTTCCACGACTTCATGGACCGCCTCGGGCTGCCGCCGCAGCATCTGATCCGCAACATGTCGGAAGGCCAGCGCTCGCAGGTGGTGCTGGCGGCGGTGCTGGCGCAGGACCCCGACCTCTTGATCCTCGACGACTACACGATGGGGCTGGACGCCGGCTACCGCCGGCTGTTCCTCGACCATCTCGTCCATCACGCCCGCGCCGGCAACAAGACCGTGTTCGTCACTTCGCACGTCGTGCAGGACATGGAGCGGCTGGTCGACGACGTGATCCTGCTGCGCCGCGGCTCGCCGGCCTATCTTGGCCCGCTCAACCACTTCATGCGCGACTTCCGCCGCTTCCGCCTGGTTGCGCCCGACGCCGACCTGCGCGCCGGCGGCACGCTCCACACCGTCGAGCGCGAGGCGGACGGCACGTGGTCGATCTACGCCTTTCATTCAGCCGAGGCCGTGGGCGCAACGCTGCGAGGCGCCGGCATCGACCCCGCCCACTTGAGCGAAGTCCCGATGACCCTTGAGGACGCCTTCGTCGGCTACACCGGGAGCTATTGATGCGGCCCTTGCTCCTCAAGGAATGGATCAAGCTGCGCGGCCGTCTCGCCGCCATCCTTCTCGGCTGCGTCGCGTTCCACCTCTATTTCGCGATGACGCTGCGCCAGAAATTCACCCTCGAACACGCCGAGATGGTGTTCTACCAGGTGGGACGGATCGGCCAGAACATCGTCGCCGGATTTGAGTACGTTCCGCTGGCGATCGGCGCCCTTCTGGCCTTCGTGCAGTTCGCGCCCGAGGTGGCGCGCGGCCACCTGCGCCTGTCGCTGCATTTGCCGATCGCCACCAACCGGCTGATCCTCGCGCACCTGGCGGTGGGAACGGCGGTGCTGGTCACGCTGTTCGCCCTCAACGCCGCGGCGCTGGCGGCGATCGTCGGCATCTGGTTTCCGGCCGAGTTCGTGACGAGCGCCTTGTCCGCGGCGGTGCCGTGGATGGTGGCCGGCCTCGTCGCCTATTTCGGCGGCGTCGCGGCCATGCTGGAGCCGCAGGCGATCCGGCGCGTGGCGTGGCTCATCGTCACCGCCGCCATCGTCGCGCTGTGCCACCTCTCGACCCACCGCGGCGCCTATGACGACGCCATCTGGGGCCTGATCCTCCTCGCGCTGCTGTTCGTTCCGGCCATTCCCTGGGTGGCGCGGCGCTTTCGCGACGGCGGCGGCGCGCCCTCGCCGGGCGTCGGCCGGCCGGCCGCGATCGTCCTGATCGTCGCCGTCTGCGCGATCGCCGCGCCGGTCGCGACCGGCACGCTGTTCGATGCGCAGATGGAGGAGACCCAGATCTTCTTCAGCCCGGTGTCGCGAACCTTCGTCTATCGCGAACATCTGCGCGATCACGAATTCCGCCACGCGACACGCGAGGGCGCGGACCTCGACCGCAAGACCTTCCAGACCCTGCTGCCGTTCATCTACAACCGCGATATGGAGGTGTGGGGCCTGCTGCCGGTCACGATCGACGGCCGGGCGTTCGACCGCCGGGCGCTGGCCGACGAGCGCATGATCTTCGAGCTGAAGCCGCGCGACATCGCCGACCGCCGCGCCGACGTGCCGGTCTATCCCCTGATCGAATCCGAGCCCGGACAGGCCCGCCTGCAGTTTCCGGAGGACGTGTTCCGCTTCACCGCCGAGCGCATGGAGTTCCTCAACGTCGACACGCTCGCGGTCGAGGCGGCGACGACACGCATCTTCACCGAGGCACTGGCCGAGAAGGGCTTCGCCTTCCCGCCCCGGCTGGTGGAAGGCCGCGCCACCATCCTCAAGCCGTTCGACGAGGGATATCTCGTCGTCGATGCCAAGGGGGCGGTGTTCCACATCAAGCGGGCGGGCGGCCGCCCGCGGGTGGTGCGCACGCCGATCCCCGCCGATCTTGGCATCCGCAGCATCCAGGTCGTCGAGAACGCGCAGCGGCGTTTCCTGGGGCTACTTCTCTCACGCGACGGACGATTGTTCCTGATCCGCAACGGCGACTACCGCCTCGTCCCGCTGCCGACGGCGGGATACGTCCCCGACGCGATGGACTACAAGCTGATCATGAACCCCGTCGCCCCCACCGCGACGTGGAGCCATGCCGCAGGCGCGCGTGCCGCCGCTCTGGCCCCGGACCTGACGCTGGTCGACACTTTCGAGCGCGCGGCGCCCGAGCGCCCGCGCGGCTGGGCCGAGCGCGTCGTCCGCACGTTCGTCCCCTTCGAAATCCGGCTGGAAGCCCGCGGCGGAGATCGGCTGGAATGGTCCTTTGCTGCCGGCGCATGGACTGCCTTCGCCGTCTCGCTCGGGCTCGCGATGATCGTCGGGGGTCTCGACCGCCGGCGGACGAGCCGCCGCGAGCGCCTTGTGACCGTCGCCTTGACGATCGCATTCGGCATGTTCGGCCTTATCGCCGCCCGCCTGACCGGCCCGGCCTGGCCGGAGCGGACCGCCTGACACCGGGCCGGCAAGGCACCGGGCCGGCAAGGCGCGTTCCTGACCGTGCCGGCGGGCCGTGCTGCTGTTCGGCTGGAAGCGCCGGCAGAGTCTGGCGCAACCGGGTTCCAGTCAGGTGCCGCGCGGGCCACCGAGTCCACCCGCGAGCACGAGGCAAGAGCGCGGGATGAAACGTGGCGGGATGACCCGTGTCGGTATGGTCGAGCGATTTCGCCATGGAATTGGCACCCGATGCGGCTGCCGGCTGATCCCTTCGGGAGACCGGAAACGAGGATCCTCGACGTACGGCCGAACGACTTGACCACGGGCATCGTTGCCGGCCGAGCGGAACAACTCCCGTCCCGATGGGGTCATCGAGCCGCCTCCATACTCCTCCTGTTGCGCGCCGGCGCCAGCCGCCCTTGATCATCCCTATCTGGACGCCCGGAACAAGTGAAACTTGTGATCGGCAAGGCCAAGGGCTTGACCCCGTTCCGGTTCTCGCCACGCTGGCGACGTCGGCCACACGTTGGGACGCGGGCCAGCCAGCGCCGGCAAGCCGGTGCCGGCAAGGCGGTGCTTGTGGAAGGCGGTGCTTTCGGCGCTGCTGCTCGACCGCGCCCACAAGGTGCGGCAACTGACAACGCACGCCACCGGCCACCGCCAAGGCCGCGCGCTCGCGACAGCGCCGCTTGAGTGCCCGCTCGCAAGCCGACGCCAACGTCAGCACCCGCCCGAGTCAGCACCCGCCAACGTCAGCACCCGCCCACGTCAGTACCCCTGGCCGCCTTCTGCGCCGCACCCCTGCCGATCACGCGGCCGCCCTTGACAGAAATCATATTATTATACCTGAATATATGAAATTACATGTATGAAAGCCTGCTTCGCCGGTCGCGGCATCGCGCGTGACGGTGCAGACTTCTGCCCGGTGGGGGAGTGAAACGTCCATGACGAGTGCCTCGCCGGCAGCCGCGCGGCTTGGCGGCGAGGCACTCCCAACGATCGCGCCGCCGGAGCCGCCAGCGGTGGCGGATGAGCGGCGCGCGGACCTGCTGTCATGATCTGAATGGCACCAGGACGCGTTTTCCGGGATTGCGCGGCAATCACCCGGAAACCGCAAGAAGCCGGCGCTCGCCGGTGACACCAAGAAGGGCGCGGCACGGCGTCCCGTCGTGCAATCGAAGAACCCGGACAGGGCGCAAGGGGGGGAACGGAACAATGGTGCAGATCGGCCTCGGGCTTCTCTCGGGCGTCGTCGTCGGCTTCTCGCTCGGCATCGTCGGCGGTGGCGGCTCGGTCCTCGCCGTGCCGCTGCTGCTCTATTTCGTCGGCATCGGCAGCACGCATCTCGCCATCGGCACCAGCGCGGTTGCAGTCACCGTCAACGCGGCGGTCAATCTGGTGAGCCACGCGCGCGCCGGCAACGTGAAGTGGCGTTGCGCCACCGTGTTCGCGTTGGCCGGCGTGATCGGCGCGCTCGGCGGCTCGACATTGGGCAAGATCACCGACGGCCAGCAGCTCCTCGTGCTGTTTGCGCTGGCGATGATGGCGATCAGCGTGATCATGCTGCGCCGCCGGTCGAAGGTGGGCGATCCGAACGTCCGGCTCGATCGCCAGAACCTGCCATTTCTGCTCGGCATCGGCGCCGGCACCGGCTTTCTCGCCGGCTTCTTCGGCATCGGCGGCGGCTTCCTGATCGTGCCTGGCCTGATGATGGCGACCGGCATGCCGATCATCAACGCCGTCGGCTCATCGCTCGTCGCGGTCACGCTGTTCGGGTTGACGACCGCCGGCAACTACGCCGTCTCGGGCCTGGTCGACTGGACGCTGTCCGGAGTGTTCGTCGCCGGCGGGTTCGTCGGCGGACTGCTGGGGACTGCGGCAGCCCGCCGGCTCGCGAAGCAGCGCGGCGCGCTCAACATCGTGTTTGCGGCGGTGGTCTTCGCTGTTGCGGTCTATGTGATGATCCGCGCGCTCCACCTCCTTTGATCACGACAAGAAACAGCCATCGCCACTCAATGCCCTTGGTGTCACGCGATTTCCGGTATCCCGAAGGGATCAGCCGGCAACCGAATCACGCGGAAACGACCGATAGGCCGACCCTCTGAGCGGTGCGGTTCACACGACGTGAAAATCCGTAGGCACAAGGGCGCTGCCGGCGGCGATCTTGGCGAAGGCGACGGCATCGCTGCCCACGCCGCCGGTCGGATCCCAATAGACCGTTCCGGCATTCGCGCCGGAATTGTCGAAGATGAAGTAGCCCTTGGTGCCGGTATTGGAGGCTGCGGCCACGTCGGCCACCGTCTTCAAGGTCGCGGATGTGCCGGCCACCAGCCCGCCACCGAAGCCCGAGGCCGAAATCTCGAAATAGTCGGTCCGCGACACGAAGTCGGTGATAGTGTCGACACCTTCGGCCGGAGCCCGGAACACGAAGGCGTCGACGCCCCTTCCACCGGTGAGAGTGTCGTTGCCGGCGCCGCCGATCAGCCTGTCGCGACCGCCGGCGCCGCTCAGCGTGTCCGCACCGTCGAGGCCGGTCAGCACATTGCTGGCGCTGTTGCCGGTGATCACATTGGCCAGCGCGTTGCCCGTGCCATTGATGGCGTTCGAACCGGTGAGCGCCAGGTTCTCGACATCGCCCTGGACGCGGCTGGTGTCCGACAGGCTGAGCGTCACCGACGATTTCACGGTGTCGGTTCCGCCGCCGCCGACCTCGCTCACCAGATCGCCGGTGCTGTTGACGATATAGGTGTCGTTGCCGAAGCCGCCATACATCTTGTCATTGCCGGCCCCGCCTTTGATCGCGTCGTCGCCGGCGTTCCCGTAGAGGGTGTCGTTGCCGCCATTGCCATTGATGGTGTCGTTTTCCGAACCACCATTGAAGGTGTTGGCCCTGGAGGTTCCGGTGTAGGTGATGCCCGCGACATCGGTGACGGTGATCGACAACGCCTGCGTGGCGCTCAGCACCGGCGTGCCGTTGTCCGAGACCGTGACCGTCACGCCGTAGACGTTGCTTTGGTCCTGGTCCTGCGGGGTCTCGAAGTCCGGCGCCGCCTTGAACTGGAGAGCGCCGGTCGCCGCATTGATGGTGAACAGCGCGGCATCATCGCCCGAGATCGCATAGGTCAGCGTCTGGGTTGCGGCATCGGTGGCGGTGACCGCAAGCACGGTGCCCGTTCCATTCTCGGCAAACGCGACGGCGGCAGCAGACGTGATGGTCGGGGCGACATTGACCCCCGGCGCCGACTGCGTGACCGTGACGTCGTGCTGCCCGTTGGCGCCGACATCCAGCGTCAGCATATCGTCGACCTGGCTGACGATCCTGGCCCCCGACACCGAGACCGTCCGGCCGGCCGAATTGCCGAGGTCGATGACAATCTGGCCTTCGCCGATCAGCGAGAACGACAGATTGGTGCCGTCGCCCGACACCGAGAGCAGTTCGGCGCGCATCGGCAGCGCCGTGATGTGGGTGACGTCATCGGCCGCAGCGCCGAGCGTGATGGTGTAGGTTGCCGCTCCGCCGCTCAGCTTCGGCGTGAACACGCTGTCGCTGTCGTACGCGTACCAGCCGGCGACGCTCTTGATCACCTGCGAGCCGAGATTGTCGAGATCGAGCGCAAACTTTCCGGCATCCGCCGACGTCACTGTCGCGGTGACGGTGCTGCCCGAGACCGAATAATTGATGGACGACTGCTCGAAATTCTTGATGCGGTCGGCGAGATCGGCGAGCGTGACGAACTCCGCGCCCTTGCTGTAGGCATAGGCGATGAAGTCCGTGTACATCTGCTTCGTGTAGCCGCCCCCTTCCGAGACGGTCACCCCATAATCGTGCCAGGGCCAGAGGATGACCGGCAGCTCGGCGTGCTTCGACAGCGCGTCGAACTCCTTCTTCCACTCGGCCAGCGCCGCCGCCGCGCCGATCTTCTCCCACCCGATCAGCGTGAAGTCGAACTTCATGTTGGGCGCGAGATAGACCTTGCCGGCGCTGGCATCCTGGGCGGAGAGATAGCCGAACGCGCCGGGATAGCCCGCGCCGTAGCTCGAATAGCCGCCCGTGAGATAGTCGTAATATTGGATGATCTGCTCGGCCGTCGCCCGCGTTTCGCCCGCGCCCGGAACCGCCGCGCCAATGCTGAACTTGTCCAGGCCCAGCAGGTTGGCGATGTAGTCGCGCGAGGCGCGGAACTCGTAGTCGAACGTCCCGGGGCCGGTGCCCGTCTTGAGGATGTTGGTGTTCTCGGCCGGATTCAGGTTGACGAGATGGGTGTAGGAGTGGCTGCCGATCTCGTTGCCGAGGGCGAGAAGCTGCTGGTAGTAGGGCAGCGAGTAGGCGGGGTTGGTCCACTCGCCCGCCGACTGCTTGTCGCCGATATTGATGTAGTAGGAGCCGACGAAATTGTACGCCGTCTTCCACGACTGGAGGATCGGCAGCATCTTGTCATAGATGCCGGCGCTGCCGTCGTCGGGATGGACCTCGTCGATGTATTGCGACTGGTCCATGTCGGTGCGCGACGCCACGATCGAACCCTGGCGGCTCATCTGCAGGCCGACCGTCGGTCCTGTCGCCCCGTTGACGGCGTATGAGATGGCCTGCGAGAGCTGATTGTTGTCGCCCATCACCGAGGTTGTCGAGAACAGGACGTTGCGGTCGCCATTGATGCTGCTGGCGATAACGGCATTGTAGGAGCCGCCGCCCGTTCCGGTCACCGTCTGGGTGGCGATCACGGAGAGCGGCGTGGTGCCGGCGGTGGCGTCCTCGAATGCGAGCCAGCCGACGCCGCCGCTGTTCGAATAGGCGTTGATCGTCTCGCCGGCGGTATAGCCGCCGACGCCATCAAATCCGCTGCCCACCGACTTGATGGTGACGCCGCTTGAGCCGCTCCAGCCGGACGCCTTGAGCTGCACATCGAACAGCGCCTTCATCCGCGCGTAGGCGTCCGCCAGCGCCGCGCCGGTCTCGCTGTTGGTCATGAAGTTGCCGGCGGTGATCAGGCTCGTATCGTAGTTCTTCGCCAGCAGGGTCAGGTTGCTCTCGATCGCCGCGACATCGGCCGCCTTGACGTATTCGAACGACGGAAACACGATTGCGTCGTAATTGACCAGCTTGGAGAGATCCTTGAGGTCGGCCTCGGTGATCACGTCGAACGGCACGCCGGCCATCGCCGCCTGGTTCTGCGCCGCCATGAAGAGCTGGGTGTACGCGGTCTCGGCGAGGTTGACGTCCGTCAGGCCGAAATAGCGGGCGGCGGTCGTGTCGGAATAGACGATGGCCACCTTCTTGGTGAGATCGGCGCGCGCCGGCAGGCTGCCGGTGTCGGTGACGGCGTAGGCGGTGTTGTAGACCCCCGGCAAGAAGGTCTGGTCGTTGATATCGATCAGCGCACTGAGGCCGGCGGGACTGCCGATCGCGGCCTTGGGGACCGCAAATTCGATGGTGGTGCCGTCCGCGCCCAGCGCGAAGCTGAGATCCTGCTTGTAGGTGGTAACGGGATTGCCGGAGGCGTCGGGAGCGACCGCATAGAGCTTCAGCGCGCCTGCATTGAGCTCGACCTGATACTCGACGCCGTTAGCCCAGCCCCAGATCTTGTAGCCGGTGCTGTTGTTCTGATCGGTGTTGAGCCACATCGTGGTGTTGGTGCCGATCGTGGTGTCGAGTGGCGCCTTGATCGCGAACACATAGCTGTCGCCGGTCGTCTTGCCGTAGGCTTCAAAGCCGTCCACCGGTGCGGCCCCGTCGATCCGGTCGGTCGCCGTCCAGTCCCCCAGGAGTCCATCAAGCGTGATGTTGCCGACCACGACTGCCATGACCGCTCTCCTTAGAAATCTCTGCGCCGGCCGCGCGATGTGATGGTGCTTCTGAAACGTTGTCTTGACTATTGAGATGTCGGTCGCCCGATGCTCGCCCTTCGGAAGTCGAGCATGGCGCCCGGAACGCTGAAGACGCCTGAAACGCTGAACTTGACGCACACAAAGAGATGCGCGACCGCTGCCAGACATCTTTTGCTATTGATGCATCGCCCCGCGGCCTTGTCCAACCCGTTTCCCTGATCCAAATCAGGAAAATATTAACCTATACCAGCGGCCATCAACCTTTGCTGACCTTGCCACACTCAAGGCAAAGCTCAGGCATGTGGCCGAATTTGCCTGCACGGCCGTCCAACTGTTGAATTCTTTTGAAAAACAAGGATGTGCGGCGCAGAAACCGAGCCCGGCCACGATGACGATGGGTCATCGGTGGAGGCCGCAAAGACTGTCGCGAAAGACTGTCGCGGTGGGCCGGCACTCGGCTGTGAAAAGGGATCGGGAAGCAGCCCCCTCGCCTCCCGTTGATGCGGTTTCCTGGGCTGCTGGCATATCCGGCTGATCAAGCCGGGGTCGCATCACTCCAGCCGAACCGCTCCCTCTCCGCGCAGATCGATTCGAATCCGCAGGTCTCCGGCGGGGCTCCCGCCGCTGCCGTCATAGAGGCTGTAGGGCAGCACGATCAGCAGGCCCGTCTGGGCGTCATAGGATGCTTTCAGCTTGGCCCAGGCGACGTCGTAGAACCCCAGGGCGCTGCCGCCCTCGGCGGTCGCAGCGGTCCGGCTGACCGCGAAGCACCGGGAACCGATTGATTCCTCCGGTATGAACACCAGCACATGGACGCTGCCGGAGACGGGCTCGCCGTCGGTATCGACCAGCGCCACCCGGATCTTGCCGTTCGAGAACGTGCGCGGTCCTTCGGCGAGGAAGCTGATCCGGTCGAGATGTTCGCATGCCCCGATGGAGGCGGCTTCGGCCCGGCCGAACCCGCACGCCATCGCGGCGAAGAGCAACAAGGCCGCACGTCGCAAGACTGCCCCCCAACGTTCATTGTTTGAAAAGTAGCACACCGATCCGCTCGATTGCATTCTCCAGGCAGCGCCATGAAAGGCCGGATCGCGGCGCGGGCCGCAGGCCGCCCGCGTCAGGATTGCGCGCCGGCAGCCGCCGCGTCGAGTCGCGCCACCAATCCCGGATCGAGCTTCAGGCCGGTTGCGAGATTGGCGAGAAAGCCCCTCTCGGCGGCATTGTCGGGGTTGATGGCGAGCCGCGCGGCCGTGTAGACCTGCGCCGCAACCTCCGGCGATGCGATCTGCACGACCAGCGCATTGACCGTCAGCGGCTTGGCAAACTCGCTCTCCAGGAAGTTCGTCTCCGTGGCATCGAGTCCCGCCCGGGCGAGCCCGCCGACGATGTAGCGACGCTCGGCCTGATCGACCACGCCGTCCGCCGCGGCCGCAGCGATCATCGCGCGCACGATCAAAAGCGCGGTCTGCTGGTCGGCGGCCGCATCGGCGGTTTCGCCGAAGGCGCTTTCGCCGGGCGGCGCCTGCACGCCCGGTCCCATGTCGATGATCGGCTTGCCGGCCTGATAGTTCTCCCACGCCTTGTAGGCGAGGCCGCCGATCACGGCGAGGCCGCCGAGCTTCGCTGTGCCTGCCGCGATGTCGCGCCCGGCCCTGGTGCCGAGCAACAGCGCAGCGAGCCCGCCGAGCGCCGCGCCAGCCGCCGTCTGGTTCTGGCCGACCAGATCGCGGGCCTTGGCCCATAGGTCTCCGGCGCTCGAACCGGTCGTATCCTTGAGCGTCTGGTTGGCCTTGTCGCTGACCCCGGTCCGGGCGTCGATGTCGTGGGCGGCCTTCTGCAGGCCGGAGGTCGCGGCACCAAGGATCTGGCCAACCACCGACGCGAAGCTGCCAGCGCCCACCGGCTTGCCGGCCGCACCCTCGCGCATCCCCGCCTGGACCTCGCTCGCCGCTTGTCCGAGAACCTCGCCAATTCCACCGGCCGCGCCCTGCGGCGAGCCGCCGCCCATGACCGCATCGAGCAACTTCTTCGAATCCATGGTCGCAATCTCCCTTGGGAAAGGCTGAGCCTTCATGCATCGATCTGAGCGGCCCATTTGACGGCAGCCCCGCGTGACGTCCTTCAACCAGGGACGCACGGTCGCACCGGGCCCCATGCCGAACGCCGAGCGCTGCCGTTTTGCAGCGCGTGGGACAACACCCCAGACGCCATCCGGTTTCCGGCCTTGACGTCCGCGGAGCCGCTTGACGGCTCAACCCGCGCCGGTTCGCCGGCGGACGGCGTGCCGGGACTCGTCCTCGCGATCAGAAACCGCCGCCGGTGCGCCACCCGCCGCCGCTGCCACCGCCGCCGGACGGCGGGAATCCCGCATCACCGCGGTCCGTCCCGCCCCGGGGGCTCGGCCATGGCGAGCGGCCGCGCCGGCCGAAGTCCGGATCGGACTGCGGCCGCGGAAACCGGAACCCGCCGCGCAGCACGCGGTCGAGCTCGGCGCCCCGAATGGCGCCGGTCAGAATGCCGCCAATGACCTCGCCGAGCAGGTCGGCCCCGCCCTCGAAGGTGCCACGCGGATCGCCATAGCCCGACCGGCGGGCCCGGTCGCGGGCGCTCTCCAGCTCGGCGCGGTGTTCCGCCATGTCGCGGATTGCCTCGCGCAGGCGCCCGA
Organism: Blastochloris sulfoviridis; assembly: GCF_008630065.1. Taxonomy (GTDB): domain Bacteria; phylum Pseudomonadota; class Alphaproteobacteria; order Rhizobiales; family Xanthobacteraceae; genus Blastochloris; species Blastochloris sulfoviridis. The sequence goes on from NZ_VWPL01000005.1 coordinate 29,772, forward strand.
GGTCATTCTCGACCGCCTGCAGCCGGCGGCGCGTCTCGGCGATCACGCCGATCGCCTGGTCGTCGGCCGGCTGCGGCGTCCGCTTGGCGCTGGCGAGAAGGTCTTGCAGATCCTGGGTTGCCAGCGCGCGCGCCAGCATGTCGGTCGCCTTGTCGAACACGGCGGCATCGCCGACCCCGCCCTCGGCCTGTCGCTCGGCGTCGAGCGCCGCGAGGCGTACCGTCGCCGCCGTCACCTCGGCTTCGGCCCGCTCCACCTCGGCCTGCGCTGCCGCCACGGCGGCCTCCAGCGGCTCGACGCCATCGGCCACCAGGGCGGCGCGCTCGATCTGCCCGACGGTTTGCTCGACCGCCTCGAACTCGCGCCGCTTGCCGTCGGCGTGCTCGCGAAGCCGCAACGGGATCTCCTGCAGCATCACGAAATTCGCCCGCGCGTCGCGGTAGCCGACCAGATCGGCCACCCAGCGGTCGATCGACCGCACCAGCGACCCGCTCGTATCCTCGGACTGGCCGTGCCGCCGGCGCCACAGATACATGAACAGCGGATCGTCCTCGTAGGGCTTGCGCTTGGCGGAGAGATCGGCTTCCGTCTGGGCTGCCTTCTCCTCGGCCTTGCCGGCGACCTCGCGCGCCGCATCGAGGCGGGCCTTCGCCGACTGCCAGGCCTTATCGGATCGCATGCGCTCGGCCGTTGCCTGCTGCAGATCCTCCAGCCGATCGAGCGCCTCCGCCAGAATCTGGTCGACGCGGTGCTTCTCGCCTTCGGCCTGCTCCAGGGCGCGCTGCGCCTCGTCGCGCTGCCCGGCCAACGCCTCAAGACGCCGCCGGTGCTCGTCGATCATGGCGAGCGCTGCCCGCTCGCTGGCGTCGAGCGAGCCGATCACGTTCTCGCGGATCGCGGCGTCAAGCCGGATGCGGGCGAGCGAGCGGAATCCCTCCGCCTCGGTGCGTCGCAGGATGGCAGCCTGTTCCATCGCCGCGCGGAGCGCGACATCATACTGCCCCTCGTCGGTGCGCGCCCGGCTGATCGCCTGCTCGACCGTCATCATCGCATCGCGGCCCGAGATCATCGACATCCTCACCAGGTGGTGATGCGGCCTTCGAGCACCGGCATCTTGAACACCGTTTCCAGGGTGCCCCGCCGCTTCTCGCCGAGCCGTATGTTCTGCACGATGCCGTTGCGCACCTTGTCGTCGCGCACGGCCTCGTAGGTCGCTTGTGAAACGCGCACGGCGAAGCGGCTGACCATCTCGATCTTGTTGGTCTCGTCGTTGCGGATCGGCAGCTTGACGGGACGCCCCTGCGGATCGATCGCATCGACGACGAGATAGAAGGCGTGTCCCTTGTAGCTCGGATGCTCGCGGTAGATCCCGGTCCGATCCTCCGGCCGGCCGGCGATGCGCAGCTCGTATTCCTGGCGCAGTTGCACCACCAGCCCGTCGAGATCGGCGGCGGCCGTGCGTGCCTCGGCGACATCGCGCCGATCGAGGGCGGCGCGGCCACGGGTGAAGAGTGCATCCGCCCGCTGGCGCGCGGCCGCGTCGATCGCCTCGGAATAGACGGCGTCACGCGTCGTGGCGAGCCGATGCGGCAGGGTTTCGGAAAGCTCGACACGGACGGCCTCGGCCGCCTGCCGCTGCGGCCGCACGACACCGACATCATAGACCAGCCACGCGGCCAGGCCGGCGGCAACCACGAGCCCAAGCCGCATGCCATACCGATCGCGCCGAACCCACGTCAGCGCCGCCAGCCGGCGCAAGCCAGGCGGCGACGGCGTGTAGACGAAGCGGCTCTCCTTCAGCGCCTTGACGCCCTGGGCGAGAATGCTGTCCGGAACGTCGATCCCCTGCCCCTTGTAGAGCGCCCGCAGCCGCGCGATCAGCTCCCCCTCGCGCGTATCCTCGGCGAGCTCGCGCTCCACCATCACCGTGCGATGCCGCAGCGTGTCGACGACATCCATCGCCAGCATCAGCTCGTCGAGCGAGCCGGCCGGCTTGCGCGCCGCCTCGGCAGGCGGTGCCGCAGTGTCGGGCGCCGCCGCCATCAGAGTGACAGCGCCTTTCCGTCAGCGACCAGCTTCGCCACACGGCGCTTGCCGTCCTCGACGGCATCGCGGATCTCGGCGGAGTTCTTCGTCGCCATCTGGCGCATCTCGTCGATGATGGTCTGCGCGCGCTCCTGGTAGGAGACCACCGAGTCGACCAGCTTCTTCACCGCATCGGCCCGCACGGTCGGTCCATAGCCGGAGCGGATGGCCGCCTCCTGCACCTCTGAGCCGACCTCCGACAGCGTCTCCAGCGACTTCGAGATGCCTTCCTTCATGGCGTCGAGCGTGGCGGTCGACTCGTGCAGGCCGAACATGCCGGTGAAGGATGCCTTGAGAGCGGTCAGCACGGTGTCATTGGTCGAGAAGAAGGAGATCGACTGCGCGTAGATCCTCTCCTTGGCGTTGGTGGTCTGCTGCAGCCGCGCCATCACCACTTCGGATGTATTGTAAGAGATGGTCAGGTTGTCGGACAGATCCTTGGCGATCTGATAGCGTCTTTCCTCGTCCTGTACGCGGCGGATCTGCTCGTCGCGTGCGAGCTCGAGCTTGGCCCGCTCGGCCGGTTCCGTGCCGGCGAAACCGGCGACCTTGGCCGACGCCTCGGCGAGCAGGCTGCGCTCGCGCTCCAGCGCCTTGGTGGCGGTCGCCAGCACTTCGAAGGCCAGCACCTCGGACTGCTTCAGCGCGCCGCGGAAGTCACGATAGGCTTCGAGAATGACGTGCTCGCGATCGATCTGGCCCTTCGTGGCTTGGGTGACGTCGAGATAGATCGCCTTGATCTTGTCGAAGCGGTCGGCAATGTCGCCGCGCGCGATCTTCATCCACACATTGGTGGCCCGCTCCAGGATGTCGAGCTTGCTGTCGGCGATCTGGTCGACCATGCGCTTGGCGTCGTCGCGGATCGAGTTGAAGCCGGCGGTGATCTGCTCGTAGCGCTGGCCGATCTCCATGCCGGCGATCTGCTCTCGGACGACCTCGTTGAACAGCGAGGCCTGGCCGAGCGTGCGGGCGATCACCTGGATCTTGTCGGGGTCGAGGTCGGAGATCTTCTCCAGCAGGGCGTTGATCGGGGCAGGCTCGGTCTTCTCGGGCGCGAGCCCGACATCACGCAACGCGCCGACCGCTCGGTCGAGATACTGCATCGAAGTGGGCGGGATCACGTCTGCCATTGCATCGTCTCCATCGCTCGCCAGCGTAACCGTCTCCGCCGCAGGTGGTGGCGGACAGCTCCCGGCGCACCGCGAAACCGGTGCACCAATAGCGTGATTCTAGTGCATTTTCCGGAGAAGTGGGACTGGTCCCGCGAAAGAGAAGGGGCTAGAGCATTCTCCGCAAAAGTGGATGCCGGTTTCGCGAAAGAGAACGCGACAACTCAAGAGCTTAGATCGCCCGATCTGGCGCAGTCGGATCGGATCGCACTCTAGGCCGACGGATGTGGCGGACCCTCGCCCAGCAGCGTAAGCAGTTCCTTCAGCGCGGCGTCGAGACGCGCCGGGTCGGCGCCGGCGCGGACCATCACCTGAAAGCCGGGGAACGCCACGACGAGCAGCCGGGCGATGGCGCCCGCATCCCTGGCGGACGCGATCGAGCCCTCCGCCTGCCCCCGTGCGATGGTGCGGCGGAAGGCATCCTCGATCGCCTGGAAATCGGCGGCGATGCGGCTGCGAATCGCCGCATCGTGCGGCGCGAGCTCGACCGCCTGGTTGGTGCTCATGCAGCCGCAGGACGACTCGGGCCCGTGGACCGAGTCGATGATCGACCGGAAGAACGTCTCGATCGCCTCGCGGGCCGGCCTGCTGTCAAGGTTGCGGTTGAGCTCCGCGGTGCGCTCGGCGCGGTAGGCGTCGAACGCCGCGAGGAACAGGTCGCGCTTGCCGCCGAAGGCCGCATAGAGGCTGCTCCGGCTCAACCCCGTCGCGGCCAGGAGATCGGACATCGAGGTCGCCTCGAACCCCTTGCGCCGGAACAGGCCGAGCGCCTTGTCGAGCACCTCGGCGGTGTTGAACTCCTGCGGCCTGACCATGACGCCCGCGATCCGCCGCCTACCCCGCAGCAAGCGTCGGATAGTCGGTGTAGCCGCGCGCCTCGCCCTGGAAGAACGTCGCCGGATCGGGCGCATTCAGCGGCGCACCACGCCGGAAGCGCTCGACCAGATCCGGATTGGCGATGAACGGCACGCCGAACGCCACGAGGTCGGCATCGCCGGCCGCGATCGCCGCGTCGGCCCGCGCCGCGTCATAGCCGCTATTGGCGATGTAGCTGCCGGCGAACCGGCGCCGGAACGCGCCGAAATCGAACCCCGCCGGCCCGCCCTGCATGCCATGCAGATAGGCGAGGCCGTAGCGGCCGAGCATTTCGGCGGCGTAGCCGAACGTCGCCGCCGGGTCGGAATCGCGCATGCCATAATTGTCGAACATCGGCGACAGCCGCACGCCCACCCGGTCGGCACCCCACACGCCGACGACCGCCTCCACCACCTCCTTGAGGAAGCGGGCGCGGTTCTCCACCGGGCCGCCATAGGCGTCGTCGCGCTGGTTGGTGCCGTCGCGCAGGAACTGGTCGATCAGATAGCCATTGGCGCCGTGAATCTCGACGCCGTCGAACCCAGCCCGCTTGGCGTTGGCGGCGCCGGCGGCGAAATCGGCGACGACGCCGGGAATCTCCTCCAACGTCAGCGCACGCGGCGTCACGAACGGCTGAAGCCCGGTGGCGGTGAAGGTCTGGCCCTCGGCCCGGATGGCGGAGGGCGCCACCGGCTGGCCGCCATCGGGCTGGGTTGACGGGTGCGACAGCCGCCCGGTGTGCCAGAGCTGCAGAAAGATGCGGCCGCCGCGGCCATGGACCGCGTCGGTGATGGCGCGCCAGCCGGCGACCTGGGCGTCTGTGAAGATGCCCGGCGTGCGCGGATAGCCCTTCGCCTGGGCCGAGACCTGCGACGCCTCGCTGATGATCAGGCCGGCCTCGGCGCGCTGGCAATAATACTCGACCGCCAGCGGCGACGGCACGTCGCCCTCCACCGCACGGCTGCGGGTGAGCGGGGCCATCACCACGCGGTTCGGCAGGCTGAGCGCCCCCAGCTTGACTGGCGACAGGAGGTGGTCGAACGCGGGCATGCTGGCACCTTCAAGGTAATGGACTGATCGGTCCAGAACCTAGTTGAGCCGTCCGGTACGGTCAAGGCGAAGCGCGGGACGGGACGACGGATGGAATGTGTGAGACCAATGACAGCGAAAGCTGACCGTTGGCTCCGGTCGCGGATTCTCACGAAATATATGATTTCATGAAAGAAGATCCGCGACTGCGAATGGCCCCACGCGTCAGCGTCTGGGGCCGTTCGTATGAGGCTCGATCTTCGAGCGTTCCCGGCAGCGCCTGCCGCCTGACCGAGACGCGAGTCCTCACGACAGAAGCCCCCGCGCAACCATCCGGCTGCGCAGGGGTGTTCGCTCAGGTCACGCCAAGTCGAACCGGTCGGCGTTCATCACCTTGGTCCAGGCGGCGACGAAGTCACCCACGAACTTCGCCCTGTTGTCGTCCTGGGCATAGACTTCCGCATAGGCGCGCAGGATCGAGTTCGACCCGAACACCAGATCGATGCGCGTCGCGGTCCACTTCACGGCACCCGTCTTGCGGTCCTGGATCTCGTAGAGGTTCGAACCCTTGGGCACCCAGGTGTTGGCCATGTCGGTCAGGTTGACGAAGAAGTCGGTCGTCAGCGCGCCTTCCCGGTCGGTGAACACGCCATGCCTGGTGCCGCCATGATTGGTGCCCATCACCCGCATGCCGCCGACAAGCGCCGTCATCTCGGGCGCGGTCAGGCCCATGAGCTGGGTGCGATCCAGCATCAGCTCCTCGGCGCTGACGACGTAGTCCTTCTTCAGCCAGTTCCGGTAGCCATCGGCCAGCGGCTCCAGCACCTCGAAGGATTCCGCATCGGTCTCCTCCTGCGAGGCATCGCCGCGGCCCGGCGCGAACGGCACGGTGACGTCGAAGCCGGCCGCCTTCGCCGCGGTCTCGACGCCGACATTGCCGGCGAGCACGATCACGTCGGCGAGGCTCGCCCCGGTCTCCTTGGCGATGCCGGCCAGCACGCCCAGCACCTTGGCGAGACGCGCGGGCTCGTTGCCTTCCCAGTCCTTCTGCGGAGCGAGGCGGATGCGCGCGCCATTGGCGCCGCCGCGCATGTCCGAGCCGCGGAAGGTGCGGGCGCTGTCCCAGGCGGTCGACACCATCTCAGGAACCGTGAGGCCGCCAGCGGCGATCTTCGCCTTCACCGCCGCCACGTCATAGTCCCTGTGGCCCGCCGGCACCGGATCCTGCCAGATCAGGTCCTCGTCCGGCACGTCCGGACCGATGTAGCGCGCCTTCGGCCCCATGTCGCGATGGGTCAGCTTGAACCAGGCGCGGGCGAAGGTTTTCGAAAGAAGATCCGGATCCTTGTAGAACCGCTCCGCGATCTGCCGATAGACCGGATCCATCTTCATGGCCATGTCGGCATCGGTCATGATCGGGTTGTGGCGGATGGACGGATCCTCTGCGTCGACCGGCTTGTCTTCCTCCTTGATGTTGATCGGCTCCCACTGCCAGGCGCCGGCCGGCGACTTCTTGAGCTCCCAGTCGTAGGTCAGCAGCAGATAGAAATAGCCGTTGTCCCACTTGGTCGGATGGGTGGTCCAGGCGCCCTCGAGGCCGCTGGTCACGGCATCGCGGCCGACGCCGCGGGTCGTGTGGTTGATCCAGCCCAGGCCCTGCTCGGCCACGTCCGCGCCTTCCGGGCTGGGGCCGAGATTGGCGGCGCTGCCATTGCCGTGGCACTTGCCGACGGTGTGGCCGCCTGCGGTCAGCGCCACGGTTTCCTCGTCGTTCATCGCCATGCGGGCGAACGTCACGCGCACGTCCTTGGCGGTGCGCAGCGGGTCGGGATTGCCGTCCACGCCCTCGGGATTGACGTAGATGAGACCCATCTGCACCGCCGCCAGCGGGTTCTCCAACGATGAGCGGTCGTCGCTTTCATAGCGGTTGCCGCTCTTCGCCAGCCATTCCTTCTCCGAGCCCCAGTAGACGTCCCTTTCCGGGTGCCAGATGTCCTCGCGGCCGAAACCGAAGCCGAAGGTCTTGAGGCCCATCGACTCATAGGCCACGGTGCCCGCCAGGACGATCAGGTCGGCCCAGCTGATCTTGTTGCCGTACTTCTTCTTGATCGGCCACAGCAGGCGGCGGGCCTTGTCGAGGTTGGCGTTGTCCGGCCACGAGTTCAGCGGCGCGAACCGTTGGTTGCCCGTACCGCCGCCGCCACGGCCGTCGGCCGTGCGGTAGGATCCGGCGGCGTGCCACGCCATGCGGATCATCAGGCCGCCATAGTGACCCCAGTCCGCCGGCCACCAGTCCTGGCTGTCGGTCATCAGCGCGGTGAGGTCCTTCTTCAGCCCAGCAAAATCGAGCTTCTTGACCTCCTCGCGGTAGTTGAATCCCTTGAGCGGGTTGGTCTTTGTGTCATGCTGGTGGAGAATATCGAGGTTCAGCGCGTTGGGCCACCAATCCATCACCGTGCTGCTGGTCGAGGTGTTCGCGCCATGCATCACCGGGCATTTCCCGGCGGATGCCATCGTCTTCGTATCCATGTCTCTCTCCCTCATTTACCGACTGCGTGAGCGAAGGGCATCCGTTTCATCCTCCTTAACGGGCATGGCGACTCCTCGCCAGCAAACCCTCCGCTTATTCAACGATCGATAGCAGGGCCGTTCCATAAAGCGAATTTGCATTTTCTTATTGGTGTGATAGGTATTTCTTATGAGCGGTCTCTCGATGCGACATCTGCGCTATTTCGAGGCGCTGGCCCAGCACGGCCATTTCGGGCGCGCGGCCGAAGCCTGCGCCATCTCGCAGCCTGCGCTGTCCCTGCAGATGAAGGAACTGGAGGATCTGCTCGGCGCGCCGCTGATCGAGCGGGGCACGCGGCAGATCCGGCTCACCAGTCTCGGTGAAGCCTTTGTCGAGCGCACGCGCGACATCCTGCGGGCGGTCGACGAGCTTGACGACCTCGTTCGCACGTCCCTGCGCCCGCTGACCGGGCGCTTGCGCCTCGGCGTCATCCCGACGGTCGCCCCCTATCTGCTGCCCGCGATCATCCACGGGCTGACGGAGCGCTTCCCCGGGCTTGATCTGAGGCCGCGCGAGGCAGTGACGCACAAGCTCGTCGAGGGCCTGATCGATGGCCGCCTGGATGCCGCCATTGTCGCCTTGCCGCTGTCGGAGCCGGCGCTGCACGAGCACGCGCTGTTCGAGGAGGAGTTCGTCCTGGTCCGCCCGAAGGCCGATGCTTCAAAGCCGGTGCCCTGTCCGGAGACGCTGCGCGAGATGCGCCTTCTCCTGCTGGAGGAAGGGCATTGCTTCCGCGACCAGGCGCTATCCTTCTGCAAGATGCCCTCATCGGCGACACGCAACCTCATGGAAGGCAGTTCGCTTTCGACCTTGGTGCAGATGGTGGGCGCCGGCATCGGCGTCACCCTGATCCCGGAAATCGCCATCGCCATCGAAACCCGTTCCGCGGACGTCTCCGTCGCGCGGCTCGGACAGCCCCGCCCGACACGGACGCTGGGCATGGTCTGGCGCCGAACGAACCCCCTGTCCGATCAGTTCGCGCACATTGCCGAGACCGTGCGCGAGACCGTGCGTCGGCGTGCCCTGCCCCATTCGGCGCCACACGCCGGATGAGCCGAGAACCGGCCTCGATGGCCGGAATTCGCGACCTCGAACACGGATCGCGATGCGCGCATTTCCGGAATCGCCAATGATCCGCGGGTGCCTCGTCACAGCGCGCGGATGTGATTGGTGATATCGACGTCGCGCGCTGGCGGCGGCGGTGCCTCCGCCGTTCCGAGATAGAGGAAGCCGATGATCTGATCCTCGTCGCCGAGGCCGAGCGCCGCGTGCAGGTGGCGGTTGAACATCGGCCAGCCGGAGCGCCAGATGCCGTTGAAGCCCTGGGCGAGCGCGGCCATCTGCATGGCCATCACCGCGCAGCCGGCACTGAGCTGCTGTTCGAACTTGTTGACGAGAGGATGCGGCCTGAAACGCGACGCCACGATGATGACGACCGGCGCGCGCAGCGGCATGCGCGCGGCGCGCTCGATCACCTCGCCCGGCTCACCGGCGGCCTCCGCCGCCTGTCGCATCAGCTCGCCCAGCCGGTTGCGTCCATCGTCCGCCGCGACGATGAACTCCCACGGGCGCAGATGCTGGAAATCGGGTACCTGCATGCCCGCGCGCAGGATGGCGGCGAGCTGATCCCCCGCCGGCCCCGGCGACGTGAGCTTGGCGCACGAACGCCGTTCGAGAAGAAGCGTCATCGCGTCCACAATCCGTCCCCCACTCAATCGTCACTTGCGCGCGCGTCGATAGCGCCGTCACGACACCCATGCGCGTGCCTCCCTGAGCCCGGCCTGCCGGCGCAGGCTGTATTCGACCACATGGCCCAGCACGTCGGCCTGGCTGAGGCCCCATTCGCCGGCGGCGAGGCAGATCGCGCCGCTGCGGCCGATGTGGCAGCAGATGTTGAATTCGAGAAACACCCGCCGGCCGGTCGCCGGATCGAAGCGGTAATCGAGCCGCAGATAATCCATCGGCCCGGCCGCCGTCCACAACGCGGCGACATCGGCGTCCAGCGATGTCCGCAATGCGTCGTCCGGCCTGAACATCTCATAGCCCAGCGGGTCGTTGCGCTTGAGGTCCTCGGTGATGATGGCGCCGGCCCGGTCCGAGCGCGGCCGCACCACGCCGAGCATCAGCGGCGGCGTCCCGCCCAGCACCGGCACGGTGATGTCGATGCCCGGCGCGAACCCCTCCACCAGCACCGCCATGCCGCGCGCCATCAGGTCCGCTGCGACGCGAGCCGCGCCCGCCCAGTCGTCCTGGATGGAGTCCGCGCTCACGCCTTCCGAGGCCGCACCGAAGCGGTTCTTGACGAAATACGGCCCCGGAAACGACGGTGGCGTCGCAAGGTCCGCGGCCGTCGCGTAGACCGCGCCGTCCGTCACCGGAATGCCGATCGCCTTGGCCGCAAGCTTGGCGAACCACTTATCCTCGGCGAGCGCCCGCGTGTTGGGTCGCGCGCCGACGCAGGGCACGCGCAGGAACTCGCACATCGAGGCGACGAACACCTCGGGATTGTTGATCGGCATCCGGTTGTAGAGCGAGAACACCAGATCGATATTGCCCGGCGTGCCGAGCAGCGCGTGGCAGCTTCGCGTGGTGATCACCGGATAGCCAAGCTGAGTGAGGGTGCGCCACACGCGGTGATAATAGGCGGGATAGCCGCCATCGCCGGCAAACGCGTGGCACACATAGTCCGGCTCCTGCGGCGCGTAGCGCGCGAGAAACAGGATGCGGATTGCAGGCGCCTTCGGCGGCCGGATCACGCGATCGCAGATCGACTGACGAGCCAACACGGACATTGTGCCTCCGGCATGGGCCGACGAGTGGCGTTGTTTCCCCGGCAGGCCCGCACCAACCGGCGAGCGCGCAGCCTGCGCGACGAGTCGTCATCGGATGAATGTTCCCCCCGGGCACGGAATCCGGTGTGGCGCGTACACGCCGGTGCAGTCGCCCGACCAGACCGGCAGAGCCATCGCCGGCCTGCTGTCTGGACACGTCCGTGTCCCGGCGGCGGGAACCGCGGCGCGGCTTCGCAGCGCATCGTCTCCGGCCGAATTCTGACCTAGCGGAAGAAGCCGGATCATTGCAATGGTGGCGCCAAGACCTCCGCCCGGGCGAAGGGCCCGGCGCAACCGCCGGTGACATCGTCACAGACTGCAGACCGAGGCTGGGCGATGATTGCATCCACACGGCCGGCGTCCCTTACGTCGGCGATCCGACCGGGAGAGCCGAACGTGACAAACATCACCGTCCTGGGCAGCGGCTTCGCCGCGCTCACCGCCGCGCGCGAACTGCGCCGGCACAGGGTCGATGCCGAGATCACCATGATCTCGCCGCGCGACGAGCTGCATTATCTGCCGAGCGTGATCTGGCTGCCGGCGAACCTGCGCAAGGGCGAGGAGCTCAAGGTGCCGCTCAGGCACTTCTTCGCCCAGCACCGCGTGAATTTCGTACGCGCCGCGGTCACCGGGTTGGAAGACGGCGGGCGCACGGTACTGACCGACCAGGGCGCCTATCGCAACGACCATCTCGTCATCGCCACCGGCGGCCGGCTGATCCGCAAGCTGCCGGGCATCGAGCATGCCTTGATCCCGTGCGAAGGCATCGCCGTTGGTGAAGAGATCGGCCGGCGCCTCGAAGCGCTGCCCTCCGGCCGCATCGCCATCGGCTTTTCCGCCAATCCCAACGAGCAGGGCGCCGTGCGCGGCGGGCCGATGTTCGAGTTCCTGTTCATCATCGACACGCTGCTGCGCCGGCAGGGCCGCCGCCACCGCTTCGACATCACCTTCTTCAACCCTTCCCCGCGCCCCGGCGCCCGCCTCGGGCCGAAGGCCGTCGACGGCCTCATCGCCGAGATGAAGCGGCGGGAGATCGCGACCCATCTCGGCCACAAGATGGTGTGCATGGAGGAGAAGAAGGTGGTCACCGACGGCGGCGAGATCGACGCCGACCTGATCCTGTTCATGCCAGGCATCACCGGCCCGGCCTGGCTCGCCAGTACCGACCTGCCGCTGTCGCCGGGCGGCATGGTGATGGCCGACGCGATGTGCCGGGTGGAGGGACGGCCGAATGTCTGGGTAGTCGGCGATGCCGGCTCGTTCCCAGGCCCCGACTGGATGCCCAAGCAGGCCCATCAGGCCGACCTGCAGGCCAAGGCCGCAGCCGCCAACATCGCCGCCGCGCTGGCCGGGCGCGAACCGAAGACCCGGTTCAAGCCGGAACTGATCTGCATCGTCGACACGCTCGACGACGGCATGCTGGTGTTCCGCAACGAGCGCTTCAACATCGTCGGCCCACGGATGAAGCTGTTCCATTGGCTGAAACGATTCTTCGAGGGCTACTATCTGCGGACGTTCCGCTGACCGCTCGCCTGCCGGCTTGACCGGCGCGGCTCCCTAGGGGCACCCTCAAGCCAAGGCTCGGCCATTCCGCACGCGGCAGCGCCGGGCTGACCGCCATTCGCCATGGCCGCCGGGCCTCGACGTCCGGCGGTCTCACACTCATCGGAATCATCGGAGCGGGAACCCCACATGGATGCCTTCCAGGACCACTATCCGGAGAACGTCGCGCACTGCTATGGCTGCGGCCGCCTGAACGCGCACGGCCACCAGATCAAGACCGTGTGGGAGGGCGACGAGACCGTCACCCGCTTCACGCCCGAGCCCTATCACACCTCGGTGCCGGGCTTCGTCTATGGCGGGCTGATCGCCTCGCTGATCGACTGCCACAGCACCGGCAGCGCCGCAGCCGCCATGTACCGCGCCGAGGGCCGCGACCTCGATTCCCTGCCGCCATTCCGATTCGTCACCGGATCGCTGCACGTCGATTTCCTCAAGCCGACGCCGATCGACGGCCCGATCGAGCTGCGCGGCCGCATCACCGAGGTCAAGGGCCGCAAGGTGGTGGTCGAGACCGCGGTGCTGGCGGCCGGCGTGCTCACCGCCCGCGGCCATGTGGTGGCAATCCAGATGCCGGAGGATTTCGGCACGGCCCAGCCGGGTTGAGAGCCGCAGCGCCGATTCAAGGCCGCGACAGAACCAGCGCGCGCGGCGATAATCCCATCCTCTGTTCGGTTCCATCGGCTTAGGCCACGCCCACGCCGGACGCGGCCTGAAGCGTCGAGACGGGGGAATGGGCATGTCACAGACAGCGGCTGAGCATTTCATGATCGGCGGCGGCATCGCCTCGCTTGCCGCCGCAGTGCTCCTCGTGCGCGATGCCGGCGTGCCCGGCGATCAAATCTGCATCCTCGAACAGCGCCCGGTCCTTGGCGGCAGCCTCGATGGCTCGGGAAACGCCACGGACGGCTATCTCACACGCGGTGGGCGCATGTTCGAGAGCAACTATGTCTGCACGTTCGACCTGCTCGACACCATTCCCGCCACCGATGATCCGTCGATCAGCGTCAAGGCCGACATCCTGGCCTTCAACGCGCAGGTTCCGGGCTTCTCGGAGTGCCGTCTGATCCGCGAGGGCCAAAAGGCCGAGGACCGGTTGCGCCTCCGGCTCGGCGCCAGCGACATCTTCGACCTTGTTCGCCTGACCTTGACGCCGGAGTCGCGGCTCGACGGCAGGACCATCGAGTCCTGGTTCCGCCCCGGTTTCTTCGAGTCCAATTTCTGGATCATGTGGTCGACGATGTTCTCGTTCCAGCCCTGGCATTCGCTGGCCGAGATGCGCCGCTACATGCGCCGGTTCATCCATCTGTTTCCCGGCCTCGCGCGCATCGCCGGGGTGCTGCGCACCCGCTACAACCAATACGACTCGCTGATCGAGCCGATCCGCGCATGGCTGAGTTCAAGAGGCGTACGATTCCACACCGGCGCCGCCGTCAGCGATGTCGAGATCGAAGGCGACAGCCGCGCCCGCCGCGTCACCCGCCTCGCGCTCGACTCCGGCGAGACCATCGCCGTCGCCCCGGCGGACCGCGTCTACATCACGCTGGGCTCGATGACCGACGCCTCCTGCACCGGCTCGGCAACGGCCGTGCCCGCGCTTGACGACCGCGAGGGCGCCGCGTGGCGGCTGTGGCGCAGGCTCGCGGCACGGTACGATGGCCTCGGCCGGCCTGAGGTCTTCTGCGCCGACACCGTCAAGACCGCCTGGAACTCCTTCACCGTCACGCTGGACGGCCCCGAATTCTTCGACTTCATGGAGCGCTTCAGCGGCAACCGCACCGGCACGGGCGGTCTCGTGACCTTCGCCGGCTCTGGCTGGACGCTATCGATCATCATGCTCCACCAGCCGCATTTCCGCACCCAGGCGCAACGCACCTACGTATTCTGGGGATACGGGCTGCGCGGCGAGCGCGACGGCGATTTCGTCCGAAAGCCGATGTGGCAGGCAACCGGCGCCGAGATCCTTGAGGAACTGGCCGGCCAGTTGCGCCTGACCGAAGCACAGGCTGCGTGGTTCTCCGGCGCGCGCATCGTCCCCTGCCGCATGCCGTTCATCACCAGCCAGTTCATGCCGCGCCGGGCCGGGGATCGCCCGCCGGTTCGCCCCGACGGCGCCGAGAACTTCGCCATTATCGGCCAGTTCTGCGAGATGAAGCGCGACTGCGTGTTCACCGTCGAATACTCGGTGCGCTCCGCCTGGGCGGCCGTTCAGGCGATGACCGGGCGCGTGCCGGCGCCGCCCGCCGTGGTCCGCACCGACAATCGCCCCGACGTGCTGTTGAACGCCGCGCGCGTCATGCTCGCCGGATAGCGTTGGGGCCGGCGCCAGATGCGGCGTTTGCACGGCCCCACGCAACATGTCTGCCAGGGGAGCGGCGGGTCAGCGGCGCTCGACCCAGTCGTCTCCCACCTTGACGTAGGACCGCTTCACTGCCGCCCAGGCGATGCGATGGGCGGCTTCCTCCTGGCGCGGATCGTCGGCATGTGCGGCAAACGCGTTGTTGAAGGCGGCGCGAAAGATGTCCTGCGCGTGCGACGGCAGATGCCGGGCCACGGACGGCGGCAGATCGTCATTGCTGCGATAGGGCATTGGCCGACCCTCCAGACAGGTCTCCGGCACGATCCGCAGGCGGCCCCGTCTCAGCCGCCGGCCGGCGACACCGCGGGATGGCGCGCCAGCAGCTCGATGACCTCGGCATCCGACACCTGCCGGAAGTCGTCATAGAAGAAGCCGATGGCACCGAACGGCTCGGGCGTCTCCAGGCACACGATCTCGTCCACCTCGCCGCGCAGCGCCTCCAGCGCCTGCGGCGGCGCCACCGGTACCGCCAGCACGAGCTTGGCCGGATTGCGCTGCCGGGTCGCCTGCAGCGCGGCGCGAACGGTGGCGCCGGTGGCGATGCCGTCATCGACGACGATGACGGTGCGGCCCGCCAGGTCCGGATGGGCGCGATCGCCAAGGTAGCGCTTACGCCGCCGTTCGATCTCGGCCAGTTCGCTGTCGCGGGCCCTGGCAAACTCGGCCTCGCCGATGGCCAGCTTGGCGATCACATCGTCATTGCGCACGACGATCGGCGAAGGGCCGTCGACCACCGCCGCCATCGCCAGTTCCGGCTCGAACGGCACGCCGATCTTGCGCACCAGTATGAGATCGAGCGGCGCCGCCAGCGCGGCCGCGATTTCGGCCGCGACCGGCACCCCGCCGCGCGGCAAGGCCAGCATCACCGGGTGTTCGTCCTTGAGCGGCGCGAGTGCCTTGGCGAGTTGGCGGCCGGCGTCGATGCGATCGATGAACGGCATGGGGGCCTCCAGGAACCTTCCCGCACGATTATCCGCCAGCGCCGCGCGCCGGCGCGACGAGGAACCGCGCGAACCGGCCGAACGCGAGATCGGCCGCCGCCTCCATCGCGCCGGACTCGAGAAAGATATGGGTCGCGCCGGGAATGATGGCCAGATCCCTTGGCGCGTCAGCCGGTCGAACAGCAACGTGCCGATGCCGGTGCGGTTCAGCGCCTCGCCGGAGCATGCGCCGAGCCGGCGTCGCCGGACCGGACGCGGCGAACGATATCCGACTTCCGCGCGGCAGGGCTGGAGGACCGTAAACCACTGATCCCAAAACCAGGTCCACTTCAAGCATGACGAGTCACGTTTTGCGGTCCCTGGCATCAATCGCGACGTCGATGAGATCCTGGCGCGCAACAGCACCCTCACGATGGCCGACGCCCTTCCCACGCCGAAGCAATTCGGCACCCAGCGCGCAGGATCACCATGCGGAATGCGGCAGTCTACTTATAGACCCATTTTCATGTCGCAATTTGCGAATCGAGCCAGAGAATCGGGCAACGATGATTTATTCTTCGCGCGCCGTACCGTCCTGCACATGACATAAAGTTGCATTGGGCGCCGCCAAGGTTGCTGGAGAGAGCCTTGACAGATCAGCCAGGCCAGGAGGTTTCCAGCCCCGACGGTCCGCCAAAGGTCGTTTCGTCCGAAAAGGACGATCTGCGGGTCGTCGGCATCGGCGCCTCGGCCGGCGGGCTTGAAGCACTTCGGCCTTTGGTCGCCGCTTTGCCGGAATCCTCCAATCTCTGCTTCGTCATCATCCAGCATCTGTCGCCGCAGCACCGCAGCATGATGGTCGACCTGCTGGCGCGCGAGACCCGGATTCCGGTGCGCAGCATCACCAACCGCACGTCGCTGAAGCCCAACACCATCTATGTGACGCCGCCGAACTGCGACGTGCTCTACCGGTCCGGCAAGCTCGTGCTGCGCGCCCCTCTCGACGAGAAGGGGCCGAAGCCCTCGATCGACCAGTTCTTCGCCAGCCTCGCGTCCGAACTCGCCGGCCGCGCCATCGGCGTGGTGCTGTCGGGCACCGGCTCCGACGGCGCCAACGGCATTCGCGCCATCAAGGCCCATGGCGGCATCACCTTCGCCCAGGATCCGGTCACCGCGAAATATGAAAGCATGCCGCGCGCCGCCATCATGACCGGCGGCGCCGACATCGTCCTTTCGCCCAAGGAGATCGCCGCCAAGCTCGGCCTCACCGCCAAGGGCCAGGATCTCCACCTGGAGATGACGGAGAAGACCAGCGGCGTCAGCCCGTTCCACGCTCTCATTCAGGTCGTGCGCCGCCACACCGGCATGGACTTCAGCAACTACAAGGAGACGACACTGCGCCGACGGATCGGCCGGCGCATGGCGACGCTCAAGATCAAGAACCTCAAGGACTACGTCAGCCACATCGACACCCACCGCGAGGAAATCGACGACTTGGCGAAATCCTTCATGATTTCGGTCACGTCGTTCATGCGCGACACCGAGGCGTTCGCAGCCCTTGAGCCGGTGCTCGAAAAGCTCGCCGCCAAGAAGCAGACCGGCGAAACGCTGCGCATCTGGGTGCCGGCCTGCGCCACCGGCGAGGAAGCCTATTCGATTGCGCTGCTGCTGGCCAAGAAGACGCTGGTCCGCAATGATGCGCCGCGCGTCCAGATTTTCGGTACCGACATCGACGCGCTCGCCACCATGCAGGCGCGGCGCGGCGAGTTTCCCGGCGCCAGCGTCGCCCATCTCGATCGCGCGCTGCTGCGCAACCATTTCGTCAAGGCCGGCGACGTCCACCGCATCAGCAAGTTCGTGCGCGACATGGTGGTGTTCTCGCGCCACGACGTGGTGAACGATCCGCCGTTCAAGAACATCGACCTGATCAGTTGCCGCAACCTGCTCATCTATTTCAAGCCGGCGCTGCAGGAGCGCATTCTCAAGCTGTTCCACTACGCACTGGCGCCGGGCGGCTATCTGTTCCTCGGCCGCTCGGAATCGCTCGGCTCCAGCCGCTCGCTGTTCAGCGTCGTCGACTTCCGCCACAAGATCTACCATCGCCGCGACGTCTCCAACCGGCCCCACCACGTCCCGAGGCCCAAGGAGCCCGACACGCCGCCCGACCAGGGCGCGAGAAGGCCCGGCAAGGGCGTCGGCCTCCCGAACCCGACTCTGGTTCAGGCCGGCATCAACCTGCTGGCGGATTCCTACGGCCCGCCCAGCATCCTGCTGTCGCAGGATGGCGACCCGCTGCATTTCTACGGCAATGTCAGCCGCTTCATCCGCGTCGGCGCCGGAACCGGTCCGGTCGACTTCAACCTGATGACGCTTGTCGATCCCGCCTTCCGGTCGGATCTGCGTGTCCTGCTGCATCGCTGCACGCGCGACCGCCTCCCCATCCGGGGCCAGTATCGCGAGAGTCATCCGCCCGGCCGGCTCGTCCGGCTCGCCATGCACCCCGTCGACAACAGCGAGGCCGACGACCCGCTGTTCATGCTGAGTTTCGAGGAGGCCGACCCGGCGCGGCCGCGCGGCAAGAAGGCCGCCGGACTGGTCAACGAGATCGACGTTCAGCAGGTCGCCACCCTGGAGCAGGAGCTCAAGGCGACCAAGGAGAACCTGCAGTCGATCGTCGAGGAGCTCGAGACCTCGAACGAGGAGCTGCAGGCGGCCAATGAGGAGCTGCACGCCTCCAACGAGGAGCTGCAGGCCTCCAACGAGGAACTGGAGACCACCAACGAGGAGCTGCAGGCGACCAATGAGGAGCTGTCGACCGTCAATGACGAGCTGTCGGCCAAGACCAACGCGCTGGCGGAGATCAATGGCGAGCTTGAGGGCATCCTCGCCAACTCGGTCGAGGCGATCGTCCTCATCGATCCGAAGCTGCAGGTGCTGCGCTACAACAGCAAGGCAGCGCGGATTCTGCGGCTGTCGCCGATGCCCGACAAGCAGAACCTGCTCAAGAGCGGAATCGTCGCCGACATGCCGCAGATCCTGACCTGGATCGAGACCGTGCTGACCACCGGGCGCAACCATGTCGGCGAGATCCGGATCGACCAGGGCACGTTCCTGATGCAGATCTCCGCCAACAAGGTGCGCAAGCGCCTGCGCGGCGCCATCATCACCGTGTCGGACATGACCGAGCTGCGGCGCGCCCAGCAGGCCGCCGCCGAGCACGGCCGGCGCGCCGAGCATCTGATCGAGACGTCGAGCGAGGGCATCATCATCACCGAGCGCACCGGCCGCGTGGTGGTGTGCAATCCGGCCGCCTGCGCCTTCCTGGATGTCGTGGCCGACAAGGTCATCGGCTTCCCGGCGGACCGCCTGTTCTTCGACAGCGACCGCGCGGACGCGCTGCTGGAGCACCTGCTGTCGACCTCAGGCCCCAACGCCGAGCGCCGGCTGGAGATCTCGATCCCGCGCAACGACCAGTTCCGCCATTTCGACGTGCTGCTCAGCGAATTCGCGATCGAGAGCGGCTGCTACCGCGCCATCACGTTGCGCGACAACACCCGCATCCGCGAGATGAGCGTCACGCTGGAGGCCGCCAAGAAGGTAGCCGAGGAGGCGAGCCGGGCGAAGACCGACTTCCTCGCCAAGATGAGCCATGAGCTGCGCACGCCGCTGAACGCCATCGTCGGCTTCTCCGACGCCATCCTGAGCGAGGTGTTCGGCCATCTGCAGCACGAGCGCTACCTCTCCTACATCACCGACATCCACACCTCCGGCGTCCATCTCGCCAACCTCATCAACGATATTTTCGACATCGCCAAGATCGAGGCCGGCATGCTCCAGCTTCGCGAGACGATGGTCGATCTCGTCGAGCTGGTGTCGAACACCGTCAATGTGGTCTCGCCCGTTGCCGCCAAGGCCGGCGTGATGGTGGCGCCCGATTTCCGCGCCGCACAGATGTTCATGAACATCGACGAGCGCCGCATCCGCCAGGTTCTGTTGAACGTGCTGTCGAACGCCATCAAGTTCTCGCCCCGCGGCAGCACGGTCCGGGTGAAGGTGTCCGCGTTCGAGAACGGCGGCGCGGCGATCGAGGTGCAGGACACGGGCGTCGGCATGACGCAGGAGACGGTCGCGCGGATCGGCTCCGGCCCGATCACGTCCGGCCTCCTGTCGCCCGGCGGCGAGGAGGGAACCGGGCTCGGCCTGCCGGTGAGCATCGCGCTGATGCAGGCGCATGGCGGCACGCTGTCGATCGACAGCACGCCAGGCCAGGGCACTGCCGTGACCCTGGCCTTCGGGCCGGAGCGCATGCTGCTGCGCCCGTCGCCGAATGGTGGCGACACGCCGCGGCACCATGCGCGCGACGACATCGCCATCGCCCGGCTCGCGCGGGGCCATGAGTCCCCCGGCCCGTTCGGCGCATCGTGACCGGATTTTGCGGCGGTGGGCGGCAACGTGCCCCCTCGCCCGTGATGGCGCCCTGCCCTC
This sequence comes from Blastochloris sulfoviridis, assembly GCF_008630065.1. Taxonomy (GTDB): domain Bacteria; phylum Pseudomonadota; class Alphaproteobacteria; order Rhizobiales; family Xanthobacteraceae; genus Blastochloris; species Blastochloris sulfoviridis. The sequence continues at coordinate 49,634 of NZ_VWPL01000005.1, forward strand.
TGCACCAAGCACGCGGGCGACCGTCGCTAAGGCGCCGTCACGACAACGGACAGTGTGCAGAAGGAGCTTCGCCGGTCGACGATCCCGGGTCTCGGCTCACGCCTCGCCCGGGATGACGATCACTGGCACCGCCTCAATCGAACAGGCTCGACACGCTCTCTTCCGACGCCGTGCGGCAGATGGCTTCGCCGAGCAGCGTGGCGATCGAGATCACCCGGATATTGCGGGAGACCCGCACCGCCTCGGTCGGCTGGATGGAGTCGGTGATCACCAGCTCCTTGATCTTGGAGGCGGTGATGCGTGACACCGCCCCGCCCGACAGCACGCCATGGGTGATGTAGGCGTAGACCTCGGTTGCGCCCTGGTGCAGCAGCGCCTCGGCGGCATTCACCAGCGTGCCGCCGGAATCGACGATGTCGTCGACCAGCACGCAGATGCGGCCCTCGACGTCGCCGATGATGTTCATCACCTCGCTCTCGCCGGGGCGCTCGCGGCGCTTATCCACGATGGCGAGCGGCGCGTCGATGCGCTTGGCGATGCCGCGGGCGCGCACCACGCCGCCGACGTCCGGCGACACCACCGTCACCTTGTCGAGGGCGTAGCGCTCCTTGATGTCGCGCACCATCACCGGCGAGGCGTAGAGATTGTCGGTGGGGATGTCGAAGAAGCCCTGGATCTGGCCGGCGTGGAGATCCAGCGTCAGCACGCGGTCGGCGCCGGCGCGGGTGATCAGGTTGGCGACCAGCTTGGCCGAGATCGGCGTGCGGGGGCCCGGCTTGCGGTCCTGGCGGGCGTAGCCGAAATAGGGAAGCACCGCGGTGATGCGGCGCGCCGAGGCGCGGCGCAGCGCATCGATGATGATCAGGAGCTCCATCAGATGGTCGTTGGCCGGGAAGGAGGTCGACTGGACGACGAACACGTCCTGCCCGCGCACGTTCTCCTGGATCTCGACGAACACCTCCATATCGGCGAAGCGCCGCACCACCGCCTTCGCCAAGGGCGTTTCGAGATAGGCGCCGATTGCCTCGGCCAGCGCCCGGTTCGAATTCCCGGCAACGAGTTTGATTACGCCGTTGCGCGTAGACATGACGTCGAAAATCCCCATCACACGGTGTCCGGACGACCGCTTCGCAACCTCAGGAGACAATCCCGCCGAAAACCCGTGCTGGAGAGCAGAATTTGCGGCGACCGGCGTGCGGAACTCCGGCCCTGCCGGCCGGATTTCGTATCACGCCGGTTCCCCGGACGATCACGCCGTGATCCCGGCTACTCCCTTCTCGCCAACCGCCTGACCCGCGACGGGATTTGCGGCGAACCCATTGCGAAAAACTCGGCCTTGCGCGCTGCCCTTCGCAGCGCGCCGAGCGGGCGCTCTTCGGCCGGCGTCCTGATAACAACGCGATGACAAGGCGTAAATAGCGGGAACGCCGATCGGCAAAGACGTGGTCAATCCGCTGTGTAGCCGGTGACGGCCGAGGTGGCCGGCTCACCGGCGGCGACGTCGGCTCCTTCGGCCGCGCGCGGGGCCGCCGTGCCCGCCGGCGCCGCGGTGCGCAGCCATTGCGACAGCTCGGCAACGCTCTGGGCGGCGATCTTGGCCACGGCGGCGCTGGAGCCCGACCACGCGTCGCTGCCGGCCGCCACCTCCTCGCCGGACAGCCGCACGGTGCGCCGCCGGCTGGCGTCGAACACGTCGAACACCCACGCCACCTTGCTTTCGGCGCCCTCATTGTGCGCCGCCAGATAGGCGCGCACGCGGTAATCGGCATTGTCGTTTCGGGAGACGATCAGGACCCGCCGCGCCTCGGACTCGCGGGCGATGTCGGCGACCAGACGGTCGAACACCGGTTGCGGCGCACCACTGATCGACTCGAAGGCGACCGGCACCAGCCCAGACTGCGCGGCCAGCGAGGCGGCCTGATCGGCATTGGAGACGCAGCCGGCGGCGTTGAGCACCAGTGCCAGGACGGCCAGCCGGCCGTTCCAGCCCTGCAAAAACGCAAAGCCGCCTCTGCTCTCGCGCATGCCCGCCCTCATGCTGCTGTCGCACCAAGGGGCGATGTTTAATGAAAGGTTAAGCCCGAGTCGAGAGGGTGGACCCGTAGGCGCGGGTGGCCGGGAAGATCGCCTGGAAGTCGTCGTCCCGGGCGAGCGTCAGCGAGACCCGGGACCGTCATCCGGAAAGACCCCTTCCTGCAAACGATCCCGACGACGGCAGCGGGGCACGGTAGGGCGGGATAGCGAAGCGTATCCCGTCGTTCTGACATCCCGGCTGAGAATGCTTTCGCTATTGCGCCCTATACGGCTGCTACGGCTCCCGGGCCATATCCTCTTGGACGGCGGCAACGGAGCTGTCACCACCAATCAGGAACTGAGAGCAATCGCGCTGATCAGCCGGCCGTAATCCGGCTCGCCGCGGTGGGTGGTGCGGCGATAGCTGAAGAAACGCGCCTCGTCCGCATAGGTGTCGAGGCCGAGATCCTCGATCTCCCCCACCCCCGCCTCCGCCAGCCGGTCGCGGATGAAGCCGGGCAGATCGAAATAGGCGCGATCGCCGGTGCCGGCGGCGAAATAGCGCTCGCTCAAGGGATGGGCCTCGCGCACCCGGGCGATGAAGTCCGGCCCCACCTCGTAGGAGGGCTGGCGGATCAGCGGGCCGATGGCGGCCAGGATGCGGCTGCGCCGGGCGCCGAGCCGCTCCATGGCCTCCACGGTCGCCGCGATCACCCCGTCGACCGCGCCGCGCCAACCGGCGTGGGCGGCGCCGATCACCTGCGCGTTGGGATCGGCGAACAGCACCGGCCCGCAATCGGCGGTGGTGATGCCGAGCGCGATCCCCGGCCGGTCGGTCACCATGGCGTCGGCCTTGGGCGCCGCCTCGCGTTCCCACGGCTCGGCCACCACCGCCACGTCCGGCGAATGCACCTGGTAGACGCTGACCAGCGGCCCCGGCACGCCGAGCGCCGCCACCATGCGGGCGCGGTTCTCGCGCACATGCGCGGGCTCGTCATCCGAGCCCTGGCCGCCGTTCAGGCTGGCATAGAGCCCCTCCGACACCCCGCCCTGCCGGGTGAAGAAGGCATGGCGGACATGGCCCAGCACGGCGAGCCGCGGCGAGGTGACGACGGGAAACGGGCTTTCGGGGCGGGAGTTCGGCACGGAGGATGTCCTGTTGCGGCGGGATTTCGCAGGCGCGGGCATCGGCGTTGCGGACACCGTTGCGATAGACCGGAAGCCCGCTCATCGGCAAGCGCGTGCCCCGCCTGCACAATACCTGATCAGGCCCCACCCGGATTGCCGATCCCATAGGCACAGTCTCATCCGGACCACCGAATTATCGGGCTGTTCTTCTGGCATGAAACGTGCTGAGGTACTGGCCATAATGCATCTAGGGTTCCGGCCGCACCTGCGGCGTCTGGTCCGAGAGATGCGCTCCCGCCCCGTTGGGGCGGAGCCACGGCGGGATAAAAGCCCGGGAGATCCACCGCGAGAAGCTTCGGATTCTCAAGGCGAGGTCTCTGCCCGTGCACCCGCTCGATGGGCCTCCCGATTCGGATCTCCTCGCGAACGATGCGTGAGATCCAATCGCGAGAGGTTCCATGACCATCTCACTCAAGCGAATTTCCGCCTTCTGCCTCGGGCTCGCCGCCGCCGCCGCCATCGCCTGCTCGCCGGCCGGCGCCGTCGAGAAGAAGAGCTTCAAGATCGCCTGGTCGATCTATGCCGGCTGGATGCCCTGGGGCTACGCCGCCGACTCCGGCCTGATGAAGAAGTGGGCCGACAAATACGGCATCAATGTCGAGATCGTGCAGATCAACGACTATGTCGAATCCATCAACCAGTACACCGCCGGCGGCTTCGATGGCTGCGTCATGACCAACATGGACGCGCTGACCATCCCCGCAGCCGGTGGCGTCGACTCCACCGCCCTCATCGTCGGCGACTTCTCCAACGGCAATGACGGCGTCGTGCTGAAGACCGGAAAGACCGTCGCCGACATCAAGGGCGAGAAGATCAATCTCGTCCAGCTCTCGGTGTCGCACTATCTGTTGGCGCGCGCACTCGACAGCGTTGGCCTGACCGAGAAGGATGTCTCGATCGTCAACACCTCGGATGCCGACATCGTCTCGGTGTTCACCTCCTCGTCCGATTCGAAGGCGGTGGTGACCTGGAACCCGCAGCTCGCCGAGGTCGCCGCTGTCAAGGGCGCCACCAAGGTGTTCGATTCCTCCAAGGTTCCCGGCGAGATCATCGATCTCCTGGTCGTCAACACCGGCACGCTGAAGGACAATCCGGCGCTCGCCAAGGCGCTGACCGGCGTCTGGTACGAGATGATGGAGAAGATGGCGGCAGGCGACGAGGCGATGCTGACCCATATGGCGAAAGCCTCGGGCACCGACCTCGCCGGCTACAAGTCGCAGCTCGTCACCACCCGCATGTTCTACAAGCCCGCCGAGGCGATGGAGTTCACCACCTCGCCGCAGCTTCCGAAGACCATGGACCTCGTGCGGACCTTCTCGTTCGAGCACGGCCTGCTCGGCGAGGGCGCCAAGACCAAGGACGCCGTCGGCATCGCCTTCCCGGGCGGCGAGATCCTGGGCGACGCGAAGAACGTGAAGCTGCGCTTCGACGCCGAGGCCATGAAGCTCGCCGCCGAGGGCAAACTCTGAACGTTCGTCAAGTGCGAAGCTTCCGGCTGGTTCGATGAGCTGGCCGGACGCTCCAACGACAGGTACCGGGAGAAACTGAGGCATGGGCCTTCGCATCATCAATCGACGGCCGGGCCGGGGCGGCGCGCTGTTCTGGGGCGCGCTTCCCTTTCTCGCGGTGCTGGCGCTCTACCTCACCTTCTCGGCCATGCGTCTGGCCGAGAACCCCAACGACAAGCTGCTGCCGGCGCTCTCCACCATCGCCGAAACCGTTGTCCGCCTCGCCTTCACCCCCGACCAGCGCACCGGCCAGGTGCTGCTGTGGGTCGACACCGCCGCGAGCCTCGCCCGCCTCGCCTGGGGGCTCGCGGTCTCGGCCGCGCTCGGTCTCGTCATCGGCATCGCCAGCGGCCTCGTGCCCTATCTCCGCGCCGGCCTGTCGCCCTTCGTCGCGGTGGTGTCGCTGATCCCACCGATGGCGCTGCTGCCGATCCTGTTCATTTCATTCGGCCTCGACGAGCTGTCGAAGGTGGTGCTGATCGTCATCGGCATCGCGCCGTTCCTGATCCGCGACCTCGCGATGCGCGTCGAGGCGATCCCGCCCGAACTCGTCATCAAGGCGCAGACGCTCGGCGCCTCGACGTGGCAGATCATCACCCGCCTCGTGCTGCCAACCATGCTGCCGAAGCTCATCGATGCGCTGCGGCTGTCGCTGGGCCCGGCCTGGCTGTTCCTGATCTCGGCCGAGGCCATCGCCGCGCAGGACGGGCTCGGCTATCGCATCTTCCTGGTGCGGCGCTATCTCGCCATGGACGTGATCCTGCCCTATGTCGCCTGGATCACGCTTATGGCCTTCCTGATGGACTGGGGCCTGCGCGCACTCAACCGCCGCACCTCGCCCTGGCTGACACGGGGGATGGCATGAGCACGGTGCGCGTACGCAATCTCTGGAAGCAGTATGGCGACCAGGTGGTGCTGGAGCACATCAATCTCGACATCCCGTCGGGCGAGTTCTGCGCGCTGGTCGGCCCGTCCGGCTGCGGCAAGACCACGTTCCTGCGCCTCCTTCTGGCGATGGAGCAGCCGACGCGCGGCACCATCACCATCGATGGCAAGCCGCTGCCCGGCGAGCCGCGGCCCGATCGCGGCGTGGTGTTCCAGCGCTATTCGGTGTTTCCGCATCTTACCGTCGAGGAGAACATCGTCCTCGGCCTCGAATTCGCCCGCGCGCCGCTGACCGGTCGGCTGTATGGCGCCAAGAAGCGCCGCGCGCTGGAGGAGGTTGCCGAGACCATCGAGCGCGTCGGCCTTAGCCCGTCGCGCACGAAATATCCCGGCGAGCTGTCGGGCGGCATGCAGCAGCGGCTCTCCATCGCCCAGGCGCTGGTGCGCAAGCCGCGCATCCTGCTGATGGACGAGCCGTTCGGCGCGCTCGATCCCGGCACCAAGGCACAGATGTACGTGCTGGTGCGCGAGCTGTGGCGCGCCGAGCGCATGACCGTGTTCATGGTCACCCACGACCTCAAGGAAGGCTTCTCGCTCGCGACGCGCGTGCTCGCCTTCGACAAGGTCCGCCACGACCCGCAGGCGCCCGAGGCCTACGGCGCCACCGTGAAGTTCAACATCCCGCTCGACGACAAGGCCGAACGCGCCGAGATCGTCTCGAAACTGCCCGCCCTCGCAGCGACGGAGAATGAAGAGGGCGCCACCCGGGGACGACCCTGGGCCAGGCTCTTCGATTTTGCCGGGACGACCCGGCGCAAGCGGAGAGAGTCGCATGAGCGAACTTCTGTATGAGGACGTGCTGCCCGGCGGCACGCACTGGTCCTTCGTCGTCCGGCGCGGACTCGTGCTGCGTCTCGTCGCTGTCGATAGCGGCGCCAATGCCGGCATGCTGTTCTACAATCCCGCCAACCTGCTGGAGCGCTACAACGCGCCCGACACGCTGAAGTGCCAGCACACCTTCAAGCTCACCCGCGGCAACTGCCTCTATTCCGACATGGGGCGGGTATTCTGCTCGATCATTGATGACAGCGTCGGCTGGCACGACACCGTGTGCGGCAACACCACCCGCGCCATGGTGGCCGAGCGCTGGGGTACCAGGACCTATCAGGCCTGCCGCAACGACTGGCAGCTCAACGGCCATGACAGCTTCCTGGTCGAGGGCGGCAAGTATGGCCTCGGCCGCCGCGACCTCGCCGCCAACGTCAACTGGTTCTCGAAAGTGGTGGTGGCCGACGACGGTGCCATGATCTTCGACCCGACCAACGCCAAGGCCGGCGATCACGTCGATCTCCGTTTCGAGATGGATACGCTGGTGCTGCTGCACACCTGCCCGCACCCGCTGAACCCCGCCGCCGACTATCCGCGCGCCGCCGTGCGCTACCAGGTCCGCAGCGCCCCGCCGATGGCCGAAGACGACGTCTGCCTCAATGCCTGCCCGGAGAACCGGCGCGGCCTTGAGAACAACCGTCTCTATCACCTGATCGGCTGAGGAGGGTTCGCACCATGTTGAAGGAAAGCACGCTCGCACCCGCGGCCGCACGCTATCGCGCCATCGTTCCCGCCGGCGACTACTGGCTGCATGAAGTGAAGACGGGTCAGACGTTCCGCATCGTCGATGTCGATGGCAACCAGGCCGCCGACACGCTGTTCTACAACGCCGACGATCCGTTCGAGCGCTACTCGGCCACCGACACCATCCGCGCCCAGGCCAACGTCTATCTCGGCACCGGCTCGAAGCTGCTGTCGACCGACGGCAATGTGATGCTCACCATCACCGCCGACACGGTGGGCCGGCACGACACGCTGGGCGGCGCCTGCGCCACGGAATCCAACACCGTGCGCTATGCGCTTGAGAAGAAGACCATGCACGCCTGCCGCGATTCCTATCTGCTCGCCTTGGCGGAGCATGACCGCTTCGGCCTCACCAAGCGCGACATCGGCCACAACATCAACTTCTTCATGAACGTGCCGATCACCCGGGACGGCGGCCTCACCTTCGCCGATGGCGTCTCGGGGCCGGGCAAGTATGTCGAGATGGTCGCCGCCATGAACGTGCTGGTGCTGATCTCGAACTGCCCGCAGCTCAACAATCCGTGCAACGCCTACAATCCGACGCCGATCGAGGTGCTGATCTGGGACGAAGGGGCCTGACGCATGTTCTCAAAGGTCCTGATCGCCAATCGCGGCGCCATCGCCTGCCGCGTCATCCGCACGTTGCGCCGTATGGGCATCGCCTCCGTCGCCGTCTATTCGGAGGCCGACCGCCACGCGCTGCATGTGGCCGAGGCCGACGAGGCGATCCTCGTCGGCCCCGCCCCGGCCGCGCAGAGCTACCTGCGCACCGAGGCCATTCTCGACGCCGCCCTCAAGACCGGGGCGCAAGCGATCCACCCCGGCTATGGCTTCCTGTCGGAGAACCCGGAGTTCGCGGACGCCTGCGCCGCGCATGGACTCGTGTTCATCGGCCCGAGGCCAGAGCACATGCGCGCCTTCGGCCTCAAGCACACCGCGCGCGAGCTGGCGCGTGCTGCCGGCGTGCCGCTGGCGCCGGGCTCGGACCTGCTCGCCGATCTCGACCACGCCCGGGCCGAGGCCGCGCGCATCGGCTATCCGGTGATGCTGAAGAGCACCGCCGGCGGCGGCGGCATCGGCCTCACGCTCTGCCGCAGCGCGGACGAGCTTGCGCCGCTGTTCGAGCGCGTCCAGCGGCTGGCCCGCAACAACTTCAACAATGCCGGGCTGTTCGTCGAAAAGTACGTCGAGCGCGGCCGCCACATCGAGGTGCAGATCTTCGGCGACGGCCAGGGCGAGGTGGTGGCGCTCGGCGAGCGCGACTGCTCGGCGCAGCGGCGAAACCAGAAGGTGATCGAGGAGACGCCGGCACCCGGCCTGTCGGCCGCGCTGCGCCAGAAGCTGTTCGACACCGCGGCCCGGCTCGGCCGCACGGTCAATTATGCCAATGCCGGCACGGTGGAGTTTCTCTACGACACCGACAGCGGCGCCTTTCACTTTCTGGAGGTCAACACCCGCCTGCAGGTGGAGCATGGCGTCACCGAACAGGTGACCGGCATCGATCTTGTCGAATGGATGATCCGCCAGGCGGCGGGCGAGCCGCTGCCATTGCGCGACCCGCCAGCGCCGCGCGGCGCCTCGATCCAGGTGCGGCTCTATGCCGAGGATCCGGCACGCGACTTCCGGCCCTCCTCCGGCCTGCTCACCCATCTGCGCTGGCCGGAAGGCGCACGTATCGAGACCTGGGTCGAGGCCGGCGTCGAGGTGTCGCCCTACTACGACCCGATGATCGCCAAGATTATCGTCACCGGCACCGACCGCGCCGATGCGCTGGCGAAGCTCGGCACGGCGCTCACCGCCACCGAAATCAGCGGCATCGAGACCAATCTCGATTATCTGCGCGCCGTCGTGGCCGGCGAGGACTTCGCGAGCGGCCGCATGACCACGCGCACGCTCGCGACCTTCGCCTATCACCCGCGCACCATCGAGGTGATCGCCGCCGGCACCCAGACCACGGTGCAGGACTATCCCGGCCGCGTCGGCTATTGGGACGTCGGCGTGCCGCCCTCCGGGCCGATGGACAATCTGTCCTTCCGCCTCGCCAACCGCGCGGTAGGCAATGCGGCTGGCACCGCCGCGCTCGAAATCACCATGTCCGGCCCGACGCTGAAGTTCAACGCGGCTGCGGTGATCTGCCTTGCCGGCGCGACGATGGAGGCGCATCTCGACGACGCTCCCCTGCCCTTCCTCCAGCCGGTTGAGGTCCGAGCCGGTCAGGTGCTGCGGCTCGGCGCAGTCACCGGTGCTGGCTGCCGCGCCTATCTCGCGGTGCGCGGCGGCCTCGACGTGCCCGCCTATCTCGGCGCCAAATCGACCTTCACGCTCGGAAAATTCGGCGGCCCGGCCGGCCGGGCGCTGAAGGCCGGCGACGTGCTGCATCTCGGCGATGCGAGCGAGACCGCGCCTTGCGCGGTGCCGGAGTCGCTCGTGCCGCCGCTCACCCGCAACTGGGAGATCGGCGTGCTCTACGGGCCGCACGGCGCGCCCGACTTCTTCACCGACGATGACATCGACGCCTTCTTCGCGGCGTCCTGGGAGGTGCACTACAATTCCAACCGCACCGGCGTGCGGCTCATCGGCCCGCGCCCGGCCTGGGCGCGCAGCGATGGCGGCGAGGCCGGCCTGCACCCGAGCAACATCCACGACAACGCCTATGCCATCGGCACCATCGACTTCACCGGCGACATGCCGGTGATCCTCGGCCTCGACGGGCCGAGCCTCGGCGGCTTCGTCTGCCCGGCCACCATCGTCCAGGCGGAATTGTGGAAGATCGGCCAGCTTCGCCCCGGCGACCGCGTGCGCTTCCGCCGCCTTCAGCCCGCCGAAGCCGCAGCGATGGAGGCGCAGCAGGAGGCCGAGATCGCCGGCTTCGCGCCGGTGCCGTTCGATCCGCTCTGGCTCGCGGGCGATTGCGGGCCGGACTCGGCCATCGTGGGCGAGATGCCGCCGGCCGGCGAGCGCCCGCATGTCGTCTATCGCCGGGCCGGCGACAAGTACCTGCTGGTCGAATACGGTCCGCCGGTGCTCGATCTCGAACTGCGCTTCCGCGTGCATGCGCTGATGACGGCCTTGAAGGCGCTCGCGCGCGCCGGCATCATCGAGATGACGCCCGGCATCCGCTCGCTGCAGATCCATTACGACAGCCGCACCCTGAAGCTGCCGGCGCTGCTCGACCTCCTGCGCCGTGCCGAGCTTTCACTGCCCGACACCGGCGACATGGAAGTGCCGACCCGCATCGTCCATCTGCCGCTGTCCTGGGACGACGAGGCCACCCAGCTCGCCATCCGCAAGTACATGCAGTCGGTGCGCGCGGATGCGCCGTGGTGCCCGAGCAATATCGAGTTCATTCGCCGCATCAACGGTCTCGACAGTATCGACGAGGTCAAGCGCATCGTGTTCGCGGCGAGCTATCTCGTGCTCGGCCTCGGCGACGTCTATCTCGGCGCGCCGGTGGCGACCCCGGTCGATCCGCGTCACCGTCTCGTCACCACCAAGTACAATCCGGCGCGCACCTGGACACCGGAAAACGCGGTGGGCATCGGCGGCGCCTATCTGTGCGTCTATGGCATGGAAGGCCCGGGCGGCTACCAGTTCGTCGGCCGCACCTGCCAGATGTGGAACAGCTTCAAGGCGACCGACGCCTTCGAGCCCGGCAAGCCGTGGCTGTTGCGCTTCTTCGATCAGATCCGCTTCGTCGAGGTGAGCGCCGAGGAGCTCCTGGCCTTCCGCGAGGATTTTCCGCGCGGCAAGGCGAAGCTCAGGATCGAGCATGGCACCTTCCGCCTCGCCGACTATCGCCGCTTCCTCGCCGCGAACCGCGACGAGATCGACGCCTTCAAGCGGCGCCAGCAGCAGGCCTTCAACGAGGAGCGCGCCCGCTGGGAGGCCTCGGGCCAGATCGGCTATGGTGCCGAGCTGCCTGAGATCCTCGACAGTGGTGACGACAACCCGCTGCCGCCCGGCGGCGTGGCCGCAGAATCGCCGGTGCCGGGCAGCGTGTGGAAGATCGCCGTCGAGCCCGGCCAGCGCGTCGAGGCCGGCGACATCCTGGTGGTGGTGGAAAGCATGAAGATGGAGATCAACGTCGCCGCGCCGATCTCCGGCGTGGTCGCGGAGCTGCGCTGCGCCGAGGCGCGCGCGGTGGCGCTCGGCCAGACGCTGGCCGTGGTCGTACCGGCGGAGGCGCGCTGATGCTGTCGCTCGATATCGCCTCGCTCCAGCACGGCTACGCCACCGGCACGCTCTCGCCCGAGGCCGTGCTCGATGCCGTCTATGACCGCATCGCCGCGCGGGGCGAGCGGCCGGTGTGGATCACGCTGCTTTCAAGGGACGCAGCGCTGGCGCAGCTTGCCGCCGCACCGCGCGGGCCGCTGTGGGGCATCCCGTTCGCGGTGAAGGACAATATCGACGTCGCTGGCCTGCCGACGACGGCCGCCTGCCCCGCCTTCGCCTATACGCCCGAGCGCTCCGCCACCGTGGTGGAGCGTCTGCAGGCTGCCGGCGCCATCCTGATCGGCAAGACCAATATGGACCAGTTCGCCACCGGGCTGGTCGGCACCCGCAGCCCCTATGGCGCCTGCACCTCGGTGTTCAGCGCCGACCATATCTCGGGCGGCTCGTCGTCGGGCTCGGGCGTCGCGGTCGGCGCCGGGCAGGTCGCGTTCGCGCTCGGCACCGACACCGCCGGCTCCGGCCGCGTGCCGGCCGCGTTCAACAACGTGGTGGGGCTGAAGCCGACGCGCGGCCTCGTCAGCACACGCGGTGTGGTGCCGGCCTGCCGCAGCCTCGATTGCGTCTCGGTGTTCGCCGGCACGATCGGCGATGCGCTGGCGGTGCTGCGCATCGCTGGCGGCTTCGATACCGAGGATGGCTTCTCACGCCGCCCGCAGCCGGCGCCGGCCCTGCCCGCGCGCGTGCGCTTTGGCGTACCGGCCGACCTCGCCTTCTTCGGCGATACGGCTGCTGAAGTGCTGTTCCGCGAGAGCGTCGCACGGCTCGAAGCCCTGGGCGGCGAAGCGGTGACGATCGACTTCGCGCCGTTCCGCGATGCCGCCTCCCTGCTCTATGCCGGACCGTGGGTGGCCGAGCGGCGTGCCGCGATCGGCGATTTCGCGGCCACGCATCCCGAGGCGGTGCACGAGGTGGTGCGCGCGATCGTGCTCGGCGGCGAAAACTGGTCGGCCGTTGACGCCTTCAAGGCGCAGTACCGGCTCGCCGAGCTTGTCCGCGCCGCCGAGGCGGAATGGGCGAAGATGGACGTCCTGCTGCTGCCCACCGCGCCCACGATCTATCGCATCGACGAAGTGCTGGCCGACCCGGTTCGGCTCAACAGCAATCTCGGCACCTACACCAATTTCGTCAATCTGATGGATCTGTCCGCCATCGCCATCCCGGCCGGCTTCCGGCCGGACGGCCTGCCGTTCGGCGTCACGCTGGTCGGCCGGGCATTCGAGGATGAGCCCCTGGCGCTGCTCGCCGACGCGCTGCATCGCGCCTTGCCCGGCGCCCGCATCGGCGCGACCGGCGCGGGCCTCGCCACGACCCCGCCCGCGCGCATCGAGCCATCCGCCGGTCGCGTCCGGCTCGCCGTGGTCGGCGCCCATCTCGAAGGCCAGCCGCTGCACGGCCAGCTTGTCGAGCGCGACGCCCGCCGCGTCGCCACCACGCGCACCGCGCCCGGCTACAGCCTTTATGCGCTCAAGGGCACGACGCCCGCCAAGCCCGGCCTGGTGCGCGACGAGACCGGCGCCGGCGGCATCGAGGTCGAGGTCTATGAGCTGGACCCTGCCGGGTTCGGCAGCTTCGTGGCGCTGGTGCCGCCGCCGCTCTGCATCGGCACGGTGACGCTGGCCGATGGCAGCGAGGTCAAGGGCTTCCTGTGCGAAGGCCGGGCGGTGACGGACGCGCTCGACATCACCGCGCTTGGCGGCTGGCGCGCCTGGCGCGCATCCTGCGCGGCATCGTCATGAGGGCTTGTGTCGTTCGTTAAGGCGCGCAGGAAGGGAGACGTCCTTGGCTTGGCTCACGTTGCTTCTCGCCGGGCTGCTGGAGATCGTGTGGGCGTATGCGATGAAGCTGTCGGAGGGGTTCACCCGCCCGCTGCCGACCGCCATCACCATCACCGCGCTGATCGCCAGCCTCGTGCTGCTGTCCCTGGCGACGAAGGTGCTGCCGCTCGGCACCGCCTATGCGGTGTGGACGGGCATCGGTGCGGTCGGCGCCTTCGCCATCGGCATCGTCTTCCTGGGCGAACCGCTGACCGCGCTGCACCTCGTGGCCGCCGCGCTCATCGTCTGCGGCATCGCGCTGATGAAGCTCGCCTCGGGCGACTGAGCGCCGACTGACGCGGCTTGAATTCACAGGGGACACCCGCCCGCAGCGCCAAGTCCGGCGGCCGACAAAATCCGCCACCGGACATCGGCATTGCATGCGGGCGTCGCCGGAACTTCATCGACGGAATCAAGACTGACGACCGACGCGCGCCCCGCCATCTGCGGATGTCCGCTGCGGTCATAGGAATCCGACAAGGCCGCCATACCAGGACGTGTGATACAAATTATTGCAACCTTTTCGTGCTAGGCGTAGGGAATACGGCTTCAGGCTCTCGACATTCAATGCGCGAGGCTCTCATGGATATCGCAAATCTGACAGGCGCGCTCGTTTGGTTCCGAAGTAAGTCCTGGCTGCAGGACCAAATCAACGACCTGTTCATTCCAATAGAGGAAAGCCTCGGCTCGGATATCCCGCCGAGCACCGAAGAGGTTCGCAGATATATTTCTGCAACCAGGCAAATCAGCAAACTTGTGAAGCTCAAGAGAGGGTATGGTCTCAACAGGGCCACGGCAGAGCTTAGCGAAGCCCTCCAGGAGATGAAGTCGAAGCTCGGTCTCGCTCAGCCGGATGGCATCGCCCCCGCGTGCCAGCACGCCTTGTCTGCCGCGAAGAAGCTGAGACGGGCGATCGACCGGCTGGAGCCCTGACGGCGCCAGCGCCTGCAACCGGTGGCAGAACGAAAGCTGGAGCTGTGGCGCAGGGCCGCTCCCCCTCGCTCACGCAGGGCTGTTCGGTTCTCAGGGCAGACTTAAGATTCTGAGGACGAGGGTGAGGTCGAGGACAAGGTCGAGGGCGGCACACCAACGGGGATTCGTGATGTTTCGCATCCGCCGGCCCGGAGCCGGCTGTCGGCGAAGGAGCGTAGGAGTTTCGCGTTCAGTTCGCCGAAAATCTCGCTCTCCACGGCGGATTTTCGGCGAGTCTTATTCCGCGGATCGCGACGTGATCACCCGGAAACCGAAGGAGAGAAGCAATAACGAAGATGGCCGGGACGAGCCCGGCCACGACGTCGATCGATCAGACCGAAAGCGTCAGCCTGCCTGCGCCCTCGGCATCACGGTCGGAACGCCAGCGCCTCCGCCGGCATCTCCACGCCCGGCAGGTTGCGCGGATCGGGCTCCGGCGCCAGTACCTCGGTGCGGATGGGGATGACGCCGGCCCACACCGGGAAGGCGTAATCGGTCTCGTCATCCTCCGGCGGGCCGACCCGCACCTTCGCCGATGCCTCGTCGAACGGCATCGACATCACCGTGGTCGCCTCCAGTTCGTTCGGCTTCATCGGCCGCAGCCGCTCCCACTGCCCAGGAATCAGGCGATTGACCATGGTGCGCAAATGGGCCTCCTTGGCCGCCGGGTCAGTGACCTTCGAGGGCCTGCCGAACACCATCACCGAGCGGTGGTTGACGTTGAAGTTGAAGGCCGAGCGCGCCATCACCAGCCCGTCGATGGCGCTGACCGTGAGACACACCTCCGCACCCTCGATCGCCCGGATCATCCGGCTCGCCGCCGAGCCATGCCAATAGAGCTGGTCGCCCTCGCGCCAGTGCAGCGTCGGCGTCACGAGCGGCTGGCCGTCGGCCACATAGCCGATGTGGCAGTGGGGGATGGCGTCGAGAATGGCGACGATGGTATCGCGGTCATAGCGCGCGAGCCAATTGTAGCGCCGGACGCGGGTGCGCTCGCTGGGCGGGGTGGGTGTCATTCGCGAAGCCTCCTGTGCTGCATGCCAGCGGCCCACCGCGGATGCCGATCGGGCCAGCCTGCCCCGCCTCTTGCACAGAGCATGCCGACCGCCTCTTTTCGTTTTATAGACATTTTATAT
Organism: Blastochloris sulfoviridis; assembly: GCF_008630065.1. Taxonomy (GTDB): domain Bacteria; phylum Pseudomonadota; class Alphaproteobacteria; order Rhizobiales; family Xanthobacteraceae; genus Blastochloris; species Blastochloris sulfoviridis. Next base: position 65,015 of record NZ_VWPL01000005.1, read on the forward strand.
AACGCAAATAATTTTGCCGGAGATCCCCGCTCTTCCAAGATTGGCCTCGAATTTGCTATACGGTTTCAAGCTGGGTTCCCCCAGTCCAGCGCGAAGGGTCTCTATGGACGAAACCACCGTCCTCACATTCGACATCGATGACTTTGTCGAGGAGTTCAGCCACTGCTTCACTGGCGAATGCCGCGTGAGCGTGCTGCCGATTCTCTACAAGATCAGCCAGATCAACACAAATTCCGCCGACCTCGCCCGCGCGCTGCCGATCATTCTCGGGGTGATGCGCCAGCACCTCAAGATACAGCGCGGCATGGTGACGCTCTATGACCGCCACTCCGGCTCGATCTTCATCCACGACTCCTTCGGCCTTGCCGAGGCGGAGAAGACGGCCGGCGCCTACGCGCCCGACGGCGGCGTCACCGCCAGGGTGGTGGAGACCGGCAAGGCCGTGGTCGTGCAGCATCAGGGCGGCGACGCAGACGCCGAGGGCGCCTCACGCCGAAGCTCGTCGCGCGTCAAGTCCGCCTTCTTCTGCGTGCCGATCGTCCACGCCAAGCGGGTGCTCGGCACCATCGGCGCCGAGCGCGTCTACATGAACCCGCGCCTGCTGCGCCAGGATGTCGAACTCCTGGCGATGGTGGCCTCGATGATCGCGCCGGCGGTCGAGCTCTATTTGATGGAGAATGTCGACAAGGTGCGCCAGGAGCATGAGGCGCGCCGCATCCGGGCCGCGCTGAAGGAGCGCTTCCGGCCCTCCAACATCATCGGCAACTCCAAGCCGATGCAGGACGTCTACAACCTGATCGAAAAGGTCGCCGCGACCAAGGCCACCGTGCTGATCCTGGGCGAGAGCGGCGTCGGCAAGGAGCTGGTGGCCAACGCCCTCCACTACAACGGCGCCACCGCGGAAGGGCCGTTCGTCACCTCCAACTGCGCGGCACTGCCGGAGAACCTCGCCGAAAGCGAGCTGTTCGGCCACGAGAAGGGCTCGTTCACCGGCGCGCTGGCCCTGCACAAGGGCTGCTTCGAGCAGGCCGACGGCGGCGCCATCTTCCTCGACGAGGTCGGCGAGCTCAGCCTCTCTATTCAGGCCAAGCTGTTGCGGGTGCTGCAGCAGAGGAAGTTCGAGCGGGTCGGCGGCACGCGGCCGGTGAAGGTCGACGTGCGCATCATCGCCGCCACCAACCGCAACCTCGCCGAAATGGTCGAGCGCGGCACCTTCCGCGAAGACCTCTACTACCGCCTCAACGTGTTCCCGATCACCGTGCCGCCGCTGCGCGAGCGCGGCGCCGACGTCATCACGCTGGCCGACCACTTCGTGACGTGCTTCTCCAAGGAGAACGCCAAGACCATCAAGCGCATCTCGACGCCCGCGCTCAACATGCTGATGAGCTACCACTGGCCCGGCAATGTGCGCGAGCTGGAGAACGTCATCGAGCGCTCGGTCATCCTGTCGGAGGACGACGTCATCCACGCCTACGATCTGCCGCCCTCGCTGCAGACGCCGAACGAAAGCGGCACCGCCTTCGGCGTCAGCCTGGAGTCGAAGCTGCGCGCCGTTGAATACGAGATGATCGTCGAGGCGCTGAAGACATCGAACGGCCACATCGGCGATGCCGCCAAGGAGCTGGGCCTCACCCGCCGCATGCTCGGCGTGCGGATGGAGCGATACGGCATCAGCTACAAAAGCTTCCGCGGCGCCGATGTGCGCAAATGGAACGCCGACGAGGCCTGAGCGCAGTGGCGCGATTTGCGCCGGATATCTCCGTTCCTCATCATTGAGCTCATTCGCCATGGTCCTGGCCGGGCTTGTCCCGGCCATCTCGACGATATGGCCGCACGCGCTTGAGCCTCTTCAATCGGGATCGCCGGAACAAGCCCGGCGATCACGGCGCCAATCGGCTCGCCCACCGCCCACCAGAATCTACCGCACCCGCACAATGCCGCGCGAATTTACCGGACCGGTGAATTCCCGCGGACGCCGCCTTTGACCGGCCGGCGAAGTGAAATTTACCGGAATGTAGATTCCTCTCCGAATTCACCCCCGGTGTGCATCGCCAAGCTGTTGCCGGCGCAATGAGGCAGCGCTTTTGTTCGATACTCCAAAACATTAGCGGCTTGCCGGAAGCGGCTTCGAAATATTCTGCGCTTGACGCCGATTTCCCGCCGGAAGCCCACCGTTCTGGCACGCCGGTTGCGATACCCGCCTCGTGTCAGGCGAAATTCTTCGCAAGCCAGATCAAGGAATCTGAAATTATGACCCGTAAGGTTGCGATCTACGGCAAGGGCGGCATCGGCAAGTCGACGACGACGCAGAATACGGCCGCTGCTCTGGCTCATTTCCACGGCAAGAACATCTTCATCCACGGCTGCGACCCCAAGGCCGACTCCACGCGCCTGATCCTCGGCGGCCAGATGCAGGAAACCGTGATGGACTCCTTGCGCATCTACGGCGCGGAGAAGGTCACCGTCGAAAAGGTGGTGCGGACCGGCTTCAAGGGCATCCGCTGCGTGGAATCGGGCGGTCCGGAGCCGGGCGTGGGCTGTGCCGGCCGCGGCGTCATCACCGCCATCGACCTGATGGAAGAGAACGAGGCCTACACCGACGACCTCGACTTCATCTTCTTCGACGTGCTGGGCGACGTGGTGTGCGGAGGCTTCGCCATGCCGATCCGCGACGGCAAGGCCCAGGAGGTCTACATCGTCGCCTCCGGCGAGATGATGGCGATCTACGCCGCCAACAACATCTGCAAGGGCCTCGTGAAATACGCCAAGCAGAGCGGCGTGCGCCTCGGCGGCATCATCTGCAACAGCCGCAACGTCGACGGCGAGCGCGAGTTCCTGGAGGAATTCACCGCGGCGATCGGCACCCAGATGATCCACTTCGTGCCGCGTGACAATATCGTACAGAAGGCCGAATTCAACAAGAAGACAGTCACCGAGTTCGACGACTCGGTCAACCAGGCGCACGAGTACAAGAAGCTCGCCCAGAACATCATCGACAACCAGATGTTCGTCATTCCCAAGCCGCTGACCATGGACGAGCTTGAGAAGATGGTCGTGAAGTACGGCCTCTGCGATTGACGCCGCGCGCGATGCGTCCCCCGAAACCTTCGTGCGACCAATGACCCCGAATTAGGAGGCCATGACGTGCCGTACCATGAATTCGACTGCAGTACCTGCATTCCCGAGCGCAAGAAGCACGCCGTGGTGAAAGGTCCCGGAGAGGACCTCACCTCCTGTCTGCCGCTCGGCTATCTCAACACCATCCCCGGCTCGATCTCGGAGCGCGGCTGCGCCTATTGCGGCGCCAAGCACGTGATCGGCACGCCGATGAAGGACGTCATCCACATCAGCCACGGGCCGGTGGGATGCACCTACGATACCTGGCAGACCAAGCGCTACATCTCCGACAACAACAACTTCCAGCTCAAATACACCTTCGCCACCGACGTGAAGGAAAAGCACGTCGTGTTCGGCGCCGAGGGCATGCTGAAGCAGAACATCCTTGAGGCCTTCAAGGCGTTCCCCGACATCAAGCGCATGACCATCTACCAGACCTGCGCCACCGCACTGATCGGCGACGACATCGACGCCGTCGCCGCCGAGGTGAAGGAGGAGCTGCCCGACGTCGACATCTTCGTGTGCAACTCGCCGGGCTTCGCCGGACCCTCACAGTCCGGCGGCCACCACAAGATCAACATCGCCTGGGTGAACAACAAGGTCGGCACGTTCGAACCGGAGATCACCTCCGACTTTGTGATCAACTACGTCGGCGAGTACAACATCCAGGGCGACCAGGAGGTGATGCTCGATTTCTTCAAGCGCATGGGCATCCAGGTTCTGTCGACCTTCACCGGCAACGGCACCTATGACGGCCTGCGCTCGATGCATCGCGCGCATCTCAACGTGCTCGAATGCGCCCGCTCGGCCGAATACATCTGCGACGAGCTGCGCGTGCGCTACGGCATCCCGCGCATGGATATCGACGGCTTCGGCTTCGAGCCGCTGTCGATCTCGCTGCGCAAGGTCGGCCGCTTCTTCGGCATCGAGGATCGCGCGATCAAGATCATCGAGGAAGAGACCGCGAAGTGGAGGCCGCAGCTCGACTGGTACAAGGAGCGGCTGCGCGGCAAGAAGGTGTGCCTGTGGCCCGGCGGCTCCAAGCTGTGGCACTGGGCGCACGTCATCCAGGAGGAGATGGGCGTCGAAGTGGTGTCGGTCTACACCAAGTTCGGACACCAGGGCGATATGGAAAAGGGCGTCTCGCGTTGCGGCGAAGGGGCGTTGGCGATCGACGATCCCAACGAGCTCGAAGGCCTTGAGGCGCTTGCCAAGCTGAAGCCGGACATCATCTTCACCGGCAAGCGTCCGGGCGAGGTGGCCAAGAAGGTGCGCGTGCCCTACCTCAACGCCCACGCCTACCACAACGGCCCGTGGAAGGGCTACGAGGGCTGGGTGCGCTTCGCCCGCGACATCTACAATGGCATCTATTCGCCGATCCACCAGCTCTCCGCGCTCGACATCAGCAAGGACGAGATTCCGACAGGCCGCGGCTTCCTTACCGCCCGCATGCTGTCGGACTCGAGCCTGAGCGACGACATCCGCAACTCGCAGGTTCTGAAGCCCTACGACGGCAAGTTCGATCCGATCGCCGGGTTGCGGGCCAAGACCTATCCGGACTTCGAGCGTCTCGCGCGAACCGCCAGCGCTGCCGCCACCGCCGCCGAGTGAGGAGGACCGCCATGGACGACATGACCAAGACCGCCTCCCCCACCGACGGCATCGTCGTGGGTGGGCTCGCCGTGCCGATCGACGCGGTGACCCACGACCGTCTCGAGCAGATGGTCGACTACATCATGAAATACTGCCTGTGGCAGTTCAATTCGCGCGGCTGGGACCGCAAGAAGCAGAATGCCGGCATCATCCCCAGGACCGCACAGCTTCTCTGCGGAGAGGAGATCGCGCGCGAAACGCCGGGCGACCGCTACTATTGGGTGGAGGCAGTGAGCCTCGCCGAAGCCTACCGCGAACGCCTGCCGTGGCTTGCCGACATGACCAGGGAGGAGATCAAGACGCTGCTGCAACGGCTGCACGAGCGCATCGACTATCTCACCGTCGATGGCTCGCTGAACGAAGAACTCACCGTGCCGCACTATTGATCGGAGATCCCATGTCCAGCGAAACTACGTCCAGCGAAGCCATGTCCAGCGAAACCTGCGAAATCGAAGCCTGCGAATCCAAGTTCTGCCAGCTCAAGGCCAAGGAGCGGATCGGCACCATCAACCCGATCTTCACCTGCCAGCCGGCCGGCGCGCAGTTTGTCTCCATCGGCATCAAGGACTGCATCGGCATCGTACATGGCGGCCAGGGCTGCGTGATGTTCGTGCGCCTGCTCATCTCGCAGCACCTCAAGGAGAGCTTCGAGCTCGCCTCCTCGTCGGTGCACGAGGATGGCGCGGTGTTCGGCGCCACCGGCCGCGTCGAGCAGGGCATCGACGTGCTTCTCGAACGCTATCCCCACGTCCGTGTCATCCCGATCATCACCACCTGCTCGACCGAGATCATCGGCGACGACTGCGACGGCGTCGTCAACAAGCTGGAGGAAGAGCTTCTCCCGGTGAAGTATGGCGACCGGGACGTGCACCTCCTCGTCATCAAGACGCCGAGCTTCGTCGGCTCGATGGTGTCGGGCTATGACATCGCGGTGCGCGACTTCGTCAAGAAGTTCGCCCGCAAGACCGAGCCGAACGGCAAGCTCAACCTCATCACCGGCTGGGTCAATCCCGGCGACGTGAAGGAGCTGAAGCACCTGCTGGCCGAGATGGACATCGACGCCACCGTGCTGTTCGAGATCGAGGATTTCGACTCTCCCGTCATGCCCGATGGCAGCGCGGTCTCCCACGGCAACACCACCATTGAGGACCTGCAGGACACCGCCAACGCGCTCGGCACCATCGCGCTGAACCGCTACGAGGGCGGCAAGGCCGCGCAGTTCCTGCAGAAGAAGTTCAAGCTGCCCACCATCATCGGCCCGACCCCGATCGGCATCCGCAACACCGACACCTTCCTGCGGAACCTCAAGGAGATGACCGGCAAGCCGATCCCGCCCTCGCTGGTCAAGGAGCGCGGCATCGCCATCGATGCGTTGGCCGACCTCACCCACATGTTCCTGGCCGACAAGAAGGTGGCGATCTACGGCAATCCCGATCTCGTCATCGGCCTCGCCGAATTCTGCCTCGACCTCGAGATGAAGCCGGTGCTGCTGCTCTTGGGCGACGACAACTCGTCCTATGGCGACGATCCCCGCATCAAGGCGATTCAGGACGGCGTCGATTATCCGATGGAGATCGTCACCAATGCCGATTTCTGGGAGCTGGAACGGCGCATCAAGGATGGCGAGATCGAGCTCGATCTGATCCTCGGCCACTCCAAGGGGCGCTTCGTGTCGATCGACTACTCGATCCCGATGGTGCGCGTCGGTTTCCCCACCTACGACCGCGCCGGCATGTATCGCCATCCCGTCGTCGGCTATGGCGGCGCCACCTGGCTCGCCGAGCAGATGGCCAACGCGCTGTTCACCGACATGGAATACAAGAAGAACAAGGAGTGGCTGCTCAACGTCTGGTGACGCAGCGCTGGGCTGCCCTGTTCGCGCCCCCCTCACCCGCTCGCTTAACCCGCGACCTCTCCTTTCGGGGCGAGATCGAAGTCCCAATATGAGCGAGGGCACCGGGTGAGGGGGAGCAACCCGAGCGCACGCAAGCCGGCTCTGCGAACATCGTCCGGGATCCCTCAACCTGCCTCGATCGAGCCTGCCATGATGCGGATCGCAGCCTTCATCGACGAGAACGGCGACCTCGCCGGCCTCCACGAGCTTGGCCGCATCGTGCTCTATGACGACGCCTCAGGCGCCTGGACCATCGAGCGGGACATCCCGTTTCCGGGCGCCGGGGCCCCCGCCACCATCGCCGGCCTCAAGGCGCGCCTCGCCGAGGTGGCACGCCAGCTTGAGGACTGCCGGCTGTTCGTCTCCGCCGGCTCCAAGGGCGCGCTCAATGCGGTGCTGCAGGAGGAGCTGGGCTTCCAGACCTGGCACAGCCAAGGCTGCGCGCTCGACCTCTTGGACACAGTGGCGCTGAAGGAGGCCGAACGTCTGGCCGACCTCGCGGCGGCGGAACAGGCGGACGATCCGCCACTGCCGATGTTGATATTGGAGCGGGTCGGCGCGGAGCACTACCGCGCCGACCTCACTCGCTTCCAGATCCCCGATGGCGGGCACGATTCGATGACGGTGCTGCTGCCGGTCCTGGAAGAGCGCGCCTTCCGGCGGCTGGAGCTGGTGTGCGACCACAATCCGAAATGGCTGTGGCGCTCGGTGCGCGATCTCGGCCTCAAGCTCAAGCGCGAGATCGTCGTGCGCGACGGCGTGATGTCCACCATCACCATCTGCGCCGAATAGGACCGACGATGCCCTCGGGGCGAAAGGACGCGATCATGATGACCCGACTGAAGCCGCCGCCGATCCTCTACTTCGCCTACGGGCCGACCATGAACCCCGGCATCATGGCCTCGATCTGCCGCGCCGCGAAGCCGGTGGCGCCCGCCGTGCTGCCCCACCACGATCTCGGCTTCTTCGGCCATTGCGACACCTGGGACGGCGGCGAGAAGACACTGGTGCGCCGCGCCGATGCGTCGGTCCACGGTGTCGTCTACCGGCTCTCGGTCTCCGATCTCGATCGGCTCGACGCCAGCCAGAGCGTCAAGCTCGACGGCAGCGGCCCCTATTTCCACTACCCAGACGAGGTGATCGGCCTTGATGGCACGCGCTATGACACCCTGTTCTACAAGCGGGCGATGGAGGGCGAGCCGCAGGCGCCGAGCTGCGACTACATCCAGCAGATCATCGCCGGCGCCGAAGCGCACGGCCTGTCCGCAGCCTATGTCGCGCGGCTCAAGCGCATCCCTTCGAGACCGGCGAGCTACAGCGTGCCGCTGCGCCGCCCAGCGCCCGCCTTCGCATCCTCCTGCGCCTGCTGACCGATCCGCAGCCTTAATGCCTGCGACACGGTTTCCGGTTGATCCCTTCGGGATACCGGAAACCGTCTCGCCGAAAACCCCAGTTCCGCAAGTGGTTCGCGATGACGGGGTTTTCGGCGATCGGAATACGGTTTTCCGGCTTTATCAGCCGGAGAACCGCATGAGCCCACGCTTGCCGGCGAGGTCACCGACAGGCTGAAGCCATAGGCATCAGTCTTGAAAGGCCAAAGATCTTGATGGGCTCAAGGTCTCGATGGGCGGCGGTGTTGGCAGAACCGTCCCCGGCTCACGACGCGATGTTCGAGACGCCGCGCGATCGCGGATCCATGCCCGGCACCACGCCATCGAGCAGCGACCGCAGGCGCCGCGATCTGCCGATCGACTGCCAAAGCCGCAGGTCGTCGGTGGCCGAACGCATGATCCAGTCATAGCCGGTGCTGCGCCAGGGCATCACGCGGTCCGACAGGTTGTCGAGCACATAGTCGCCGCGGTCGGTGCGGGCGACGACCACCAGATGGAACTCACCGGTACGCAGCCGCGCCACCGCCAGCGACAGCGCGCCGCCCGGCCAGCCCTGGACGATGAGGTCGTGCCGCTTCTGCACGGCATAATCGTCGCAGTCACCCGCGGCGGCCCCGAGCGACCAGGTATCCAGCCCGCTGTCCGGCCGTGGCCTGATCCTGTCGTTGACCGACCGGTTGACCGACTCGAGTTCCGCCCAGCGCGCCTGGGTCAATTCGACCGCCTCCGAGCCATTGGCCCGGCAGTCCTCGGAATTGTCCAGGCAGAATCGGACCGCGGCCACCGGCGCCAACACCGCGCCGCCCGGCACCATGGCAGTGCTCTTGGGGATAGGGTTCGCAAGCCGGGTCACCGCAAGCGGCGACGCAGCGGCGAAGCCGCCGGCCCCGACCGCCATGCTGAAGATGACCGCGCCCGCAACGCGCCGCGCGGCAAAAATCCACTGCTTCGCCGCACAGACACCAAAGATGCCGCGCGGCATACGCGCCGTTTCACACACGCCAGTTATGTTCATGTTCTTATCGCCCGTCTTCTTGTTGTTCATCGGTTGTCGTTACGGCGCAGTCCTACGTGCTGCGCTGCACACCAGATCAGCTCCAGCGCCCGGAAATGCTCCGCGATCCCCCCCGCGGCGAGGGTAGATCCAACAGATGTTGCGCTGCACTCGCCAAAATGATGAGACGTTCAAGCTCGCCCCGGCGGCCGCGCGGGGCGTGTCCCGTCGCGCGGCGTCGGTCGCGGAGCGCCGCCGCTCCCTCGCGAAAGCCGAGCCCGGCCTTGCCGCGGGCACAGATCCGAGGACGTGCCGGACGCAACACCGTGCGCCCGGCACACGAAACCGGCCCGCCGCTCGCCGACGCCAATTCACACGGAGGCCGGCCGATCAAGCCGAGTCTTGACCCTGTCGTATTCCTCAAGCCCCGACCGCCTTCGTGCCGACCGTCGCCTCCGCCTGCGAATGTTCGTGAAACCGTTACCCGCGCCTGCCGGACACGGCGACACGCGCACGACACCTGCTCGCAGTCCGACCCTGCCATTTGCGCCTGCAATAGTCAGGCGACGCCTGCCCATAACATATTGATTTTAAAAATATTTTTCTCATACGCCTGACCCGTGCGGGTTCCAGGCGTCGGATTTCATCCACGAGAGCACCCTCCGCAGACCGGGAGCCGGTCGTGCAGACGGGATACGACAGATCAAAGCCCCGCAAACATTTGATCTGTCGCCAGAAATTCTTCGCTGTGCGTCCGTCTGCAGCCCGATTTGCCGCCCTGCCCCCGCTGTCTCGCAACGATTTTCCATCGCTGGCACCGATTACCAAGGTGCTGACAAACAGCCGTAACATTCAGCCCTTATTATCCATTCGATGACGACAGAATATCACTATCTCTCAGGAGGTATTTCTGCAAGCGAGGCAGACAGATCGTCCGCATCGCGCCGGAATTCACAACAACAAAACAGTCCTTCGGATACATTTGACGCTACAGATCCGCAGATGATTCCCGCGGTTCTCGGGCCGAACAATACGCGCATCAGCGCACAAACCGCATCGGATTGGGATATTCGCGCCACCTGGCGACCTCCCGCGATTCCATTTGATACGACCCTATTTAGATACATCATATTCTGGCTGATTGGATTTTTTGCCCTCGCCACGTTGTCATTGTTTTCGAACGACACCTCGCCATTCATAATCAAGACGATCTATTCCACCTTGATCGTCCTCGGCGTCCTTTATCCAGTTTTGATTGCGCTGCCGGCCGCCCGCAATTTTTCGGCGATTCCCTATCTGCTGTTCTTTGCGATCTCCGCAACATCGTTCCTCGGCGTTACCGAGACGATGACCGGATTCCACGTCATCTCCTCCAATCCCGCAGTCTACGGCCTGTCGTTTTACGGTGCCAGCCTCGCCTACCACGTCTATCTGCGGTCGCTGACGGTCTCGACGGCGGTCACGTCCGCCAATCCGTTGCTGTTGTTTACCGGACCGATTGCCACGAGCGCCGGACTGATCAAATATTCCAGCCTCAAGAGGCGCCTGATACACTATTTTCCCTACGCGCTGATTGGATTCTTCTTCTTCAAGATCGTCGGCGCGCCGCTCGGCAACTTCTTCTGGATGATCGATTGCACGAACATCTTGACTTCCCTGCAGTTCGCCGCGATCTTCGAAATGTTCGTGTATTTCAATTTTGCCGGCCTGTCGCTGATCGTCTACGCCGTCTGCGGAATAATTGGTCTTAAGATACCGCTCAACTTCCAGCAGCCGTTTTCCGCGCGCAACATCATCGAATTCTGGCGTGGTTGGCACATCAGCCTGTCGACGGTCCTCAAGACCCTGTTCTACACCCCGACGCGAAAAGCGTTCGGCGGCACGACCGCCCTCTTCATCGTCTATGTCAGTTCCGCGTTCTGGCACGGCGTCGCCATAAATTTCGTAATTTGGGGCATTTTCCACGCGGTGTGCTTCTGGCTAACGATCAAATTATTGAAATCTGACTGGCGGCTGCTTACGACAATCCTGATGGTGTTCGCGATCGTGTACGGCCGGATGCTGTTCGTCGACAGCGACACGGAACGCCTCCTGGCCAAGATGACGTTCGACAGCACCTTCCCGGCACAGATCTCCGAGGCAAAGATACCCACCATAGCCTATATCAGCCTGGCCATGGCCTCGACGCTCGTGTTTCTGGAATTCGCGCTCGCAAAGCAGCGCCTCTTTCGCCAGCGAACCTACAAATACCTGAGAACGAACATCAGCCAGATACTCATACTCGCAGCGACCATACTGCTCATTCAGTCGGATGGGGGCGCAAGCTATGCAGTCTATGGCCAACGCTAGGACCGACAGCACATCGGGCGAGGCCGGTTCGAAGAGCGCAGCCAGAACCACGTCCCGCCGCAAGGCGTGGCTGGTCCGCTCAATCATGGCAGCCTTGGCTATTGCCTATGTCTGGCATATGATTGCTGTCAATATTCGTTATGCGGGAAACGACTACATAATTCATCTTCAGGAGATCGTTGACCGGCGCACCGCGCATTTGCGTGCAACGAACGACTTGGATGTCGTGATTGTCGGTGGCTCGAATTCCCTGTTCGGCGTGAGCGCCAAGCAGATTTCCCGCCAGACCGGCTTGTCGGCCTACAACATATCGTTGATGCACGAAGGTCATTACGACAAGAATTACTTCAATTTCATGGAGGAAAGCATTCCGCGCGCCGTCCGCGCCAAGGTGAAGTTCGTCGTCCTGTCGACGATCGCGCCGTTCGGCGATCTCGCGCTGGAACGCAGGCGCCAGGACGAGAACCTGACGCATGATCTGGTCGGACGGCAGCTTCACGTCACGCTGACACCGAATGAACCGCTGCTGTACGCGATCGCCGTCGTCGCCCCGCAACTCCTCAGGCCATCCAGAAAGGGCACGGACGCAGAGGGAAAGCTCTCGGTCGACGAAGCCTACGGCGATCTGAATTTCAAGATGATCACGTGTCGCTATGACAGCGAGAGACACATCTTGAATCGCGCGAGCGACGTTTTCGACGTCATTCTTCCACGCCTGCAGGGAATTCGAACCATCTTTCCGTATGCCACCGTCATCGTTTCCATCCCGCCGTTGGCGTCCGATACTGGAGGGATTACCGAGCAGTTCGTGAGGGAGTTGTCCGCACTGCTGCCGGAGAACATGCTGGTATCGGTGACGCCGGCACTGGACCGGAAATATTTCTGCGATTCCGAAATCCACCCCAACGCGCAAGGCAGGATGATCCGGACAAACGGTATCGTAAGCGACATCCTGCGCGCCAGATGAGCGCCGGCATAAGACCAACGGCGACGATAGCCGACCGTTGGCGCCACGTGCGAAGTTCCATAAAATATTTGATTTCCCAAGAGAAAATTCGCGAGAGTCAACGGTCCCACGCCTCAGCGTTTGGGGCCGTTCGTATGATGCGGTGTCCGGTTGATCCCTTCGGGAGGCCGGAAACGGTACCACTCTCTTTCGCGACGCCGGTTCCCACATTTGCGGCGAGTGCGCCCGGGCAGGCGCGGTAGGCGCCAGCCGCGGCGGATTGGCACACCATGCTGCCGGCACGCGGCCTGCCGGATGAGAGGCTTGCGGCAAGACCACACGCAATGCCAAACCGCCTCGGGCGATATTAGAAATCGTTAAGTTTCAAACCGGCCAGGCCGAGGCTAAGCAGACCGGCGATGCATCGGATCAAACCGTCGCCCGCCGCCCGCCTTCGGGTTCTGCCCCAAGGGTGGGCGCCTTGCAACCGCGCCCGCGCCAACCCAAGGAGCCGGTGTGGGTGCTGGAGTCTGGTACCACCTGGGGCAGTCGATCCGGCGTCTTCGGATCGGCGGACGCTCCAATGCCCGCGGATCGTGAGAATGACAGACCAGAGGCCGAGTGACAGGCCGGCGGCCCCGGGGCCACGGTGGAGGCGGCGATACGGCGCCGCGGCCGGCGGCCTCGCGCTCGCGCTGGGCCTCGCCGGCTGCGCGGTCGGGCCGGATTACCGCACGCCGCTGCTCGATCTGCCCCAGCAGTACGGCAGCGCCAAGAAACGGCCGGCGGCGCAGCCGGCGCCCAAGAGCGACCTCACCCGCTGGTGGCAGGGCCTGCGCGACCCGATCCTCACCGCTCTGATCGACGAGGCGGTAGCCGGAAACCTCGATGTCGCCACCGCCAAGGCCAAGGTGCGCGAGGCGCGCGCGCTGCGCCGCCAGGCCATCGGCGCGCTCTATCCCAATGTCGACGGCTTCGCCTCGGCCACCCGCAACAAGACGGCGACCAGCCGCGGCGCGTCGAGCACCGACACGGCCGGCTCCATCGCCTCCCCGCCCTACACGCTCTATCAGGCGGGCTTCGATGCCTCCTGGGAGCTCGACTTGTTCGGCGCCAACCGCCGCAATGTCGAGGCCGCCAACGATGCGCTGGACGCCGCCTGGGACGATCTCGACGGCGCGCTGCTCACGCTGATCGGCGACGTCGCCGCCACTTATGTCGAGGCCCGCGGCTATCAGGCGCGCGCCGCGCTGGCCCGTCGCACGGCCGCCTCGCAGCGCGAAACCGCCGCCATCACCAAGAGCAAGTTCGACGCCGGCTCGGCCTCGGCGGTCGATGTGGCCAAGGCCACGGCCCAGGCCGCCTCGACCGAGGCCAATATTCCGGCGCTGGAGAGCGCCTATGCCGAGAGCGTCCATCGCCTGGGCGTGCTTCTCGGGCGCGAGCCATCGGCGCTGTCCGCCCCGCTCGCCCGGCCCCGGTCCATCCCGGCGCCGCGCCTGCCGCTGAAGCCCGGCGTGCCGGCCGACGTGCTGCTCAGCCGGCCGGACGTGCGCGCCGCCGAGCGCCGGCTGGCCGCGTCCACCGCCAATATCGGCGAGGCCGAGGCCGCGCTCTATCCCTCCGTCACGCTGACCGGCAACATCTCCACCAGCGCGCAGAAATTCGGCGATCTCGGCAAGAGCTCGACCATCGGCTGGTCGTGGGGGCCGCAGCTCAGCGTGCCGATCTTCAATGCCGGCCGCCTGCTGGCTGCGGTCGGCGTCGCCGAGGCCCAGCGCGACCAGTCCCACATCGCCTTCCGCGCCGCCGTGCTGACCGCACTGGAAGACGTCGAGAACGCGCTGGTGTCGCTCGCCAAGGAACGCACCCGGGCGGCCCGGCTCAGCGAATCCGCCCTCGCTTATCGCGAGGCGGCGCGCCTGTCGCGCCAGCTCTTCCAGCTCGGCTCGACGAGCTTCTTCGACGTGCTCGATGCCGAGCGCTCGCTCTATTCGGCCGAGGATTCGCTGCTGCAGAGCCGGGTTTCCATTTCCACCGACTACATCGCCCTCGCCAAGGCGCTGGGCGGCGGCTGGACCGACGCGGTCGACGTCTCGACCCCCGAGGTCGTCGACACCGGCACCGGGCCCCATTTCTATCGCGTAAGCCAATGACACGAAACAAGAAACGCGCCGGCCTCGCCGTCGCAGCGCTCGTCATCGCCGGCCTCGCCGTGCTGGGGCTTCGGGCCTACCGGGCGCCGCCGGCAACAGAGTCGATGATGACCGCGCGGGCGACCACCGGGGACATCGAGCAGACCGTGCTGGCCAGCGGCACGCTGAAGCCGGTCAAGCTGGTCGCGGTCGGCGCCCAGGCGTCGGGCCGGGTGGTGTCGATGAAGGTCAAGCTCGGCCAGAAGGTCGCCGCGGGCGACCTGATTGCCGAGATCGACCCGGTCAACCAGCAGAACGCCCTGCGCAAGGCGCAGGCCTCGCTGGAGAACCTGCGGGCCCAGCGCCTGGAGAAGATCGCGACGGTGGCGCTGGCCCGCGCCACCCTTGAGCGCCAGAAGCTCACGCTCGCCCAGCGTGCCACCTCGCGCGCGGAATTCGACACCGCCGAGGCCACCGTCAAGCAGACCGAGGCGCAGATCGCCGCGCTCGAAGCGCAGATCCGGTCGGGCGAGGTGGCGGTGGAGGATGCGAGAGCCAATCTCGGCTACACCCGCGTCACCGCCCCGATCGACGGCACCGTACTGTCGGTGGTGACGCAGGAAGGACAGACGGTGAATGCCACCCAGACCGCGCCCACCATGGTGGTGCTCGGCCAGATCGACACCATGACCGTCAAGGTGGAGATCTCCGAAGCCGACGTGGTGCGGGTGAAGCCGGGCCAGCCGGTCTACTTCACCATCCTGGGCGATCCCGACCGGCGCTACCACGCCACGCTGGAATCGATCGATCCGGCGCCGGAATCGATCAAGTCGGATTCGAGCTTTACCACCTCGACCTCGGCGGCCTCGTCGTCCTCATCCTCGTCGTCGACGTCGTCCTCGGCGATCTATTATTATGGCGTGTTCAACGTGCCGAACCCGGAACGGCGGCTGCGCACCTATATGACGGCGCAGGTGCGCATCGTGCTGGGCGAGGCCAAGGGCGTGCTGACCGTTCCCTCGGCGGCGCTGCGCCGCAGCGGCCGCGGCTACACGGTGGATGTGGTCGACGACGCCGGCACTGTCTCGACGCGCGACGTCGAGGTCGGGCTCGACAACAAGTCGACGGCCGAGATCCGCGCCGGTCTCAAGGAGGGCGAGCGCGTGGTCACCAGCCGCAAGTCGGATGCCGGCACGCCGAGCTTCCGCGGCCCGCCACGGCCGTTCTGATCCGATCACAGCGGGTGGATTTGCCTTGGTTGACACCCTTCAAGCCGTCGATGTTCCCCTGGCGAGCGCGCAGCGCTCCGCGCCGGATGCGCCGCTGATCGAGATCCGCGGCCTGCGGCGGGAATACCAGTCTGGCGACGACACCATCGCCGCGCTGAAGGATGTCGACCTCACCATCGCCGCCGGCGAGATGGTGGCGATCGTCGGCGCCTCGGGCTCCGGCAAATCCACCTTGATGAACATTCTCGGCTGCCTCGACCGGCCGACCTCGGGCAGCTACCGCATCGCCGGCCGCGAAACCGCGCAGCTCGGCCCGGACGAGCTCGCCGAACTGCGCCGCGAGCATTTCGGCTTCATCTTCCAGCGCTACCACCTGATGTCGGAACTGACCGCGCTCGGCAATGTCGAGATCCCGGCGGTCTATGCCGGCCTGCCGCGCGCCGAGCGCCAGACGCGCGCGGCGCGCCTGCTCGACCGGCTCGGCATGGCCGACCGCGTCCACCACCGCCCCGGCCAGCTTTCCGGCGGCCAGCAGCAGCGCGTGTCGATCGCCCGCGCCTTGATGAACGGCGGCGAGATCGTCCTCGCCGACGAGCCCACCGGCGCGCTCGACAGCCGCAGCGGCGAGGAGATGCTGCGCATCCTCGACGAGCTCAACGCCGAAGGCACCACGGTGATCATCGTCACCCACGATGCCTCGGTCGCCGCCCGCGCCCAGCGCATCATCGAGCTGCGCGACGGCGAGATCATCTCCGACCGGCGAAACGCGACGCCGGCGCGCCCGTCGGCGGCCCCGCGGCTCGGCGGCGCCGGCACGCCGTCCACGCCCTGGCGCGCAGCGGTCGGCCGCTTCCGCGAAGCGTTCCGCATGGCCTCGTTCGCCATGCGCGCCCACGGCCTGCGCACCTTCCTCACCATGCTCGGCATCGTCATCGGCATCGCCGCGGTGGTGTGCATGGTGGCGCTCGGCGAAGGCTCCCGCCAGAAGGTGCTGGCGAACATTTCCAGCCTCGGCACCAACACCCTGGAAGTGTTCCCCGGCCTCAATTTCGGCGACACGCGCTCGGGCCGCATCCGCACGCTGGTGGTGGCCGATGCCGACGCGCTGGCGCAGCAACCCTATGTCGCGGCGGTCACGCCCACTGTCTCCACCACCCGCTCCCTGCGCTACCGCTCGACCGAGGCCAACGGCATGGTCAATGGCGTCGGCGACCGCTATTTCGACGTCAAGGGCACCAAGCTGCTTGAGGGCCGGCTGTTCGACGCCGATAGCGTCAAGCGCATCGCCCAGGACGTGGTGATCGACGAGACGGCGCGCGACGCGCTGTTCGCCGACGATCCCGGCAAGAGCCCGATCGGCGAGGTCATCCTGGTCGGCAACGTGCCGAGCCGCATCATCGGCTTGGTGCAGAAGCAGCAGGGCGGCTTCGGCTCCAGCGCCAACCCGTCCGTCTACCTGCCCTACTCCACCGTGCAGGCCCGCTTCCTCGGCACCACGGCGCTTCGCTCCATCACGGTGCGGGTCGCCGACGACACGCCGACCGACCTGGCGCTGGCCGCGGTGACGCAACTCCTCATCCAGCGCCACGGCACCAAGGACTTCTTCATCCTCAACACCGACGACATCCGCAAGACCATCACCCAGACCACGGAAATCCTGGCGATGCTGATCGCCTCGATCGCGGTGATCTCGCTGGTGGTGGGCGGCATCGGCGTGATGAACATCATGCTGGTGTCGGTATCCGAACGCGTCAACGAGATCGGCGTGCGCATGGCGGTGGGAGCGCGGCGCAGCGACATCCTGCAGCAGTTCCTGATCGAGGCGGTGCTGGTGTGCCTGATCGGCGGCGTGCTCGGCATCGCGCTGGCGCTCGGCTTCGGCGCGGTGTTCGCGATGCTTGAGACGCCCTTCACTTTGATCTACTCGACCGCCTCGATCATCGCCGCCGTGGTGTGCTCGACCCTGATCGGCGTCATTTTCGGCTATCTGCCGGCGCACAACGCCTCGCTGCTCGATCCGGTGGTGGCGCTGGCGCGGGACTGATGCGGTTTCCGGCCGATCAGGCCGGAGTTCCGTATTCCGCTCGCCGAATAATCCGTCTCGGATCAAGGTTTTCGGCGAGACCGCTTCCTTCGATCCCGAAAGGACCAACGGGAAGCCGAGTGAACTGCCGGGAACCCCCGCGCCGCGGCAGGGTTAACGGGGGACGAACCCCGCCAGGCGATTTGGCGGTCAAATGCCAACCGGACCGAAATCGGAGTGCGCTAGGAGGATGCCGTGGACCGGACCCGCAAGTCCCGCCCACGCAGGTTCCATCGGCTGCAGAACGTCCGGCGCCGCCAGGGGCGGACCCGGACAACCGGCACAGGACGGCGTCATGGCTCGCGCATTCTGGACCACGCTCACCCTTGCCCTGGGCCTCCAGGTCGCCGTGCTGTCCGCCGTTGTCGCCGTGGCCGTGCATGGCCAGGCTGGCGTGGTGTCAACCACGCTGCACCGCACCGCACACCTGACCGAGGTTGCCGTCGCCGGCGTGCGATGAGGGCTGGCGGAACCAGCCAAAGCGGGCTTGAAACATTTCTCCGGCTGGGGGCCCGGGGGTGCGGGCTTCCGATCGTCAAGGCTTCCGGTCTCACCCGCGGATTTTCGGCGTGTGTGGTTCCGGGAACACAAAATGATCACTCGGGGCCTGTAAGAGACCTGACGCTCCTGATTCCTGTTTTGTTGCATCTCATTCGCAAGACTGACTCCCGGTTCTGCGAGGAATGCGCCTGAGGATGAAGCAATGGCCGATTTCGCACCGCCCCACCCCGGCGAGGTCCTGCGCAAGGATTTCCTCAAACCGCTGAACATGAGCGAACATGCGGCGGCCAAGGTGCTGGGCATTCCCCAAGTGCGCCTCAGCGAGATCGTCAGTGGCCGGCGTTCGGTGTCGCCCAATACGGCGCTGCGCCTGGCCCGCTATTTCGGCACATCGACGGAATTCTGGATCGGCATGCAGGCGGCCTACGACCTCGAACTGGCCCGCAACGCCGCGGCCTCCCGGATCGCGGCCAAGGAAACCCCTCGGGCGGCGTAATCTCGGCGGCCAGTACCGACAGCCAATATCGACAACCCAGAACGCTGACATCTCGGGCGGTCGACACGCGCGGAAGTTCTTTCCGGAGATCCGAGATGTCCGGAACATCCGCGACCGGGACCAACGGCCGACCTTCGCTGCCGTTGGTGGAAGCCGCTTACCGCCCCAGCCTTGCCCGCACCGTGGCCAGCATCGTCTCCACCTCGGCCCTGGCCGTCGTGAGCTTCTCCGCGTCGCGCCCCCGCACCACCAAGTTGGTGTTGGGCAGGCCGAGATCGTCCAGGAACGGATAGCTGCCGATCGTGACTTCGGGATGGGCCTGGGCCACCGCTGCCAACTCGGTGCCGATGTCGCCTTCGCGCAGGTCGGCGCGCACCGTCTCCGACAGCATCGGCAGGCCGGTTTCGAGCTTCGGGATCACCTCCTCCAGCATCGCCTGCATGATGGCCGGCACGCCCGCCATCACGATGACGTTGCCGATCCAGAACCCGGGCGCCTTGGAGATCCGGTTGGCGATCAGGTTGGCCCCGGCCGGGATGCGCGCCATGCGCAGGCGCGCCTCGTTGAGGTCGGCCTCGGCAAAGCGCTCCATCATCAGCGCCTTGGCGCGCGGGTCGACGCCGATCGCCACGCCGAACGCCTTGGCGATCGAATCGGCGGTGATGTCGTCATGGGTGGGGCCGATGCCGCCGGTGGTGAACACGTAGGTGTAGCGGGCGCGCAGCGCGTTCACCGCCTCGACGATCGCCGCCTCGTCGTCGCTGACCACGCGGACCTCCTTGAGGTCGATGCCGATCCCGGTCAGGCGTTCGGCAAGGTGGCCGATATTGCGATCCTTGGTGCGGCCGGACAGGATCTCGTCGCCGATGACGAGCACGGCGGCGGTGACGGATTTCGGCTCGGCCATCGCTTACTCCCCCAGCGAACGGATGCGGTTCCCGGCCCGCTGGCCGGAGAACCGTGCTCCAGTCACCGGAAATCCCGTTCCCGGACAAGGATTTTCGGCGAGATTGTTTCCGGACCACGACGTGAACTTCCGGAAACCGTGTGAAAATGCGTGTAGACCGAATTCAGGCGCGATCCCATACGATTGTCGCCGGAATCGGCCCCCGGCCGGACAGCGCCCGTCCGGCAGGCGGCCGCACGGCAAATTGCATAATTATTGGGCAGAGATGATCACTCCAGCGGAATTGCCGCACAATGCAGCATTGGCTCTTCCATCGGCCCGGAATTTGCGTCTAAGTTTGCGTGCATGGCGCGCACGCGCCAGCGGAAAGGCGCCCGATGACGGCCTTCGATGAAATGCGGGGCATGAACGGCCAGGTCCGCCCCGGCTACAGGCAATTGGCCGACTGGCTTGCCGGGGTGCCGCGCGCCCTCCTGGAGGAACGGCGGCGGGAGGCGGAGTTCCTGTTCCGCCGCATCGGCATCACCTTTGCGGTCTATGGCGACGCGGAATCGACCGAGCGGCTGATCCCCTTCGACATTGTGCCGCGCATCATCGCCCACGAGGAATGGACCCAGCTCTCCAAGGGGCTGGAGCAGCGGGTGCGCGCGCTCAACCTCTACATCCAGGACGTCTATTCCAAGCGCGAGGCGATGCGCGCCGGCATCGTGCCCGAGGAGCTGATCTTCCAGAACCCGGTGTTCCGGCCGGAGATGAACGGCCAGCGCGTGCCGCACGACATCTGGGTCCACATCGCCGGCATCGACGTGGTGCGGGTCGATCCCGAGACCTTCTATGTGCTGGAAGACAATGCCCGCACCCCCTCCGGCGTGTCCTACATGCTGGAGAACCGCGAGATCATGATCCGGCTGTTCCCCGAACTGTTCGCCACCCACCGCGTGGCGCCGGTCGAGAACTATCCGGACGAGCTGTTGGCGACGCTGAAGTCGGTGGCCCCGCTCACCAGCGCGGCCGAGCCGACCGCGGTGCTGCTGACGCCGGGCCTGTTCAATTCGGCCTATTACGAGCACTCGTTCCTGGCCGACAAGCTCGGCATCGAGCTGGTCGAGGGGCGCGACCTGTTCATCGAGAACAACATCGTCTTCATGCGCACCACCGAGGGGCCGCAGCGCGTCGACGTCATCTACCGCCGCGTCGACGACGACTTCCTCGACCCCCTCGCCTTCCGCCCCGATTCGGCGCTCGGCGTGCCGGGCCTGCTCGGCGCCTACCGGGCCG
Source organism: Blastochloris sulfoviridis (assembly GCF_008630065.1). Classification (GTDB taxonomy): domain Bacteria; phylum Pseudomonadota; class Alphaproteobacteria; order Rhizobiales; family Xanthobacteraceae; genus Blastochloris; species Blastochloris sulfoviridis. The sequence continues at coordinate 85,988 of NZ_VWPL01000005.1, forward strand.
GCAACGTCACGCTCGCCAATGCCGTGGGCACCGGCGTGGCCGACGACAAGGCGGTCTATTCCTACATGCCGGACATCATCCGCTTCTTCCTCGGCGAGGAGCCGATCCTGAAGAACGTGCCGACCTGGCGCTGCCGCGAGCCCGAGTCCCTCGCATACGTGCTCGAACATCTGGAGGAGCTGGTGGTCAAGGAGACGCACGGCTCGGGCGGCTACGGCATGCTGATCGGGCCGAAGGCCTGCAAGGAAGAGATCGAGACCTTCCGCGCCAAGCTGAAGCACGACCCCACCACCTTCATCGCCCAGCCGACCTTGGCGCTGTCCACCGCGCCGTGCCTGGTCGAGGAGGGAATCGCGCCGCGCCACGTCGATCTGCGCCCTTACGTGCTGCAGGGCAAGACCGGCGTGCGCATCGTGCCGGGCGGGCTCACCCGCGTGGCGCTGCAGGCCGGCTCGCTGGTGGTCAATTCCTCGCAGGGCGGCGGCACCAAGGACACCTGGGTGCTCGGCGCATGATTTCCCTTCACCGTCTGTCCTCTGGCCACGCTCATGCTGTCGCGCACCGCTGACAATCTCTATTGGCTGGCCCGCTATATCGAGCGAGCCGAGTTCGTCGCCCGCACCATCGAGGTCGCCCAGCGCATGGCCTCGCTGCCCACGTCCTATGGCGGTTCATCCAACGAGTGGGAGTCGGCGCTCGCCACAACCGGCTGCGCCGACTCCTTCCACAAGCACTACCGTGACGCCACCGAACGCACCGTCACCGAGTTCCTCGCCTTCTCGCCGGAGAACTCGTCCTCGATCGTGAACTGCCTGGAGACCGCCCGCGCCAATGCGCGCGCGGTGCGCACCGCGCTCACCGTCGAAATGTGGGAGGCGATCAACGACGTGTGGCTGGAGCTGAAGAAGCTCAACCGCCGCAAGCTCGACCGCGACGATGTCAACCGTTTCCTCAACAAGGTCAAGGAGGCCTCGCTGCTGTTCGACGGCTCGGCCTCGCGCACCATGCTGCGCCGCGATTCCTACTGGTTCGAGCGGCTGGGCCACTATATCGAGCGTGCCGACAACACCGCCCGCATCCTCGACGTGAAATACCATCTGCTGCTGCCCGATCAGTCGCACGTCGGCGGCGCGCTCGACTACTACCAGTGGACCAGCGTGCTGCGCGCGGTCTCGGCAGTGACCTCGTTCCATTGGGTCTACCGCGAGAGCGTCAAGCCCTGGCTGGTCGCCGACTTCCTGATCCTCAACGAGCAGATGCCGCGCTCCCTGGCGAGCTGCTACGAGAACATCACCCGCTATCTCGACATGCTGGCGCAGGGGTATGGCCGCCAGGGGCCGGCCCAGCGCCACGCACGGGCCATGCGCGCCCGCCTGCAGAACGCCCGGATGGAAGCGATTTTCGGTACCGGCCTGCACGAGTTCATCACCGGTTTCCTCGCCGACAATCATCGCCTCGGCAGCGAAGTGACCGAACAATATCTGGTGTGATAGTCTCCTGACCCACCCGGCGCGACGCCATGCGAATCTGCATCAGCCACGAAACCCGCTATCGCTACGAGCAACCGGTCAATGGGCTGACCCAGATCCTGCGTCTGGCGCCGCGCAACCATGACGGCCAGTATGTCGTGGACTGGCGCATCGAGGTCTCGGCCGACTGCCGGCTGGAGCGCCACGAGGACGCCTTCGGCAACCTGACCGACACCTTCTCGGTGCAGGGGCATCTCGACCAACTCAGCGTACTGGTCGCCGGCGAGGTCGAAACCGAGAACAGCCATGGCGTGGTGCGCGGCACGGTCGAGCGGCTGCCGCCCTCGCTGTTCCTGCGCGAAACCGACCTGACCCGAGCCGACCCGGCGATCGAGGCGTTCGCGCTCGACATCGCCGCCAGCAGCGAGCCTGCCATCCTCAGCCGGCTGCACACGCTGCTCACCCGGCTGAACGAGGACATGGTCTATGACGGCGACCCCACCCACGCGGCCACCACCGCCGCCGAAGCCTTCGCGCTGAAACGCGGCGTCTGCCAGGACATCACCCACATCTTCATTGCCGCCGCCCGCCGCATCGGCATCCCGGCGCGCTATATCGCCGGCTACTACTACGGCGGCAACGAGGCGGATCAGGCGGAGGCCAGCCACGCCTGGGCCGAGGCGTTCGTGCCCGATCTCGGCTGGGTCGGCTTCGACGCCACCAATGGCATCTGCATCACCGACGCCCACGTCCGCGTCGCCATGGGCCTCGACTATCTCGGCGCCGCCCCGATGCGCGGCAGCCGCCGCGGGGGCGACGGCGAGAGCCTTTCCGTCGAGGTCCATGTCGGACAGTCGCCGGTCCCCGCCCAGAGCCAGATGCAGCGGCAGAGCCAGAGCTGACCGCCGCCGGCGGAATCGGCTCATATGTTTCCCGATTGGTCGCCGCGTTCTTCCCTCTCCCCTTTCGGGAGAGGGTGGCGAACCGAGCGTCAGCGAGGTTGAGCCGGGTGAGGGGTACGTGCGAACGCGCGCTTGAAGATTCACCCCTGACCCGCCTCACGATCTGAAGATCGATCGGCACCCTCTCCCGCAAGGGGAGAGGGAAGAAAAGAGCCGAGCCGATCCCCTGGGAACAGCATCAGGATTCGCGTCGGTGAGCTTCAATCCACGCAGCACCAAACGCAACGGGGCGGCCGAAGCCGCCCCGCGCATCCCAGTCGAATTGTCGGTCCTACTGATCGCGTGCGATCAGTAGTCCATGCCGCCCATGCCGCCGCCCGGCATGGCCGGCGCGGCCTGCTTCTTCGGCAACTCGGCGACCATCGCCTCGGTGGTGATGAGGAGGCTGGCGACGGACGCCGCGTTCTGCAGCGCGGTGCGAACCACCTTGGTCGGGTCGATGATGCCCTTGGCGACCAGGTTGACATACTGGCCGGACTGGGCATCGAAGCCGAACGCATAGGTGTTGTCGTCGAGGATCTTGCCGACGATCACCGAGCCGTCCTCGCCGGCATTGAGCGCGATCTGGCGGGCCGGATAGGACAGCGCCTTGCGCACGATCTCGATGCCGGTCTTCTGGTCGGGATTGGCGACCTGGATGGCGTCGAGCACCTTGGTGGCGCGCAGCAGGGCAACACCGCCGCCCGGCAGGATGCCTTCCTCGACCGCGGCGCGGGTGGCGTGGAGCGCGTCGTCAACGCGGTCCTTGCGCTCCTTCACCTCGATCTCGGTGGCGCCGCCGACGCGCAGCACCGCCACGCCGCCGGCGAGCTTGGCGAGACGCTCCTGCAGCTTCTCACGGTCGTAGTCCGAGGTGGTCTCCTCGATCTGGGCCTTGATCTGGGCGACGCGGGCGTCGATGTCGGCCTTCTGGCCGGCGCCGTCGACGATGGTGGTGTTCTCCTTCTCGATCACCACCTTCTTGGCGCGGCCGAGATGGGCGAGCGTGACGTTCTCAAGCTTCAGGCCGAGATCCTCGCTGATGGCGGTGCCGCCGGTGAGGATGGCGATGTCCTGCAGCATGGCCTTGCGGCGATCGCCGAAGCCCGGCGCCTTGACGGCCGCCACTTTGAGGCCGCCGCGCAGCTTGTTGACGACCAGCGTGGCCAGCGCCTCGCCCTCGACGTCTTCCGCCACGATCAGCAGCGGACGGGAGGTCTGCACCACCGCTTCGAGCAGCGGCAGCAACTCCTGCAGGCCGGACAGCTTCTTCTCGTAGATCAGGATGTAGGCGTCGTCGAACTCGACGCGCATCTTCTCGGCATTGGTGACGAAGTAGGGCGATACGTAGCCGCGGTCGAACTGCATGCCCTCGACGACGTCGAGTTCGGAGGCGAGGCTCTTGGCCTCCTCGACGGTGATCACACCCTCATTGCCGACCCGCTTCATGGCATCGGCCAGGAAGCCGCCGATCTCGGAATCGCCATTGGACGAAATGGTGCCGACCTGGGCGATCTCCTCGTTGGAGGTGACCTTCTTGGAGTTCTTCTTGAGGTCGGCGACCACCGCCTCGACGGCAAGATCGATGCCGCGCTTCAGATCCATCGGGTTCATGCCGGCGGCGACCGACTTGACGCCTTCCTTCACGATGGCCTGGGCCAGAACGGTGGCGGTGGTGGTGCCGTCACCGGCGAGGTCGGAGGACTTCGAGGCCACCTCGCGCACCATCTGCGCGCCCATGTTCTCGAACTTGTCCTCAAGCTCGATTTCCTTGGCGACGGTGACGCCGTCCTTGGTGATGCGCGGCGCGCCGTAGGACTTTTCGAGCACGACATTGCGGCCCTTGGGGCCGAGCGTCACCTTCACCGCATTGGCGAGGGTGTCGACACCGCGCAGCATCTTGTCGCGGGCGTCGGTGGAGAACTTGACGTCTTTCGCAGCCATGGATCAGTCCTTGGGTTGTCGCGCCGCAAAACGCGTGCGGGCGGAGTGGTCCGCCGTCATTCCAATCGGGTCCGAGGTGGAGGCCGAGCGCAGCCCGGCCGGCTCGTCAGCGCCGTCTCAGGCGAAGTTTCTCGGGCAGCCTTCGCTCTTCAGGCAGCTTTGATGTTTCAAGCGGCCTTCAGCTTCAGGCGGCCTTCAGCTTCAGGCGGCCTTCTTGGACGCCTCGGCGCCCTCGATCACGCCCATGATGTCGGACTCTTTCATGATCAGCACTTCGGTGCCGTCGACCTTGACCTCGGTACCCGACCACTTGCCGAACAGCACACGGTCGCCGACCTTGACATCGAGCGCGACCAGCTTGCCGGCTTCATCGCGGGCGCCGGGGCCAACCGCCAGAACTTCGCCCTGCTGGGGCTTTTCCTTGGCCGTATCGGGAATGATGATCCCCCCGGCGGTCTTCTGCTCAGCGTCGATGCGCTTGACCACGACGCGATCATGGAGCGGCCGGAACTTCATGTCATTCCTCCTGAAACATTGAGATTTCTGAATAAATCACGCAGGGACCGGCACCCCCTCCCCAGGCGGGCCACCGTCCGAGCGCCAGATAGGCGCCGCCAGACGGCCCCGCAAGAGGGGACCGGCAAAAAATTGGCACTCACCGCGGGGGAGTGCCAACATGTCGCTGGCCAGCGCCGCCTCGCGCGATGGCAGGTGCAACCGGCGTCTTCCATCCGGCTGCCATCGTGTAAGCTGCAACCGAAGCGTCCGGTGGGGCCGGCCGGCCCAGTCCGGCTGAAGGCAATGGCGTCAGGTCCGAATGGGCCGAAGACAATGGGGAGACGAGCATGTTGAAGGGCAAAGTGGCGGTGGTGACCGGCTCGACCAGCGGCATCGGGCTGGGGATCGCGCAGGCGCTCGCCGCCAAGGGCGCCGACGTGATGCTGAACGGCTTCGGCGAGCCCGCCGAGATCGAGAGGCTGCGGACGGACATCGCCGAGACCCATAAGGTGCGCGCCGCCTACAATGGCGCCGACCTCTCCAAGCCCGCCGAGACCAAGGGGCTGATCGAGGCGGCGATCGCCCAGTTCGGCCGCCTCGACATTCTGATCAACAATGCCGGCATCCAGTTCGTCTCGCCGGTCGAGGACTTCCCGGAGGAGAAGTGGGAGCAGGTGCTCGCCATCAACCTGTCGGCGGCGTTCTACGCCATCAAGTACGCGCTGCCGGGCATGAAGGCGCGCAATTGGGGGCGCATCGTCAACATCGCCTCGGCGCACGGCCTCGTCGCCTCGGTCAATAAGTCCGCCTACGTCGCCGCCAAGCACGGCATCCTCGGCCTGACCAAGGTGGTGGCGCTGGAGACGGCGGAAACCGGCATCACCGCCAACGCCATCTGCCCCGGCTGGGTGCTCACCCCACTGGTGCAGAAGCAGATCGACGCCATCGCCGCCCGCAAGGGCATCAGCAACGAGGAGGCGAGCCGCGAGCTCTTGAGCGAGAAGCAGCCCTCCAAGCAGTTCGTCACCCCCGAGCAGCTCGGCGAGCTCGTGCTGTTCCTGTGCTCGGACGCCGCCTCCAACCTGCGCGGCACCTCCCTCAGCATGGACGGCGGCTGGACGGCGCAGTGAACCCGGCCTGCGACGCGACATCGGGCGGGCAGTCGGCACTGGCTGCCCGCCGTGTTTTCAGGCGATTCCGCATCCCGCCTGGTTTTTAAGCAGAACGCCTTGCGGCCGCGGCACAGCCCGGCCCCCTGCGGGTTCCTCAGGCCTTCGGCACCCGCGTACAAGACCGGCCCCGCCCCGGCTGACCCTCCGGGTGCGGCGTTTTCGCCTGCGGCCCGCCGGCCGGTCACGGAAGCGTCATCGTTAACGGATTGGCACCCCCCGCGGCTGGACCATCGCTTGCATGGTGATCGGTGCGGCCGTCCGCGCGGTCTTGTGGACGCACCGTCGACATCGTGGAGGTCGATATGCTGGTTCGCTGCCTGTCCGTGCTGACCCTGTCGAGTGCCGGGCTGCTCGCGCTGTTTGCCGCCGCTGGGGAAGGCCCGGCCATCGCCGTCAAGGAACGCCAGGTCGTCGCGCTCGGCCTCACCGGCGAGCTGCCGGTCGGCCGCCAATCGGCGCACCGGCTGGCCGCCGTCGCGCCGCCGGCCACGGTGTCCCACTGAATCCGTCACCGCGAAGGATGACGGTTTTGCGACAGAAGCTGCGTCAGGGAGGCGACATCGCCCGTCCGCTCCGGCCCGGGCCGGACACACGAGATTTTGTCAGCAATTCGCCATCGATGCTGCCAACGCCTTGATTGGACGCTGGAAAACGAATTGTGACTTGTCCCTGGCCGCTGGTGTTCCGACAATCCTCCGCCGACGCCTTGAAGGAGCACGACGACATGATGAGCCATGGTGTGGTGAGCGACGATTTCCGCAAGCAGGTCGCCGGTTACGGTCTGACCACGGCCCAGATCTTTTATCGTCTGCCCGACTATCCCCGTTTCCTGCAGTCCTATGTCTGGCAGGAGTACGACCTCTACCCCGAGTTTCCGACACTGACGCGGTTTCTGGAGTTCTGGCAGCGCCAACTCGAAGGACCGCTGCATTCGGTGACGGTCGCCCATTGCCGGCTGATCGGGCCGGCCGAGTTCAAGATGGTCGACGGCCTGTTCCGGCTGCACTGAGAGATCGCGGGAAACGCGCATAAGAGGTAGCCGGATCGGATCGGATAGCGTGATGTCGCGAAGGGCTGCGGCCGACCCTTGATTTCGCCCGCAGCCTAAGACACCTAATGGCGGGCACAGGGAAGTTGAGTATGTCCGCCGCCGGTCGTCGCACGTCCGATCTCTTGTCCGAACTGGCGGTCGGGGATCCCGACGGCCAAGTCACGTTCGGCGAGATTTTCCACCGCCTGGAGCACAAGGCGTTCGGCGCGCTGTTCCTGGTGCTCGCCATCCCGAACTGCTTCCCGATGGTGCCGGGCATCTCGGTGATTACCGGCTGCGCCATTCTGCTGCTGGCGATGCAGCTCGCCTTCGGCCGCGAGGAGCCCTGGCTGCCCGCCGCCATCCGCACCCGGGGATTTGCCCGCGGCAGCTTCGCCAAGGTGCTGGACAAGGCGCTGCCCTGGATCGTGCGGGTGGAGCGGCTGGCCTCGCCGCGCCTGCAGATTCTCACCTCCGGCACCGGCCGGCAGGTGTTCGGCGCGGTCATCGCCGTGCTGGCGGTGGCAATGATGCTACCGGTGCCCATCATCGGCAACATTCCGCCGGGGATCGCCATCGCGGTCCTGTCGCTGGGCCTCCTGGAGCACGATGGCCGGGTGGTCGCGGTCGGCTACGCCTTGGGCACGGTGGCCGTCATCGCGGTGGCCAGCATGCTCGCCGGCTTGGTGATGGGCTTCGAGGCGATCGCCTTCTGACGCGCCGATCCCCCGCGCGCGATCATTTCGGCATGCCGTAGGGCGGCCGCGGAATGGCGTTGTGGGCGGCGCGCAGGGCGGCCGACCAGCGCTCGCGCAGATCGTGGAAATAGGGCTCGCCGGGCTCGATCCGGTGGTTCAGCTCGGCGTGCAGCGAATCGCGGCGCACCACCAGCACGTCGAGCGGCATGCCGACGCCGAGGTTCGAGCGCATGGTCGAATCCATCGAGATCAGCCCGATCTTGAGCCCGTCATAAAGGTCGGTCTCGAAGGTGCAGGAGCGGTCGAGAATCGGCTTGCCGTACTTGTGCTCGCCGATCTGCAGATAGGGCGTGTCGCGGGTGCACATGATCGAGTTGCCGGCCGCATAGATCATGTACAGTTCCAGCTTGCCGTCGGCGATCTGCCCGCCGAACAGGAACGACACGTCGAACGACACCTTCGACTCCTCGAGACCCGCGGCATAGAGCGCGTGCACCATGCGGATCGCCTTGCCGATGCGCTGTGCTCCCTGGAACACGGTCGGCGCGCCGAGCAGCGTCTCGCGCTCGCCGGTGTCGAAATTCTCGATGCCTTCCGCCAGCAGGCTGACCACCGCCTGCGAGATCGACAGGTTGCCGGCGGAGGCGAGCCCCATAACCCGCTCGCCCGGCCGCTCGAACACGTGCAGCTTGCGGAAGGTCGACACATTGTCGAGGCCGGCATTGGTGCGGGTGTCGGCAATCATCACCAGGCCGTCGCGCACCAGAAGTCCGCAGCAATAGGTCATCGGTCGTCATCCCCAGGTTCGGGGCACTCATAGCAAAGCCGGATGTCAAATGGCAGGCGATCGGCGTCCGGTGCCGGCCGGGAACGAAGGTCCCCTGGTGTCCGGGAAGCCCGAGGTGATCTCCCGGAAGCCGTGTGATAGGGTCGCGGCGTGCTGAAGCTCGTGGCTGCGCTGTTCGCCGGGGTGCTGCTGGCCATCGTCGTCTCTGCGGCGCCGGTGGGTGTTGCCGGTTGCCACGCGGCCGCGCAGGCGACGTCACCGGACGCTGCGGCAAGCCTGCCCAATCTGCCCGCCCTGCCCGATCAAGCGCCGTCCGAGCACTCGCCGGCCGAGCGCACGGCGCCCGGCCTCGGGCTCGGCAGTTGCGGCCTGTGCGGCATCAAGCTGCCCGATGAACCGCCGGCCACCCTGGCCGAGAGGCTGGCGGCCCGCATCGATGCCGGCAGCGAACGCGACCCCGGCGCCCTCCCCGTGCGCCCGCCGACCCCGCCGCCGCGCGGCTGATCGTCCGACCTCCCCAACGCAATCGCCGGCGCCCACCCGCGCCGGTCCATCTCTGCCTTGGATCGGATGATCAACCGATGAACATGACTCATTACATGGAGCTGCTGGCCGTCAACCAGCCCTGGAACCTCCTCATCTTCATGGCCGTGCCGGTGATCCTGGCCGAAACGGTCGCCGTGACCGAACTCTATCTCCTCTACACCCGCCGCTATCACGGCGCGGTGCGCACGCTGAACCGCACGGCGAGCATCGTCGTCGGGCTCTATTTCATCGGCGTGTTCGCCTATCTCGTGCCCAACGTCGTGGTGCCGCTCACCAGCGATGGCGGCTGGCGCGGGCCGATCGACGTCGTCGCAGTGGTCGCCTATCTCGCCGGCGTCATCCCGCTCGCCGGCATCGCCGCGCTCGATCTCGGCCTGATCGGCCGGGGATTGAAGGACGATCACGCCCGCATGGGCCTGCATGCCGCCTTCGTCGGCCTGTTCCTGATCGTCGCCCATATCGCGATGATCGCCGGCATGACCGACCCGACGCTGGCCGGCGGCGTGATGCCCCAGCAGCCAAGCCACGGGCACGAGATGCATTGATGCGGTTTCCGGCTGATCCCTTCGGGATGCCGGAAACGGTCTCGCCGAAAATCCTTGTTCGATAATGGGATTTTCGGTGATCGGAATACGGCTCGAAGGCCTGATCGGCCGGAAACCGCATGATGCGGTTTCCGGGAGGTCGCCTCGCGATCTCCCGGCAACCCCGTCAGTCCAGCGTGCGGCGGAAGCGGGTCACCGCGATCGTCATGGCGACCAGCATCAGGCCGGCGAGCGCCGCGGCCTCCACCTTGAGGTCGGTGAACGTCGCGCCCTTGAGGATCACCGCCCGCACGATGCGCACGAAATGGGTGAGCGGCAGGCATTCGCCGATCCACTGCGCCCAGCGCGGCATGCCCGAGAACGGGAACATGAACCCGCTCATCAGGATGTTGGGCAGGAAGAACATCATCGTCATCTGCACCGCCTGAAGCTGGTTCTGGGCGATGGTCGAGAAGGTGTAGCCGATGGCGAGATTGGTGGCGATGAACAGCGTCGTCAGCAGCGCCAGAAGTCGCAGGCTGCCGATGATCGGCACGTCGAACAGCAGCACGCCGGCCGTGAGGATGAGGCAGGCCTGGAAGGCGCCGATCAGGATGTAGGGCAGGATCTTGCCCAGCATGATCTCCAGCGGCGAGATCGGCAGCGCGAGCAGGCTCTCCATGGTGCCGCGCTCGGTCTCGCGCGTCACCGACAGCGCGGTGAAGATCAGCATGGTCATCGTCAGGATCGTGCCGAGCAGCCCCGGCACGATGTTGAGCTGGGTGACGCCGGCCGGGTTGTAGCGGCGGTGCTGGCGGATCTCGAAGGCGGGCGTCGTGGCCTCCGGTATGGCGCGGCTGTGCATCAGCGCGGTGGCGACCAGCTTGTCGAGCGCGCCCAGCGCCGAGCCGGTGGCGACCGGATCGGTGGCGTCGGCGGCGATCAGCAGCGCCGGCATCTCGCCGCGCCGCAATGCGCGCTCGAAGCCCGCCGGAATCTCGACGGCAAACAGCGCCTCGCCGGTGGCCAGCACCCGGTCGAACTCCTCCTTGGAGTGCAGGATGCGCGTGACCTTGAAATAGCGCGTGGCCTGGAGTGCCGCGATGATCGAGCGCCCGACATCGCTCGATTCCTGCATCAGGACGGCGGTCGGCAGGAAGCGCGGCGTGGTGTTGATGGCGTAGCCGAACAGCACAAGCTGCAGCAGCGGGATCGACACCATGGTGGCGAGCGTGACGCGGTCGCGCCGGAGCTGCAGAAGCTCCTTCACCACCATCGCGAACACCCGGCGGAAGAAGCCAGCGCGGCGACGGGGCATGGTGTCGGCCGCGCTCATTGCCACGCCTCCACGACGTGAACATTGGATGCCTCGTCATCCCGGGCCGAGCGAAGCGAGGACCCGGGATCGTCCGCATGAACAGACGCCCCATTCTGCAAACGATCCCGGCTCGCGCGGCTTCGCCGCTTGGCCGGGATGACGAGAGACCACGCCACGCTCATTGGAAATTGTCCTTCGCCCGCGTCATCAGGTCGATGAACACGTCCTCCAGCGTCGGCGCCGCCGGCTCGAACGCCAGCGACGCATCGCTGCGGTAGGGCGCAATCGCCGCCTCCAGCGCCGCCCGGTCGCGGCCGCAGACGTGCAGGCTGGTGCCGAACGGCGCCACCATGTCGACGCCGGGCGCGGCCTCCAGCGCGCGGCCGAGCTGCGCCAGGCCGCCATTGTCGCCGCGGCCGCTGACGGTGAAGGTGACGAGGCCCGAGCCGGCGATCACCTCGTCCACCGTGCCGTGCGCCAGCAGGTCGCCATAGGCGATGTAGGCGATCTCGTGGCAGCGCTCGGCCTCGTCCATGTAGTGGGTCGAGACCAGCACGGTGAGCCCTTCGGCCGCCAGCGTGTGGATCTGCGCCCAGAACTCGCGTCGCGCCTTGGGGTCGACGCCGGCCGTCGGCTCGTCGAGCAGCAGAAGCTGCGGCTCGGGCAGCGTGCAGGCGCCGAGCGCGAGCCGCTGCTTCCAGCCGCCCGACAGCGAGCCCGCAAGCTGCTCGCCGCGGCCCTCAAGCCCCAGCCGCCCGATCATCCGCTCGGCCGCGCCGCGCGCATTGGGGATGCCGTAGAGCCGGGCGATGAACTCCAGGTTCTCCCGCACCGAGAGATCCTGATAGAGGCTGAAGCGCTGCGTCATGTAGCCGACGTGCAGCTTGATCTTGTCGGCCTCGGTGCGGATGTCGTAGCCGAGGCAGGTGCCGCGGCCGGAATCCGGGGTCAAGAGCCCGCACAGCATGCGGATGGTGGTGGTCTTGCCCGAGCCGTTGGGGCCGAGGAATCCATAGATGGTGCCGCGCTTCACCGTCATCGACAGGTTCCGCACCACCTGCCGGCCGTCGAACGACTTGGTCAGGCCCTCGACCTCGATGGCGATGGCCGGCGCGGTCATCGCCGCGTCTCCCGCCCCGCCATCGCCGCGGTCCTCACCTGCACCGGCTGGCCGACCCGCAGCTTGTCCGGCTGGTCCGGCATCGCCTCGATCATGAACACCAGCTTGGCGCGCTCCTCCAGGCTGTAGATCACCGGCGGGGTGAATTCGACGCTGCGCGAGATGAACGTGACCTTGGCGGAAAACCCCGCCGCGCAGCCGTCGCAGGCGACCTGCACCTTGTCGCCCAGCGCGATGCGCGCAACCTCGGTCTGCGGCAGGAAGAAGCGGACCTTGATGTTGCCGGGCGGCAGGATCGCCACCACCGGCCGGCCGGCGGCCACCAGTTCGCCGACGCGAAAATAGAGCTGCTCCACCGTGCCGTCGACCGGGCTCGCCACCTTGCGGCGGGCGAGGCGCGTCTGCGCCGCATCGAGCCGCGCGGCGGTGTCGCGCAATTGCGCTTGGGCGTCGTCGAAATTCTTCTGCGAGCCGGTCTTGGTCTTCAGGAGTTCATTGGCGCGCTCGAAGGTGCGCTTGGCATTGGCCACCGCCGCCTCGGCAATGCCGAGGTCGGCCTTCTGCAGGTCGGCGTCGAGGGTGAAGAGATCGGCGCCGCGCGCCACCGTGTCACCCTCCTTCACCGTCAGCGTCTCGATGCGCCCCGCCTCGTCCGGCCCGACATAGACGATGTCGGCCTCGACCCAGCCCTGAAAGGTGGTGGCCGGCTTGTCGCACGACGCCAGCGCCAGCGCCGCCAGCGCGGCGAGAATGGATGCGATCGGACGCCTCATGGCTCCCTCCCCGGCGCGAACAGCATGTCGAGATGGGCGCGCATCATCGCGGCGACATCGAGCGGCGCGAAGCGGTTGAACAGCCCGGTCCAGATCAGCCCCATCATGATCGGCGCCATGACAAGCTGCGGAAACCGCACCAGCGCCTCGTGCCGGATCTCGCCGCGCTCCACCCCGATCTGGATCAGCCGCTGCAGCGCCGTCAGCGCCCGCTGCACCACCTCGCGATAATGGAATTCGGCAAGCGCCGGAAAGCGCCGCCCCTCGGCGAGCACCAGCCGGATGACATCGGCACGCCGCGTCATCAGCACCTCGCGCACGAAGTGCTCGGCGAATGCCTCGACGCGGGCGCGCAACGGCCCCTCGGTTGGCATCGCCTCGATGGCGGCGATGTGCGGCACCAGATTGGTGCGCACCAGCTCCTCGAACAGCGCCTGCTTGTCCTTGAAGTAGAGATAGATGGTGCCCTTGGCGACGCCGGCCCGGCGGGCCACGTCGTCGAGCCGGGCCGAAGCGAAGCCGCGCGCGGCGAATTCGTCGAGCGCGGCATCGAGAATGGCGGCGCGGCGCGCTGCGCCCTTCTCCGTGCGCTCGCCACCCTCCGGCGCCCTGGGGCGCCGGGTGCGGCTTGTTCCGGCTGGTTTCTGCGTGGTCATGCCGAAATTATGACTGACCGGTCAGTCATAATTCATTGGGAATAGTCCGGATCGAATCAGTTGGCAGGCGCCCTGGACCCGCGGTGACTCGCAACCCCAGGCCCGTTAAGGTTGAGTTAACCTTGGGGGGCGGCGATGTCCGGGTTGTCGGCAACGCGAGCGGCGGCGCTGTGCTGCATGGTTGCGGTGGTGGAAGCCGTCGCGGCCGAGGACGCCGCGCCGTCGCCCTCCCCTCTCCCGTCCTGGCTGATCTTCTCGGGCGCCGAGGCGACCGGCCGCGTCGCCAATGGCTGGATCGGCGCCGACTACGCCCCCGGCGGGATCGACCGCTCCGGCCTGCGCCTGCGGGGGACCGCCTCGGCCGGCGGCTACCGGACCAGTCATCCCGATGACAGCGCAACCGACATCACCGTCCGCAAGCAGACCGCCACGCTCGCCGCCGGCTATGGCTGGATCACGCCGAGCCGGCGCACCGCGTTGTTCGTCGGCGGCGAGGTCGATGCCCGCGAGCCGGACCACCCCGCCGTTCCGTCATCGGACCGCGGCACGCACTGGGGCGTGGCGATCGCCGGCGAGCTGTGGGCTGCCCCGTCGCCGCTGGTTCAGGTGATGGCGTCGGCGAGCTACGGCAGCGCGCGCGCGTCCTGGGCGCTGCGCGCCGCCGTCTGCGGCCGGATTGCCGGCGTCTGCCTCGGGCCGGAGACGGCCGCTGTCGGCGATGCCGCGGGCTCCGAGTTCCGCTTCGGCCTCGGCTTGACCGGCCTCTCGGTCGGCCCGTTCGAGACGCGGCTCGCGGCCGGCGTCGCCGATGACGCCGAGGGCGACGCCGACACCAGCGCCTATGGCCTCGTGTCGATGTGGCGGCGGTTCTGATCCCGGCCGCCGCCTGGAGTCCGCCCGCCGCCGATAGGAGGTGGCCTATCTTGCCGCGAACGTGTAATCGCCCGACAGTCCGCGGCCGAAGCGGCGGCGGGCCGGCGCGTCTGAATGTGCCCGGCTCTCTTCCCCAGCCGTCGCCGGCCGAGATCGAGTCCCCCTGTCTCGATCGCCTGCGGACCGCCTCCCGCCGCGGCACCGCCCGCGGGCTGGGACCGTGGTTGGCTGGCCGTGCCGCCGATCGGGCAAGACGGTTTCCGGCTGATCAAGCCGGAGAACCGTCGTCCGATCGCCGAAAATCCCGTTATCGAGACTCTCTTGAGGACCTGGGGTTTTCGGCGAAACCGCTTCCGGTATCCCGAAGGGATCAACCGGAAACCGTATAAGACGGACGTTGCGTCATTCTGGCAGGAACAGGTGCGCTCAAATGAGCCAGACTCATGAAGCCAAGGTCTTGAAGCTCCAGGCCCAGCTTGCGGACATCTTCAAGGAGAACCGAACCGTCCGCTTCAAGAGAAGCTCCACCAACAGCACGCGCCAGCGCGTGGCCGGCGGCAACGCCGCCGAGGTCGACCTGACCGACCTCAACGAGATCGTCGGCCTCGACAGCGCGGCGCGCTACATCGACATCGAGCCCGGCGTGCCGATGGACGCGCTGATCGCCGCCACGCTGCAGGCGAACCTCATGCCGCTCGTCGTGCCCGAGTTTCCCGGCATCACCGCCGGCGGCGCGGTGCAGGGCGGCGCGCTGGAAAGCTCGTCCTTCAAATACGGCCAGCTCAACGACACTGTGCTCGAATACGAGATGCTGCTCGGCGACGGCACGCGGATCGTCGCCACCCCGGACAATGAGTACGCCGACCTGTTCCACGGCATCGCCACCTCGCACGGCTCGCTGTCGCTGGTGACGCGCATCCGCCTCAAGCTGGAGCCGGCCGCCAGATATGTTGCGCTCGATATCCAGCCCTATGGGTCGGCCGCCGCCTGCACCGAGGCGATTCGCACCCACACCCAAGACGACAGTATCGACTTCATTGAGGGGCTGCTGTTCAGCGAGACCCTAGGCGCGGTGATCACCGGCCGGCTGACCGACAAGGCCGACCATCCGATCCGCCGGTTCGGCCGCAACATCGACCCCTGGTATCACCGCTACATGCACCAGACGGCGGCCGAGGGTGGCAAGTCGATCGCCGTGCCGCTGGTCGACTACCTCTTCCGCTACGACAAGGGCGCGTTCTGGATGGGCGAGCACCTGTTCCCGCTGTTCGGCGTCAACAGCAACCCGGTGACCCGCTTCTTCCTCGCGCCGATCTCGCGCACGCGGAAGCTCTATGACGGCCTGCACGCCATGAACGTGCAGCACGAATATGTCGTCCAGGACTTCTACATGGACTGGAACGACGCGGCACGCATCGTCAGCTACAATGCCAGCGGACCGAAGATCTATCCGGTGTGGATGTGCCCGATCAAATCGGTCACCACCCCGCAGAAGCTGTCGTCCCATTACCGGGACGGCGAGGAGATGCTGCTGAACGTCGGTATCTACGGTCAGCCCGCCACCGGTAACGCGGTGAACGACACGATCAACCTGGAGAAGATGATCCTCAATCTTCCGAGCCGCAAGATGCTCTACGCTCAGACCTTCTACAGCCAGGAGGATTTCTGGACGAAGTACGACCAGGACTGGTATTCCGCCCTGCGCACGAAGTACAAGGCTGCGCCGTTCCGCGAACTGTGGTCGAAGATCCACACGCCCAATTCCGCCTTCCAGTCGCGCAGGGTCCGCGGCTTCATCCAGGTCGCGGTCGAGGCGCTGTGGGGCAAGAACGTGGTGTGGGGCCGCAAATAGCGCCGTCTCCCCCCGTCTCGCGATCGTCGCTCCGCACGCTTAACCACAAGCGCTTTCGCCGGGCCGCGATCAAGGGAAAACGACAATCCGAGCCGGCCAGGCCGGAATCCGAATCACAGCCCGTGATAGGCGCGGTTGGCGTAGAGCAGCGCCGGCCGCGCCGGACCGAGGTGCACCGCCTCCACCTGTCCGATCAGGACCTGGTGGGTGGCAACGGGCCGCAGATCGACCACCCGGCAGTCGAACGCCACCAGCGCCCCACCGAGCACCGGCGCGCCGGTGGCGCGTTCCTCCCACGCGCCGTGCAGGAAGCGCTCCTCGCCGCCGATGCCGCCGCGACCGGCGAACACGTCGGCCAGCGCCTGATCCTCGGCTGCGAGCGTGTTGATGCAGAACACGCCGTTCTCCGCCAGCACGGCGGCGCTGCGGCCGTTGCGGTTGAGGCAGACCAGCACGGTCGGCGGCTCGTCCGACACCGAGGAGACGGCGGTGGCGGTGAAGCCGGCCCGCCCGGCGAGGCCGCCGGTGGTGATGATGTGGACCGCCGCGCCGACACGGCTCATGCCGTCCCGAAAGGTCTGCGCGGGAACCAGGATCGGAAATTCTGAGATATCGAGCATCTGTGTCACGGGTGCCTCCATGCCCTGGAAATAGGCATTCGCGCAAGAGCCTGCGACGGGACGGTGCCGCAGTTCTGATCGGGCTGCCCCCTCCGGCCACCTCAAGCGGCGTTCGAGCCGGCATCGGCGCGGCGCGCGCCTGCGCCCGTGCCGTCACGTTTCGGTGCCTGGGGGCGAAGACCGGTTTCGTCACGTTGCGACGAGCCGAAGGCCACGTTATGACGGTAATGTGGTCTATTGCGCGACGCGCTGGGCCGTCGCGGTCAACTGATCGCGCCAGCCGCTTGGCATGGCGCGTGCAGGAATATGTCGCACATGGAAGTGTTCGTTCAGCAATTGATCAATGGCCTGACGCTGGGCTCGATCTACGGCCTGATCGCCATCGGCTACACTATGGTGTTCGGCATCATCGGCATGGTGAACTTCGCCCATGGCGACGTGTTCATGGTGTCGGCCTTCATCGCGCTGATCGCCTTCCTGATCCTGACGACCTGGCTCGGCGTCGGCTCGGTGGTGTTGGCGCTGTTGATCGTGCTGATCGTCTCAATGCTGTTCACCTCCATCGTCGGGTGGACCATCGAGCGCCTCGCCTACCGGCCGTTGCGCGGCTCCTTCCGCCTCGCGCCGCTGATCTCGGCGATCGGCATGTCGATCTTCCTGATGAACTTCGTGCAGGTGACGCAGGGCCCGCGCAACAAGCCGGTTCCGCCGATGCTGTCGGACGTCATCGTGGTGATGCAGGAGGGCTCCTATCAGGTGACGATCTCCTACAAGCAGATCATTATCATCGTCGTCACCTCGGTGATGCTCGCCTGCTTCTGGTACGTGGTCCAGAAGACGCCGCTCGGTCGCGCCCAGCGCGCCTGCGAGCAGGACCGCAAGATGGCCGCCCTGCTCGGCGTCAATGTCGACCGCACCATCTCGCTCACCTTCGTGATGGGCGCCGCGCTCGCCGCCGTCGCCGGCACCATGTACCTGATGTATTATGGTGTTGTGAGCTTCGCCGACGGTTTCGTGCCGGGCGTCAAGGCGTTCACCGCCGCGGTGCTGGGCGGCATCGGCTCCCTCCCCGGCGCCGTATTGGGCGGGCTTCTGATCGGCCTGATCGAGACCCTGTGGTCGGCCTATTTCTCGGTCGAATACAAGGACGTCGCGGCCTTCTCCATTCTCGCCATCGTTTTGATCTTCATGCCGCAGGGCATTCTCGGCAAGCCAGAGGTCGAGAAGGTGTGACATGAAGAGCGACGCTGCGACCGCCCGCGCCGATTTCGCCGCCGCCCTCAAGGATGCCGCGATCGCCGCTTTGATCGCGCTCGGCGTCACCCTGCCGCTGGTCGGCTTCCGCACCGACCAGGGTCCCGACTACAAGTTGATCCTGACCACCCGCTTCGACCTCGTGGCGGTGATGGTCGCTCTGGTGTTCGCAGCCCGTCTGGCGCTCACGCTGTGGACCGGCCACCGCCCGCACGCGGCCGGCTCCTCGGCGGTGCTGGAGCGGCTGAAGCCGGCCGGCAGCGCGCTGTTCCGGCTGGCCGGCCCGGCGCTGCTCGGCTTGGCACTCGTGCTGCCGTTCCTGCCCGTCACCGGCCGCTACGAGCTCGACCTCGGCATCCTCATCCTCACCTACATCATGCTGGGCTGGGGGCTGAACATCGTGGTCGGCCTCGCCGGGCTGTTGGACCTCGGCTATGTCGCCTTCTATGCGGTGGGTGCCTATTCGTTCGCCATCATCTCCACCCAGGTGATCCCGGCGACGCTGCCCGCACTCGGCCCCTGGGCGTTCTGGATCTGCCTGCCCATCGCCGGCCTGCTGGCGGCGTTCTGGGGCATCGTCCTCGGCTTTCCGGTGCTGCGCCTGCGCGGCGACTATCTCGCCATCGTCACTTTGGCGTTCGGCGAGATCATCCGCATCGTGCTGCTGAACTGGCAGGACTTCTCGGGCGGCCCCAACGGCATCGCCTCCATCCCGCGCCCGACCTTCTTCGGCCTGCCCTTCACGCCGGGCAAGGACGGGTTTGCCGCGACCTTCGGCCTTCACTTCGACCCCACCCACCGCATCGTCTTTCTCTATTACGTCATCCTGATGCTGGCACTCATCACCGCCTTCGTCTCGACGCGGCTGCGCCGCCTGCCGATCGGCCGCGCCTGGGAGGCGTTGCGCGAGGATGAGATCGCCTGCCGCTCGCTCGGCATAAACACCACCAACACCAAGCTCACCGCCTTCGCGCTGGGCGCGATGTTCGGCGGCTTCGCCGGCTCGTTCTTCGCCACGCGGCAGGGCTTCATCTCGCCGGAATCCTTCAACTTCATGGAATCGGCGATGATCCTGGCCATCGTGGTGCTGGGCGGCGCCGGCAGCCTGCTCGGCGTGGTGATCTCGGCCATCGCCATGGTCGGCGGCGTCGAGATGTTGCGCAATCTCGAATTCCTCAAGAGCGTCTTCGGACCGAACTTCGATCCCACCCAATACCGCATGCTGATCTTCGGCCTCGTGATGGTGCTGATCATGATCTGGCGGCCGCGCGGCCTCATCGCCACGCGCCGGCCCTCGATCGCGCTGAAGGAGAAGAAGACCATCTCCAGCGACCTCATCCAGGAGGGCCACGGATGAGGCGCTGGGAGAACGAGCCGATTCTCGCGGTCGAGCACCTGACGATGCGCTTCGGCGGTCTGATCGCCGTCAACGACCTGTCGTTCCAGGCCGGCCGCGGCGACATCACCGCCATCATCGGCCCCAATGGCGCCGGCAAGACCACGGTGTTCAACTGCGTCACCGGCTTCTACCGGCCGACCGAGGGCCGCATCGCCCTTGTGCATGGCGATGCTGCGACGCTGAAGGCCCATCTCGGCCCGGTGACCGCGCACGACCGCGGCTTCGCTCGCTTTGCGGACGGCGCGGTGTTCCTGCTGGAGCGCCTGCCCGACCATCTGGTCGCCCGCCACGCCCGCGTCGCCCGCACCTTCCAGAACATTCGCCTGTTCCAGGGCATGACCGTGCTGGAGAACCTGCTGGTCGCCCAGCACAACGGGCTGATGCACGCCTCCAATTTCACCGTCGGCGGGCTGATCGGCCTGCCCGGCTTCCGCAAGGCCGAGAAGGCCGCGGTCGCGCGCGCGGTGCACTGGCTGGAAAAGGTCAATCTGGTGGCGCGCGCCGACGATCCGGCCGGCGACCTGCCCTATGGCGACCAGCGGCGGCTGGAGATCGCCCGCGCCATGTGCTCGGACCCGGTGCTGCTCTGCCTCGACGAGCCGGCCGCCGGCCTCAACCCGCGCGAGAGCGCGGCGCTGAACGCGCTCCTGCTGTCGATCCGTCAGGAGACCGGCACCTCGATCCTCTTGATCGAGCACGACATGAGCGTGGTGATGGAGATCTCCGACCACGTCGTCGTGCTCGACTATGGCGTCAAGATCGCCGACGGCAGCCCCGAGGAGATCAAGAACGATCCCAAGGTGATCGCCGCCTATCTCGGCGTCGAGGACGAGGCAGAGGTGGAGAAGATCGTGGAGGAGGTCGGCCTTGACTGACACGCTGACCTCTGCCCCCCTCGCAGCCCCGGCCCTGCGCGAGCCGCTGCTGGCGGTGCGCGGCGTCGAGACCTTCTACGGCAAGATCCAGGCGCTCAAGGGCGTCGACCTCGACGTCAATGAGGGCGAGATCGTCACGCTGATCGGTGCCAATGGTGCCGGCAAGTCGACGCTGATGATGACGATCTTCGGCCAGCCGCGCGCGCGCGCGGGCGCCATCCGCTTCGGCGGCCTCGACATCACCAAGCTGGCGACCCACGACATCGCCGCGCTGCGCATCGCCCAGTCGCCGGAAGGCCGGCGCATCTTCCCGCGCATGACGGTGTTCGAGAATTTGCAGATGGGCGCGGCGGTGGACGGCTACGTCCATTTCGACGACGACCTGGAGCGCATGTTCGCGCTGTTCCCGCGCTTGAAGGAGCGGCTGCACCAGCGCGGCGGCACGCTGTCGGGCGGCGAGCAGCAGATGCTGGCGATCGCGCGGGCGCTGATGAGCCGGCCGCGCCTGCTGCTGCTCGACGAGCCCTCGCTCGGCCTCGCGCCGCTGATCGTGAAGCAGATCTTCGAGGTGATCGACGAACTCAACCGCTCGGAAGGACTCACCGTGTTCCTGGTCGAGCAGAACGCCTATCACGCGCTCCGGCTCGCCCATCGCGGCTACGTCATGGTCAATGGCACCATCACCATGGCCGGCACCGGCCGCGAGCTCCTGGAGCGGCCCGAGGTCAAGGCCGCCTATCTCGAAGGCGGACGAAAATAGAGCCGTGCGTGTACGAGCGGGAGCCGGTGTTGCGAACGGGGATGCGATGACGCAGGAATCCGAGACGCGTTCGCGGAGTCAATCGAACCTGCGGACGCTGGAGACATCGCGGTGAATACGGCCATGGACCACGCCTCCGACAATCCGCTCTCCGGCGGCTCGTTCTTCGCGGCGCAGTCGCTCGGCCCGCTCCTCGCCCTCGCCGCGGTGGTGGCATTGCTGGTCGTCGATCCCGCGCTGGTGATCGAGGTTTCCACGGGCGACTTCATCATCGTCACCGTGCTGCTCGGCGGTGGCGCGGCGTGGCTGTCGGGACAGGCGGTGGCCGAAACCTGGCGGCCCTATGTGCAGCTTCTCGCCTATATGCTGATCCTGGCCGCGGCGGTTCGGTTCATCCATTACGCGCTGTTCCACGGCACGCTGCTGTCGCTGCCCTATTACACGGTCGACTTCATCATCCTTGCCGCCATCGCCAGCCTCGGCTACCGGACGACGCGGGCGCGCCAGATGGCCACGCAATATGGCTGGCTCTATGTGCGCCGCGGCCCGCTCGGCTGGTCGATCACGAGGGACGACGAGACATCCGCCAGCCCGTGACCGGAACGCGGATGGCGGCGACCGAAGGCTTCGGCCACCCGGTCGGACGGGTGTTGCAAGGTCTTGAGTTATCGCATGTTCCTTCGCAGGACCGGTCTCCACTTTTGCGGAGAATGCTCTAAGCTGCCGATTGCGAACCGGCGGATCCGTCTTTTCTTGCGCGCAGGATCAGCCGGCTCCGTCGAGTTGTTCGAAGCTCCACGGCTCAACCCCCACGCCAACTGACACTGGGAGAACCGTATGAAAAAGCTCACCTTCGCGAGTCTGGTGCTCGGCGCCAGCCTGGCGTTCGGCGGTGCCGCCGCCGCCCAGGAGGACATCGCCATCGCGGTCGCGGGGCCGATGACCGGCGGCGAGGCCACCTTCGGCCTGCAGATGCGCAACGGCGCCGAACTGGCGGTGGCCGATCTCAATGCCGCCGGCGGCGTGCTGGGCAAGCAGATCCGCCTCCTGGTCGGGGACGATGCCTGCGATCCGAAGCAGGCCCGCGCGGTGGCCGAAAAGCTGGCCGGCGAAGGCGTGGTGTTGGTCGCCGGACATTTCTGCTCATCGTCGTCGATTCCCGCGTCCGACGCCTATGCCGAGAACGGCGTGCTGCAGATCACCCCGGCCTCGACCAACCCGCAGTTCACCGAGCGCGGGCTGTGGAACACCTTCCGCGTCTGCGGCCGTGACGACCAGCAGGGTGCCGTCGCCGCCGCCTACATCGCGAAGAACTTCAAGGGCAAGAAGATCGCCATCCTTCACGACAAGTCGACCTACGGCAAGGGACTTGCCGACGCCACCAAGGCCGCGCTCAACAAGGCCGGCGTCAAGGAGACGATGTACGAAGCCTACACCAAGGGCGAGAAGGACTTCTCCGCCCTGGTGTCGAAGATGAAGGCCGCGCGCATCAATGTCGTCTACGTCGGCGGCTATCACACCGAATCCGGCCTGATCCTGCGCCAGTTGCGCGAACAGGGCCAGAAGACCCAGCTCATCTCCGGCGACGCCATGGTCACCAAGGAGTTCTGGCAGATCACCGGCCCGGCCGGCACCGGCTCGCTGATGACCTTCGGCCCCGACGCCCGCAAGAAGCCCGCCGCCGCCGCGGTGCTGGAGAAGTTCAAGGCCAAGGACATCGATCCGGAAGGCTACACCCTCTACACCTACGCCGCGATCCAGATCTGGGCGCAGGCCGTCGAGAAGGCCGGCACCACCGATCCCAAGACGGTGGCTGAGACCATCCGCGCCGGCCAGTGGGACACGGTGCTGGGCAAGCTCGGCTTCGACGCCAAGGGCGACATCACCGTCATCGACTATGTGTTCTACATCTGGAACAAGGACGGCACGTACAACGAGATGTGAGCCTGGGCGCTGCCCAGACGATCGCCACACACGATCACGACGCCCGCCCCTCGGGGCGGGCGTTTTCATATCCTCCGAGCCTCACCCGAGCTTGCCCAGCGCCGGGACCGCTTCGAGGATGAGATAGGCGGCATCCGCCACCCAGCCGAACAGGAAGGCGAGGCCGGTGACGACCAGCAGCACCCCCATCGCCTTCTCGATCAGGCCGAGATGGCGCTTCAGCCGGCCGGCGACGCGCAGGAACGGCCCCACGAACAGCGCCGCGGCCAGGAACGGCACGCCGAGCCCGGCCGAATAGACCGCGAGCAGCCCCGCCCCCTTGCCGAGCGTCGAATCCGCCGCCGCCACCGCCAGGATGGTGGCCAGCACCGGGCCGATGCACGGCGTCCAGCCGAAGGCGAAGGCCAGCCCCATGCCGTAGGCACCGGCGAGCGACACCGGCCGGCGCACCTCGGCCCGCACCTCGCGCATCAGGAACGGGATGCGGAACAGGCCGAGGAAATGCAGGCCCATGATGATGATGGCGATGCCGGCGACGGTGGACAGCACCGTCGAATAGGTGCGCAGCACCTGGCCGATCACCGAGGCCCCGGCGCCGAGCGCCACGAACACGCTGGAGAAGCCGAGCACGAACAGGGCCGCCGCCGCCAGCGCCCGGCGCGCCGCCGCCGGCTCGGCCTCGGTCTGCAGCCGGTCGAGCGTGGTGCCGGCGAGATAGACCAGATAAGGCGGCACCAAAGGCAGCACGCAGGGCGACAGGAAGCTGATCAGTCCTGCGACGAACGCGGCCGGAAAGGTGACGTCGGTCATGGATCGCCCTTCTGGATCGCCCTCTTTGGAACGGAAGCGCACGGGCGAAGGCGCGGGCGTTTCTTACACCAGCCGCCATCAGAATCGAGGCGAGATCGCGCGGGGCTGTCGTGCACCGGTACGGCGGACCGCACAAAAAGCAAATCCCGCGCCATTCTCGCCGGACTTGCCGCCGGGCAGCCGGCATCGACGATACCGGGATTCGAAAAATTTGAAGAAAATTGAACGCGATGGTCGTCATGGCCGACCGGCATTATATGCGTTTATACGCACCACTTTTCACAGTCATTCTCACCTCGGCTTAAGGCCAAGAGCGGTAGGCTTCACCGTCACCGCCGGACAGAAGGCGAGCGCGAAGCTCGCTCTCGCCGATCGTCCGGTCGGGCGCGTCCGTCCGTGGTCCACACGGCGCTGCGGCCGGTGCATCGCCCCGATGCGCCGGCCGCCCACCCGGCGGCCGATCCAGCGGCGCACCGCCGCCGCCCGGACATCCACCTTCATGACATCCGCCTTTATGACACCCGCCGGCATGGAACCACGCCCGGCCGCAGTCATTGACCCTGCGACCGCCGCAATCTGAGACTGCAAACTCGAGAGGGGATGATGCGCGCCATCCCTTACATCACCCGCCTCCTGCTCGCCGCCCTGCTGCTGGGCGCCGCGGCGACCGTGCCCGCGCGGGCGCAGGTCCACACGCTGCGCACCGCCGACAGCGTCCTCCAGGTCGAAACCGTCGCCTCCGGCCTGGAGCATCCCTGGGGCCTCGCCCAATTGCCGGACGGCAATCTCCTCGTCACCGAGCGCCCGGGCCGGCTCAGGGTGGTGTCGCCGGACGGCCGGCTGTCGCCGCCGCTGAGCGGCGTGCCGAATGTGTTCGCCGAGGGCCAGGGCGGCCTGCTCGACATCGCGCTGGCACCCGACTTCGCCACCAGCCGGCTGGTCTATCTGGCCTTCGCCGAAGCCGGCCGCGACGGCGCCGGAACCGCGCTGGCCCGCGCCCGGCTGGCCGAGAGCAATGATGCGCTCACCGACCTCAAGGTGATCTTCCGCCAGGAGCCGAAGGTGCCGGGGCCGAACCATTTCGGCGCGCGCATCGTCTTCCGGCCGGACGGCACGCTGTTCCTCACGCTCGGCGAGCGCTTCAAGTTCCAGCCGGCGCAGGATCCGCGCAGCCACCTCGGCAAGATCGTGCGCCTCGGCCCGGACGGCACGGTGCCGAGCGACAACCCGTTCGCCGGCCGCAAGGAGATGCGGCCCGAGATCTTCTCGCTCGGCCACCGCAACATCCAGGGCGCGGCGCTGCATCCGCAGACCGGCAGGCTGTGGGTCGCCGAGATGGGGCCGCGCGGCGGCGACGAGATCAACATCGTCGAGGCCGGTAAGAACTATGGCTGGCCGAAGGTGAGCTGGGGCACCCATTATGACGGCAGGCCGATCCCGCTGCCGCCGAGCCATCCGCGATACGCCGACGCCATCCATCATTGGACGCCGTCGATCGCGCCATCGGGCCTGGCGTTCTATGCCGGCGACGCCTTTCCCGCTTGGCGCGGCAACCTCCTGGTCGGCGCGCTGGCGGGGCAGAGCCTGGTGCGCCTCACGCTCGACGGCGACAAGGTCACCGGCGAGGAGCGCATCCCCGTGAGGTCCCGCATCCGCGACGTGCGCGTCGCCCCCGATGGCGCCATCCTGCTGCTGACCGACGAGAATGACGGCGCAATCCTGCGCCTCACCCCGGCGCGCAATTGACGCCGCCGCGGCGACAGGCTCCACTTCCCATATGCGCAACCTGATCACCGACGTTCCCGGCCTCGCGGTCGGGCAGGCCGAAGACCCGACGGTCGCCTCCGGCGTCACCGCCATCCTGTTCGACACGCCGGCCACAGCCTCGGTCGACGTGCGCGGCGGCGCACCGGGAACCCGCGAGACCGACCTGCTGTCGCCCGAGAAGACGGTCGGCGCCATTGATGCCATCGTGCTGTCGGGCGGCTCGGCCTTCGGGCTCGACGCCGCCGCCGGCGTGCAGGCGCTGCTGGCCGAGCGCGGGCGCGGTTTCGCCATCGGCGATGTGCGGGTGCCGATCGTCACCGCCGCCGTGCTGTTCGATCTCCTCAATGGCGGCAACAAGGCGTGGGGCCGCTTTCCGCCCTATCGCGAGCTGGGCTACGCCGCGGCTGCCGCCGCCGGTCCGGACTTCACGCTCGGCACGGCCGGCGCCGGCTACGGCGCCACCACCGCCGATCTCAAGGGCGGGCTCGGCTCGGCCAGCACGATTGCCGACAGCGGCCACATCGTCGGCGCGCTGGTCGCGGTCAATGCCGTGGGCAGCGCCACCATCGGTCTGGGCGGCCATTTCTGGGCGGCGCCGTTCGAGCAGGACGGCGAATTCGGCGGCCGCGGCCTGCCGTCCACATGGCCCGCCGATGCCGCCAAGCTGAAGATGAAGGGCGCCGATCCTGGCGCCAACACCACCATCGCCGTGGTCGCCACCGACGCCGTGCTGACCAAGCCCGAGGCGCGCCAGCTCGCGGTGATGGCGCAGGATGGGCTGGCACGCGCGCTTCACCCCGTCCACACCCCGCTCGACGGCGACACGGTGTTCGCCGCCGCCACCGGCCACCGGCCGATGGCCGACCCAATCTACGACCTGGCGCGGCTAGGCGCGGCGGCGGCGATCACGCTGGCGCGGGCGTGCGCCCGGGCGGTGCATGCCGCGAGCGCCCTCCCCCTGCCCGGCGCGCTGCCGGCTTGGCGCGACCGCTTCGGTGGTTGAGGGTCCCTACTCGGCCGCCTGATGGGCGTCCTCGTCGTCCGGCCCGGCGCCGGTGAGAAAGGCGTGGGTGCGCGGCGCGCCGGGACTTCCCCGCAGCAGATCGAGGTCTTCCGGGCCATCGACATCGAGCGCGAAGGAGCCGAGCTCCAGCACCCGCACCGTCAGGCCGGCCCGGTTGGCATTGTCGATATGCGCAAGGCAGCTGTCGGGGCCGAAGGCGAAGGCCGGCGGCCGCGCCAGCCGGAACGCCAGCGCATTCGTGCCACGGCCGTGGCGGTCCGGCACCACCACCAGATCATGCTCGGCCGTCGCCCGCAGCAGGCGGACGATCTCGCGCGGCTGCACCATCGGGATGTCGGCCGCCAGCACCAGCGCCGCGGTGTCCGGCCGATGCGCGCCGAGGATGGCCACGGCGCAGGCGAGATGAAGATTGAGCCCGGCGCCGGGCGCCGCCTCGACCACCAGACCGCGGCGGCCGGCCAGCCGCCGCGCCGACAGCGGATCTTCGGCGACCAGCGCCACGTCGGGCACCGGGCGCAACGTGCGCGCCGCCGCCACCACGTCCTGCGCCATCGCCCGCTGCAGGCCGCGGCGCTGGCGCGGATCGAACGCGTCCGCGAGCCGTCCCAGCGTGCCGGCGGCCGCCCTGAGAGGAATGATGACGATCGGTTTGATCATGTCCCTGAATCCTCAACGCACACCGGCAGCGGAAGAGCACCTGCCTGCGGCATGGCTGCCCCGCTCATGCCAGCATCTCGGGCAAGGTGACGACCGCGATGCCGGCGGCATCCAGCGCATCGCGACAGGCGCGGGCCACCGCCAGCGCGGTCGCCTCGTCGCCGTGCACCCCGAGCGAATCGAACCTGGTTGGCAGGCGCCTGCCGCTCGCCGACACGATTTCCCCCGTCACAACCATCTGCACGCACCGCTCGGCGGCGACCCTGGGATCGGTGATCACCGCACCGGCCACCTTACGCGACAGCAGGTTGCCGTCGTCGCCATAGGCGCGGTCGATGAACGCCTCGCGCGCCAGCGGCAGCCCGAGTGTCTTCGCCGCCCGCTCCATCGCCGAGCCGGCCAGCGCCAGATAGACGAGGTCGCGGTCCACCGCCTTGATGCCCCGGCCGATAGCTAGGGCATAATCGTCATTCACCGCGGCCATGTTGTGGAGCGCGCCATGCGGCTTGACATGCGTCACTTTGAGCCCGCCATAGGCGGCGATGCCGGCCAGCGCGCCGATCTGGTAGGCGACGAGGTATTCGAGATCGGCAGTCGACATGTCGATGCGGCGGCGCCCGAACCCCCACAGATCGTTGAAGCCGGGATGGGCGCCGACCGAAACGCCGCGCGCCTTGGCTTTCAGCACGGCCTCGTGCATCACCGTCGGGTCGCCAGCGTGCATGCCGCAGGCGACATTGACGCTTCGCACGATCTCCATGATCGCTTCGTCATTGCCGATAGCGTAAAGTCCGAAGCCCTCGCCGATATCAGCGTTAAGGTTTATGCGTTCGGCCACCAAGCACCTTCCTTCCGGCAAGCACCCCGTCCGGCAGGGACCAAAATAATCCGTAAAATTGATTCAAATACATCGTTTTCACTCGCAAACTCGGCCTATGATTAATTCGTTAAGGTTTACAACCAGCACGAAAACCCCGAAGTCGCGCACACTGGAGCAGTCATGCGCTTCCTGCCGTCCGGCGACAGCGCCCTTGTCGTCGAATTCGGCGACACCATCGACGCCGAGGTGAGCGCGCGGGTCACCCGCCTCGCCGGCCGCATCGCCGCCTGCGCCATCCCCGGCGTGCGCGAGCTGTTGCCGACCTTCCGCTCGCTGATGGTGTTCTACGATCCGCTTCTCATCGGCCAGGGCGAGCTGATGGCCGCCATTGCGCCGCTGGCCGCCGACAGCGTTGCGGCAGCCGCGCCAGGCCGGCTGTGGACGATCCCCGTCTGCTACGCGCCGGAGCAGGCGCCGGATCTCACAGCGGTCGCAGAGGCAACCGGGCTCGGCACGGACGAGGTGGTGCGCCGCCACGCCGGCATCACCTACCACGTCTATATGCTCGGCTTCCTGCCGGGCTATCCCTATCTCGGCGATGTCGACGCCGCATTGCGGCTGCCGCGGCGCACGACGCCGCGCACCCGCCTGCCGGCGGGCTCGGTGGCCATCGCCATGGCCATGACCGCGATCTATCCGGTCGAAAGTCCCGGCGGCTGGCATCTGATCGGCAACACGCCGGTGAAGCTGTTCGACCTCGCCGCCGATCCGCCGGCCCTGCTGGCGCCCGGCGACAGGGTGCGCTTCCGCCCCATCCCGCAAGCGGAGTGGCAGGCCATCGCCGCGGCAGTGGCGGCAGAGCGCTTCCGGCTCGACCCGGAGCCGCTGCCGTGAGCACCCTCCTCGTCCACCGTCCGGGCCTTTCCACCACGGTGCAGGACCGCGGCCGCTTCGGCCTGCAGCGGTTCGGCGTGCCGACCTCTGGCGCGCTCGACCCCGAGTCCTATGCGCTGGCCAACGCCCTGGCCGGCAACCCGCCGGACGCCGCGGCCCTGGAGATCCGGCTGGCCGGGCCGGCGCTCGAAGTGGAGGCCGAGAGCGCCATCGTCGCGCTGGTCGGCGGCGACACGCCGCTCGCGATCGGCGGCCCCGCCCCGCGCACCGTTCCGCCCGGCCGCAGCGTGCGGGTGGTGACGGGCGACGTCATCGAGGTTGCGGGCCTGCGCGCAAGCTCGACCGCCTATCTGGCGGTGCGCGGCGGCATCGATGTGCCCGCCGTGCTCGGCAGCCGCTCGACCTTCCTGCGCGGGCCGTTCGGCGGGCTGGAAGGCCGGGCGCTGCGGTCCGGCGACCGGGTGCCGCTCGCCAACGCCAGCGCGCCGGACGCGCCGGAGCGCGCTTTGCCCACCGGCACCCTGCCGAAACGGCCGGACACGCTGCACGTGGTGCTCGGCCCGCAGGCCGACCTGTTCACCCAAGAGGCGATCGAAACGTTCCTCGCGGCCACCTACACCGTCACCCACGAGGCCGACCGCATGGGCATCCGCCTGGAGGGCGAACGGCTTACCCACGCCGGCGGCTTCGACATCGTCTCCGACGGCATCGCGCCGGGCGCCATCCAGGTGCCGGGCTCCGGCCAGCCGATCGTGCTGCTCGCCGACCGCCAGACCACCGGCGGCTACCCCAAGATCGCCACCGTGATCTCCGCCGATATCGGCGGCGCCGGGCGGCTCGGCCCCGGCGATCGCGTGCGCTTTTCCGCGCTCGACGTGGCCACAGCCGAGCAGCGCGCCCGCGCCCACCATCGCGCGCTCAAAGCCGCGCTCGCGCGCATCGCCCAGGCCACGGTGGGCATGATCGACGAGGCCGCGCTGTACTCGGAGAACCTGATCCACGCCGGGCCGTTCGAGTGACGAGGTTTCCGGCTCACTTCACCGCCAGATCGGTGGTGGCGACGAGGTAGCGCCGGTCGATGCCGGTGAGGCCGACCTTGAACACCGCGAACACCACCGCCACCACCGGCGGCTTGGTCTTGCGGTCGAGCACCACCACCTCGGCGATGGCATAGCCGATCGGGCAGCCGCGGCTTGACGGGATGCGGCTGTCCTCCTGCAGGCGGCGGATGCGGCTGCCGTCGAGCTTGAGCAGATCGACCACCAGCCCCACCGACTCGCCGGCAAAGCCCTCGCAGCCCTCGGCCGGCAGCAGCTTGGGCGTCAGCCGCACCTTCGCCGGCCCGATCGCCGGGATGGTCACCACCACCTCGTCGCCGCGGTCGATCGGCTCGCCCGGCGTGCGTTCGAGCAGCGTCACGCCCGGCGTGTCGAGCCCGAGCTTGCCCCAGCGCTTCTCGGCGCTCTCGCCGATCTCGCGGCGGGCATCGCGCGGGGTCTTCTCGCGGTCGCGCAGCACGATGGAGATCGGGCTGTCGGGCAGCCACTTGTCGCTGGTGACGTCGATGGCATGGACCGACGCATAGGGAAACCACGTATCCGGCTCGCGTCCGGACTGGGCGTAGGCGAAGTAGCGGCCGTCGGCGGAGAAGCCCAGCACCAGCAGTTCCGCCTCGTCGCCCGGCGTCGCACCCACCCGCCAGGGCCAAAGCCCCACCAGCAGCACGGCGAACAGGATTGAAACAACGCGGCGTACCATGAGACCCGGCCAATCCGAACGGCGGCATCGTGGTCGCTCCCACCCCGCCCGGCACAGGCGGATGCCGGGCCACAGCCGACGTCACAAGCGTTTCCGTCATCAGCGATTTATCAAATTTTAGCAGTAACCGGAACCTCCCCCCGCGCACGCCGCGGTTGCGGGCGGAAATCGGCGTCACCATAACCTCTCGTCAATCGGTAGATTCGATGGTGGTTCTCCACGCTCGCGGTGAACCATGCACTCCTTCCGCCTTCCTGCCGATGAAACCCAGCGTCTCGACGCGCTGCGCCGCTACGACGTTCTGGACACCCCGCCCGAGGAGTCGTTCGATCGCCTCGTGCGGCTGGTGACGCGGCTGGTCGGCACCACGGCGGCGGCGATCGGCTTCACCGACGCCGACCGCCACTGGCTGAAGGCGCGCATCGGCATCTCCCAGCAGGAGTTTCCGCGCGACATCTCCTTCTGTGCCCAAACCATCCTCGAAGACCGGCCGCTGGTGGTCGAGGATGCGCAGGACGACCAGCGGTTTTCCACCAATCCGCTGGTCTGCGGCGAGCCGGGCGTGCGCTTCTATGCCGGCGTGCCGATCCGCACCCGCGACGGCTTCAACATCGGCGTGCTGTGCGCGCTGGACACACGGTCGGACCGCGGCCCGCTCACCAACGAGCAGATGGCCAGCCTGCGCGAGCTGGCCGAGCTTGTGGCCGACGAACTCGAGCTGCGGCGAACGGTCAAGCGGCTCGGCTGCGAACTCACCCGCCGCGCCGAGGCCGAGGCTGCCCGCGCGCTGAGCGAGCAGCGCCTGCAGGACTTTCTCGACACCGCGACCGACTGGCTGTGGGAGACCGACGAGCAGCACCGCTTCGTGTTCGAGACCAGCAGCGGCGCGGAGCGCTGGGGCTTGTCGCCGGCCCTCGGCCGCACCCGCATGGAGCGCTCCGGCGGCGATCCGAGCGATCCGAAATGGCGCGCCCACCTCGCGGATCTGGAGGCACGCCGGCCGTTCCGCGGCTTCCGCTTCGCCATCCGTGCCGCCGACGGCTGCCTCGTCTACATGTCGGTCAGCGGCAAGCCGGTGTTCGACGCCGACGGCACCTTCCGCGGCTATCGCGGCACCGGGCAGGACGTCACCGCGCGCATCGAGGTCGAATCGGCGCTGCGCGACATGAACGCGCGGCTGTCGCTGCTCTACACCTCCGGCGTCATCGGCGTGGTCACCTGCGAGGGCGACCGCATGGTCGAGGCCAATGACGAGTTCCTGCGGATCATCGGCTATTCCCGCGCCGACGTCGCCGCCGGCATCCGCTGGTCCTCGTTGCGGCCGGCCGACCAGACCAGCCGGGACGCCGAGGTGCTGGCCGAGATGCGCGCGACCGGGCGCAGCCGGCTCTACGAGACCGAGTGCCTCACCAAGGCCGGCGGCCGCGTGCCGGTGTCGATCAGCGCGGTCTCGGTCGACCGTGCCCAGCGCCTGTGGATGGCGCTGGTGCAGGACATCAGCGAGCGCAAGGCGGCCGAGGCGCAGATCCGCGACCTGGCGTTCCGCGACACGCTCACCGGCCTGCTCAACCGCCGCGCCTTCAACGAGGAGCTGGGGCGGCGGCTCACGAGCTGCGATGCGCACGACGCGATCGGCGCGCTGCTGTTCATCGACCTCGACCATTTCAAGGATGTCAACGACGCCATCGGCCATGACGCCGGCGATGCGCTGCTGCAGGAGATCGCCCGCCGGCTCCAGCACGGCGTGCGGCGGCACGATCTGGTGGCGCGCCTCGGCGGCGACGAGTTCGCGGTGGTGCTGAGCGACATCGGCTGCGCCGACGACGCGGCGGTCAAGGCCTCGCGCCTGCTCGAATCCTGCCGCCAGCCGGTGCGCCACGCCGGCCACCTGATCCACACCAGCGCCTCGATCGGCGTCACCATGTTCCCCCGGGACGGGATGGAGCCGGCGCAGCTCCTGAAGAACGCCGATGTCGCGCTCTACCGCTCGAAGTCGAGCGGCCGGCGCACCGTGTCGTTCTTCAACCCGGCGATGATGGCCGAGACCGTGGCCCGCATGGAGCTGATCGCCGAGCTGCGCAAGGCGATCGAGGACCAGCAGTTCCGCCTCGCCTACCAGCCGATCATCGACCTGTCCGGCCGGCGCCGGCTGGCCGGGTTCGAGGCGCTGGTGCGCTGGCAGCACCCCGAGCGCGGCGTGCTCGGCCCCGGCGCGTTCCTCGACGTCGCCACCTCCGCCGGGCTCGACGGCGAATTGTGCGCCTTCACCATCAAGGTCGCCGCCCGCCAGATGCGGGCCTGGCTCGACCAGGGATTCGACCCCGGCTATGTGGCGATCAATCTGTCGGCCACCGAATTGCGCGACTCGTCGGTGCCCGCCCGGGTGGTTGCCGCGCTGGCGGAGAACCGGCTGCTGCCGCGTCACCTCGAAATCGAGATCACCGAGAACGTGGTGATCTCGCAGGACAGCAAGATCGAGGCAAACCTGGAAGCGCTGCATCACCTCGGCGTGCGCATCGCGCTCGACGATTTCGGCACCGGCTATTCCTCGCTCGCCCACCTCAAGCGCTTCCCGGTGGACGTGCTCAAGATCGACCAGTCCTTCGTCCGCGACATGGAGACCGATCCGGAGGACGCGGTGATCGCCCGCACCATCGTGCGCCTCGCCCACAGCCTCGATCTCAAGGTGGTGGCGGAGGGTATCGAGACCGAGGGCCAGCTCGCCCGCCTGCGGCGGATGGGCTGCGACCACGGGCAGGGGTTCCTGATCGCCAGGCCGGCGCTGGCGGAGCCGACGACGGCCTGGCTGGCCGCCCGCCAGCGCCGCGGCCCGAATGTGGCCTGATACGGCTTCCGGCTGACCAAGCCGGAAACCGCATACCGATCGCCGAAAATCCCGCTATCGAAGAAGGGGTTTTCGGCGAGACGTTTCCGGTATCCCGAAGGGATCGACCGGAAACCGTCTGATCCGAAATCCGGCTGATGGAACGCCGGCCCCAGGGGCCGGCGCTCGCATCGCGCATCACGCCGCGGGCTGGTGCGACAGGCGGCGCTTCAGCGTGATCGCCAGCGAAACCATGGTGATGCCGAACACCGCGGCGTAGACGCCGAGCCACCACGTCACCACCAGCGCGCCGATGAACGGCGCCGCGAACAGGGCCACGCCGAACAGCACCGAGGCAACGCCGGCAAGGCCGAGCCACACCCGGCCGTGCTCGGCCTTGAGGCGGAACGCCGCGCCGATTTCGAGAAAGCCGGAGATGATCGCCCACATCGCGAGCAGCACGATCAGCGCCTCGACCGAGATGCTCGGCCACACCACCAGGATGCCGGCCGCGGTGAGGCTGACCAGCCCGTCGAACACCAGCGACGCCCACTGCTCGCCCATCCGTGCCGCCCGCACCGCCGAGACGATGCTGAACACGCCGTCGACGGCGGCATAGGCGGCGACGAACACCACGAGCGAGACCAGCGTCGGGCCGGGCAGCACGAAGGCGCACAGGCTGAAGGCCAGCGCGGCCAAGCCGCGGATGAGGATGGCCCACCAGTTCTTGGCCAGCATGCCGCTGGCGTCCACCGGCTCATACGCCGCGGTTCCGGCCGTGGAGTTGAAGTCGGACATTCTGTGCTCTCCTGAATCGGGCTGTTGTCGAGCCAAGTGAAGGGCCGCCTGAATCACTTGAACCCAAGCTTGGGCTGAGGTGGGCGCGGGGGCATGCAGGCGCAAGTCTCTAGAGCATTTTCCTTAAAAGTGGATACCGGTTCTGCGAAAGACGCGCCGGGCTGCGTTCGCGAAAATGCAGCCCTCCGGGGTCTTGAGAGGCCGCTTGCCGTCCTCGCCGGATCGGCGGGCGCTCCCGCCGGCGCCGCTCGCGTCGGGCCGCGGGCCGGCTGGCCTCCGATCGGCCGATCTGCTACAGCGCGGCCAACCCTCCAACCTTTTGAGCGACCATGATCCCGCGCTATTCCCGTCCGCAGATGGTCTCCATCTGGGAGCCCCAGGCCCGTTTCCGCATCTGGTTCGAGATCGAGGCCCACGCCGCCGACGCCCAGGCCAAGCTCGGCGTCATCCCGGCCGAGGCGGCTGCGAAAGTCTGGGAGAAGGGGCGTGACGCGGTGTTCGACGTTGCGCGGATCGACGAGATCGAGCGCACGACCAAGCACGACGTCATCGCCTTCCTCACCCACCTCGCCGAGATCGTCGGCCCCGAGGCGCGCTTCGTCCACCAGGGCATGACCTCGTCGGACGTGCTCGACACCTGCCTCAACGTGCAGCTCACCCGCGCCGCCGACATCCTGATCGCCGACGTCGACGCGGTGCTGGCGGCACTGGAGAGGCGCGCCTTCGAGCACAAGCTCACCCCCACCATCGGCCGCTCGCACGGCATCCACGCCGAGCCCACCACCTTCGGCGTCAAGCTCGCCGGCCACGCCGCCGCGTTCCAGCGCGCCCGGACGCGGCTGGTGGCGGCGCGCGCGGAGGTTGCCACCTGCGCCATCTCCGGCGCCGTCGGCACCTTCGCCCAGATCGACCCGGCGGTGGAGGCCCACGTCGCCGACAAGATGGGCCTCGCCATCGAGCCGGTCTCGACCCAGGTGATCCCGCGCGACCGCCACGCGATGTTCTTCGCCACGCTGGGCGTGGTGGCCTCGCAGGTCGAGAATCTCGCCATCGAGGTCCGCCATCTGCAGCGCAGCGAGGTGCTGGAGGCCGAGGAGTTCTTCTCGGAAGGGCAAAAGGGCTCCTCCGCCATGCCGCACAAGCGCAACCCGGTCTTGACCGAGAACCTCACCGGCCTTGCCCGCATGGTGCGCGCCTATGTGACGCCGGCCCTGGAGAACGTGGCGCTGTGGCACGAGCGCGACATCTCGCACTCCTCGGTCGAGCGGATGATCGGGCCGGACGCCACGGTGACGCTCGACTTCGCGCTGGCGCGCCTCGCCGGTGTCATCGACAAGCTCGTCGTCTATCCCGGCAATATGCAGAAGAATCTGGACAGGCTCGGCGGCCTCGTCCACTCCCAGCGCGTCCTGCTCCAGCTGACCCAGAAGGGCGCGAGCCGCGAGGACGCCTACCGGCTGGTGCAGCGCAACGCCATGCCGGTGTGGCGCGGCGAGGGTGACTTCCAGACGCTGCTGTTGGCCGACGCCGAGGTGCGCAGCCATCTCTCGGAGGCGGAGATCGCCGAACTGTTCGACCTCGGCTTCCACCTGAAGCACGTCGACACCATCTTCCGGCGGGTGTTCGGGCGGGCGTGAAAGCCGTGGCAGACTCCTGTCGTCCCGGGCAAGCGGCGCACGCCGCGCCACCCGGGATCGTTTTCAGGAAGGGCGTCTTGTTCTGAGAACGATCCCGGCTCACGCCTCGGCCGGGATGACGACATCGTCAGCTATTGCGCCCTACGGGATGGCGTCGATCACGCGCAGAACGTCCCCGGGGAAAGCACTCAGCTCCCGGCCTTCAGCTCGAGGAGGGCCTGCGCCAGCAGCTCTTCCATGGTGCGGCGGATCTGGTGATCCGACTGCTGCACGCCGGCGTCGTCGAAATCCTTGCGGATCTTGCGGAACACGTCCTCGTCACCGGCCTCCTCGAAGTCGCTCATCACGACCTCGCGGGCGTAGACGTCGGCGTCCTCGCCGGTCTTGCCGAGCTTTTCGGCCGCCCACAGCCCGAGCAGACGATTCCGGCGCGCCGTCGCCTTGAAACGCAGTTCCTCGTTTTGCACGAATTGCTTTTCGAACGCATCCCCGCGCTTATCGAAAGTGGTCATGGTGGCGCTCTCGTCCCTTGCTCGTCCCTTGGCAGGATTGTCTTAAGCTGTCGCCTTGCGGCACGCTGAAAAACCCCGCATCCGTTTCGTGTCTCGAAGGATTGCACACCCCAGGCCAGCGGCCGAAACGGCGAAACTCTGCCCGGGAAATGCTGCGATGTTCGGCATCATGCAAACTCTGGCGCGCGATCGGCCACGCACGTCCGCCTGTGAATATAGAGCCCCCCCTGGCAAATCAACTGCCGCCACCCCGTCCGGCCGGTGCAAACGCCCCCCGGATGGCCCGCGTTGTATCCGCTGCCTCAATCGGCTAGTGTCCCGCCGGTCGCGGACCTGCTCCGCGACACGACTCGCGACGCGTGATGCTCACGCGCGGCCGGACCAGATCCACCGGAGACCCGGCAGGCAATGGATTTTCTTAAGCCCAGGTACACCCCTATGAGCCGTCGTCGGCGCATTTACGAAGGCAAGGCCAAGGTTCTCTATGAGGGCCCCGAGCCCGGCACCTTGATTCAACACTTTAAGGATGATGCCACGGCCTTCAACGCCAAGAAACATCAGGTGATCGACGGAAAGGGGGTGTTGAACAACCGCATCTCCGAGTTCATTTTCCAGAAGCTGAACGACATCGGCGTGCCGACGCACTTCATCCGCCGGATGAATATGCGCGAGCAGCTTATTCGCGAAGTCGAGATCATCCCGCTTGAAGTCGTGGTCCGCAACGTTGCGGCTGGCTCGCTGTCGACCCGCCTCGGCATTGAGGAAGGCACCCAGCTTCCGCGTTCGATTATCGAGTTCTACTACAAGAACGACCAACTGAACGACCCGCTGGTGTCGGAAGAGCATGTGACGGCGTTCGGCTGGGCGACCCCCCAGGAGATCGACGACATCATCGCCCTCGCCATCCGGGTCAACGACTTCCTGTCCGGCCTGTTCCTCGGCGTCGGCATCCGTCTGGTCGACTTCAAGATGGAATGCGGCCGGCTGTGGGAAAACGACATGATGCGGATCGTCGTCGCCGACGAGATCTCGCCCGACTGCTGCCGCCTGTGGGACATGAAGAGCGGCGACAAGATGGACAAGGACCGTTTCCGCAAGGACATGGGCGGGCTGATCGAGGCCTACACCGAAGTGGCCCGCCGGCTCGGCATTCTCGGCGAGAATGAACGGCCCCAGGGCTCCGGCCCGATTCTCGTCAAGGGCTGACGTTACGCCGCCATGACGGCTATGCCGCGGGGGCCGAGTGCCCCCGCGGTTGTTTGTCCCCCCGCGAACGTTTCAGGACCGCACCGGCCGCGGTGCGAAAGGAGGCCGCCGATGAAGGCCCGCGTGTATGTCACGCTCAAGACCGGAATTCTCGATCCGCAGGGCAAGGCGATCGAGGGAGCGCTGAAGTCGCTCGGCATCGAGGGCATCGCCAGCGTCCGCCAAGGCAAGGTGTTCGACATCGAGATCGCGCCGACGGCGGACCGGGCCGGCACCGAGAAGCTTCTGGCCGCCGCCGCCGACAAGCTGCTCGCCAACACGGTGATCGAGAACTACCGCGTCGAGATCCTCTGATCCGCCTGCGGGCCGCGGCCGTCGCAAGGGCGGCTTTATCGGCCCGGCAGGCTGCCTCGATCTCCGCCAGGTTGGAGACTGCTCATGAACGCCGCCGTCATCGTCTTCCCCGGCTCGAACCGCGAGCGCGACGTCGCCTTCGCGTTGGAGTTGGTGTCCGGCCGGAAGCCGGCGCTGGTGTGGCACGCCGACACCCAGCTTCCCCCCGGCACCGACCTCGTGGTGCTGCCCGGCGGCTTCTCCTATGGCGATTACCTGCGCTGCGGCGCCATCGCCGCCCGCGCCGCCATCATGGAGGCGGTGCGTGCCCACGCCGCCCGCGGCGGGCTGGTGCTCGGCATCTGCAACGGCTTCCAGATCCTGTGCGAGGCGGGCCTCTTGCCGGGCGTGCTGATGCGCAACAAGGACCGCCGCTTCGCCTGCAAGGTGGCGCATCTCAAGGTCGAGCGCACCGACACACCCTTCACCCGCGCCTATGCGCCCGGACAGGTGATCGCCATTCCCTGCGCCCACGGCGAAGGCAACTACATCGCCGACAGGAAGACGCTGGAGAAGATCGAGGGCAACGGCCTCGTCGCCTTCCGCTACTGCTCCGCTGCGGGCGAGGTCGGCCCCGCCTTCAATCACAATGGCTCGACCAATTCGATCGCCGGCATCTTCTCGCCAAAGCTCAACGTGCTCGGCATGATGCCCCACCCTGAGAACCACGTCGACGCCCGCCTCGGCCCCACCGACGGCCGCGGCCTGTTCGCGGGCTTGGTCGACGCGCTCGTGAAGGCGGCCTGACCGCCCACCCTCGTCGCCAGGGCTGCAACCCGGCAGCGTGACCGCCGGGGCGGTTTCGGCTAGTCTTGCGGCATGAATGCCCCCCTCACCCGCGCCCCCATTACCGCCGCCGCCACCGACCTGCCGCGCCGCGCCTTCAGCGTGGCCGAGGTCGAGCGCATGGTCGAGGTCGGCCTCTTGCTGGAGGACGAGCGGCTGGAGCTGATCGGCGGAGAGCTGGTGATGATGTCGCCCAAGGGCCTTCGGCACGAAGTTATCAAGAAGGCGCTGCTGCGACACTGGTTTCAGCGGCTGCCCGAAGCACTGGATTTGATTCCGGAAACCACCTTCCGCTTGGCGCCCGACACTTATCTCGAACCTGACATCGTCGTGTTCGACCGCGCCCGCGGCCTGAAAGCGCTGAACGGCGATACCGCCCTGCTGGCGGTCGAGATCGCCGATTCCAGCCTCGGCTACGACCTTGCCCGCAAGCCGCGCATCTACTCAGCCTTCGGCGTGCGCGAGCTGTGGGTGATCGACGCCGTCCACCTCGTCACCCATGTCCACCGCGACCCGGCGCCGCTTGGCTATCGCGACGTCGTCGCCCACGCCGCCTATGAGACCCTGACGCCGCTGTTGGCCCCCGCCCTGCCCCTGACGCTCACGGCGCTCGATCTGGCGGAATAGCCCGCCTCATCGCCGGGGTGCGCAATCCGCAAATCCGGGTTAGAAGCCCCCTCGACCTCCCGCACGGACCCAGGTCGGTCCCGATCGCGCACGTTCAATCGCATGACACACGCCACCACCCCGCCCGAGCCCGCCATCACGCCCGCGCTCATCGCCGAGCACGGGCTCAAGCCCGACGAATACCAGCGCATCCTCGACCTGATCGGGCGCGAGCCGACCTTCACCGAGCTCGGCATCTTCTCGGCGATGTGGAACGAGCACTGCTCATACAAGTCCTCGCGCATCCACCTGCGCAAGCTGCCGACCGAGGCGCCCTGGGTGATCCAGGGTCCGGGCGAGAACGCCGGCGTCATCGACATCGGCGACGGCGATGCGGTGGTGTTCAAGATGGAGAGCCACAACCACCCCTCCTATATCGAGCCCTACCAGGGCGCGACCACCGGGGTTGGCGGCATTCTGCGCGACGTCTTCACCATGGGCGCGCGGCCGATCGCCTGCCTGAACTTCCTGCGCTACGGCCATCCCGACCACCCCAAGACACGGCCGGTGCTGGCCGGCTCAGTTGCCGGCATCGGCGGCTACGGCAATTCGTTCGGCGTGCCGACCATTGCCGGCGGCGTCGGCTTCCACACCCGCTATGATGGCAACTGCCTGATCAACGCCATGGCGGTCGGCCTCGCCAAGACCGACGGCATCTTCTACGCCGCCGCGGCCGGCGTCGGCCTGCCGATCGTCTATCTCGGCTCCAAGACCGGGCGCGACGGCATGGGCGGCGCCACCATGGCCTCGGCCGAATTCGGCGAGGGCTCGGAGGAGAAGCGCCCCACCGTGCAGGTCGGCGACCCGTTCGCCGAGAAGCTGCTGCTGGAAGCGTGCCTTGAGATCATGGCCAAGGATTGCGTCGTCGCCATCCAGGACATGGGCGCCGCCGGCCTCACCTGCTCGGCGGTCGAGATGGGCGCCAAGGGCAATCTCGGCGTCGAGCTCGACCTCGACAAGGTGCCCTGCCGCGAGACCGGCATGACCGCCTATGAGATGATGCTCTCCGAAAGCCAGGAGCGCATGCTTATGGTCTTGAAGCCCGAGAAGGAGGCCGAGGCCGAGGCGATCTTCCGCAAATGGGGGCTCGATTTCGCGGTGGTCGGCCACACCACCGACACGCTGCGCTTCGTCGTCAAGCGCCATGGCAAGGTGATGGCCGATCTGCCGATCAAGGAGCTGGGCGACGAGGCCCCGCTCTATGACCGGCCGTGGATCAAGCCGGCGCCGTGGCCGGTGCTGGAGGCCTCAGCCATTCCGGCGCCGATGTCCAACGCCGACGCGCTCGTCAAGCTGCTGGCGACGCCCGACCTGTGCTCCAAGCGCTGGGTGTGGGAGCAGTACGACTACATGATCCTCGGCAACACCGTGCAGCGCCCCGGCGGCGATGCCGGCGTGGTGCGCATCGCGCCCGACCAGACCAAGGCCCTGGCGATGACCACCGACGTCACCCCGCGCTATTGCGAGGCCGACCCGTTCGAGGGCGGCAAGCAGGCGGTGGCGGAAGCGTGGCGCAACCTCACCGCAACCGGGGCCAAGCCGCTGGCGGTGACCGACAACCTCAATTTCGGCAATCCCGAGCGGCCCGAGATCATGGGCCAGTTCGTGTTCTGCCTGAAGGGCATCGCCGAGGCCTGCCGCGCGCTCGATTTCCCGATCGTGTCGGGCAATGTCAGCCTCTACAACGAGACCAACGGCCGCGGCATCCTGCCCACCCCCACCATCGGCGGCGTCGGCGTGATCGACGACTATTCGAAGGCGGCAGGGGTCGCCTTCCGCGCCGAAGGCGAGGCGATCTTCCTGGTCGGCGAGACCACGGGCTGG
This sequence comes from Blastochloris sulfoviridis, assembly GCF_008630065.1. Taxonomy (GTDB): domain Bacteria; phylum Pseudomonadota; class Alphaproteobacteria; order Rhizobiales; family Xanthobacteraceae; genus Blastochloris; species Blastochloris sulfoviridis. The sequence continues at coordinate 127,417 of NZ_VWPL01000005.1, forward strand.
CTCGGCCAGTCGGCCTATTTGCGCGACATCGTCGGCCGCGAGGCCGGCGCGCCGCCGCCGGTCGATCTTGCCGCCGAGCGCCGCAACGGCGATTTCGTGCGATCGCTGATCACCGAGGGCGGCGTCACCGCGGTGCACGACCTCTCCGACGGCGGCCTCGCCATCGCGCTGGCCGAGATGGCGATGGCGTCGGGCATCGGCGCCGCCATCGACACCCTGCCGGACGGCCCGGCCCACGCCGTGCTGTTCGGCGAGGACCAGGCCCGTTACCTCGTCACGGTTGCGGCTGCCGACGCTGCGGCGTTCACCAGCCGGGCGGCGGCGGCCGGCGTGCCGGCGCTGCGACTCGGCACCACGGGCGGCGATCGATTGACCCTGCCGGGCGAGCGCCCAATATTGATCGGCGATCTGAAGACGGCTCATGAATCGTGGCTGCCGACCTATATGGCGGGGCCGGCGTGATGCGGAATCCGGCCGCCGGCCGGAGTTCCGCAATTCCGGTCGCCGAAAATCCTGCCCTCGAAGAGGATTTTCGGCGAGTGAGCCTTGGATTTGTGAAGGAGACCCGCCGCATGGCGATGAAGGCTGACGAAATCGAGCGGCTGATCAAGGCGTCGCTGCCCGACGCGGTGGTGATGATCAAGGATCTGGCCGGCGACGGCGACCATTATTCGGCGCTGGTGATTTCGGAGGCGTTCCGCGGCAAATCCCGCATTCAGCAGCACCAGCTCGTCTATGCCGCGCTCAGGGACAGCCTGGGCGGCGAGCTGCACGCGCTGGCGCTGCACACCGCGACGCCCGATACCGCGCCGGTGCATTGATCGCCGGGCCCAAGCGCCCGACCCCAAGCGCCCGGCCCTTGCCTTTGGTCCGGGGCCTCCCAACTTTCCGTTTCGAGAGACCGCGCGCGAGGCGCAGAAAGGGTTTGCCGCCATGAGCATCCACGACACCATCGACGCCGAGGTGAAGGGCAATGACGTTGTCCTGTTCATGAAGGGCTCGCCCGACATGCCGATGTGCGGCTTCTCCGGGCAGGTGGTCCAGGTTCTCGATTTCCTCGGCGTGCCCTACAAGGGCATCAACGTGCTGGAGTCCGACGAGATCCGCCAGGGCATCAAGGACTATTCCAACTGGCCGACCATCCCGCAGCTCTACATCAAGGGCGAGTTCGTCGGCGGCTGCGACATCGTCCGCGAGATGTTCCAGGCCGGCGAGCTGCAGGCGCTGCTGAAGGACAAGGGCGTCGCCATGCGCGAGCCGGCCTGAGGCAAGGGGCCTTCGTCGTCCCGGGCAAGGGCCGAAGGCCCGCGACCCGGGACCGTGTGCAGGAAAGGGTGCTTTGTTCTGCAGACGATCCCGGCGCTCGCTTCGCTCGGCCGGGATGACGACAAAAGTTGCCCGTCGTCCCGGGCGAATGGCGAAGCCATGAGACCCGGGACCGTTTTCCGAAATGTGTGTTTCCTGAGAACGATCCCGGCGCTGCGCTGCGCGCCGTCCGGGATGACAGCACCGCGACGACAGCACCACGTCGCACCGCCCGTCCCCAGACACGCGGAAGGCCGCTCGATGGAGCGGCCTTCCTGGTCCCCAACGGTCCCTGATTCGGGACCGGCCCACGAACTTTCGGCGCGATCTTACGATCAGCGCGAATAGAATTCCACCACCAGATTGGGCTCCATCACCACGGCGTAGGGAACCTCGTTGAGTTCCGGCACGCGGGAGAACTTGGCCGTCATCTTGTGGTGGTCGACCTCGACATAGTCCGGCACGTCGCGCTCGGCGAGCTGGGTCGCCTCCAGCACGATGGCGAGCTGCTTGGAGGCGTCCTTGACCTCGATATGGTCGCCGACCTTCACCCGGAAGCTCGGGATGGTCACGCGGCGGCCATTGACCTTGACGTGGCCGTGATTGACGAACTGGCGGGCGGCCCACACCGTCGGCACGAACTTGGCGCGGTAGACCACAGCGTCGAGGCGGCGTTCCAGAAGGCCGATCAGATTGGCGCCGGTGTCGCCCTTCATGCGGGCGGCTTCCTGATAGATGCCGCGGAACTGCTTCTCGGAGATCGAGCCGTAATAGCCCTTCAGCTTCTGCTTGGCCTTGAGCTGGGTGCCGAAGTCCGAGACCTTGCCCTTGCGGCGCTGGCCGTGCTGGCCGGGGCCGTATTCGCGCCGGTTGACCGGGCTCTTGGGGCGGCCCCAGATGTTCTCGCCCATCCGGCGGTCGATTTTATACTTGGCGTCGTGACGCTTGCTCATCTGTCGCAGGTCCTTGGATCAATTGCAGGACCGCGCCCTCCTCTGCCGGGAACCGAAGTTCGCCGGCCGACAGGACCGGGGTGTCAGCTACCCCGTCCACGGGTCGCGGAATAACCGGATGCGCCAAGCGAACCCGGAGCGCGCGTTCTAGGGGGCAGCCGCCGCGCTGTCAAACCCCTGTCGTCAAACGCCGGCCTCTTCCAGCCGGAACCGGCGCAGCGCCCCGGCCAAGCCCGGTTCGCGCATCCGCCCGCCGGTGAACACCACCCGCCCCGGCGCCGCCACCGCGCCCGCCGTCGACGGGCCGATGAGCTGCACCACCCGCCGGGCGATCGCCGGCGCCGGATCGACCCAGCGCACCGGCCAGGGCGCAAGATCGCGGAACGCCTCGACCAGCAGCGGATAATGGGTGCAGGCCAGCACCACCGTATCGGTGCGCGCCCCCTCCGGCCCCTCGACGAAGCAGGGCGCGATCTCGGCGGCGATCGCCTCGTCGTCGATCGGATGGCCGCGCAGGAACGCCTCGGCGAAGCCGGCGAGCAGCGCCGAGCCCACCAGCGTCACCCGGCAGGCCCCGGCGAACCGGCGGATCAACTCGTGGGTGTAGTCGCGCCGCACCGTGCCCGGCGTCGCCAGCACGCTGACCCGCCCGGTCCTGGAACCCTCGCAGGCCGGCTTGATGGCCGGCACCGTGCCGACGAACCGCACCGCCGGGTGGGCCGCGCGCAGATGCGGCAGCACCAATGTCGAGGCGGTGTTGCAGGCCACCACCACCACATCCGGCTTGTGGAGGCGGATCGCCTGGCCCAGCACCTCCGCCACCCGCGCGATCAGCGCCGATTCCGCCATCGGCCCGTAGGGAAAGCCGGCATCGTCGGCGACATAGACGATGCGGGCGTCCGGGCGCGCGGTGGCGACCTCGGCCAGCACCGTGAGGCCGCCGAGACCCGAATCGAACACCAGGATCAGCGGATCGCGCAGCGCGATGGCGACCGGCGGCAGCGGCACGATGGTGGGGGCAAGGGGCGACGGCGCACGCCCGAGACTGCGCACCGTCCCCGGCAAGGGCTCGATCGGCATGGAAGCGGCCTCTACACTCCTCGTCTCGACCATCGCACAGCCATGGTCAACGGACCGTCAACGATCTTCGCATGGCTGTCGCGGCTTCTTCATCTTCGTCGTGCAGTAGGACTGCCCAGACCCCGCGACATGCCGGGAGTTTTTCGCTCCGCCGCAACGCCCTGCACGAATCTTGCGTACCGGCGGGCGGGCGCAGCCCACCCAGTCGAAGCCCTGCACCGGGCGGCAGCCAGAGAGAATCGGACACAGGTCATGTTCACCAAGATGACCCACCAGCAACGGGCGAGATGGACGCTGTCCTGGCTCTATCGGCTGGTTGTCAACGCCCTCGATTCCACACCGAACGGCCGCTTCCTGCTGCTCACGCCACCGGTCTTGGACCGGCAAGTCATCCTTGACCGGCGGACAGGGGCGACAATTTCCGTCCACATCCGCGACCTTATCGACCATCGCGTCGCCAAGCAGATCTTCGCCGACCACGACTACGCCATCGAGAAGTCGTGCCGGATGAAGGAAATGGGCGATTATTACGACAGGATACGGAAAGCCGGTAAGATCCCGCTGATTATCGACTGCGGTGGCAATATCGGCATGGCAACGCGGTATTTCTGCGAGATGTTTCGGGACGCGGCAATTGTCTGCATCGAGCCGGACGCATCGAACATCGCGATGGCCCGGCGCAACAATCCGTGCGACCGCGTGTCCTTCTTGCATGCCGCCATCGGTAGCGTCGATTCCAAAGCGAGAATGTCGGACCCGGGCACCGGGAACTGGGGCTTGCGGGTGGAGCACGCCGAGGACGGAGACATTCCCATCGTCAGCATGCGCACTGTGCTCGAAACCTACGATTCCGCGAAATACACGCCATTCATTATCAAGGTCGACATTGAGGGTTTCGAGCGCGATCTGTTCGCGCAGGACACCGACTGGATGGACGATGTGCCGCTGCTGGTCATCGAACTGCACGACTGGCTGCTACCCGGGCAGGCGACGTCGAACAACTTCCTGCGCGAGGTGGCCAAGCGGAGACGGGACGTCAATTTCAACTCGGAAAACGTCTTCTGCGTCTCCAACACCCTGCTGTAGACGGATTGCTGTCGATGATTTGACCCCATGACATCCGAACGGGGGGGCGGCGGCGGCTACGGCTGGAGTCCGTTGCGGACCGCACGCTCGCCCAGCGCCGCGACCAGCCGCTCGCCCAATCCCTCGGAGCCCCTCCCTTCCGCTGAGGCCCCCGTCACCGGCAGCACCACGACGCGATAGCCGCGCTCAGTGAGCCACGCCCGGCGGCGGGCGGCGCCGGCCGGCTCCTCCGAGCCGTCATCAAGCTCCAGCACGGTCTTTTCCGGGAACGACACGAAGTCGACGATGTGCGGGCCGATCGGCACCCGCCGCTTGTAGCCGCGACCGGCGAGCCGGCGGTCGGTGACGAGGCTCGCCCACACCACCCGCTCGGCCTCGGTCGGGTTGCGGCGCACGAGGCGCGCGAGGCCCCGCACCGGCGCGGTGACGCCGACCGTCGCCTCGGCGGCAACGAGGCTCCGGAGCGACACCGTCTCCCCGGCATTGAGCACGCCGCCCGCCGCCGGCCCCTTGCGGCCGGACACCAGCGCATCGATCACCCCGGCGAGCGTCTGCACGTCCTGCCGGGTCGGCGCCATGCGCAGGAAGATGTTGCGCAGGTTCACGCTCATCACCGGCCGCTTCTCCGGCGGGCGGTAGAACTCGACGCGCTCCAGCTCGTATTCCAGCCGGTCGAAGAAGGCGTGAAGCTGCTGGCGCGGCGCCGGTTCCGACAGGTCGGGCATGTCGAACGGCAGCGCGCTTCCGGTGGCGAGCTTGGAGACCTCATAGGCCATCAGCAGCACGGCCTGGGCGAGGTTGAGCGAGGCGAAGGCCGGATTGACCGGATAGGTGACGATGGCGTCGGCGAGCCCGACCTCGTCGCTCTCCAGGCCGTTGCGCTCGCGGCCGAACACCACGCCGGCCTTCGAGCCGCCGGCGATCTTCTCGGTGATCGCCTTGGCCGCCGCCTCCGGCCCCAGCACGGGCTTGGCCTGGGTGTGGCAGCGCGCGGTCGCCGCCACCACGAAGCCGAGATCGGCGATGGCGGCGCGCAGATCGGGGTAGAGCCGCGCGCTCTCCAGGATCGGGTCGGCCCCCGAGGCCGCCGCCTTGGCGCGCGGATTGGGCCAGCCGTCGCGCGGGTTCACGAGACGCAGGTCGGACAGGCCGAAATTGGCCATCGCCCGCGCCGTCGTGCCGATGTTCTCCCCCATCTGGGGCTCGACCAGCACGATGGCGGGGGCGGGAATGGCGAGCCAGGGGCGGGATTGGTCGGTGCCGGACATGATGCCCCTCATGCACCGGCCAATCGGCCGCGTCGAGTGGTCAGGGACCTTTGACCACCGGCTTGCCGGCCGCCTGCCAGTCCAGCATGCCGCCGCCATAGTGGTTGATATTGGTGGCGCCGGCTGCCTGGGCGGCCGCCAGCATGCGGGCCGTCCGCCGGCCGGAGCGGCACACCAGCACGATCGGCTTGTCCGACGGCTGGGCCAGCGTGCGCGGATCGAGACGCGACATCGGCATGTTGCGGGCGCCGGCGATATGGCCGGCGGCAAACTCGTCAGGCTCGCGGATGTCGATCAGTTCGATCGAGTTGTCGGCCAGATCCCGCTCCAGCGTGGCGCGATCGATCACGGTGGCGTCGGCCGGCCGCGCCACCGCGAACTGCGCCGCCGCCGGCCCGGCCCCCGGCCCGGCCGGCGCAGCCAGCACGACGGCGCAGGCGGCGATCGGCCACCAATGCTTCTGAAACATGCTCAAATTCTCCTCACTCGGCCGGCCCCAGGGAACGGTCCACCGGCCTTCCGCAGCGTGCGACCCTATGATAGAGCGCCCGGTGCCGGCCGCGTATCGGGGCAATGACACGCGCAGTCTGACCGCCGGCACTCCACCCCGACGGTTTGGGCGTTAAGGGCAACGTGAACATGGCGAAAATCAAGGTGACCGGCACCGTCGTCGAGCTCGACGGCGACGAGATGACCCGTATCATCTGGCACTATATCCGCGACAAGCTGATCCACCCCTATCTCGACGTGAACCTCGAATACTACGATCTGTCGGTTCAGCACCGCGACGCCACCAATGACCAGGTGACCGTGGACGCCGCCAACGCCATCAAGCGCCACGGCGTCGGCGTCAAATGCGCCACCATCACGCCCGACGAAGCCCGCGTCACCGAGTTTAACCTCCAGGAGATGTGGAAGTCGCCCAACGGGACCATCCGCAATATTCTGGGCGGCGTCATCTTCCGCGAGCCGATCATCTGCAACAACGTGCCGCGCCTCGTGCCGGGCTGGACGCAGCCGATCATCATCGGCCGTCACGCCTATGGCGATCAGTACCGCGCCACCGATTTCAAGTTCCCTGGCAAGGGCACGCTGACGCTGAAGTTCGTCGGCGAGGACGGCCAAGTGATCGAGAAGGAAGTGTTCAAGGCGCCGGGCTCGGGCGTCACCCTGGCGATGTACAACCTTGACGAATCGATCAAGGACTTCGCCCGCGCCTCGATGAACTACGCGCTGAACCGCGGCTATCCGCTCTATCTGTCGACCAAGAACACCATCCTGAAGGCCTATGACGGGCGCTTCAAGGATCTGTTCCAGGAAATCTACGATTCCGAATTCAAGGATGCCTTCGAGAAGGCCAAGATCACCTATGAGCACCGGCTGATCGACGACATGGTCGCCGCGGCGATGAAGTGGTCGGGCGGCTATGTCTGGGCCTGCAAGAACTATGACGGCGACGTGCAGTCCGACACCGTGGCGCAAGGATTCGGCTCGCTCGGCCTGATGACATCGGTGCTGATGACGCCGGACGGCCAGATCGTCGAGGCCGAGGCCGCCCACGGCACGGTGACCCGCCACTATCGCGAGCACCAGAAGGGCAAGGAGACCTCGACCAACTCGATCGCCTCGATCTTCGCCTGGACCCGCGGCCTGATCCACCGCGCCAAGCTCGACGGCAATGGCGACCTGCGTCACTTCGCCGAGACGCTGGAAAAGGTCTGCGTGGATACTGTCGAGGCCGGCTTCATGACCAAGGATCTGGCGCTGTTGATCGGCCCCGACCAGAAATGGCTGTCGACCACCGGCTTCCTCGACAAGATCGACGAGAACCTCAAGAAGGCGATGGCGGCCTGAGCCAGCCGCATCGGCTCAACGTCGCTCTGGCCAAGCGCAGCGCGAGCCGGGGTGACGGCGGGAAAGACCGTCGTCCCGGGCAAGGGCCAAAGGCCCGCGACCCGGGAGCGTGTTCAGGACGGGGTGCCTTTTCCGGATGACGATCCCGGCTCTCGCTTTCGCTCGGCCGGGATGACGACAGAGACCGAAAGGACGCGCGGTCGCGCGTCCTTTCCATTTCGGCGGCACGCCGGGCCGCAAGACCACGGACGGCAAGACCACGGGCTGCAAGACCACGGGCTGCAAGACCACGGACGGCAAGACCGCGGGCCGCGAGACTCGAAAACACCCGCTGTCGAAAACACCTGTTGCGGAATGTTTCATCCCGCTATGGGATGAAACAGCAAGGCTCAATTCCTGTCGGGCAACCGCCGCGACGTGCAGGACGACGGGCCTGACGAAAATCTGACAATCGAAGTTTGCCTGACAAGCGAAGTTTGCGTGGCAATGCCCTCCCCGCTGGATACCGGTTTTTATCGTGAAGCGCTGGTGTTTCTCGGCACCGCGGGCGTGGTGATTCCGCTGATGGCCCGCATGCGGGTCTCCCCGGTACTGGGCTTTCTCGTCGCCGGCCTGGTGCTGGGGCCCCACAGCCTGGGGCGGCTCGCCGAGAGCGTGCCCTGGCTGGGCTACATCGCCATCACCTCGCACGACACCGTCGACCAGCTCGCCGAGCTCGGCGTGGTGTTCCTGCTGTTCACCATCGGGCTCGAACTGTCGTTCGACCGGCTGTGGACCATGCGGCGCATGGTGTTCGGCTTCGGCATGCTGCAGGTGGCGCTGACGACGGCGGCCATCGGCGCCACCGCCTGGACGTTCGGCAACCCGTTCGACGCCTCGCTGGTCATCGGCGCCTGCCTGGCTCTGTCGTCCACCGCCATCGTGCTGCAGCTCCTGGCCGAGCAGCGCCGGCTCGCCTCGGTCGCCGGCCGTGTCATCTTCGCGGTTCTGCTGGCCCAGGATCTGGCGGTGGTGCCGATCCTGTTCCTGGTCGTCGTGTTCAGCAAGGCGGCGCCGGATGGCGCGGTGGCCGCGCTCGCCGGCCAGTCGGTGCTGCTCGGGCTGATGCTGGCGCTGCTGCAGGGCGCAGCCGCGGTCACCATCATCGTCGGCTTCGGCCGGGCCATCCTGCGGCCGTTCTTCCGGCTGGTGGCGCGCACCCACAATCGCGAGCTGTTCATGGCCGCGATTCTGTTCGTTGTGGTCGGCACCTCGCTCCTCACCCATTTCGCCGGCCTGTCGATGGCGCTGGGCGCCTTCCTCGCCGGCCTGCTGCTGTCGGAGACCGAGTTTCGCCGCGAGGTCGAGGTCGATATCGAGCCGTTCAAGGGCATGCTGCTCGGCCTGTTCTTCATCTCGGTCGGCATGCGGATCGATCCGCTCGGCGTTGCGCGCGAACCGCTGCTGCTCGGCCTCTCCATTCTTGGCATGGTGTTTCTCAAGGTGGCGGTCGTCGGCGGGCTGGCGCGTCTGTTCCGGCTCTCCTGGCCGGTGGCGGTGGAGGCAAGCCTGCTGCTGGCCGGCGGCGGCGAGTTCGCCTTCCTGGTGCTGGGCCTTGCCGGCAGCGGCGGCCTGCTGCCAGCCGATATCGAGCAGTTCATGCTGCTGGTTGCCTCCGGCACCATGATGCTGACACCCTTCCTCGCCCGGCTCGGCCGGCAGGCTGGCCGGCAGGCCCGCCGCGCCGCGGCTATGGCCGACGGCCATGGCGAGCCGGCGCCGGCCGAGGTTGGCCGCACCATCGTGGTCGGCTATGGCCGCGTCGGCCGGCTGGTCTGCGAGCTTATCGAAGGCGAAGGCCGCGCCTTCATCGCCACCGACCGCAACGCCGACATCGTCGCCAGCGGCCGCAAGGCCGGCGAGCCGGTCGTCTATGGCGATGCGACGCGGCGCGAATTCCTGCGCAAATGCGGACTCGCCGACGCGCCGGCGGTGGTGGTGACCATGGACGACCCGATCGCCGCCGAGCACGTGGTCGCCGCCGTGCGGGCGGAGCGCACCGACGTGCCGGTGGTGGCGCGGGCGCGCGACGCCGCCCATGCGGCACGGCTGTTCCGGCTCGGCGCCACCGACGTGGTGCCCGAGGCGCTGGAAGCCAGCCTCGACCTCGCCAGCGCCGCGCTGCAGACGCTCGGCGGCTCGCGCGACGAGGTGCACGAGACCATCCGCGCCAAGCGCGAGCTGCTCAAGGCGCCGCTGCGCGCCGGCCGGCCGGCGGAGTGACGGCGCGCCGCACCGGCATCCTCAGCCCGCGGCCAGCGCCTCGCCGATCGCCTTGAGCGCGACGTCCGACTTGGCGCCGTCGGGCCCGCCGGCCTGCGCCATATCGGGCCGACCGCCGCCGCCCTTGCCGCCCAGCGCCTCGGCGCCCTTGCGCACCAGGTCGACCGCGTTGAACTGGCCGGTCAGGTCGGCGGTGACGCCGACCACGAGGCCGGCCTTGCCATCCTCGGCCACGCCGACAATGGCCACGACGCCCGAGCCGATCTGCTTCTTGCCCTCGTCGGCGAGGCTCTTGAGGTCGCGCAGCTCGATGCCGTGCACGGTCTTCGCCAGCAGCCTGGTCGAGCCGACGGTCTGGATGCCGTCCGCACCCCCGCCCCCGCCCATGGCAAGCCGCTTCTTGGCCTCGGCAAGGTCGCGCTCAAGCCGGCGGCGCTCGTCCATCAGGCCGGAAATGCGCGGCACCAGCTCGTCGAGCGGCGCCCGCAGCTCGGCCGCCGCCGCCTTGGCGGTGCCGGCCAGCCCGTTGGTGTGCTTGCGCGCCGTGCGCCCGGTCATCGCCTCAATGCGCCGCACCCCGGCCGCCACCGCACTGTCGCCGAGCAGCGTGACGAGGCCGATGTCGCCGGTGCGCGCCACATGGGTGCCGCCGCACAGCTCCACCGAATAGGGCGCGGCATTGCTGCCGGGCGCGATCCCCATCGACACCACCCGCACCTCGTCGCCGTACTTCTCGCCGAACAGCGCCCGTGCGCCCGAGGTGATCGCCTCGTCCACCGCCATCAGCCGCGTCACCACCGGCGCGTTCTGCAGGATGATGTCGTTGGCGATGTCCTCGACCTTCTCCAGCTCCTCCGCCGAGATCGGCTTGGGGTGGGAGATGTCGAAGCGCAGCCGGTCGGGCGACACCAGCGAGCCCTTCTGGGCGACGTGGTCGCCCAGCACTTGGCGCAGCGCCTCGTGCAGCAGATGGGTGGCCGAATGGTTGGCGCGGATGGCGCCGCGGCGGTCGTGATCGACCGCGAGTTCCACCGGCAGGTTCGCCTTCAGCCGGCCATGCTCGACGGTGACGGCATGCACGAACAGGTCGCCAAGCTTCTTGTGCGTGTCGGTGACGCGGGCGCGCGCCTCGGCGGCGCTCATTGTGCCGGTGTCGCCGACCTGGCCGCCGGATTCGCCGTAGAACGGCGTCTGGTTCAGCACCACGAGACCGCTCTCGCCCGCCTCCAGCGCCGCCACCTCGCGGCCGTCCTTGACCAGCGCCCTGACCACGCCCTCCGCCGTCTCGGTCTCGTAGCCCAGAAACTCGGTGGCGCCGACCCGCTCGCGCACCGCGAACCACACCGCCTCGGTCGCCGCCTCGCCTGAGCCGGCCCACGCGGCACGCGCAGTCTCGCGCTGGCGCTCCATCGCCGCCTGGAAGCTCTCGGTATCGACGCCGATGCCGCGCGACTTCAGCGCATCCTGGGTCAGATCGAGCGGAAACCCATAGGTGTCGTAGAGGGTGAAGGCGACCTCGCCCTTCAGCGTCTCGCCCGGCCCGAGCCGCGAAGTTTCCTCGTCGAGGATCGCAAGGCCGCGCACCAGCGTCTTGCGGAAGCGGGTCTCCTCCAGCTTCAGCGTCTCGGTGATCAGCGCCTCGGCGCGCAGCAGCTCCGGATAGGCCTGCCCCATCTCGCGCACCAGCACCGGCACGAGCCGCCACATCAGCGGATCCTTGGCGCCAAGCAGTTGTGCGTGGCGCATGGCGCGGCGCATGATGCGGCGCAGCACGTAGCCGCGGCCCTCATTGGAGGGCAGCACGCCGTCGGCGACCAGGAAGGCCGAGGCGCGCAGATGGTCTGCGATGACGCGGTGGCTCGCCTTGTGGGCGCCGTCCGGCTCGACGCCGGTCGCCTCCGCGCTAGCCCGGATCAAGGCACGGAACAGGTCGATGTCGTAATTGTCATGGGTGCCCTGCAGCACCGCCGAGATGCGCTCCAGCCCCATGCCGGTGTCGATCGAGGGCTTGGGCAGCGCGATGCGCTCGCCCGGAAGCTGCTCGTACTGCATGAAGACCAGGTTCCAGATCTCGATGAATCGGTCGCCATCCTGATCGGCCGAGCCGGGCGGGCCGCCCGGAATGTGGTCGCCATGGTCGTAGAAGATCTCCGAGCATGGGCCGCACGGACCGGTATCGCCCATCGCCCAGAAATTGTCGGAGGTCGGGATGCGGATGATGCGGCTGTCGGGGAGGCCGGCGATCTTCTTCCACAGGCCGAACGCCTCGTCGTCCTCGGAATAGACGGTGACCAGCAGGCGCTTCTCGGGAACCTCGTAGACCTTGGTGATCAGGTTCCACGCCAGCTCGATCGCCCGGTCCTTGAAGTAGTCTCCAAAGGAGAAGTTCCCGAGCATTTCGAAGAAGGTGTGATGTCGCGCAGTATAGCCGACATTGTCGAGGTCGTTGTGCTTGCCGCCCGCCCGCACGCACTTCTGCGCAGTCACTGCGCGCTGGTAGGGCCGCTTCTCGACGCCGGTGAAGACGTTCTTGAACTGCACCATCCCGGCATTGGTGAACATCAAGGTCGGATCGTTGCGCGGCACCAGCGGCGAGGACGGCACGATGGCGTGCCCGGCCTTGCCGAAGAACTCAAGAAAGGTGGACCTGATCTCGTTGACGCCGCTCATCTGGCAACTCATCTCCGGCGCGGCACGCCCCAGGCGGCCGTTGGCTTCCCTGCACATCTAGCGGCGCCCCCCGCCCCTGTCCAGAAACGCCCGAGCCTGACCTTCGCCACGGCCTCATCGCCACCACCGCGAAGGCACGATCCCCTGTCGAGCAGGACGACGCGCGCCAAAGCGAAAGACAAATCGTCACAAAGACATAGCCAGCCGATTGCGCAGCGCCGCGGACGGCTTCGCCATGCCGGCAGTCGCGGAAAGCCCGCGCTCGCCGCTCACACATAGGACGGCATCCGCAATGCCCGTCGCGCACGCCCGACAAGGCACGAAACAGAAAATGCCCGGGCCATGCCAGCCCCCAACGCCCGGCGGCGCGGCGCCTTCATCCCCGGCGGCCTGGATGTCCGGCGGCCCGTTCGAGCCAACCGTCCGAGCCCGCGATTTCACCCTTCGGCGGCGTCCTCGCTGTCCTCGCCGCTCTCGGGGGATCCGAGGATCTGCTCGGCGATCAAGCCGGCATTCTGGCGGATGGCGGCCTCGATGCGCCCGGCAATATCCGGATGCGTCTTGAGGAAGCCCTTGACGTTCTCGCGGCCCTGGCCGATGCGCTGGCTGTCATAAGAGAACCAGGAGCCCGACTTCTCGACCACGCCGGCCTTGACGCCGAGGTCGATCAGCTCGCCGGCCTTGGAAATGCCCTCGCCATACATGATGTCGAACTCGACCTGCTTGAACGGCGGGGCGAGCTTGTTCTTGACCACCTTCACCCGCGTCTGGTTGCCTACCACCTCGTCGCGCTCCTTGATGGCGCCGATGCGGCGGATGTCGAGGCGGATGGAGGCGTAGAACTTCAGCGCGTTGCCGCCGGTGGTGGTCTCGGGCGAGCCATACATCACGCCGATCTTCATGCGGATCTGGTTGATGAAGATCACCATGCAGTTGGAGCGCGAGATCGAGGCGGTGAGCTTGCGCAGCGCCTGACTCATCAGCCGCGCCTGCATGCCCGGCTGGCTGTCGCCCATCTCGCCTTCCAGCTCGGCACGCGGCACCAGGGCCGCCACCGAATCGACCACCAGCACGTCGATGGCGCCCGAGCGCACCAGCGTGTCGGCAATCTCCAGCGCCTGCTCGCCGGCATCGGGCTGCGAGATCAGGAGGTCGTCGAGATTGACCCCAAGCTTCCTGGCATAGATCGGGTCGAGCGCGTGCTCGGCATCGATGAAGGCGCACACCCCGCCCTTCTTCTGGGCTTCGGCGATGGTGTGCAGCGCCAGCGTGGTCTTGCCCGACGATTCGGGGCCGAAAATCTCGACGACGCGGCCCCGCGGCAGGCCGCCGATGCCGAGCGCGATGTCGAGCCCGAGCGAACCGGTGGAGACGGTATCGACCTCCAGCGCGGCGGTGCCCTTCCCCAGCCGCATGATCGAGCCCTTGCCGAAGGCCCGCTCGATCTGGGTGAGCGCGGCGTCCAGCGCCTTGGTTTTGTCCATCGACGAGCCTTCGACCAGTTTGAGCGAGACCTGAGTCACCGTACGTCCCCTTATGGCATGCGCCCGCGCGCCGTCCAAACCGCCAGAGCATTTTCCGCAAGAGCGGATACCGGCTTTGCGGAAGAAATAGCGACAAACCAAAACCTTGAGAGGCGCCGAACCGTTTGGTTCAGGCCGGCGGCCGCTCTGGATGAGCCCCTACCCCCGCTCCGCTGCCGCAACCCGCCGACAGCGGAAATGTACACGATTTGTTCGAAAGAACAAGAGGAGAACGGAACAAAAGTCCGGTCAGTTGCGCGGACGTTCCATCAATGGACTCTTAGCCCGTCTGCCGATCCGCTTGAGCCGGCGATTGCTCCAGGTCTTTGATGTGTCGCAGTCTCTTGCGCAAAACCGGTGCCCACTTTTGTGGAGACTGCTCCAGCACGTCTGCCGAGCCGCTTGAACCGGCGGCCGCTCGAAGCCTTCGATCCGACGCGGTCTCTTACGTAAACCGATATTCATTTTGCGGAGAGTGCTCTCTGGCCGGGCTGTCCCGCCGGGCGGCGGCCTCCGGCAGAGCGGCTGGCAAGCGTCCGCTCGAAACCCGGCGCGCATGACCAGGACAAGGCGCAGCCGGGACAAGGCGCGGCCAGGACGAGGCGCAGCCGGGACAAAGCCAAGCAGGGACAAGACCAGACCAAGACGACGCGACGTCGGTCTTCCGTTCCGCAGCGTCTGAGCATCGCGAACAGGAGGCGGACCCCGGCCGATCAAGCCGAGGATCCGCATGGCGATCGCCGCAAACGAGATTTTCAATGCGGATTTACGGCGAAGGTCTTTGCGGGATCATGACATGATCCCGCAAAAACGCGATCACTTGTAATAGCCGACCGCGCAGGTCTGGTCGCCGACCTTGGTGACGAACGACACCTTCTGCACCGGATCGGTGGTGCCCGGCCGCGGCCACATATATTCGACCTCGCCGATCTTGCCCTCGGCGGCGACGGCATAAATCTGCTGGCCGAGCGCCTTGCCGGTCTTGTCCTTGAGATCCTTCAGGCTCTTGCCAGTGAGCGTCGGGTGTGCGGTGAAGTTGCCGTCCGGGCCGCCGCAGAACGGATAGAGGTCGCGGTCCTTGAACCCGGCCTCGCCTTTGGCGAACTCGGAGAGCGCCTTGGCCTTGTCGGCCTTCAGCGCGGCGACCGCCTTCTCCAGCATGGCCTTGGCCTCGGCAGCGGTGCCGAAATCGGCGGCATAGGCCGGCACGGCGAGCGCGAGCGCAAACACAGTTGCAAGAGCGAGACGTCCTGATTTCATCGCGTGACTCCCTATTGGTTCGTTCTTGATCGCAGGTCTTCGACTGCGGGGGCAAAGCGATCCTAGACGAAACCATTGGGAAGGCATCTGCGTCTTTGGTCGCGTGCCGCCGCCGGCACCCGGCGCCGCCGGCGAGACCTATGTCCTTTCGTCATCCGGTTTCCGGGCGGCGGCCAAAAGGCGGGCAGAGGTCGGGGCCCACAGGGTTTCGGGGCCGGAACGGCCGTCCTCTACGCCGCCATCGTCTCCTTCACCGCCTCGACGAGCTGCTTCAGCGTGAAGGGCTTGGGCAGGAAGGCGAACTGCTCGCCCTCGGGCAGGTTCTTGCGGAACGCGTCCTCGGCATAGCCGGAGACGAAGATCACCTTGAGGTCGGGCCGGCGGCTGCGCAGCTCGCGCAAGAGGGTCGGGCCGTCCATCTCCGGCATCACCACGTCGGAGACCACGAGATCGATCGAGCCGGCGTGGTCGGCGAACAGGTCAAGCGCCTCGATGCCGGAGGCCGCCTGCAGCACGGTGTAGCCGCGCGAGGTGAGCGCGCGCGAGCCGAACGCCCGCACCGAATCCTCGTCCTCGACCAGAAGGATGGTACCGCGCCCGGTGAGGTCGGCGGCCTTCGCCTGGGCCGGCTCCTCCACCACCGCCGGCGCCTCGGTGGCAATGTGGCGCGGCAGGAAGATGCGGAAGGTGGTGCCGACCCCCACCTTGGAATCGCAGGAGACGTGGCCGCCGGTCTGCTTGACGATGCCATAGACCGTCGACAGGCCGAGCCCGGTGCCCTTGCCCACCTCCTTGGTGGTGAAGAAGGGGTCGAAGATCTTGTCGAGGATTTCCGGCGGCATGCCGGTGCCGGTGTCGGTCACCTCGACCAGCACGAAGTCGGCCGAGGGAAGCTGCGGATCGCCGAAGGTCTTGGTCTCGGCCGCCGGCACATTCGCGGTACGCACGGTGAGCTTGCCGCCGGTCGGCATGGCGTCGCGCGCATTGACCGACAGATTGACCACCACCTGCTCGAACTGGTTGACGTCGATATAGACCGGCCACAGGTCGCGCCCGTGCCGGATGTCGAGGCTCACCGTCTCGCCCAGCAGCCGCCGCAGCAGCATGGTGACCTCGCTCATCGCGTCGCCGAGCTGGATCACCTGCGGGCGCAGGGTCTGGCGGCGCGAGAAGGCGAGAAGCTGCCGCACCAGGCCGGCCGCCCGGTTGGCGTTGTGCTTGATCTGCATGATGTCCTGGAAGGACGGATCGGTCGGCCGGTGGCTCTCCAGCAGGAAGTCGGCGTGGCCGATGATGGCGGTCAGCACATTGTTGAAGTCGTGCGCCACGCCGCCGGCGAGCTGGCCGATCGCCGTCATCTTCTGCGACTGCGCCACCTGGGTCTCCAGCGCCCGCTGCTGGGTGGTCTCGATGGCGTAGACGATCGCCGCCTCCTGGTCGCGCTCGTCCTCCTCCACCGGCACCACATAGAAGCGCACCGCGCGGCCGCCCAGCATGCTGGCATCCACCGGGGCGATGTCGCCCTTGCCGTCGGCGGCAGCCTTGATCGCCGCCTCCAGCGCCGGCCGGTCGGCCTCGGCGAGGCCGGTCAGCACCGAGCGCGTCTCGCCGCCGGGGCGTACCTCGACCGGGCCGCCGAACAGCCGGGCGAACAGCGCATTGACGCGGGCGATGCGGCCCACCCGGTCGACCGTGGCGATCGCCATCGGCGTCGAATTGAAGAAGCGCGCGAACCGGACCTCGGCGGCGCGCGCCAGGTCGGCGCCGGCCCGCCCGCGCGAGCGGTCGAGCACCAATGTGCGCGAGGCGCCCGCCGTGCCGTCCGGCGCCACCGCCACCTTGTGGTGGAGCCGCACCGGCAGCGGCTCGCCGCTGCGGCGCTTGAGGTCGATGTCGATCACCTCGGTCTTGACCTCGCCGGCGCTGCCGGGCTGGGGCGCCAGCAGCGCCACGCCGGGACCGGGCAGGATGTCGGAGACCTTCAGCCCGCCGGTGGCCACCTCCGCAAAGTCGTAACCCAGCCACTCGGCCAGCGTGGCATTGATGTAGACCAGGGTACCGTCGGGCTCGGCCGAGAAGAAGCCGGCCGGGCCATGGTCGAGATAGTCGATCACCTGCTGGAGCTGGACGTAGGCGTCCTCCTGGCGCAGCCGCTCGCGCGTCACGTCGGCGACCGTCCAGGCGATCAGCTTGGCCAGCCGGCCCTGCGTGCCGGCCGGGCGCACCTTCAGCCGCAGCCAGCGCCCGGCTTCGCCCTTGCGTCCGACCGTGCGCACCTCCTCGGACGCCGCGCGGCCGCTCCGCGCCGCCTGGGCGAGGCGATAGATCACCTCCGCCACCTCCGGCTCGGAGGTGTAGAGCCGCTCGACCGGCACCACGTCGTCGGACGAGGTCGCCCCGGCGAGTTCCAGATAGGCGGCATTGGCGTAGAGCACGCGGCCGGAGGGGTCGACCACCACCATGCCCTCGGCCGAGCCGTCGATCAGCGCCTTGGTCAGGTCGAATCGGCCCGAACGGCCGGCGAACTGCAGGATGCCGGCGGCCACCGCGAACAGCGCGAACACGCCCATCACCGCCAGCAGCGCCAGCAGCCCGATCACCCACGGCTCGGCATCGTCGCGGCCGATGAACAGGAACGACACCACCGCCGCGACCATGGCCAGCGCGATCACCACGACGAGACCGATGGAGCCGGCGGCGTCGCTCCTGTCGACGGCTTCCAGCATCTCGCCGCTTCTTTCGTCACCGATGGTCACGACCCGCCCCTTTCGACGGCACTCGCGCAGTCTCCGCACGCCCGGGAGCCGGTTTTGCGCAAGGAATCCGACAAAAAATACGATAAACGATTACGCTCAACTTGCCGACCCGCCGGGGCAGGCCGGAAACGGCGCAGGCTCCTGCCCTGCGCCCACGTCCGGCCCCTCTGCGCCGGTTGGTCGCCCGCAAGTCGGCCGCCGTCCGCCGTGCTCTAGCGCACAATCGGCCCGAGTGGAATCCGGTCGCGCGCCGCCTTCGCCCGGCTGCCGCCCGAGTTTCCAAACGGTCTCTCAGGACGGCCGCCAGCGCCGGCGCAGGCCGAGCACGTAGCCGATCACTTCCGCCACCGCCTTGTAGTGCTCGGGGGTGATCTCCTCGTCGAGCCCGACGCTGGCATGCAGGGCGCGCGCCAGCGGCGGGTTCTCGACCACCGGGATGTCGTGCTTCTCGGCCTCCTCGCGGATGCGCAGCGCCAGCGCATCCACGCCCTTGGCCACGCACACCGGCGCCGTCATGCCCTTCTCGTACTGCAGCGCCACCGCATAGTGGGTCGGGTTGGTGATCACCACCGAGGCCTTGGGCACTTGGGCGATCATCCGCTTCTTCATGCGGCTCTGGCGGATCGACTTGATTCGCGCCTTGACGTGGGGATCGCCTTCGCTCTGCTTGAACTCCTCGCGGATCTCGCGCAGGCTCATGCGCAGCCGCTGCCGCCAGCTCGTCCACTGATAGAGATAGTCGAGCACGGCGACGACCGTCATCACCGCGATGACGCCGACGAACAGCTTCAGCGACAGCGCCAGGGCCAGCTCGGGCAGCGTCGCGACGTCGGAGGCCACCACCAGCGCCAGCCGGTCGCGCTGCGGCCACAGGATGGCATAGAGCACGCCGCCGACGATCCCGATCTTGACCAGCCCCTTGAGGAACTGGACCAGCGCCTCCTTGCCGAACAGCCGCTTCAGCCCGTTGATGGGCGAGATCTTGGAGAGCTTGGGCGTGATCGGCTCGGTGGTCCACAGCGGGCGGTGCTGGACCATGTTGGAGGCGACGCCGGCCAGCGCCATCAGCATCAGCGGCAGGCCGACCGCCCGCATGGTCTCGCCGGCCACCTGGATGACGAAGCGCGTCAGCCCGCCGCCATCGGCGGGGATGGCATAGGCGTTCGAGAGGATGCCGCGAAAGCTGGTCGTCAGGCTTTCGGCGGTGCTCGGGCCGAATACCAGGAGCATCAGCGCGCCGGCGCTGAGCACGAACCAAGTATTGACCTCCTGGCTCTTGGCGACGTCGCCGCGCTCGATCGCCTCCTCTATTCGCTTTGGGGTTGGCTCTTCCGTGCGCTCGGTGTCGTCGCCGCTCTCGGCCATGGCGGCCTCCCCTCAGCGCCCGGCCAGCATGCCGAGCACGCCGCCGAGAAAGTCGACATAGACGCCCATCATCGCCCCGACCAGCGCCAGCAGGATCGCGAATCCGGCGAAGATCGACAGCGGCATGGCCAGGAAATACACCTGGAGCTGCGGCATCAGCCGCGCCAGCAGCCCCAGCCCGACATTGAACACCAGCCCGAACAGCAGGAACGGCGCGGACAGCTGCACGCCGATGCGGAAGGCGTCGGCGACCATCCGCACCGACAATTGCAGCGCATCGCCGGTGACCGGCGGCAGGCCGGGCGCAAAAACCTTGTAGCTGTTGGCGATGGCGGCGATGGCGACGTAGTGCAGGTCGCTCGCGAACACCAGCGTGACGCCGAGCAGCGCCAGGAACGTGCCGAGCAGCGCCCCCTGCTGCGCCTGGGTCGGATCGACCGCAGTGACGAACCCCAGGCCGAGCTGGTTGGCGATGACCGTGCCGGCCACCTGCAGCGACGCCATGGCGACGCGGGCCGCAAGCCCCAGCACGAAGCCGATGGCAAGCTCGCCGAACAGCATGAACACCAGCGGGCCGAAGCTGGACAGCTCGACCTGGTAGGCGCCGCGGTGCAGCGGAAACAGCATGAAGGTCATCAGCACCGCCGCGGCGAGGCGCATCCGCACCGGGATGTTGCGCTCGCCGAACCCCGGCAGCAGCATCATCAGCGTGCCCATCCTGGCGAACATCAGCACGAAGGCGGTCGCCACCACCGGCAGGAACGTGAGGCTGACCGTCATTGCGCCGCCTTCCGTCCGCCGTTACCCGCGTGCCGCGCCCTCAATGTCCGGCGATGATGTGGGCCGCCACCCGCGCCATGTGGGCGGACAGCATGTCGCCCATGAACGGCAGCGCCACCAGCATCACCGCGAACATGGCGATGATCTTCGGCACGAAGACCAGCGTCATCTCCTGGATCTGGGTCAGCGCCTGCAACAGCGAGATGACGACGCCGACGGCGAGTCCCGCCAGCATCATCGGCGCGCACACCCACAGCAGCGTGAGGATGCCGTCGCGCGCCACGTCGAGCACTTCCGGTCCGGTCATGGCGCTGCCCTCTAGAGCATTTTTCGCAAAAGTGGATACCGGTTTTGCGAAAGAAAATGCGACGAACCAGAAACTGAGAGTGTCCGACCTGATACGGTCAGATCGGATAACGCTCTGGAGCATTCTCCGCAAAAGTGGAAAGCGATTTTGCGGAAGAGAATGCGACAGCGCAATAACTTAGAGCGTCCGCCCGGTTCAATCAGATCGGCGGATGCTCTAGCGTGCGGGCGCCGATCAGATCGGCATCTGCATGATTTCCTGGTAGGCCTGGATCACCTTGTCGCGGATCGACACCAGCGATTCGATGGCGACCTCGGTCTCGGCGACCGCGGTGACCACGTCGACGAGATCGGCCTTGCCGGCCACCAGCGCCTGCGCCTTGTGCTCGCTGGCGCGGCCGGCGGCCATGGTGTTGGCGAGCGTGTTCTCCAGCATGGCGCCGAAGCCGGTGGACGCGGAATCGTCAAGCCCGGCGCCGTGGTCGCGCAGCGGCATGCGGGTATGATCGCCGGTGTTCGCCGCGCGGGCGGCGGCGGCGTAGGCGTTGGCAACGAGGCTGGCAGTCGACATGGCGAGGGCTCCAAGAGTTTAGCTGATACGCAACTGATCGATCGGAAACGCAGTGCAGCCTGCTTCAGACACGCAGCAGGTCGAGTGTTCGCGAGATCATCCGCCGCGTTGCGGAAACGACATTGAGGTTCGCCTCGTAGCTCCGCTGCGCCTCCTTCAGATCGGCCGTTTCGATCAGCGAGTTCACGTTGGGATACTGGACGTAGCCGCTCTTGTCGGCGGCCGGGTGGCCGGGCTCGTGGCGGCTGACGAACGCGCTCTTGTCGCGCTGCACCCGGCCGAGCGAGACGACCTGGGCCTCGATCTCGCGGTCGAACTTCGACTCGAACGTCGGCACCTTGCGCCGATAGGGCTGGCCGCCGGATGCGCCCGCGGTCGAATTGGCGTTGGCAAGGTTCTCGGCGATGATCCGCATGCGGCCGGCCTGCGTCCGCAGTCCGGATGCTGCAATGCTGATCGATTTCATGAAGTCCATGACGCCTTACCCCTATCTTGTCTTTCCGAGCGCCGTCTTGATCAAGCCGAGACTGCGGGAATACAGGGAGGTCGCAGTCTGGTAGTCCAGCTGAGTCTGAGCGACCTTCATCATCTCTTCTTCGAGCGCCACCGCGTTTCCGCTCGGACGGATCTCGAATTTCCCCGTCGCGCGCGACTGTCCGAACCGGTCGGTCTCGACGCTGGCGGCCCCGGCAATGTGTTCGCGATTGGTGACCGCCATCGCCGTCCGCTGCGGCGGCTGCTGGGTCAGGACCTTCTTGAAGTCGACCGCTTCGATGTCGCGGGCGCGAAAGCCCGGCGTGTCGGCATTGGCAACGTTCTGCGCCAGCACGCGCTGGCGCGCCTGCAGCCAGCCCATGCGGGTCTTCAACATGCCGACCAGGGGGACATCGGCCAGAATCATCGCGTGATCCTCATTGGCGCAACTTGGCGCCTATCCGGGCACAATTTGCCGGCCGAATGGTTAATTTGGAGTTAACATACGTGGCCCAGCCGATTGCCGGCCGGGACAGAATCGTGTGTTTGCAGAGCGCCCTGCCTTGGGAACGTCACGTTTCTTTACCAGTTCTTAAGCCTGCGCCGGGCAGCGTTTGCCGCTCGGCATTAACGTGTTCGCGTGCGGGTGGACGTTGCGCGCGAAGCTCCTCGGGGAGGAAACCATGTCCGATATTCTGGGTGTCGAACTGGGCACCTTCCTGAAATATCTGGCCGCGCTCCTGTTCGTCCTGGGTCTGCTCGGCGGCACGCTGTTCCTGGTGCGCAAGCTCGGCGGCGGCACCACGTCCGGCGGCAGCGGCGGCCGCGGGCGCATGCCGCGCCTGGGCGTGCTCGACCACGCCACGGTCGACGCACGGCGCCGGCTGGTGCTGATCCGCCGCGACAATGTCGAGCATCTCATCATGATCGGCGGGCCGACCGACGTCGTGATCGAGACCGGCATCATCCGCAGCGCGCCGCCGCAGCGCGAAGGGGCGCCGGCCCGCGACGCCTATGCCGAGGCGCGCCAGGGCGCCGGCCCCCAGATGCCGGGTGCGCCAATCCCCGCGCCGCAGGCGCCCGGCGCCGAGCCGCCCGCCGGGCCCTATGCCGCCCCCGCCCGGCCGGACCTGCCGCTGCGGACCGAGATGCCCGCGCGCCGCGAGCGTCCGGAGCCGCCGGCGCGCCCGGAGGCACCGCCGCGTCCCACGCCCGCCCGCCCGCCGGAGCCGGCGACCCGCGCCGAATCCATCCTGCGCTCGCTGACGGCGGCGCCGCGCACCGAACCGGCCGCCCCCAGCGGCCCGGCGCCGGGCCTGCGGCCGCTGTCGCCGGCCACCCCGCCGCCGCCCGAATTCACAGAGCTCGAACGCCTGCTGCAGCCGCCGCGCCCTGAGCCGGCGACGCCGCGTCCGGGGCCGGCCGCCGCCCCGACCAACCCGACACCGCGCCCCGAGCCGCGGCTTGAGCCGCGGGTGATCATGCCCGCCGCACCGCCGACCCCGACCCCAACGCCACCCTCGGCTCCCGCACCGGCCGTTGCGCCACCCACCATCGCGACGCCGACCATCACCCCGCCGATCGTCGCCGCGCCGGCCATTCCGGCCCCGGCCGCCGCGCCTGCCAGCACGCCTGCCTCCACCCTACCGACCCCAACCGTTCCGGTCCCCACCGTGGCCGCCCCCGGCGCGCCGGCTCCCGCCACGCCCAGCGCGGCGGCACCGGGCCCAGCGACGCCGCCGGCACCGGATGTCCCGGCGCCCGCCGCTCCCCCCGCCGAGCCGGCGGCAGCCCCGGCCGAGCCGGACGACAAGGCCGGCCGCACGGTGTTCGACAATCTGGAGGACGAGATGGCGAGCCTGCTCGGCCGCGGCGGAAACCGCCCGTGACCGTGCGGCGGCTGGCGCTCGCCGCCGGAGTCGTGATCCTCACGCTTCAGCCGGCGGCGGCGCAGGACTTTTCGATCACGCTCGGACAGGGCGCGGGCCTGACCGAGCGGGTGGTACAGCTCATCGCGCTGCTCAGCGTGCTGTCGCTGGCGCCCTCGATCCTGGTGATGGCGACGTCCTTCACCCGCATCGTGGTGGTGCTGTCGCTGCTGCGCTCGGCGCTCGGCACCGGCACGGCGCCGCCCAATGCGGTGATGGTCAGCCTGGCGCTGTTCCTCACCGCCTTCGTCATGGCGCCGACCTTCGAGCGCGCCTGGCAGACCGGCCTGCGGCCACTGACGCAGAACGAGATCACCCTGGAGCAGGCGTTCGAACGCACGACCGCGCCATTCAAGACGTTCATGCTCGGCAATGTCCGCGAGAAGGATCTGGCGCTGTTCATGGATCTGGCCGGCGGCGAGCGGCCGAGCGAGCCGGCGCAGGTGTCGCTGCGCGTCCTGATGCCGGCCTTCATGATCTCCGAGCTCAGGCGGGCCTTCGAGATCGGCTTCCTGCTGTTCGTGCCGTTCCTGGTCATCGACCTCGTGGTCGCCTCGATCCTGATGTCGATGGGCATGATGATGCTGCCGCCGGTCGTGGTGTCGCTGCCGTTCAAGCTGATCTTCTTCGTGCTGGTCGACGGCTGGAACCTGGTGGCCGGCTCGCTGGTCAAGAGCTACGGCGTGTGACGCGAACGCCGGCTGATCAGGCCGCGCCTTCGTCACAGGTTCGCCAACGACCCCGGCAGTGGATCCGGGTCTTCGGCGAGACCGTTCCAGGCTTCGAACGAGCCGGCCGACAACCGCGCAAGACCCGGCCGCCGGATCGGGATCGTCCTCGCCTCAGCCGGGGACGCCTCAGCCGGGGGCGGGCGCCGGGGCACGGCTCTGGCGCGGCGGCGCGGGTGCCTCCGGGGCGGCGGGCTCGGCCCCGTCCGACGTCTTGTCGTCGCCATAGCGGGTCCGGTAGTCGCGCAGGAAGCGGTCGAGCGAATCGACCGAGGAGACCGCGCGGGCGATGTCCTTGAAATCGGTGCTGTCGAGGCCGAACGAGGTCGACACCGCCTCGAACGCGGCGCGGTCCGGGCTGTCGGCCATCTTGGCAGCATAGCGGCCGCGGAAGCGATGGAGGCCGAGCTTGTCGTCGCCGAGCGCGTAGCCGACCGCCGCCTTGAGGATGTCGTGGCGCTCATGGTCGGCGAGCGGTGCGAAGCTCTGCCAGCGGTCGCCATAGGCGCGCTCGATCGCCTCGGCCGATTCGCCGTAGCGCTTGGCCGCCCACAGGATGTCGGCGCGCAGCCGGTCCACTTCCTTGCCGCGCAGCCCCTCCAGCAATTCGAGGGCGAGATCGTGGCGCCCGGTCTCGGAGGTGGCGCGGGCCTCCAGCAGCAGGCGCTGCTCGCGGATCTCGCTCGGCAGCTCGGCCAGGCTGGTGGCGCGCAGCGTCCGCAGCGCCTTGTCCGGCTTGCGGTTCTTGAGCTGCACCATGGCGAGCTTGGCGGCGACCTGCGCCCGCGCCGCGCCCTGCAGGCGCTTGTCGACCTGATGCTGCAGGAGTTCGCTCGCCTGCTCCAGCAGATCGACCGAGATCAGCCGGTCGGCGAGGCGCCGGATCATCTCGTCGCCGCGGCGGCCGACCGGCACCAGCGCCGAATAGTCGTAGAAGATGCCGAGCGCCTCCAGCGCCGACAGCTCCTCGCCGCGCTGCTCCAGGAACAGGTCGGCGAAGGCGCCGGTCATGGTCTGCTGCAGCGTGCGGGTGACGTCGGATGTCGGGTGCGAGATGGTCGCCGCCTCCAACGTGCGGAACGCATCGCGGTAGCGGTTGGCATCGACATAGAGCCGGCCGAGCAGGCCCAGCGCCTCGGCCTCGGTGCGGTCGCCGCGCCACAGCACGGTGAAGCCTTCGAGGTCGCCGATCGCCTGATCGCGCGTGATCTTGCCGGCCCCGATACGGGCCGCCAGGGCGCGGAAGCGCGCCTCGGCGGCGGCCGGGCTCTCGTTCATGCGGCCGGCCCGTTCATAGGCGACGAGCGCGTCGCCCATCTTGCCTTCGCTTTCGGCGATGCGCCCGGCCAGTACCGCCACCTCGGCCGCAAGCTCGTCCGGCACGCCGATCGTCTCGAACTCCGAGAAGACCCGCGCCGCTTCCTTGGAATCGCGCATCTCCAGCGCGGTGCGCGTCGCCGCCAGCACCATCTTGCGCTGCATGTCGATTGGCAGCGTGCCGGCCACGCCGGCGGCCGCGGCGAAATTCTCGCGCGCCTCGCGCCAGCGGTCCTCATTGGCGTGGACGATGCCCCGGATCGCCGCCGCATCGAGCGAGGTGGCCAGCAGCGGATGCGCCAGATCCTTCATCGCCTCGGCATTGCGGCCGAGCTCCATCCAGGCCATCGACCGCATGAGGTAGGGCACGGCATCGTCGGAGGGCACGCCGTCGGCGATGATCGTGTCGAGCACGCCGCGCGCCTCGGCCGCGAAGCCATGCGCCAGATAGAACCGCGCCAGATTGAGCCGTGCCCCCTGCCGGCCGGGCTCGCCCGCGTCGGCCGCCGCCTCGATCAGCTCGGCCTGGCGCTGCCGGAACGGCTGGGTGCGCTCGGCTCCCCACAATTGCGGATCGAGCGCCACCGGTCGCGCGCCGACCATCGAATGCCCGCCGCCCGACACGCCGGGCGCCGACAGCACAAGGCCGATCGGCCGCGACACCGACACGTGGTCGCCATTTGCATCGACGGCGAGATCGTCGGCCACCGGCAGCACGGCGACGCCGTGGGTGGTGGCGATCAGCGAGAACTCGACATAGTCCTGGTTGCGGGAGATGCCGCGCGTCGGCCCGGGCGCGGTGGCGGCCAGGATCAGGTCGCCCGCGTCCGGATCGGCGAGCCGGTGGACGCGGTGGGCGCCCTCCAGCGGCAGCGACAGCACCGAGCGGCCATCGATCAGCCCACGGGTCGGGGCGATCGGCTGGGTCGGCTCCAGGATGGTGTCGCCAAGCGAGATGGTCCAGGCGAAGCCCTGCGCTTCCGCCCCCACCAGCCAGGGCCGCGCGAGCCGCATGCGCACAGCGATGCCGGTTTCGGTCTGGCTGGACTGGACATCGCGGAACGTGCCCGACTTGTCCTTGGTCAGCGCGGCGACGTCGATCGGCTTCTCGGTATCGAAGATCAGCCACAGCACCTCGCCGCGCCGGAACACCGCGGCGGCCGTCGGCTCGGCGAACGGGAAGCTGAGCTTGAGAACCCCGCCCTGGCGGACCATGTCGGCCATCACCGTGCCGGCGCGCTCGTCCGCAGGCGCCGCGGCGGTGCCGGGCGGGAACGACGGCGCCGCGGCGGGTGCGGATTCAGGCGCCGGTGTCGGCGCGGGCGCCGGCGCGGATGCGGATACGGCCGGTGCCGGTGTCGGCGCAGGAGCCGGCGCGGGTGCCGGCAGCAAAGGCGGCACCACGTCCACCAGCACCGGCTCGGGTGCGGCAGACGACGCCGGAGGCGACGGCGCGGCGGGCACTGTGGCGGGTACCATGGCGGGCGGCGCTGCCGCCGCGTGCTTGCTGTCGCCGGACTCGGCCTTGGGAGGCTCGGCAACGGGGGCCATGGTGGCCGGCGGTGCCGGAGTGGGTATGGCGTCGCCCGCGCCGCGATGGCGCTCGGGCGGGTGCGGCACGGGCGGGCCGGGGCGATCGCCCTGCGCCTTGCGCGCTGCCGCCGCGGCGGCAGCCCGCGCCGCCTTGGGCGGCGTCACGTCCACCGAGAACGTGCGGTCCTCCTGGAAGGCGCGCACGTCCACCTCCGGCTCCATCGCCAGCCGCACGGCGGTGCCGTTGTCGCTGGAGTCGATGTCGAGGCCGGTGACCTTGGGCGGCAGCCGGCCTTTGGTGTCGCCGGAATCGACCTCCACGTCGCCGCCGCGGAACAGCACGGTGAAGCCGGTGTCGTCGCGATGGGTCAGGATTTCGACGCCGGGCGGCACGTCGAAGGCGAAGCGCGAGAAGGTCGGCGCCTCGGCCAGATGCAGCCGGACCACATGATGCTGATGCTTGGCGCGGTCGCCGAGCTGGCGGATCCGGTTCTCGGCCTCCAGCGCCCGCTTGGCGAGCTCGTCCACCACCTCCTGCGGCAGGCCCGGCGGCAGGCCCCGCCAGCCGTCCGGCAACAGGTCGATGAACAGCTTCTCGCCCGCCTCCATGCTGTTGACGGTGAGCTTGCGGCCAAGCCCGATGCGGATGCCGCGCCCGTCGGGATCGACCCGCGCCGCCGACAGATAGCTGGCGCCCAGCTCGGCCGGCAGCCGGTCGACCCGCGCCGCCGACAGCTTGATCGGCCGGGCGGTGGAAATGACGACGATACCGTTGGTGACGCGCACCTGCGGCGACACCATGTCCTGAAAGGTGAAGACCAGCCGCGCGAAGCCGTTGGCCACCTGGCCGGCGACCTCGGCCTTGACGCGCTCCTGCGCCTTTACCGGGCCGGACACGGCACCAAGGCCCGCCGCGGCAAGCACCATGGCGCCGAGCACGGCCAGGAGGTGCAGCCTCCCCCACGCGGCAGCCTGCCCTACGCGGCGGCGGCGCTGCGCTTTGCAGCCGAAGCCCAGCATCCCAGCCTCGCTCGTCATCTTCCCGATCCGCGCACACTAGGCGGGGTGGTTTAACGTCCGCTTGACGCAGCCTACAATTTCCGGCCTTCGATTTTCGGCAGATCGGATGTCGGGGTCACAGTCTTGCGATTGGCCAGTTCCACGGTCAGGCGCTCGGCGGATTCCGGCGACATTTGCGCCATCACCTCCGAGAACTTGCGCGGATTCATCAGGTTCACGACTTCGACCGCCAGTTTCACGTCGAGCCGGTCGAAGATGCGCGCGGCATCCTTGGCGCGCATCGCCTCGTACATCACCACGAGCCCCTTGAACCGCTCCTTCTCGGCCTCGTCCTTCTCGGCGGTCGCCGTGGCGATGCGGGCCTCGGTCGCCTTGAGCTCCTGCAGGCGGCCCTCCAGGCGCGTCTCGGCGGCCTTGAGCATCCCCTCGCGCATGTCGAGCTCGCGTTCGCGCGCCTCCAGCTCCTGGCGCCGCTCCTGCAGGCGCTGCAGCAGGGCCTTCTCGCCGGCCGGCAGCGTGCCCTGGTCCGGCTCGGTCGGCACCTGCGTCACCGGTCCCGGCATCGGGCCGGGCGGCTCCTTCGCGTCGGGCTTGGGCGGCTCCTTCGGCTTCTCGGACTTCGCCGCCGAGCCGGTGGCCGACACGTCCGGCTCCATCTGCTGGGCGGCCGGCGCGGGCGCAGCGACGACGGTCTCCGGCCCGCGGTCCGGGCTGCCGCCCGTCACCAGCCACAGCGTCTTCAGCACCAGCAGGCTGCTGGCCGCGACCAGCACGATCGGGATGAGACGGAACTCACGCAAACCCTGCCTCCTGATACGGTTTCCGATCGATCCCGTCGGGATCCGGAAGCGGCCTCGCCGAACATCCGCCGGTCGGAACGGGATCCGCGGCGAGCGGAATACGCCTCTCCGGCCCAGTGGGCCGGAGTTCGCATGAAGCTTAGCCGACCGCCCGCTGGCGGCTGCGCTCGGCCAGCGCCTGCGCCGTCTGCAGGGTGGCCGTGGTGTTCATCGGCCGGCGTTCGGCCGCAGCCCGGAAGGCGGCGAGGCCGGCACCGGCGAAGCCTTCGAGCTTCGCAGGATCGATCCTGGCAGGCTCGATCTTGTTGGCCTCGATCCTCGCAGCCTCGATCCTGGCAGCCTCGACCCGCCTCGTCGCGGTCGCGACGACAGGCTCGATGCTCACCGGCGGTGCGACCGCCGGCACCGGCCGCGGCGCCATCACGGTGGGGCGCGCCGCGTCGGTGATCTGGACGATGCGGTCGACCACGTCGCGGCCGGCGCGAAGCTGCCTGTCCATCTCGGCGGTGAAGCGCTCGGCCAGCCGGATGCGGTCACCGAGGTTGGCGTCGCACTCGCGCACCGTCGCCTTGAGCCCGGCGATCGCCCGCTCGGCGCTCTCGGTGACATTGATCAATTCGCCGATGGTCTGCTTCAGCGCGCGCTCGTCGCTGCGCAACCGCGTCAGCCGCTTGTTGAGAAGAACGCAATAGACAATGGTCGTCGCCAACAGGCCGGCGACGATCAACTCGATTGCCATGCCGAGCCAGGATCCGGTCATGCTGCTTCCATCCGCTTCTTGGACGCGTCTGCCATTTCGAACATTGCGAGGGTGGTCTTCGACTTGCGCAGCGGGCGGGCGACCCGGACCGCGACGCGGTCGCCGACCCGGCCCATGCGGCCTTCGGTCAGCACCGCGTTGCCGCAGCGAACCTTGACGAGGGCATCCGGCTTGATGTCGAGCATCAGCGTATCGCCTTCCTTCAGCGACATGATGCGCGACAGCGGCAGCTCGGCCTCGTAGAGCACGGAGTCTATGGCGATCTCCGCCTGCCAGATCTCGGTGGCGAGGTGGCCTTCCCAGATCGGATCACGGCCGAACTTGTCGCCCATGAACATCTGCAGCAGCGTCTCGCGGATCGGCTCGATCGTCGCATAGGGCACCAGAAGCTCGATGGTGCCGCCGCGATCCTCCATGTCGATGCGCAGCCGCACCAGGATGGCGGCATTGGTCGGCCGCGAGATGGCAGCGAAGCGCGGATTGGTCTCCAGCCGGTCGATGTTGAAGTGCACCGGCGACACCGGCCGGAACGCCTGCTCGGCATCGGCCAGCACCACCTCGATCATCCGCCTGACCAGATTGATCTCGATCGTGGTGTAGGGGCGGCCGTCGACGCGCACCGCGGTCTGGCCGCGCCGGCCGCCGAGCAGCACATCGATCATGGCGTAGATCAGAGCCGAGTCGACGGTGAAGATGCCGAAGTTCTCCCATTCCTCGGCCTTGAACACCGACAGGATCGCCGGCAGCGGAATGGAATTGAGATACTCGCCGAAGCGCACCGAGGTAATGCGGTCGAGGGAGACCTCGACATTGTCGGAGGTGAAGTTGCGCAAGGAGGTCGTCATCAGCCGCACCAGGCGGTCGAAGACGATTTCGAGCATCGGCAGACGCTCGTAGGACACCATCGCCGAGTCGATGATGGCGCGGATGCCCGAATTGTCGCCGAAGTTCAGCGTGTCGAGACTGAAGCCGAGCAGGCTGTCGATCTCGTCCTGGTTCAGGATGCGCTCGGCGCCGCCCTTGGCGGCCTGCAGGAACTGGCCGCCGTCATCGACCATGGCCGACCACTGCGCGGCCATCGAGTCGTCGGTGCCCTCGCTGCCCGGATCGGCCGGCTGCGCCGCAACCCCGGGACCGCCGCCGCCGCCCTTGGCCTGTTCCTCCAGCGCCATGCCCCATTCGGCGGCAAGCGCGTCCTGATCGATATCATTCATGCCGGCCATGACTGGATCCGCTCACTGGACAACGATTTCCTTGAACAGCACGGCGTTGACGCGCGCCGGGGCGATGGCGGTATTCACCCGCCGCGTCAGTTCCTCGCGCAGCCGGTAGATGCCGGCGGAGCCTTCGAGGTCGGTCTGACGCATCTCGCGCAGATGCACTTGGAAGGCGTCGACGACGCGCGGCATCATCGGCTTCAGCGCTTCGAGCGTCGCCGCGTCGGGCACCTCGATCACCGCCTTGACCCGCATGTAGAGCGGCCGGTTGGGATTGCCGGCGAGGTTCACCGTGATGTCCGGCACCTCGAAGAACACCACCGGCTTTGCCGCCGGCTTCGCGTCTTCGGCGTGCTCCGCGCCCTTGCCCTTGAAGAAGAAGAAGCCGCCCGCACCGAGCGCCAGGACCAGCACGCCGGCGCCGATCAGCATCAGCTTCTTCTTGCCGCCGCCGGCAGGCGCCTCGCCGTCCGCCGCGCCGTCTTCGCGCTCGCTGTCGGCCTTGCCCGGTTTCTTGGCCATGTCGGTCCCGTTGTCCGTCTTGTCGCCTTCGACGGCACGCGGGGCCGGCCGCGCGCGGGCAGGCCCGCCGCAGGCGCACGACCCCTTGCGCCAACGAATTAACTTTATGGCGGGATTGGTTAATGAATGCTTGCGCTCGGCAATTCCTGCCGGGTCAACATGGTAAACACGGCGTTTATTGCCGCACAAATTCGAACGGCCGTTCTCGATAAGCATATGCCGAGAAATGAATTTCCGGGTTGGCACGCCGGCTGCTTAGTTGGCCCCGGGATCGCCTCGCTGGGGAGTTGGGCGATCCCGTGGGGAGCAGACCGATGGAGAATACCTCTCTCATCGGGCTTTCGCGCCAGGTCGCCCTGCGCCGGGAGCTCGATGTCATTGCCAACAATCTGGCGAACCTGACGACGACGGGCTTCAAGAGCGAGCGCGTGCTCTTTGAAGAATACCTGATGCCGGTGGCGCGCGACGAGAGCTTCCAGAATCCGGACGCCACCGTCTCATACGTCCAGGACCGCGCCACCGCGCACGACCACACGCCGGGCGCGCTCAAGATGACCGGCAATCCGCTCGATCTCGCGATCGATGGCGACGCGTTCTTCACCGTCCAGGCCCCCAGCGGCGAGCGCTACCAGCGCAACGGCAGCTTCCAGATCAGCAGCGACGGCGAGCTGGTGACGCAGGAGGGCTACCAGGTCATCGGCGAATCCGGGCCGATCCGCTTCGAGCCGACCGACACCGACATCACCATCGCCACCGACGGCACGATCACCACCGTCAACGGAACCGGCACGCAGACACGCGGCAAGCTCAAGCTCGCCCGCTTCTCGGATCTCAATTCGCTAGAGAAGGACAGCGTCTCGACCTGGCGCGGCAACCAGCCCGCCGAGGCCCAGTTGGCCTCCACGCGCGTCGTGCAGGGCGCCATCGAGCAGTCGAACGTCCAGTCGGTCATCCAGATCGCCCGGATGATGGAGGTGACGCGGTCCTACGCCAGCCTCGCCGCCCTGATGAAAAGCGAAGACGAGCTTCGGCAAGACGCCATCAAGACGCTCGCCGAAGTCCAGTCCTGACCCCCGCCAACCGTCCGAGAAAAGGTTCGACCATGCGCGCCATGCACACCGCCGCCACCGGCATGATGGCCCAGGAGCTGAACGTCTCCATCATCTCCAACAACATCGCCAACATGCGGACCACCGGATACAAGCGCCAGCGCGCCGAATTCCAGGATCTGCTCTATGAGAGCCTGCGCCGCGTCGGCTCGCAGACCTCCGACCAGGGCACCATGGTGCCAACCGGCGTGCAGATCGGCTCGGGCGTCAAGACCGCCGGCACCTCGCGCATCATGAGCCAGGGGACGCTGACCTCCACCGATCGCGACTTCGACGTCGCCATCCGCGGCGAGGGCTTCTTCCAGATCGAGCTGCCCGACGGCCGCACCGCCTATACTCGCGACGGCTCGTTCGAGCTCGACGCCAACGGCAAGATGGTGACGGTGGACGGCTACACGGTCGATCCCGGCATCACCATCCCCAACAATGCCAGCAACATCACCATCAACTCGCAGGGGCAGATCACCGCGGTGATCGGCAACGCCACCGCGTCGACGACGCTCGGCCAGTTGCAGCTCTCGCGCTTCGTCAACAAGTCCGGCCTTGAGGCGATCGGCGACAATTTGTTCCTGGAGACCGCGGCCTCCGGCTCGCCCCAGCAGGGCACGCCCGGCTCGGAAGGCTTCGGCACCACGCTGCAGCGCTACCTCGAGGCGGCCAACGTCAACTCGGTCACCGAACTGACCGACCTCATCTCCGCCCAGCGCGCCTATGAGATGAACGCCCGCGTCATCACCGCGGCTGACGAGATGTCGCAGGCCACTGCCAACCTGTCGCGCTGAACCTGAGAGGTGAGCGCCATGATGAACGTCACGATCAGAGTTGCCGCGCTGCTGTCGGCGGTTCTCGTCAGCGCTGCCGCCCAGCCGCAGGCCAGCGCCGCGCAGCTTCCCGAGCTGCAGCCGCCCATGCTGCGCTCGTCGGTGTCGATTACCGGCGCCCTCGTGCGGATTGGCGATCTCGTCGAGAATGCCGGCACGGTCGGCAGCGTTCCAGTCTTTCGCGCGCCCGATCTCGGCACCACCGGCACGGTCGGCATCGATCGCGTGCTGGAGGCGTTGAAGCCGTTCGGCCTGTCGGCGCTCGACACGCGCGGCCTGTCGGACGTGGTGGTCACCCGCCGCAGCCGCGCCATCCACCCCGACCACATCAAGGCGGCCCTGGCCAACGCCATCTCCACCCAGACCGGCGCCGCCCGCGCCAAGGATCTGCTGATCAAACTCGACCGGCAGCCGCAGACGCTGCAGGTCGAGGAAGCGGTCACCGGCGAGCTGCAGGTGAAGCACCTCTATTACGACCCGCGCACCGGCCGCTTCGATGCCACCCTCGACCTTCCCGGCTCCGAGGCGTTGCGCCGGCAGGCGACGCGCATCACCGGCGCCGCGGTCGCGACGGTGGAGGCGGTGGTGCTGGCCCGTGCGGTGGCGCGCGGCGAGATGCTGCGGCCGACCGACGTGGTCATCGAGCGTCGCCCGCGCACCGAGCTTGGCGCGGACGGCTTCATTGCGCCCGACTCGGCCCTCGGCATGGCGCCGCGGCGGGCGCTGGCCGCCGGCCAGCTCCTGCGCGCCTCGGACCTGATGAAGCCCGATCTGGTGACGCGCAACGACCTCGTCACGCTGGTGTTCGAGACGCCGGGCGTCACGGTCTCGACCCGCGGCAAGGCGAACTCGTCGGGCGGCGAAGGCGAGACGGTCAGCGTCACCAATCTCCAGTCCAAGCGCATCATCCAGGGTGTCGTCACCGCCCCCGGCACGGTGAGAGTGTCGGCCACCGCGGTCACGACCAGCGCCGTCCTGCCGACCGATCCGACCGTAACCGGCTCGATCCGATCCACCCCGGTGCGCACCGAAATCATCCGTCCCGCGTCCGGGCTTGCCCCCTCGGCCGAGCCCCGCAGTTGAGCCGTCGCTTCCGAAAGGCGTATCCAATGTCCTGGCCCCTCATGTCCCGGCCCCTGTCCTCCTCGCTCGCACGGCTGGCGCTCGTTAGCGTGTCGGCTGCGGCCCTGGGCGGCTGCGCCGCGTTCGACCGTTTGGCGAATGTCGGCCAGCAGCCGGCGCTTTCGGCGATCGACAACCCCACCTCCCAGCCCGGCTACAAGCCGGTGCAGATGCCGATGCCCGACCCGATCCCCGCCTCCTACAGCCCCAATTCGCTGTGGCGGAACGGCTCGCGCGCCTTCTTCAAGGACCAGCGCGCCCAGCAGGTCGGCGACATTCTCACCGTCAAGGTGAAATTCACCGACAAGGCCGAAATCGAGAACGAGACCAAGCGCGAGCGCACCAATTCCGAGGAGACGAATCTCGAGGCGATGCTCGGCAAGAACAAGCTGCCGATCCTCGGCGCCGCGATTCCCTCGACCCTGCTATCGACCGATTCCAACTCGGTCAGCGAAGGCAAGGGTACCGTCACCCGCTCGGAAGAACTGGAGACCAACGTCGCCGCCGTGGTCACCCAGGTGCTGCCGAACGGCAACTTGGTGGTCGAGGGCAAGCAGGAGATCCGGGTGAACTTCGAGATCCGCGAGCTGATCGTCGGCGGCATCGTCCGGCCCGAGGACATCGAATCGGACAACACCATCTCGTCGGAAAAGATCGCCCAGGCCCGCATCGCCTATGGCGGTCGCGGCCAGATCACCGACATCCAGCAGCCGCGCTACGGCCAGCAGGTCATGGACATCATCCTGCCGTTCTGACGGCACCCCGTTGCGGGCCTCGGCCCGCGGGCGAAGAGGTACAGGTTTCGCGTCACCCTTCGCCCGAACCTACCGGCCGCATCGCGGCCGAGCCCTCCCCGCCGTCTGCTCCCCAAGTGCGACGGCATCGGCGCGCGGTCCCCGCTCTCCCCGCGGGGACCGCGCTTCCGTTCTATGGCTGCCGCAGCGGCGTTCACTGCCAGCCCGCAGCCGCCCCCTTCAGCGAGCCCATGTCGATGACGAAGCGGTACTTCACGTCCGACTTCACCATCCGCACATAGGCATCCTCGATCTGCTGGATCGGGATCATCTCGATATCGGCGGTGATGTTGTGGGCGCCGCAGAAGTCGAGCATCTCCTGCGTCTCCTTGATGCCGCCGATCAGCGAGCCCGCGAAGTTGCGGCGGCTGAAGATCAGGCTGAAGGCGTTCACCGGCAGCGGCTTGTCGGGGGCGCCGACCTGCACCAGCGTCGCATCGCGCTTCAGGAGCGCAAGATAGGGGTTGATGTCGTGCGGCGCGGCCACCGTGTCGATGATCAGGTCGAAGCGCGACGCTTGCGCCTTCATCGCCGCCGGATCGGTCGACAGCACGCCGGCGACGGCGCCCAGGCGCTGGCCGTCGGCGATCTTCGACGGCGAGGTGGTGAACAGCGTGACGTGGGCGCCCATGGAGCGGGCGAGCTTCACCGCCATGTGGCCGAGGCCGCCGAGGCCGACCACGCCGACCGTCTTGCCCGGCCCCGCGCCCCAGTGCCTGAGCGGCGAATAGGTGGTGATGCCGGCGCACAGCAGTGGCGCGGCGGCGGCCGGATCGAGATTGTCGGGCACGCGCAGCACGAAGTCCTGCGTCACCACGATGTGGCTGGAATAGCCGCCGAAGGTGTGGCCGCCCAGCACCTTGTCCGGGCCGTTATAGGTGGCGACGAAGCCGGTCTCGCAATACTGCTCGAGCCCCTCGCGGCAGCTCGGACAGGTGCGGCATGAATCGACCAGACAGCCGACCGCGGCGAGGTCGCCGACCTTGAAGCGCTTCACCTGATCGCCGACCGCGATCACTCGGCCGACGATCTCGTGGCCGGGAATGCAGGGATAGAGCGTGCCGGGCCATTCGGAGCGCACCGTGTGCAGGTCGGAATGGCAGACGCCGCAATAGAGGATCTCGATGGCGACGTCCTCAGGCCCGGGATCGCGGCGGTTGAAGGTGTAGGGCAGAAGCGGCTTGGTGGGATCTTCGGCGGCAAATCCGACGCAGCTGAACATGGTTTGCGGTCTTCCTGATTTATGGCGTGTGAGGAACGGGCTTCGTTGGCCCGCGGCAACCGAACGCCTCGCCGCGGATGGTGGTCGTCGGTGGGCCGGACCTCCGGCCGGATCAGGCCTCATCAATGGTGGCGTCCCGTCGATGAGGCGCGCGGTCGCCGCGGCCAGTCGGCCGCGCCGCTGGCACCTCAGCGGCCGGTCATCTCCTCCAGTTCCTCGGGATAGCGCGCGCCCTGCACCGGCACCGCGGCGGCGGCCGCGTCGATCTCGCGCAGATCGTCGGGCGCAAGCTCCAGCGCCGCCGCGCCGATGTTCTCCTCCAGGCGGTGCAGCTTGGTGGTGCCGGGAATCGGCACGATCCACGGCTTGCGGGCCAGCAGCCACGCCAGCGCGATCTGCGCGGGCGTGGCCTGTCTGCGCCGGGCGATGCCGGCCAGGAGATCGACCAGCGCCTGATTGGCGGCGCGGGCTTCCGGCGAGAAGCGCGGCAGCGCATTGCGGAAGTCGCCGGCATCGAAGGTGGTGGCAGCACTGATCGCCCCGGTCAGGAAGCCGCGGCCGAGCGGGCTGTAGGGCACGAAGCCGATGCCGAGCGCCTCCAGCACCGGCAGCACCTCGGCCTCCGGCTGGCGCCACCACAGCGAATACTCGCTCTGCAGCGCGGTGACCGGCTGGACGGCATGGGCGCGCCGGATGGTGTCGGCGCCGGCCTCCGACAGGCCGAAATGGCGCACCTTGCCGGCCTGGATCAGCTCCTTCACCGCGCCGGCAACGTCCTCGATCGGCACGGCCGGATCGACGCGGTGCTGGTAGAACAGGTCGATCGCCTCGATCCGCAGCCGCTTCAGCGACGCCTCGGCCACCTCGCGGATGTGGGCGGGCCGGCTGTCGAGGCCGATCCAGCGCCGCCCGCCGGCGGGATCGAGCTTGAAGCCGAACTTGGTGGCGATCGCCACCTGCCCGCGCAACGGCGACAGCGCCTCGCCGACCAGTTCCTCATTGATGAACGGGCCATAGACCTCGGCGGTGTCGAAGAACGTCACGCCGCGCTCCACCGCCGTCCGCAGGAGCTTGATCATCTCCTGCCGGTCAGCCGGCGGCCCGTAGGAAAAGCTCATGCCCATGCAGCCCAGGCCGATGGCCGAGACTTCCAGGCTGCTGCTGCCAAGCTTGCGTTTTTGCATCTGCTGAATCGCTTTCATGAATGAGACGAAATCCGGCCGGCCCGTGACGGACGCCTGGGCGCCGCTTCGTCTGATGTGCACGGCAGCCGCCTGCAGACGCCCCACGGTCGAAAGATAGCGCTGGCCCCTTTGAGTGATTAGAGGCTTAAATCAGATTGGACTGATATCCATCATTCATGAATTGCCGGGAGATCAGCCATGCGGCGGGACGAACTTGGCGACCTTGCGGTCTTTCTCACCGTCGCGGAGGAG
The DNA here is from genome assembly GCF_008630065.1 of Blastochloris sulfoviridis. Lineage (GTDB taxonomy): Bacteria > Pseudomonadota > Alphaproteobacteria > Rhizobiales > Xanthobacteraceae > Blastochloris > Blastochloris sulfoviridis. The sequence goes on from NZ_VWPL01000005.1 coordinate 165,259, forward strand.
CTGAGCTTCACCCGCGCCGCCGCCAAGCTCGGCACCTCGCAGTCCGCGCTCAGCTACACCGTGCGGCGGCTGGAGGAACGGCTCGGCGTCCGGCTGCTGACGCGGACCACCCGCAGCGTGATGCCGACCGCGGCCGGCGAGCGCCTGCTCAGGACCCTCGGCCCGGCGTTCGAGGACATCGACGCCGAGCTCGCCGCGCTGAGCGCGCTGCGCGACAAGCCCGCCGGCGCCATCCGCATCACCGCCGGCGAGTACGCCGCCACGTCCATCCTGTGGCCGGCGCTCGACAGGCTGCTGCCGCACTACCCCGACATCAAGGTCGAGATCGAGGTCGACTACGGCCTGACCGACATCGTTGCCGAACGGTTCGACGCCGGGGTGCGGCTGGGCGAGCAGGTCGCCAAGGACATGATCGCGGTACCGATCGGGCCCGAGATGCGCATGGCCGCCGCCGCGGCGCCGAGCTATTTCGCGACGCGGCCGCCGCCGCGCACCCCTCAGGACCTCACCGCCCACAGCTGCATCAATCTGCGCCTGCCGACCTATGGCGGCCTCTATGCCTGGGAGTTCGAGAAGGATGGGCGCGAACTCAGGGTGCGGGTCGAAGGCCAGCTGGCGTTCAACACCGTGGGCCTGATCGTCGGCGCCGCCGTCGCCGGGTTCGGCATCGCCTGCCTGCTTGAGGTCGACATGGCGGCCGAGCTGCGCGCGGGCCGGCTGGTGCGCGTGCTCGACGACTGGTGCCCGCCCTTTCCCGGCTACCACCTCTATTATCCGAGCCGCCGCCAGCCGACGCCGGCCCTGGCCCTTCTCGTCGAGGCCCTGCGCTACCGGGGGTGATACGGTTTCCGGCTGATCAAGCCTTCGAGCCGTATTCCGATCGCCGAAACCCCGTTATCGAGACTTTCCTGCCAACCTGGGGTTTTCGGCGAGACCGTTTCCGGTATCCCGAAGGGATCAACCGGGAACCGTATGATTCGAGCGCTGCGCACGCACGCCGCCTCCGCCCAAAACGCCGAACGCCGGCACAGGGCCGGCGTTCGAAGTTCGTGGACGGCCGACACGGGCCGTGATCCGCGCCCAGTTGGCCGTTCAGTCGTCGCGATAGACCCGCTCGCGGCGCTCGTGGCGCTCCTGGGCTTCCACCGAAAGCGTGGCGATCGGCCGTGCTTCCAGGCGCTTGAGGGAGATCGGCTCGCCGGTCTCCTCGCAATAGCCGTAGGAGCCGTCCTCCAGCCGGTCGAGCGCGGCGTCGATCTTGGCGATCAGCTTGCGCTGACGGTCCCGCGCCCGCAATTCGATGGCTCGATCGGTCTCCGAGGAAGCCCGATCGGCAAGATCCGAGTGGTTCTGGTTCTCTTCCTGTAGATTGAGAAGCGTCTCGCGGCTCTCCTTCAGGATGTCGTCCTTCCAGTTGAGCAGCTTCTTGCGGAAGTACTCACGCTGACGTTCATTCATGAAGGGCTCGTGCTCGGACGGCTGGTAGTTGCCATCGATCACGATGGACGAGACCGTCGGATCGAACGTCTCGTTGCTCGAAGCATTGGCCATGGTAACACCGTTCTGCATCGAGAATATCCTGTTGCGCGTCAGGCTTATAGCCATCCGCACCGGAGGTATCAACGGTCAAGGATGTCGTCGTAACGTCAAATGGCATAACGTGCGAGTAGCCGCAGCGTCAGCGGCCGCCGGAACGCCTGTGCTTGGCGAGTTCCACCGCGACGCGCAACTCGATCGCGTCGATCACCGCCTCAAGCTCCGGCTCGCCCGAACTCTCGCGCAGGGTGCCGGCGGCCTGCTCCAGCCGGGCCAGGGCCGGGCCGAGATTCCCGCCGGCCATCAGCGCCAGCTTCATCTCGTCAAGCAGATCGAGCGCCGTCCGGCCGCGGGCGATGGCCCGGCGGCGGCGCTCGCGCGGGTCGGCCTCCTGCACCATCAGGAGCCCGTCGAGGGCGCGGGCGGGCGCGGCGGCGGCGGTCCGGGTCGGCTCGGAGACGTCGGCGGAACCGTCCAGGCTGAAGGCCGAGCCGGAGCCATGCGCCCGCCGCATGCGGCCGGTCGCCGTCACATTGCCTGCCTTGCCCGGTCCCACGATCAGCATGCCGCTCCTCCACCCGCCTTGCGGATGAGCTGGAAACAGACCCGTTGGAAACACTGGACTTCCATAATTAACACTTCGTGAACGGATGGGCAGGATTTGCCGGGCTGGGCAAAAATGTCCTGGCTGCGGCCGCCCGGCACCGCCCGCCTTTGCCCACGGATCCAGCAATCATCGGCCTTTTTTGGCTTGGCACGGCTCTCGCATGGGAGGGTCCGTTCGCGTCTCTGTTCGCGTCGTGGGGAGTGCCTGATGCTGTCCTTTCTTGCCCGGCTTGGGAGCCGCCTCGCCGTCATCGGGCTGATGGCGCTCGTCGCCGGTCCCGCGCTCGCCCAGTCGCGCATCAAGGATCTGGTCGACATCGAGGGCGTGCGCGAGAACCAGCTCATCGGCTACGGCCTCGTCGTCGGCCTCAACGGCACCGGCGACACCCTCAACAACTCGCCCTTCACCCGGCAGTCGCTGCAGGCGATGCTGGAACGCCTGGGCGTCAACACCCGCGGCGTCACCATGCGCACCGGCAATGTGGCGGCGGTGATGGTGACGGCCAAGCTGCCGCCCTTCGGCACCCAGGGCACCCGCATCGACATCGTGGTGTCCGCGCTCGGCGATTCCAAGAGCCTGAAAGGCGGCACGCTGCTGGTCACGCCGCTGCTCGGCGCCGATGGCAATGTCTATGCGGTGGCGCAGGGCACCGTCGCCATCGCCGGCTTCGAGGCCGAAGGTCAGGCGGCCAAGATCACCCGCGGCGTGCCCACCGTCGGCCGCATCGCCAATGGCGCCATCATCGAGCGCGAGATCGAATTCGTGCTGCCGCGCATGAACAGCCTGCGGCTGGCGCTGCGCAACCCCGACCTCACCACCGCCCGGCGCATCGCCGCGGCGATCAATGACTTCGTCGGCGGCCCCACCGCCGAGCCGCTCGACCGGGGGACCGTCAACGTCACCGTGCCCAAGAACTTCCAGGGCAACATCGTGCGCCTGCTCACCGAGGTCGAGCAGCTTCGCGTCGAGCCGGACCAGACCGCGCGCGTGGTGATCGACGAGCAGTCCGGCATCATCGTGATGGGCCGTGACGTCCGGGTGTCCACCGTCGCCGTCGCCCAGGGCAACCTCACGGTCACCGTCACCGAAGGGCCGCAGGTAAGCCAGCCCCAGGCCTTCTCCAACGGCCGCACCGTGGTGGCGCCGCGCACCCAGATCGACGTGGAGGAGGACGGCCACAAGCTGGCGGTCGTCGAATCCGGCGTGTCGCTGCAGCAGCTTGTCGACGGGCTCAACGCGCTCGGCATCGGTCCGCGCGACATGATCTCCATCCTGCAGGCGATCAAGGCATCCGGCGCAATCCAGGCTGAAATCGAGGTGATGTGATGGCGTCCATTTCCTCCACGGCGCTCATCTCGCGCGGCGGCATGGCGACGAACGCCGTCACCACCGCGCCGGCCGGCAAGGACCCGAAGATCTGGGCCGCGGCCCAGGACTTCGAGGCGGTGTTCCTCAACTCCATGTTCGAACCGATGTTCGAGGGCCTCGGCAACGAAGGACCGTTCGGCGGCGGCAGCGGCGTCGAAACCTGGCGCGGCATGATGGTCGAGGAATGGTCCAAATCGATCGCCGCCGCCGGCGGCATCGGCCTCGCCAACCAGATCTACAGCGACATTCTCGCACTGCAGGAGAAACGGTGATGACCCACCCCGCCGAGGCGATCCCCCCGGTCGCCATCGAAACCCCGGAGACCGCACGCGACCTTGTGCTGCGTCTCGCCGACACCATGGACAAGCTGCTGGAACTGGTCGAGACGGAGACCGAGGTGCTGCGCGTCGGCGAGCACACCCACCTCGACGACATCGAGGCCGGCAAGGTGATGCTTGCGCGCCGCTACATCCGCGACATCGAATGCCTGAAGGCCAACGCCCCCTATATCGGACAGGCCATCCCCGAGCTGGTGGCGGAGTTCCGCGAGGGCTACGCGCAGTTCCGCGCCGCGCTCCAGGTCAATCTGGCGGTGCTGGCGCCGCGAAAGGGCGGAGCGGCCCATGGCGGAGCGGCCCACGCCGGCACCGCGGATGGCGCGGCCTACGCCCGCGCGCAGGCCGGCCGCTGAGACGAAATCCGGTCCTTCAGGCCGGAGCCCGCTCGCTGGGCGGCACCTCGCGGGCACCTGCGGCGCGACCCCGCTGCATGACGCGCCTGACTCGCGCGTCACGCCGGCGCATGCCAAGGCACCGGCCACGTCGGCGTGTGGGGCGGCGGGCGACAGCGGCGGGATCCCGCAAGTCCCCGGCCGCACGGCCCGTTCCGAATCACCCCAAGCCGGCATTAACCAGACTTCCTAACGTCAGCTTAACGCCTCCATGCCACCGTGATTCGGGGAGCCTTCGAAGGGTTCCACCGGAACCCGGGGCGGACCAGCCGTCCCGTCCGGCACGGGAGGCCAGGATGGACACGGGCCTGACGATCAAGCCGACTTCGTCCCCGACCCAGATCGGGGTCGGGCGAGACGACGCCCTGCCGGTACCGAAAGCCGCGCCGACCGAGCTTGCACCGTCGCAGACGGTCACCGCCGCAGCCCCCAGCACCAATACCCAGGCTCAGCCCGGCAGCCCGTCGCGGCAGGGCACCGAGGCCGAGATGGCCACCCTGTACGCCAACGCCTTCGACTATCTCGACGGCCGAGTTCTGCTCGACGCGCAGTCGTGCGAGGTCGTCTTCCGCATGATCGACGTGCGGACCCGCAAGGTGGTCGAACAGGTGCCCGACCAGGCGCTGCTGCGTCTGCGCGCCTACACCCGGGCGATCGCATCGGGCGAAGCGCTCAGCGCCGTGGCCGCGCGCTCCAACCTCGCCGCCTGACCGCCCCCTCCCCCGCCATCCTCGCCGCCGCCATCCTTGCCGCCGCCATGCGTGCCGCCGCCATGCGTGCCGCCTTTGGCGCGCCGTCCGCCTTAACCAACGATTAGGGTTAATCGATCACTGTCGCGGCGGGTGCCGTGACGGCGGACGCCAAGACGTTCGTCGAGAAACAGGACCGTCATCGAGAATCAAGACTGTCGTCGAAATTGGTGTCGTCGAGGATCGAGACATGGCCGACCTCATCGTGGCCGTCGGCATCCGCCAGAGCCCGCCCCAGAGCCTGCCATCGTCGCAATCGTCGGCCCAGCCGGCAGCCGCGGCGCGCGAGCGCCGTGCCGAGAGCAGCGCGGCCACGCCGGCCGCCGCCGATCCCACCGATCTCGTCAGCGCCGGCGGGCTTCAGACCCGGGCGAACGACCTCAACGCCCTGCTGGACTCGATGGCGGCCGGCCTTGAGACGCTGGAGGCCGCGGGCAGCGGCCTTGCCGCGATCAGCGCCACCGTCGAGACGATGCGCACGCTCCTGCTCGACGGCGCGGCAGACGCCACGACCGACGAAGCGCGCACTGGCCTCGCAGATCGGTTCAACGCGCTGCGCGACACGCTCGGCGCGCTCATCGACGGCGCCGCGGTCAACGGCGTCAACCTGCTGCAGGGCGACGAGCTGAAGCTCGCGGTCAGCGCCTCGGGCAAGCCCTCGATCGAGATCCGGCTGCGCGACGCCGACGGCCGCACGGCCACGCTCGGCACATTGACCGACGCCATCGCCGCGCTCGATACGGCCGGCCTCGCCTCGGACGACATGGTCGGCGACCAGGTGGCGGCGCTGACATCGAGCCTCGACGCGTTGGGCGCGCTGTCCTCGAGCGTCGCTTCAAGCCTCGCCTCGGTGCAGGACCGCAGCAGCTTCACCCGCTCGATGATCGACATCCTGCAGACCAACGCGGAGAGCCTCGGGCTCAGCGCGCCCGGCGAGGAGGGTGCCAATCTTCTCGCGCTGCAGGTCCGCCAGCAATTGTCCGCCACCACCGCCTCGCTCGCCGCCCAGGCCGATCAGGCGGTGCTGCGGCTGTTCGGCTGAGACCGCTTCAAGCGCGCGGCGCTCAGTGTGCGGAGTCTGGTTCGATGCAGTCGGCAGCGCAGGCCTACGGAACCGTCGCCCGCAAGACCGGCTCGCCGCGCGAACTGGAGGCCGCCCTGCTGCTGCGGGCGGCATCGCGTCTGCAGGCGCTCCACGATCATTGGGACGAACGCATGCGCGACGGCCGCGAGCTGGAGGCGGCGTTGCGCTTCAACCGCAAGCTCTGGACGGTGTTCGTCTCCTCGGCGGCGCGGCCGGATCATCCTCTGCCGGCCGCCATCCGCCAGAACATCGCCAATATCGGCCTGTTCGTGCTGTCGCACACGCTGGCGATCCAGGCGTCGCCGCGGCGCGAGGCGCTGCGCTCGCTGATCAACATCAACCGCCAGATCGCGGCCGGTCTGGCCGCACCGGCGCGTGCTATCCTCAACCGCCAAACCGGGTGACAGATCATGGCGCTCAAGGTCGAACTGAAGCCGGGCGAGCGTATCATCATCGGCCAGAGCGTGGTCACCAATGGCGACCACCGCGCCCGCCTGCTGATCGATGGCGAAGCGCCGATCCTGCGCGAGAAGGACATCATGACGGTGTCGGAGGCCGACACGCCCTGCAAGCGCATCTATCTCATCGTCCAGCTCATGTACCTCACCGGCAATCCGCAGAAGCAGCAGGAGCTGTATCTGGAGCTGGTCGACGAGGTGGTGAAGGCCGCCCCCTCCACCCTGCCCCATGTCGAGACGATCAGCGCCCACATCGCCGCCAACGCGATCTACAAGGCGCTGAAGGAAACCCGGGCGCTGGTCGCCTACGAGACCGAGCTGATGGCCCAGGCGCGCGCCGGCACGCCCGCGCCCTGACCGGAAACCCGGCGGTCGCCCCCCGCCGCCGCTGTGCATCGTCCGGCCTCGCCGCACCTTGGCGACAGAATGCCGCAGCGGTCGGGCCGCGCTCCGCCCGCCTTGCGGCCCTCCGCCCGGCAAAACCTGCCGGACCCGCCTTGCCCGAAGGCCACACCGTTTCTACTGTCATACGGTTTCCGGTTGATCCCTTCGGGATACCGGAAACGGTCTCGCCGAAACCCCCTTCCCGAAGTGGGATTTTCGGCGATCGGAATACGGTTCTCCGGCTTGATCAGCCGGAAACCGCATAACAGGCGCGTAGACCAAGAACGAACATCAGGGGCAGGACCGCGGACATGCGCTTTGAGGGCACCGCCGATTACGTCGCCACCGACGATCTCAAGGTCGCCGTCAACGCCGCCATCGTGCTGGAGCGCCCGCTCTTGGTGAAGGGCGAGCCCGGCACCGGCAAGACGGTGCTGGCGCTGGAGATCGCCAAGGCACTTGGCGCGCCCCTGATCGAGTGGCACATCAAGTCGACCACCAAGGCGCACCAGGGCCTCTACGAATACGACGCGGTGTCGCGCCTGCGCGACAGCCAGCTCGGCGACGCGCGCGTCAAGGACATCCGCAACTACATCAAGCGCGGCAAGCTGTGGGAGGCCTTCGTCTCGGACGCACGGCCGGTGCTGCTGATCGACGAGATCGACAAGGCCGACATCGAGTTTCCCAACGACCTGCTGCAGGAACTCGATCGCATGGAGTTCTTCGTCTACGAGACCAGCGAGACGGTGAAGGCGCAGCGCCGGCCGATGGTGATCATCACCTCCAACAACGAGAAGGAGCTGCCGGACGCCTTCCTGCGCCGCTGCTTCTTCCACTACATCCGCTTCCCCGACCCCGACACGATGCGGGCCATCGTCGACGTGCATTTCCCTGGCATCAAGCAGAAGCTGGTGGCCGAGGCGCTGCGCGTCTTCTACGACATGCGCGACGTCTCGGGCCTGAAGAAGAAGCCCTCGACCTCGGAACTGCTCGACTGGCTGAAGCTGCTCATGGTGGAGGACATCGGTCCCGAGCAGCTTCGCGAGCGCGACCCCAAGAAGCTGATCCCGCCGCTGCACGGCGCGCTGCTCAAGAACGAGCAGGACGTGCATCTGTTCGAGCGGCTGGCGTTCCTCTCCCGCCGCGAGGGACGCTGATCGCGTTCAGTTCGATCCCCCGCACTCCGGAATCTCGCCGACCTTGTCATGGCCGATCAAGGCGCCAAGGTCGGCCTCCCTGGTGAGGGCGACGTAGGTCTTGGTCTCGGCGGTGCGCAGATAAGTCGACACCGACAGCGCATCCGCCGGCAGCGGCCCGGTACGGCACGCCCCCGGCTCGACCGACAGCGTCAGCGAGCCGCGCCGGCCTTCCGCCTTGCGTTTCATGATCTCGCTACGCGCCGCAGCCAATTTGGCCGCATCGGCGGGGTCGAGGCGAAAGGCGGTGGTACCCGCCCCCAGCCTCGCCACCGCGGCGCGCTCGGCCGGATCGGTCACCTCGCGCAGCACGAAGACGCGCTCCTCGCGGCCGCCGTCTTTGAACGCCACCACCAGCTTGAGCCGGGTGTTGTCTGGCTGCGGCACCAGCGGCGGCGGCAGCGTCGCCGCCGCGCGCAGCTCGGCGAAGTCGGTGGTGGCAAAATCGATCTTCGCCAATTCGATCATCGAGGCCACCGGCACGTGGCCGCAGCCCCCCAGCGCCGCGGCCAGGACGCCGCCCCGGAGCCAGCGCCCCCAGCTCGTCCCCAACCCTCGCCCGCACACCGCCATGGCCATCTCCATTGACGTGATGTTTTTTATGTAGGACATTAATTTTATCACGTGTCAACCAAAGGATTCCTGCCATGACCGACACCGCCCTCGCCCGGGTGCGCCGGCTGTCCCGCACGTTCGAGATTGTCGCGATCGCCGGCATGCTGTTCATCGTTGCCGGCGCCGTGCTGGCCTTCCTCATCCCCGACTGGACGCGGAACCTGTTGCTCGCCCGGCTCGGCCAGACCGGCATCACCCTGCCGCTGACGCCGGCGACGACGCTCGCCGCGGCGAGCGTGATCGCGGTGCCGCTTGGGGTGATGCTCTATGGGCTGTGGGCGGTGCGCGGCCTGTTCCGCGAGTTTGCGCGCGGCGACGTGTTCAGCGCCGCCGCCTGCCGCAAGCTGGAGGTGTTCGGCCTCACCGTGCTGGCGCAGGCGCCGCTCGGCCCGCTGACGGCGATGGCGCTGGCGCTGGTCACCTCGCTCGCCAACCCGCCCGGCCAGCGGCTGCTGGTGCTGACGCTCAGCATCAACGACTATTTCGCGCTGATCGTCGGCGGTGTGCTGGTGGCGGTGGCGCGGGTGATGCGGGAAGCCGCCCGCCTCGCCGACGAGAACGCAAGCTTCGTGTGAGGCCGGCCATGCCGATCGTGGTCAATCTCGACGTCATGCTTGCCAAACGCAAGATGCGCTCGAAGGAGCTCGCCCAGCGCATCGGCATCGCCGAGCCCAACGTGTCGCTGCTCAAGTCCGGCAAGGTGAAGGGCATCCGCTTCGACACGCTGGCCCGCATCTGCGAAGTACTGGACTGCCAGCCCGGCGACATCCTGGAATATCGCCCCGGCCCCGAGAAGGACGGCGACGTCTCGTGAGCGCAACGCTCAGGTGGAGGGAACTGCCGCGATGTCGTCGCCCGAAACAGCCGGCGTCTCCGGAGGCGGGTTCTCGCAAGGTGGGGTCTTCGCGGCCTTGGCCGCGCCCTGCGGCGCGGCCCGTCGCATCAAGGCCTCGTCGAGGCGGTCCTGCAGCCGCCGCGACCAGAAGGAAAGCTGGGTGGCGAAGCCGCCGAACACGCCGGTCGCCGGCACCAGCCCGAACGGGATGAACAGCCGCCAGCGGTCGTCGGCATCGAGGATGGCCGAGGCGATCAGTTGGCCGGCGATGGCGGTAGGCGCGAGCCCCTGGCCGCCGAACGCCGAGGCGATCCACAGGCCCGGCCCGAGCCGGCCGATCTGCGGCATCAGGTGGACGGCAGAGCCCGTCACCCCGCTCCAGGCGTGGGTGATCTCGACCGGGCCGAGCTGCGGATAGACCGCGGCGATGTCGGCGGCGATCAGCCGGTCGAGCCGCGCCGGCGGGCTTGTGCGGGTGGTGAGGCCACCGCCCCACAGCAGCCGGTCGCCGATGATCCGGTAATGGTCGCCGCCCTGGCGCGTATCGGAGACCGCGCCGGCAAAGCGGATCGCCGATTCGAGCCGCTCGCCGAGTGGCGCGCTGACGCCGATATGGCGCGCCACCGGCAGGATGCAGCGGCCCAGCGCCGGGAAGGCGCCGCCGATGCCGGCCGAGCCGCAGAACACCACCTCGTGCGCCCGCAGCCGCGCCTGCGGCGTCTCGATCACCTTGCGCACGCCCGCCACGTCGCCGGCCTGGACGGGCGTCGATTCGAAGATGCGTCCGCCCGCCGCCTCGACCGCCGCCGCCAGCCCGAGCACGAAATTGAGCGGGTGAATCTGGAACGCCCCGGGCAGATGCAGCGCGGTGTAATAGCGCTCGCTGCGCAGCACCTCGCGCACCTGCGCCCGCGGCCACGCCTCGGCCAGGGTGCCCCAGCGCGTCATCCGCTCGGCGACGCGCGCAGCCACGCTCTCCCCCGCCGCCCGAAAGGCGATCAGCCGGCCGGGCGCCGGCTCGACCCCCGGCATGCCGGTCTCGGCGATCAGGCTGCGCACGGCCTCCGCCCCCTCGGCCGAGAGCTGCCACAGGGCGCGGGCGTGGTCCTCGCCGACGCGCGACAGGATTCGACTTGGGATTTCCGCGTAGCCGGCCGACACGAACCCGGCATTGCGCCCCGACGCGCCCGCGCCGATCCGGCCGGCCTCGACCACCACCACGTCGCGGCCGCGGCGGGCCAGCACCAGCGCCGTCCACAGGCCGGCCAGCCCGCCGCCCACCACCACCACCTCGCAATCGAGGTCGGTCCGGAGGGCAGGACGGTCCGGCCGCGCCACCGCGGTGGCCTCGAAGAAGGTCTCGGAAGCGACATTGACCATGGCGGGGGTGTAGACGGCCGGCCTCCGGGGAGCAATAACCTCGCGGCGAGACCATGCGGAGGACGGACAGCCCATGCGCCGGCTGATGTTGTTGCGCCACACAAAATCGGACTGGCCGCAGGGCGCGGCCGATCGCGGCCGGCCGCTGAACGAGCGCGGGCGCGAGGTCGCGCCGCTGATGGGCGCCTATCTGGCCCGTCACGCGCTGCTGCCCGACCGCATCCTGGTCTCGCCGACCCGCCGCACGCTGGAGACTTTGGAACTCGCCTCCCGGCCCCTGCCCCTGACGTGCGAGCCGGTGGTGGACGAGCGCATCTACGAGGCGTCCGCCGATCATCTGCTCGACCTGCTGCGTCGCCAGCCCGACACCTGCCACCAGCTGCTGGTGGTCGGCCACAATCCTGGCCTGCAGGATCTGGCGCTCCGACTCATCGCCACCGGCGATGCCGACGCCCGTCGGCGACTCGCCGAGAAATATCCGACCGGCGGCTTGACGGTGATCGACTTCGCCGTCGACGATTGGAGCGCCGTGCATCCCCGTTCCGGCCGGCTCGACCGATTCGTCGTTCCCAAGATGCTGGATGCCCCGGCCGACTGATGCCGTCACGCTGGACAAATTATTTCGAGGATGCCCGCATCGCCGCCCGGGCGGCGCGCGACTATGTCGGCAACCTCAGCCGCCCCACCCTCCGGCTCGGTGTCACCGGCCTGTCGCGCGCGGGCAAGACCGTGTTCATCACCGCGCTGGTCGATGCGCTGCTGCATGGCGGCGCGCTGCCGGTGTTCGAGGCCATGGCCTCGGGCCGCATCGCCCGCGCCGTGCTGGAGCCGCAGCCCGACGATGCCGTGCCGCGGTTCGACGTGGAACGCCACATCTCGACCCTGACCGGCGCCGACCGGCGCTGGCCGGAATCCACCACCCGGATCTCCGAGCTGCGGGTCGCTCTCACCTACCAGCCGAAGCGAAGCTTCGGCACCGCCGAGCGCACGCTGGTGATCGACATCGTCGACTATCCCGGCGAATGGCTGCTCGACCTGCCGCTGCTGACGCGCAGCTATCTCGACTGGTCGCGCGAGGCGGTGCGCCTGTCGCGCGAGCCGGTGCGGGCCCCCCTCGCCGCCGACTGGCACGCGCACCTGCAGACGCTCGACCCCAATGCGCCGGCCGAGGAGACCGAGGCGGTGAAGGCGGCAGCGCTGTTCCGGCACTATCTCGCCGCCTGCCGCCAGGAGCGCTTTTCGCTGTCGCTGCTGCCGCCCGGCCGCTTCCTGATGCCGGGGGATCTGACGAACTCGCCGGCGCTCACCTTCGCGCCGCTCGATCTGCCCGAGTTTCCGGGCGAGGCGGTGCCCGGCTCGATGCGGGCGATGATGGAGCGCCGCTACGAGGCCTACCGCTCGGCCGTGGTGCGGCCGTTCTTCCGCGATCACTTCGCCCGGCTGGACCGCCAGATCGTGCTGGTCGACGTGCTCTCCGCCCTCAATGCCGGGCCGGAAGCGGTGTGCGACCTGGAAAACGCCATCGGCACCATCCTCGAAGCCTTCCGCACCGGCCGGCGCACGCTGCTCTCCAGCCTGGTGCGCCCGCGCATCGACCGCGTGCTGTTCGCCGCCACCAAGGCCGACCATCTGCACCACGCCAGCCACGACCGGCTGGAAGCGTTCCTGCGCCGGCTCGCCGACCGCGCCATCCGCCGCGTCTCCTATACCGGCGCGACGATCGAGGTCGCCGCGGTTGCCGCGGTGCGCGCCACCCGCGAGGCGCGGGTGCGCAATGGCGGCTTCGACTATGAGGCGATCGTCGGCACGCCGCTCGCCGGCGAGCGCGCCGGCCGCGAGGTGTTCGACGGCAAGGTCGAGGTGGCGATGTTCCCCGGCGAGCTGCCGGCCGACCCCGACCTGCTGTTCAGCGGCGGCCCGGTCTTCCGCGGCCTGACCGCCGCCGACCCGTCCGAGGCGGATTACCGGTTCCTGCGCTTCCGCCCGCCGATCGTGGCGCGCAGCGCGCCGCTGCCCCACATCCGCCTCGACCGTACGCTGCAATTCCTTCTCGGCGACCGTTTGGGCTAGAACTCGCTTGGGCCAACCATGACCGAACCGCCCCGCCGACGTCCCGTTGTCTTCCGCCTCGACGATCCCACGGTCGTCGTGTCCGATCCGAGCGCGCCGGTGCCGGCACGCCCGCAGCCGGCCCCACGTGCCCCTGAGCAGCGTGCCCCCGAGCCGCGCGCGTCCGAGCAGCGCCCGTCCGAGGCGGCCGGCGCCGAGCCCGTGGCCGCAACGGGTCAGGCCGCGGCGAGGCCCGCGCCCGCCAAGCCCGCCCCGAAGCCGGCGGCCGCCAAGGTGCCCGAGCCGCCGCCGACCCGCATCGACGTCGAGCCGCGGCCGGCGCCGGCGCCGCGCTCGCGTCCGCAGACCACCACCATCGTCACGACGCCGGCCCCGGCCAAGCCCAAGAGCCGGCTCGGCACGCTGGCCTGGTCGGCGGTCGGCGGCCTGATCTCGATCTATGTCAGCCTGCAGATCTGGCAGCTCATCGAGGAGGCGTTCGCCCGCTCGGCGCTGCTCGGCTCGCTGGCCTCGCTGCTGGCGCTGATCGTGGCGGTGGCGGCGCTGGTGGTGGGCCTGCGCGAGCTGGTCGGCCTGCTGCGCCTGGAGAACATGGCCAAGGTGCGCAGCGAGGCCGAACAGGCGTCCGCCACCGACGACCGCGCCCGCGCCGAGACCGTGGTCAAGAACCTGCTCAGCTTCGCCGCCGAGAATCCGCGGCTCGTGCGCGCCCGCACCGACCTCGCCGAGCATCTCGAAGCGATCATCGACGGTCGCGACCTGATCCATCTCGCCGAGCGCGAGCTGATGGGCCCGCTCGACGCCGAGGCGCGGCGCATGGTGGCGGAGACCGCGGCGCGCATCTCGGTGGTCACCGCGGTGTCGCCCAACGCATTGGTCGACATCCTGTTCGTGGCGGCGAGCGCCGTCAGCTTGGTGCGCCGGCTCGGCCTGCTCTATGGCGGCCGGCCCGGCGCGCTCGGTCTCATCAAGATCGGCCGGCAGACGCTGTCGCTCCTGGCGGTCACCGGCGGCCTCGCCGCCGGCGACGCGGTGCTGCAGCAGATGGTCGGCCACGGCTTGGCCGCCAAGCTGTCGGCCAAGCTCGGCCAGGGCCTGCTCAACGGCATGCTGACCGTCCGCCTCGGCGTCGCCGCCATTCATGCGATCCGGCCGCTGCCCTTCTCCGCCCTGCCCAAGCCGACGGTGCGCGAACTGGCGGCCGACCTGATGCGCCGGACCAAGACCGACGACGCCACTGCCGAGGACCGCAATTGATCCGGAATGGCGCTATGCTCCGAATCCGGATCCGAAGCAGGGAAGGAAACCATGTTCAAGAAGATCCTCGTCCCGGTTGACCTCGCCGAGCTCGATTTCGCCAGACCGGCACTCGACGCCGCGCTGAGCATCGCGCGGACAGACGGCGCCACGGTGCGCCTGCTCAATGTGCTCCAGCTCCTGCCGGCGATGATGGCGGAATACCTGCCGGCGGACTTCGACGAGATCCAGCAGAAGAACGCGTCCGAGGCGCTGGCCAAGCTCGCCGGAAGCCTCGACCTGCACCCCGCCAACATCTCGGCCACGGTGCGGATCGGCCCGGTCCACCACGAGGTGCTGGAAGAGGCCAAGGCGTTCGGCGCCGACCTGATCGTCATGAGCTCGCACGATCCGGGCCTGCGCACCTATTTCATCGGCTCCAACGCCGCGCAGGTGGTGCGCCACGCCCACTGCTCGGTGATGGTGGTGCGCAGCCGCACCGAGGGACAGTGAGACCGGCGGCGAGCGGGACGGTCTAGCGTCCCCGCAGCGCCGCCAGCGCCACGCCGAGCCAGCCGGCGATCATCGTCAGCCCGCCGGCCGGCGCCGCAAAGGGAAACAGCCGGGCGTGGAGATAGACCCGCGCCGCGAGGTCGCCGGCGAACAGCGCGCTGCCGGCGAGCATCAGCGCCGCCGCCAGGACGAAGAGGCCGCCGCGCCCGGCGAGCGCCAGCACCGCCGCGGCATGCATCACCAGCAGCAGCCCGGCGGTCTCGAGCCCCGGGTGGCCGCCATGCGACCCGGCCGCCGCCAGCGCCACGCCGGCCGCCCCGGCGAGCCCGCCCGCCAGCGTCACGGCGCGTTGCGTCCCTGCGCTATCCCTGGCCATCGCCGTCTCCCGCTCCAGCCCCGACTCCACGCCGAAATATCGCAAGTGTTGCATCCCGGCACCAGCCGGGCGAGCAGCCTTCAACTACAGTACGTCATTGAATGCAGCGTGATTCAAAAGGCAGTGCCATGAAGCGAGTGGTGATCGGCGGTTTGATGTGCGTGGTGGGGCTCGCCGGATCAGCGGCCGCCGCCGATCTTCGGCTCGCCAAGTCGCCGGAGGTCATGGCCCCGGCCTGGAACTGGACCGGCGGCTATATCGGCCTCAATGGCGGCTATGGCTGGGGCAGCGCCGACCACCAGTTCGACCCGACTCCGTTCGTCAGCCATTTCGCGCCCGCTGGCGCCAGCCTCGACCATGACATCGACGGCGGCCTGTTCGGCTTCCAGACCGGCTGGAACTGGCAGGTCGGCAATGTCGTGTTCGGCCTGGAAGGCACCACCGCCTGGGCCGGCATTGAGGGCAAGGACGCCGGGGTGTTCAACGGCTTCGGCGGCGCGACCTACAAGACCGAGATTGAGAGCGTCTCCACCTTCGTCGCCCGCCTCGGCTTCGCCAATGGCGCCTGGCTGTTCTACGGCAAGGGCGGCGTCGCCTATGGCGAGGTCAAGAGCACGCTGACCAACGACAATGGCTCGCGCTACTACCGCGAGACCAACGACCATATCGGCTGGACCGTCGGCCTCGGCGCCGAATACGCGCTGGCGCCGAACTGGATCCTCGGCCTCGAATACAACTACGTCGACCTCGGCGACGAGCGTTACGGCGGCGGCATTGCCTCGTCGTTCGCCGACTACACCGCCGACATCGCCTTCTCCACCGTGCTGGCCCGGCTGTCCTACAAGTTCGGCGCCGGCGGCAACCCGCTCGCCGCCGCCGTCCTCGGGTCGGCGGCCCCGGGCGGGCTGTGGAACGGCCTCTATCTCGGTCTGCAGGGCGGCTATGGCTGGGGCACCAGCGACCAGACGCTGTACGCCGGCTCGCTCGTCGGCGGCGGCGGCAGCCGCGACTTCGACTTCGATGGCGGCCTGTTCGGCGTCCAAGTCGGCTATATGGGCCAGCTTGGCAACTGGGTGCTCGGCACCGAAGCCACCCTCGCCTGGACCGGCCTGGAGAAGAGCGGCGACGTGCCCGAGGATCTGCTCGTGGCCGGCGCCAGCGCGACGGTGTCCAGCGAGCTGAACTGGCTCGCCACCACCACGCTGCGCCTCGGCTACACCTGGGGCCCCTGGCAGCTCTACGGCAAGGGCGGCACCGCCTTCGGCCAGGCCGAGAGCAAGGCGGCGATCCGCTGGGGTGGCGATACGTTCTCCTTCTCCGAGAAGAACGACCACGTCGGCTGGACGCTCGGCGGCGGCCTCGAATATGCCTGGGGCAACTGGCTGGTCGGCGTCGAATACAATTACTACGACCTCGGCGACCAGAAGTACGGCGGCGACGCCCGCCCCGGTGGCTGGCTAGCCTACGAGAACGAGCTGAGCTTCTCGAGCGTGCTGGCGCGCGTGTCCTACAAGTTCGACCCCACCCCCGCGCCGGTGGTCGCCAAATACTGATCGCGAACGTCCTCCGCCCAACGACTGCCAACGGGCCGGCCTTGCGCCGGCCCGTTGTCGTTTTGCTCCCTCCCTCACCGGCCTGATCGGCCAGAAACCGTATCACCGGCTGAGTTCGCGCATCGCCCCGTCGAGCCCTTCGAGCGTCAGCGCGAACATCCGCCCGCCGATGAGTTGGCGGATCATCCGGATCGACGGCGTCACGTCCCAATGGGCGGCCGGCACCGGGTTGAGCCACACCGCGTGCGGATAGGTGGCGAACACGCGCTCCAGCCACACCCGCCCCGGCTCGTCGTTCATATGCTCCACCGAGCCGCCGATGGCGCTGAGCTCGTAGGGGCTCATTGAGGCGTCGCCGACGAAGATCACCTTGTAGTCGGCGCCGAAGGTGTGCAGCACCTGCCAGGTCGGGATGGTCTGCTGGTAGCGGCGGGCATTGTCCTTCCACACCCGCTCATAGAGGCAGTTGTGGAAGTAGAAATAGTCGAGGTGCTTGAACTCGGTCCGCGCCGCCGAGAACAGCTCCTCGGTGGCCGCGACGTGCCAGTCCATCGAGCCGCCGACGTCGAAGAACAGCAGCACCTTGACGGCATTGTGCCGCTCGGGCCGCAGCCGGATGTCGAGATAGCCCTTGTGGGCGGTGCCGCGGATGGTCTCGTCGAGGTCGAGCTCCTCCGCCGCGCCGGTGCGGGCGAATTTGCGCAGGCGGCGCAGCGCGATCTTGATGTTGCGGGTGCCGAGCTCGACGTCGCCGTCGAGGTCCTTGAACTCGCGCCGGTCCCACACCTTGACGGCGCGGCGGTGGCGGCCTTCCGCTTGGCCGATGCGCACGCCTTCCGGATTGTAGCCATAGGCACCGAACGGCGAGGTTCCGGCGGTGCCGATCCATTTGTTGCCGCCCTGGTGGCGCTCGGTCTGCTCGGCGAGCCGCTGGCGCAGCGTCTCCATCAGCTTCTCGAAGCCGCCCAGCGCCTCGATCTGCGCCTTCTCCTCCTCGGTCAGGAACTTCTCGGCGAGCTTCTTCAACCACTCGGCCGGGATCTCGGCGGTGGCGGCATCGGCCACCGTCTCCAGCCCCTTGAAGACGTGGGCGAACACCCGGTCGAACCTGTCGAGGTTGCGCTCGTCCTTCACCAGCGCGGCGCGCGACAGGTAATAGAAGTCCTCGACCCGGCGGCCGGCGACGTCGCGCTCCATGCCCTCCATCAGCGTCAGGTACTCGCGCAAGGTCACCGGCACGCCGGCCGCCTTGAGGTCGTAGAAGAAGCTGACGAACATCGGCCACCCCCTATTCAGGCAACATTATCATGCCGCATCGGCCCCGCCGACGCGCACGCAATGCCGCAGGTGGCCGCGGGCGCGGTTGACAAGCCTGCGAGCCCCGTCGCACCGTTGCGCCGGCCGGTGGGCGTAAGCGGGCAAGCGCGCAAGACCGGCGGACGCGGACGGACAAGCGAGCACGCGATGGTGGTGGTGCCTTTTCCCGCCCCGAGGGCGCCGGCCAGCGGCAACCGCGCCGCGGCGGCGCGCCTGTTCGACCATCTGGAGCCCGGCGAGCGCCTGCTGTGGGCCGACCGGCCGGACCCGTGGTCGGTGGTGCGCGACCGCGGCTTCATGGTGCCGCTGTGGCTTGGCGCCATCGCCGTGCCGCTCGGCACCATCCTGGCGCTCGGCACCGGCGGCGGCCCGGCCTATGTCGCCGGTCTGTCGCTGCTGGTGGGCGCGGCGCTGATCGGCATGCTGGCGTTCGGGGTGTGGCGGCGGGCCGGCGAGACGGTCTACGGCCTCACCGACCGCCGCATCCTGGTGCTGCGCGACGGCGCGATCCCCAGGCTGGAGGCGACCGCCGCCGACCGCATCGCCTGGATCGACATGGTGCGCCAGCGCGACGGCTCGGGCGCGGTGAGCCTCACCATCATCGACGGCTCGCAGTCGGGCGCCGAGCTGGTGCTGGGCGGCCTCGCCGACCCGCAGGACGTCGCGCGCCGCGTCGCCGTGGCCTATGCCTTCCACGCGCCGCATCTGATGCAGGGATAGGGCTGGAGACGGAAACGGCCGCGGGGTTCCCCGCGGCCGTCCAAATGATGCATTCCGGTAGCGCTCGGCTCAGGCCGCGCGCACCGTGGCGAGGAACTTGGCGACTTCGGCCTGCAGCACGCCCGACTGGGTGGCGAGGTCGCC
>NZ_VWPL01000060.1 GCF_008630065.1 Blastochloris sulfoviridis
GGCGGGCGCGCTGGATGATCGAGCTGATCCGCTGCCGGGCTGGCGAGTGCGCCGAGTTCATGGTGGACGCCTGCGATCCCACTCCCACCGGATGGCCAGCCGCGCCCCATGTCTGCGGCGGAGATGGAAGCGATGTTGTACGCGCGTCTCCCGGCCGACCGCAGGGCGCGAACCGCCATCATCGTGATTGATGTGACGAAGCCGGATTAGGGCGTTCGTGCGATGGTGGGCCGTCGAACCGTTACGGAGATCTCCTCGGAAGACCTTTAGTTGAAGAAGCTTGAGCAAGGAGCTTCAACGTCGAAGAAATTACCTTGCCAAGCGACTAGGTATTTCTACGAAGACGTAGCGTCACTGATGAGCAGAGAGGAGACAGCGCCTGAAATTCATGCCGTTTTCTACCTTTGCGGGGATCAATCGCAACGCGATACAGCTAGGAACACAAAATCCGCGTAATAATGCTTAGCGGCATACAAGCTGTATCGGCTCTGCGTTCCAGGCCTATCCTAACGTGCAGGCCGACTCAGAGAACATTGCAGATGTCGTTCACGCGCTACCATAGCAAATATCTTGCTCATCGAGTTACGCTTGATGGGGTCGATGACGATGCCTTTGCGAAGTCGTTGTCAACAGCTAAGGTTCAAATGAACCCCCATCAAGTTGATGCAGCCCTCTTCGCGTTGCAGCCACCTGTCATGCGCGGCGCAATCCTTGCAGATGAAGTAGGTCTTGGAAAGACCATTGAGGCGAGTCTTGTCATTGCGCAGAGATGGGCAGAGAAGCGTAGGCGTATACTGCTGATCGTCCCAGCTTCACTGCGCAAGCAGTGGACACAAGAGCTGAGTGAGAAATTCGGGCTCCAAGCCCTGATCCTCGAAGCTAAGAGCTTCAATGAAGCCAAGAAGCAGGGCCATAAGCACCCGTTCCATAACGAAGGTAAGATTATCGTTACGTCTTACGAGTTCGCCGCGCAAAAGGAAGAAGAGATCGTCGCGGTTGGATGGGACCTCGTGATTTTCGACGAAGCCCATCGGCTTCGCAATGTCTATAAAAAAGGAGCGTCCAAGAGGGCCAAGGCATTGCAGCGAGCTTTGAAGAAGCACTTCAAGCTTTTGTTGACTGCGACGCCACTTCAGAACTCTATAATGGAGCTGTTTGGAATTGTGTCTGTCATCGACGATCGTCTTTTCGGAGATGAAACAAGTTTTAAAATTAACTACGGCGGCAAACCGACGCCAGCGAGTCTTGCGATCCTGCGAGAGAGGCTCAAGCCAATCTGCTTTCGGACGCTAAGGAAAGACGTTCAGGCGGCAGGGCACATCAATTATACGAAGAGGATACCGACAACATTCACGTTTGAGCCGCATGATAACGAGCTGAAGCTCTACTCGGGTCTTTCGGCTTATCTCCAGCGCAAGGATACGATTGGCTTTGGTGGTAAACCCAATCAGCTTATCACCCTGGTCGTTAGAAAAATACTTGGATCTTCAACGTTCGCTGTAGCGGATACCCTCACCGCGATTATTGAACGGCTCAAGAAGTTGGAGCCGGTCGAACCCGAAGATCTTTCGGACATCGACACCACGGACGAGTTGACCGAGGAATGGAGCGCGGACGCCGACGATGACAATGGCACAGAAGATGCAAAGGTCGCCATTGACCCCGTCCAGCTGAAGGCGGAAATAGTCGAGTTAACAGCGTATCGTGACCTCGCTCGCAGCATTAAACAAAATGCCAAGGGCGAAAAACTGCTCACCGCTCTCAGAGAAGTCCTCGATAAGATTGAGGAGAAAAGCGGCCTGCGGAAAGCGGTGATCTTCACTGAGTCAGTGCGGACACAGAAATATATATCCGAACTGCTATCCGCGAACGGCTACGATGGCCAGATCGTTCTGATGAACGGCTCAAACAGCGACGCCGTTAGTCAGGTGATCTACGGGGACTGGAAGAAGCGTCATGCGGGAACCGACGCTATCTCCGGTTCCAAGACAGCCGACATGAAGGCGGCCATCGTCGAAGCGTTCAAAAACGACAAGGTGATCTTGATTGCCACCGAGTCAGGTGCTGAAGGCATCAACCTTCAGTTCTGCTCGCTGCTCATCAACTACGATCTCCCGTGGAACCCGCAGCGGGTAGAGCAGCGCATCGGACGGTGCCACCGCTATGGCCAGAAGATCGACGTCATGGTCATCAACTTCCTCAACCTGAAAAACCGGGCAGAGGAACGCATTCTTGAGCTGCTGACCAACAAGTTTCACCTGTTCAGCGGAGTGTTCGGGGCCAGCGATGAGGTCCTCGGCTCAATCGAAAGGGGCACAGACTTCGTGAAGTGCGTCTTCGCGATCGTCCAGACAACGCGGACCAATGATGAGATCGACGACGCCTTCAATAAGCTGCAGGCTGCGCTTGATGAGAAGATCAAGGCCGAGGTGCTTGATGCGCGAGCTAAACTCATGGGCCACTTCGACCAGGATGTCGTGAAGCGTCTTTCGGACCGCAAGGAGGTTCTGAAGCGTGTCCTTGGCGAGTTCGAGGAGCGGCTAATCGCCATCGCTAAGGCAGAACTTCCTGAAGCGCATTTCTATGACCACGACGATGGCAGCCCGTGTTTCACGCACAACGGTCACACCTTCACGACGGGCTGGCCACTGGCCGACGACATGAACTGGCGGTTCTTCCGCCTCGCCGACGGTAATCTCGCACAAGAGCTGGTGGAGACCGCGAAGGCACGCCAGCTCCCGATCTGCACGGTCAAGTTCTCGTACGCGGCCTATCCCGGCGACGGGCAGCTATCAGACGTGAAACTCCACATCGGCAAGTCTGGCTGGCTGCAGGTCGCCCGGCTGGCGATCAAAACAGCGAAGCGCAACGTTGAGCATCTCGTGATCGCAGCGACCGCTGACGATGGCACCGAGGTGTCCCAAGACACGCTGGATCGACTGTTCCGCATCCCCGGCGAAGCGAGGATGGAGCTTGGCTATGCGCCACCCCACGATGACCTCTCCAAACGTGAAGCGCTGCTCGTAAAAGCAAAGCTGAAGGAAGCGGAGGCAAATAACGCCGAGCATCTCGCCAGGGAAGAAGAAAAGCTCGACGCGTACGCCGAGGATTTGGAGAAGGCGGCGGAAGCCGAGATCAAGCTATTAGAGGACGATATCAAGCTTAAACGAAAAGAAAGTCGCAGCGTCGGGGGACTTCAAGATAAGCTCGAGATGAAGCGCGCCATCAAACGACTGGAGAGCAAGCGTGACGACCTGCGCATGGCGATGTTCGCCCGACGTAAGGACATCCGCAAAGACGCCGACGACCTCCTGGACGAGATCGAGGAGAGTCTGAAGGTTAAGCCGCTTGTTACTCCGGTTTTCCTGATCCGCTGGGAACTGGCTCCATGATTGCCGAAGGCTGCGCGCCATGGGCTTTTCACTCGAGTCGTCCCCGGTGGAGGTCGATATCCATCTTGCGGGGTATGATGGGCCGAGCTGGGAAGTCGCGCCATTCCGGCATCGCTCCGGCTGGCTCATGGTCGCGGAGGCGCGACTGATGACGCCCTTCGGGTTCGTATCGGAAACGCTGGTTGCTGCGGTCAGCGATCATGGCGAGGCGTATTCGCCCGAGATGGCTGCACGTCTGCTGAACATCCCTGCCGGCTTTCCGCGGGACGCGGAGGTGAAGCCACCCGAGTCGCTCGCAGACCGTCTGGACGCGCTCTATTGGGATTTTCTTGGCACCACGGACCTTGAAAGCCTGGGTCATTTTGAGGAGGCCGAGGCCGCGAATGACGGCAAGATCGCATCCTTCGAGGCCGATTGCGCCGCCTTCGAGGCAAAGCTCTGGACGGTGATCCGGCAATTACGGGCCGAGCGGCGAAAATCCGCTGTGATGCCGGAGCGGCGAGCCGAGATCGACGCCCGGTTGAAGCGCCTGCTGGAAATGCCGGACGAACTGGCACAGGGCATGCGCGAGAAGCTCCGGGAGATGCGGGCCGCGACCGGTGGCCTCGAAACGGCCGTCATGGACTCGCTCACCGATCACGGTGAGCTTGAGGTACTCTATGTCGTCCGCTGGCGAGCACGGAGTGCGGTTCTCCAGCGTGTCGACTGCCGACTTCCCGTCAATCGCGACCCAGGCTTCACACGCCACCCGTGGCACGATGGCGGCCTTGCCGGGCGAACCCTTGAGCGTCTCGCCCAGATGCGTCCTTTCCAGCACGAACGAGATGAGTGAGAGCATGTCGACGGATAAGCTCCCAGCGCTTGGCGCACGCGCCTTCGAGGACCTGAAGCGGACCAACGAGCACGGTGCGGAATACTGGAGCGCTCGCGACCTCCAGCCATTGCTTGGCTATAGCCAGTGGCGGCGGTTCGCGGAGGCTATCAGCCGTGCAATCGAGTCGTGCCAAGCTTCTGGAAACAATCCCGATTATCATTTTGCCGCCGCCGGCAACATGATCGAGATCGGCAAGGGCGGGCAGCGCGAGGTGGACGACTTCCACCTGTCTCGCTTCGCCTGCTATCTGATCGCGCAGAATGGCGATCCGCGGAAGCCCGAGATCGCCAACGCGCAGAAATACTTCGCCATTCAGGCGCGGCGGCAGGAACTCTCCGACCAGTTCGCTGCCGATAGGGAGCGGCTGGAACTGCGCAAGCAGGCCGGCGAGGAGTTCAAGGCGTTGTCCGGCGCGGCACGGCAAGCGGGCGTGCAGGACCGCATGTTCGGCGTGTTCCACGATGCGGGCTACAAGGGCCTCTATGGTGGGCTCGGCAACACGGCGATCAAGGCCAAGAAGGGTATCCCTGAAAAGGACGCTCTGATGGACCGGATGAACGCCACGGAACTTGCGGCCAACCAGTTCCGCATGACACAGACGCGCGACAAGTTGGCACGCGATGCGGTGAAAACAGAGGCTCGGGCGATCCGCACCCACGAGGTCGTGGGCCAGGAAGTGCGCGAGGCGATCAAGCGCATCGGGGGTACACTGCCCGAGCAAATTCCACCGGATGAGCACATCAAGCAGGTCGAAAAGCGCGTGAAAGCGGCGACGCCGAAGCTGGCGCTCGACGACAAGGACGCTGCGGGCCTGCTCGGCGACGCCGCCAAAGAAGACTGAAGGACAGACCGTGAGCCGCAAACCGAAGCTGGAACTGACATGGATTGGCAAGGACGAACGCCCACGCCTGGAGCCGCGCATTCTCGTTGAAGACCCATTGAAGAGTCATCACGCCGCCTCAAAGCGCGAAGGCGACCTCTTCGACAACATGCTGATCCAAGGAGACAATCTGCTCGCGCTCAAGGCTCTGGAGGCGAATTATGCCAGCAAGGTGAAATGCGCCTTCATCGACCCGCCCTACAATACCGGCTCCGCATTCGACCACTATGATGACGGCGTTGAACATTCGCTGTGGCTGTCGCTGATGCGTGATCGTCTGGAGATAATCCGCAAGCTCCTATCTGATGACGGCTCACTTTGGATTACCATCGACGACAACGAGGCACACTATCTTAAAGTGCTGTGCGATGAGATATTTGGAAGAGCGAATTTCATTTCAAATATTATATGGAAGAAGCGAGATGGAGCGCCCAATGATCGCAAGATCGGAGCCATTCATGACCATATTCTTGTCTATGCGAAGCGCCGTGATGACCAAGCATCAAAGACTCGAGCTGAATTATCCTTCAATCTAATGGAGAGAACCGAAAAGGCTGATGCTCAGTACCAAGTTTTTACTGAGGTCGAAGGCCCAGATATACGCGGACCCTTCAGAAAAATTGATATGACTGCCAACGCAAAAGGCGGTCGCTTCGTCCAAAGCCTAACGTTCGGCATCAAGAACCCATACACCGGAGAAGTGGTCTTTCCACGAAACGGAACCAATTGGCGACACAACAAAGAAGAGGTCGAACGTCTTGCCGTAGATAAGAGCCTGACTCAAAAGCCTACTATCGGGCGAGGCGCCTGACGGCGAGCTGGATGGCGGCGAGGGTGACGAAGGCCT
>NZ_VWPL01000061.1 GCF_008630065.1 Blastochloris sulfoviridis
GAGATCGTGCGGCTTCGGCGGCGGTTTCCGCATTTCGGGCCGCGCAAGCTTCTGGCGCGGTTGCAGCGGGAGGCGCCTGACCGCCCGGAAGCCGGCATGCCGCGCTGTGTCTCGCGGCCCTCGGCCGCACACCCTCAAGCCGTCGCGATCGCGCCGCGACCGGCCCGTCGCGCGACCCGGTTCGAAATGTCGTTGAAGCGGCCCTGGAGCAGTCTCCGCACAAGCGGATTTCGGGCCGGCGGCGGCGCGCCTTGCGCCTCTGTCGCGCTGTGCGCCCAATGGCGGGCACTGTGGGTGCCCCGGCGGCGGGAGCGGCGGCCTCGAACCGCTCCCCAGAGTGGCCCTCAGCTAGGCCTTCAGCTGTCGCGTTCGACACGCACCTGGGTGACGCCGCGATCGACGAAGCCCAACTCGCGGGCGGCGGCGTAGGAGACGTCGATGATGCGGCCGCGGATGAAGGGGCCGCGATTGTTGATGCGGACGACGACGCTGCGGCCGTTGCGGAGGTTGGTGACCCGCACATGGGTGCCGAACGGCAGCGTGCGGTGGGCGGCGGTCAGCGAATTGCGGTCGTAGCGCTCGCCATTGGCGGTGCGGGCACCGTTATAGCCATCCTTGTGGCCGTAGAACGACGCCATGCCGACGCCGGAATAGGACTTCGTCGTCTTCAGCGAGTCCGCGTGCGAGGAGATCGGCGTCATTGCAAGAAGCACGCAGCCCATTGCTGCAGCATACAGCCCGCGACGGCCCTTCCACATGTTACTCAATGTTTCGTCCCCCTGTTAACGCTGGAGTTTATGCGCGCACCTCCGTTGATCCATCCGCTTCGAAAGAGCCCCCGGACGATCACGAACGGCTTTTGCCCGGACTATTGGGCGAAATCGTGGCTCGACCGCGACTGATGCCGAACAACCCGGCAGAACGCCTTTCCAGCCCCACGGTTGCATTATGAAGTAACTGATTTTTAAGCGATTATTTAAAGTCAAGTCCGGGATGCCGCGCCTGGATCCGGCCGCGCGCACGGCGCCGAAGTGCCTGTTGGGACTCAGGTTTTGGTTAACGAACGGTTAACGGCCACGTCCGCCGACCGCGCCGGCCATGACTGAAGATCCACTGCGACGTTGCTTGAAGCACTCGAAACCGCGCCGGATCATCTTGGAACGACATCGCCAAGACCGGCTGGCAAGGCAGCGGCACCGCCTGCCCACAGCCCGACGCCCCTGCCCTCGGTGGCCGGCCGACAGCCCCGGCCGGGCCGAAGAGCTGCGGCGACCTCGCCGCCAGCCACACCACGCACGGGAGACGATCAAACCGGTTCCCACTTTGGCGCAAAATGCTCTAGATTCCCGCCGCCCTGCCGGGCCCGTAGCTCAATGGTCAGAGCCGGCGGCTCATAACCGCTTGGTTGCAGGTTCGAGTCCTGCCGGGCCCACCACGCACCTTCTCGAAGCCCCGGTTTATGGCCCCGGCGGAATTCCTCCGGTGGTTCCGGGGCTTTGGCGGTGGGGACGGAGCCGCGGGCGGTCTCTGCGGCGTCAAAGGGCCTTCGAGGCGGCTTTCGAGCCGGCGGTCTCTGGCGGGCGGGAACCTTTTCGCGGCGCGAGCGTGCAGCGGCGGCAAAGACCCGGGTTCGCGACGGCTGCGTGGGCGGTCGGCAGCGTCGGAAGAGGCGTCTCGGCGACATGAAGCTGAGTCGCCGCGGTGTTGCTGCCTCACGCTGAGGAGGTCGCCATCAGGTCACGCCGAAGGCGCGCCCGGCGACAGGCTCGGCGATCGTCTCGAAGCGTGGGACGGCTCGGCTCATGGTTCGAGGCGTCATTGTCGCCTCGTCCCCATCAGGGCTGGGCCGATTTGATCGTGTAATGGTCAGAAGGCGAGGCCAAGCATGTCATGCTGGCGGCGCCAGCACGCCGGAGGATCGAACAGGCGCGAGACGCCGACGCCGTGCGGCAGGCGTCCATCGATCGCGGCCTCGACGAGACGTGGCGACAGGAAGGCCAGCGAGATCGTCATGTGGACGTGGCGTGGGCTTAGGTGCTCGCGCTCGGCGATTGTGTTGATGGTGACGTCACCGGCCTCGATCTCGGCGAGCCAGCGCCGGCTACGGGCAATGGCCGTGACGAGCTTGGCGTTGGTCTCCGCCCGCATCGGGCGCGGGACCGGCGCCGTGGCATCGGCCGGACGCAGGATCTCGCGATGGCGGCGGGTGGCGGCCTTGGTCCAGGGGACGGTCAACGTCGTCGGGGAGGATGGCGCATCGTCGGAATTCGGCTCGGGCGTACTCGTCGCGCGCAGCGTGACCGCGAGGGAGGAGGTCCCGACGACGACGCGATCGAGACGAACTGCGATCAAATCGGTATCGGCATCAGGTGCGCTGTTGCCGAGGTGCGCCCGCAGCGCATCCACGACCACCCGCTCGACCGACTCGGCCGGTACGCGCGCAACGGCGCCTGCGCGCTCCGGCTCGCCATCGAGAAGGGCTGCAGAGACATAGTAGCGGTAGCTCCGGCGGCGCTTGCGGGCCGCCGACGGCGTCATGCGGTTGCCGCGGTCGTCGAAGATGCGGCCCATGAGCAACGCCGCCGAGGCTTCGCGGGTCTTGCGGTAGCCGGTGTGCTGGTCGGCGAGACGCTGCTGCACCGCCTCGAACAGGTCGCGATCGAGGATGGCTGGCTGCGCGCCGGGGCAGATGCGGCCCTTGAACGCCACCTCGCCAATGTAGAAGCGATTGTGCAGCAGATAGGTCAGCGAACCCCGTGCGAACGGGATGCCGCCGATGGTGCGGCCGGTCGACAGCGGTCGTATCTTGGTGACGATGCCGCGCTGGCGGAGATCGCGCAGCAGCGCACCGATGCTGCCGACCTCCAGATAGCGCCGGAAGATGGTGCGGACGGTCTCGGCCTCCTGGGGATTGATGACCAGTGTCTTGTCCCGGCAGTCGTAGCCGAGCGGCACCATGCCGCCGACCCACAGGCCCTTGAGCTTGGAGGCGGCGATCTTGTCGCGGATGCGCTCGCTGGTCACCTCGCGCTCGAACTGGGCGAATGACAGCAGCACGTTCAACGTCAGGCGACCCATCGAGGTGGTGGTGTTGAACTGCTGGGTCACAGAGACGAACGACACGCTGTTGCGATCGAACAGCTCGACGAGCTTGGCGAAGTCGGCGAGCGAGCGGGTCAAGCGGTCGACCTTGTAGACCACCACGACGTCGATCCTGCCGGCCTCGATGTCGGCCAGCAACTGCTGGAGCGCGGGCCGATCGGTCGAGCCGCCGGAGAAGCCGCCGTCGGCAAAGCGCATGCGCACCAGCGACCAGCCCTCATGGGCCTGGCTCTTGATGTAGGCCTGGGAGGCCTCGAACTGCGCGTCGAGCGAGTTGAACGCCTGGTCGAGCCCGGCGTCGGTCGAGACCCGGCAGTAGATGGCGCAGCGGAGGCGCTTGGTGGTCATGACGGACGCTCCGAACGGCCCCGCAGGCCGAAGAAGCGTGGCCCCGACCAGCGCGTGCCGGTGATGGCGAACGCGACTTGGCTGAGGCTGCGATAGGTGGTGCCGTTCCAGGCGAAGCCGTCATCGAGCACCATCACCCGCTGGAGCGCGCCGTTCCACTCGCGGACCAGCACGGTGCCGGGCGCTGGAGTCTCGACGGCAGGGATTGAACGCGCCGTCGCGCCGCTGGCATCATCACCGAGGCGCTCCAAATGCCTTCTCGTCTTGGCATCGAGATCGCCGAACCGATCGGCCTGGAGCCGGTAGGCGATGATGCGCCCCAGCAGATGACGCGGCAGGTGGTCGGGCGCGCGGCGGCGGAACACTGACCGCCACCGTGCGCGCAGGCCCTCAAGGTCGAGGTCCCGCAGATGCGCAAGCTCGGCCTCGATATCGTTCGTTGCCGCGGTCATCGCGATCACGCCGCCGGCTGCGAGGGGGCCCCAGCACCCGGCGCGATGCGGTAGACGCGCTGGCCATCGACCTTGTCCGTCGCGATGGTGAGGCCGAGCTTCCTGCGCACGACGGCGGAGAGGAAGCCGCGGACCGAGTGCGGCAGCCATCCGGTCGCCTGCACCACCGCCTCGATCGTCACGCCTTCGGGCCGCCGCAGCAGCGCCAGGATCTGCGCCTGCTTGGTGCCGGCGCGGGTCACGGGCGCAGACGATGGTGAACCGTGATCAGGAGCGCGGTTCACGCCCTCGCTGATGGCCGACGGCTCGCATGCAGGTTCGTGATGCCGTTCGAGTTCGTTGGATGGAGCCACCGATAAGCGTCCCCGCGCCTTCGTGGGTGGAGCCTTATGCCGGTCACCCTCATCCGATCGAGATGTCGCCGCCGCTGCCCGCATCTTGGTCGCCGGCCGGCCCGCCAGTGCCGCCATCTGCGTCTTTGGCTCGCGCTCGTTCTCGTCTGCCAGGATCATCTTCAGGCCGCGCTTGGTGAGACGCAGCGTCATCGTGCGGCTGTCTTCGTTGTGTCGCCACACCGGCATGTCGCCGCGAGCACGGATCTCCTCGGCAAGACCGAGGCCGATCAGCTTCTCGGCGGTCTTCTGCGCGGCGTTGCCCTTCAAGCTGTCGGGCAGCACCAGCGCGCGATCTGCGCGCTGCGCGGCGGTGGCGAGCAAAGCGAACTGAGTGTCGGTCAGCGAATTGGTCGACATTTTGGCGGACATGATGGGTATCTCCGGACCTGTGCGGCGCGACCTGCGCCGTCACTGCCGGAGCCCCGCGACTGGCCATCGGCCGGCGGGGCATCATCCCCGTGCGTCGCGACCACCCGGGACGCGGACAGGAATGCTCTGCTCGGAAGGGAAAGCCAGTCCTTTGTGCGAAGGCCGCGTTGCCCTGCGAAGGCAAAGGTCAACACCCGCTGGACCGGCACTAGGCCGATCCCGGTCTGGATGGCGCGCTCCGGACCGTGCCCGTGCCGCACCACGCGGTCGCGGCCGTCGGCCAGCTTCTCGGTCTTCAGATCGCCCAGGAAGGCCGCGACCTCGGCCTCGATCGCCTGGGCCAAAAGCTGCCGCGCACCCGCGCGCAGCACCTCGGTCAGCGGATCGTCGATCTCGCCGGGCTGACGCAGCCGGACGACGGTGGTAGTCTCATTCATGGCGTATCGCTCTCCTCTGGAGGGGTTGGGCAGGCTGGTTACCCGCCCCGATACGCCGCCTCTCTCACACCGTCATCACCCAGTTCCCGACATAGCTCCCGACTCGCCCCGTCAGGGGAATCCTAAATTCCTCCCGCCTCCAGTTTCGCCCTGTTGCACCGCGAATGCATGTTATTGAGATTGCGATATAATTTCGCCGAATGCCGCCGGCAGATGAACGGGCATTGCTACGCCAAAGAGGTAATTGCACCATCTGCGGCTCGGATGCTGGCGAACACCGAGCCGCAGCGCTGTACATGATCCTCAACGGACGGGCATCCACAAGTCGCCCATCCAGCGCGGCTTGAGGACTCTCAATCACGCCGCGGCCTGCCGCCAGGCCGTGTTCACCGCCGCGAGG